>NZ_BDMA01000052.1:0-321 GCF_002003485.1 Metapseudomonas resinovorans
GCTCCAGCGTGAGCGCTGGTTCACGGCTGACGTCAGTCATGAACTGCGTACGCCACTGACGATAATGCTTGCCGCCGCAGAGGTGCTGGGAAGGCGGTTGAAGAATCATCCCAAGTTACTGACGATAACCGAGCATATTCGGCATAACGCTGCGGATATCACGCGGCAAATGACCGCCCTGTTGGAACTGGCGCGAGTGCCCGAGAGTACTCAACCTTTCAGTGTCGCCTTGCGTCCGCTGATTGAGCAGGAACTGGAACGCTGGCAACAGTTGCTGGAGGGAAAACCCTTGGCAATCGAGTTGATCTCAACCGAAGACGT
>NZ_BDMA01000053.1:0-83770 GCF_002003485.1 Metapseudomonas resinovorans
TCCCCCGACAGGCGTTACCCATGTATCCCGGCTGAACACTGTGCGCACCGATTCCGGGATCGACTTCGGCACTTCGCGGTGTGCAGGGAGTAAGGGGTGGGATTGGCGTAGGTTGCGGCTGAGCTACGCGAAGCCCAACACTGGTCTCCGCCGAATACACCGTCGTTGGGCTTCGCTGCGCTCTGCCCAACCTGCGGATGTGGTGCTCAGTCGAGCTTGAGCACCTTGGCGAGGACGATCTTCGGGCCTTTCATCTTCTTCACGATGATGCGCAGGCCGTCGGTTTCCAGCACTTCTTCCTCTTCCGGCACGCGGTTCAGGCTCTCGTAGATCAGGCCGGCGAGGGTGTCGGCTTCCACGTGATCGAGATCGATACCGAGCAGGCGTTCCACCTTGAACAGCGGGGTGTCGCCACGCACCAGCAGCTTGCCCGGCTGGTAGGCCAGCACGCCGCGTTCGGTCTTGCGGTGTTCGTCCTGGATATCGCCAACCAGCACTTCCAGCACGTCTTCCATGGTCAGGAAGCCCACCACCTTGCCGTCGGCTTCCTCGACCACGGCGAAGTGCGCGCCGCCCTGGCGGAATTGCTCCAGCAGGCGCGACAGCGGCATGTGCTTGGTGACGCGCTCCAGCGGATGGGTGAGTTCGGCGAGGTCGAAGCTCTCCGGCAGGCTGTCCAGCGCCGACAAGGCCAGCAGCAGGTCCTTGATGTGCAGGACGCCGATGAACTCGCCTTTCTGTTCGTCATGCACCGGATAGCGGCTGTACTTGTGGCGGCGGATCACGCTGAGGATGTCCGCCAGCGGTGCGTCGTGCTCGAGGAAGATCAGGTCTTCGCGCGAGTTGGCCCAATCCACCACTTCCAGTTCGCCCAGTTCCACGGCCGAGGCCAGTACGCGCATGCCCTGGTCGCTGGGGTCGCGGGCGCGGCTGGAGTGCAGGATCAGCTTCAGTTCGTCGCGGCTGTAGTGATGCTCGTGGTGCGGGCCGGGCTCGCCTTGCCCTGCGATGCGCAGGATGGTGTTGGCACTGGCGTTGAGCAGCCAGATGGCCGGGTACATCAGCCAGTAGAAGAGGTAGAGCGGCACGGCGGTCCACAGCGACAGCAGCTCCGGCTTGCGGATGGCCCAGGATTTGGGTGCGAGCTCGCCGACCACGATGTGCAGGTACGAAATGATGAAGAAGGCGGTGAAGAAGGCGATGCCGTGGAGCAGCTTCGGCGAGTCGATACCGGCGTATTCCAGTACCGGGCCGAGCAGGTGGGCGAAGGCCGGTTCACCGACCCAGCCGAGGCCCAGCGAAGCCAGGGTGATGCCCAGTTGGCAGGCCGACAGGTACGCGTCCAGCTGGTTGTGTACGGTGCGCAGGATGCGACCCCGCCAGCCGTGCTTGTCGGCGATGGATTCGACGCGGGTGGAGCGCAGCTTGACCATGGCGAATTCGGCGGCAACGAAGAAGCCGTTGAGCACCACGAGGAAAAGCGCAAAGAGAATCAGGCCGAAATCGGCAAAGTAACTGAGGAAGTTACTACTAGGGGAAGGGTCCATGGAGGGCTTTTGCTGACGAAGGAACGGCTAAGGTTGAATGCTGCACCCCGAGTTTGCAAGTCGGGGTGCCTGGGCATTCAGCTGCGCCGGACCACCTGGCTGCTGGGGAAATGGCAGGTGAAGGTACTGCCGTGGTTGAGCACCGAGCTGATGTCGAGGCGGCCGCGATGGCGGATCAGCACATGCTTGACGATAGCCAGGCCCAGACCGGTGCCCCCGGTGCTGCTGTTGCGGCTGGAGTCGACGCGGTAGAAGCGTTCGGTCAGGCGCGGCAGGTGCTTGGTCTCGATACCGATGCCGCTGTCCTGCACGGAAAGGTGCGCGGCGGTTTCGTCGCCCCACCAGCGGATACGGATCTCGCCTTCGTCGGGCGTGTATTTCACGGCGTTGAACACCAGGTTGGAGAAGGCGCTGCGCAGTTCCGCCTCGCTGCCGCGGAGCTTGAAGTTGTGGTCGGCTTCCAGGCTGATGCGGTGGTGGCGGTTGCCGGACAGGGCGACGGCGTCGGCCTTGATCTGCAGCAGCATCAGGTCCACCGCCACGGGCTGGTTGTCCGAGGGATAGTCGGTGGCTTCCAGCTTGGCCAGCAGCAGCAGGTCGTTGAGCAGGTTCTGCATGCGCTTGCCCTGCTGGCTCATCTGCTGCAGCGCGCGGGTCCAGCGCGGGTTCACGTCCTCGACGTTGTCCAGCAGGGTTTCCAGGTAGCCGGCGATCACCGTAAGCGGTGTGCGCAGCTCGTGGGAGACGTTGGCAACGAAGTCCTTGCGCATCTGCTCCAGCTGGTGGAGTCGGGTGACGTCGCGCACCAGCATCAGGTGCTCGCTGTTGCCGTACTTGGTGATGTGGAACTGCAGGCGCAGGCGGTCGTTGACCGGCGAGGGCAGGTCCAGGGGTTCGTTGTACTTGCCCTGCTCGAAGTATTCCTTGAAGCGCGGATGGCGGATCAGGTTGGTCGCCGGCTGGCCGCTGTCCTGGGGCGTTTTCAGGCCCAGCAGGGTCTCTGCGGCGCGGTTCCACCAGTCGAGGTTGCCGTCGCTGTCGAGCATCACCACGGCGTCCTTCAGGGCGGCGGTGGACTCCTGCACGCGGTCGATCACCGCCTGCAGGCGGCCGCGCACGCGCTGGTCGCGGCGCTGGAGGTGATAGATGCTGTCGAACACCTCGCCCCACAAGCCGTAGCCGTCCGGCGGCGGTTCATCAGGCCTGTGTTCCTTGAGCCATGTGTACAGGCGCAGCAGTTGCGCCAGGGTCCAGCCGAGGTAGGCGCCAAGGCCGACTACCAGGGCCCAGGCATAGTGGCCGGTGACCAGCCCCACCAGCAGGCAGGCACCGATCAGCAGAAGCAGGCGGCGGATAACGACGCCGCGCCAGTCTTGATTCACCTATCGCGTCCTTGTGGGAGGGCGGGTTCAGCTTTTCGTGGAGAAACGATAGCCGGTGCCGCGAACGGTCTGAACCAGATTTTCGTATACCTCGCCGAGGGCCTTGCGCAGGCGCCGGATGTGCACGTCGACGGTACGCTCCTCGACGTAGACGTTGCCGCCCCATACCTGGTCCAGCAACTGGCCACGGGTGTAGGCGCGCTCCTGGTGGGTCATGAAGAACTGCAGCAGACGGTATTCGGTGGGCCCCATCTCGGCAGGCTTGCCGTCGATGGTCACGCGGTGGCTGATCGGGTCCAGCAGGAGGCCGCCGATGGCGATCGGCGCTTCGCTGTCGCTGGGGCCGGCACGACGCAGTACGGCCTTCAGGCGTGCCACCAGCTCGCGCGGGGAGAAGGGCTTGGTGATGTAGTCGTCAGCGCCGACTTCCAGGCCCTGGATCTTGTTGTCCTCTTCGCCCTTGGCCGTGAGCATGATGATCGGGATGTCGCTGGTCAGGTCGTCGCGCTTAAGGCGGCGAGCCAGCTCGATGCCGGACGTGCCGGGCAACATCCAGTCGAGGAGGATCAGATCGGGTTTGCGATCGACGATGACGGCGTGCGCCTGCTGGGTGTTTTCGGCTTCCAGGCAGTCGTAGCCGGCCATCTCCAGGGCGACGGCGATCATCTCGCGGATCGGCGCTTCGTCGTCGACTATCAGGATGTTCTTGCCAACCATGTTCAAGCCTCAAGAAAGGTCGCGTGTTTGACTGATTGCGCCGCATTAGATAACGGAATTATTGCAGGGATGTGACACCTGAGTGTTAGGACCTTGGCAGTCCCTTGCCGATCCACCATTTGACATGGAACTCAGTGGAATGGGGCTCGTCTATTCTGATTGAGGCCGCCACTAACCTGGGGCGGCCTGGAGCCTGGCACAGGACCCCATCGCCCTGATGGGTGTTCGTGGCTCCATCTGTCCTGTGCTGCTGTGACCTCAAGCCGTGATCCAGCTGCCGCCAGGCTTTCGCTGTTCATTCCGAGGAGAGGCTAGAAAAATGAGAAGAATGTTCCCCCGAGTCGTTCCGCTGCTTGCCGGCGCGTTGCTGAGCTGGCCCCTGTTGGGTCTGGCGGCCGAGCCGGCAATGGAGAAGGACGGCATGCTGGTGGATGCCAAGGGCATGACGCTTTACACCTACGACAAGGACTCCGACGGCAAGTCCGCCTGCAACGGCCAGTGCGCAGAAAACTGGCCGCCACTGATGGCCGATGCCAGCGCCAAGGCCGATGGCGAGTGGAGCGTGGTCAAGCGTGACGACGGTTCCATGCAGTGGGCTTACGACGGCAAGCCGCTATACACCTTCGTCATGGACAAGAAAGCCGGCGAAGTCACCGGCGACGGCAAGATGGGGGTGTGGCACGTCGCCAAGCCCGAAGCTTACTAGTCGCCGACAATCGATCCGGGGTTTTCAACCGGTCGGTTGAGCAGGTGACCTGCGCGCTGCGCCTCAGCGCAGCGCGTAGTCGGCGACGATGCCGGCGAAGATGGCCAGGCCCGCCCAGTGGTTGTGCAGGAAGGCCTTGAAGCACGCCTGTGGATCACGCGTGCGGGTGCTGTAGAACTCCCAGGCGAAGCACGCGGCTGCAACCATCAGCCCGACGTAGAAACTTGTCCCCAGCTCGAAGCGGCCTCCCGCCAGGACGAGGCAGAGCAATGCCAGTCCCTGCAGAATCACGATGATCAGGCGATCGGCGTCGCCGAAGAGGATCGCAGTGGATTTGACCCCGATCTTCAGGTCGTCCTCGCGATCCGTCATGGCGTAGTAGGTGTCGTAGGCCACGGTCCACAGCAGGTTGG
This sequence comes from Metapseudomonas resinovorans, assembly GCF_002003485.1. Lineage (GTDB taxonomy): Bacteria > Pseudomonadota > Gammaproteobacteria > Pseudomonadales > Pseudomonadaceae > Metapseudomonas > Metapseudomonas resinovorans_D. The sequence continues at coordinate 4,766 of NZ_BDMA01000053.1, forward strand.
CGATATACAGCAGCCAGGCTGCGGCCGGCAGCTCACCGGTTTCCGCGGTGAAGGCCATTGGCATGCCCCAGGAGAATGCCGCGCCCAGGACTACTTGCGGGTAGTAGGTGTAGCGCTTCATGAAGGGGTAGCAGGCGGCGAGTGCCAGGCCGCCGAAAGACAGCCAGATGGTGGTGGTGTTGGTGAACAGCACCAGAACGAAGCTGATGGCCACCAGGATGAAGAAGAACACCAGCGCTTCGCGCGGGCTCACCCGGCCGCTGGCCATGGGGCGCGCCCGGGTGCGGGTGACGTGGCCGTCGAAGTTGCGGTCGGCGTAGTCGTTGATCACGCAGCCGGCGGCGCGCATCAGGTTCACGCCGAGGACGAAGATCACCAGGTTGGCCAGGCTGGGGCTGCCTTCACCGGCAATCCACAGGGCCCAGAGGGTCGGCCAGAGCAGCAGGTAGATACCAATGGGCTTGTCCAGCCGGGTCAGCTGGATGAAATCCATGGCGCGGGGATGCAGGCGGTTCAGCGATTGCAGCAGGGTCAGGTACACAGGTGGCTCTCCGGCTCTCCCGTCGAAGCGCCGGATTATAAGGCCTCGATGCCCGCCTGGCGCCACAGTGCAGGGAGGAAGATCTCCGCCACCAGCACCCCCAGTGCACCCCGCGAAAAACATGACCGGCGGCCCCACAGGCGTTCGGCGCGCACGGCCACCGGCAGCAGGGCGGCCGGATAGCGGGTGACTTCGATGGCGCCGCGGTCGAAGGCGCGGTCGCTGAACAGCAGCTCGCCGAGAGAGCGGCTGCCGAGCTGATGCAGGTCCAGTCCGGAACCTTCCAATGCGGCGCGAGCTGCCACGCTGCGGGCGAACACCCAGATCTCGCCGTGGCCGCGCAGGTACACCTCGCGCACCCAGCCCTGGCTACCGGCGGGAATGCCAAGGGCAGCGCATTCGTCGCTGCGCAGGTTCTGCCAGCCTTCTTCCAGCGGCGTGACGCTGAAGGCGTTATCGGAAAGTGCGGTCAGCCGGCGGGTCAGCGAGCCCTGGTCGAACAGCCAGTCGCGGACGCTGGCGGCCGGAGCGGGATGGAGCTGGGCGGCGGTGAGCCAGCGGGGCGGATGGACGAGGGCTGCGTGGGGCACGGACGGGGCTTGGGCGATGGAAGACGGCGCAGATTAGCACGGTCGGTGCCTGTCGGCTGCCTCTTGCCCGGGGGGGGGATAAACCAGTAAAAAGCGCCCCTGACGCGACCGGAAACGCCCGCCAGAGGCTGCGGTTCGAGAACACCTGATTGTGCGGAGAGCTGAGTGATGAAGAAGTGGCAATGCGTGGTATGTGGCCTGGTCTACGACGAATCCCAGGGCTGGCCGGATGACGGCATCGCCGCCGGCACCCGTTGGGAGGACGTTCCGCAGGACTGGATCTGCCCCGACTGCGGCGTGGGCAAGCTGGATTTCGAGATGATCGAAATCAACTGATCCCCGCACTGAATAAGCCGGCCATGGGCCGGCTTATTTGTGTCCGAAATAAGAGCCTATCCTCTGTCTGGACTGGTCCGGTGGCGCTTGGCGGTCGCCGGTTGATTGGAGTAGGTTCAGTACGGCTTTCCGCGCCGGCGGAGGTGGTCATGCGCAAGTGGCAATGCGTTGTCTGCGGTTTCATCTACGACGAAGCCGAGGGGCTGCCCGAAGAGGGCATCGCACCCGGCACGCGCTGGGAAGACATTCCGCCGGACTGGGTCTGCCCCGATTGCGGCGTCGGCAAGATCGATTTCGAGATGATCGAGATCGCCTGATCCCGCCATTCAACCCCCATTCAAGCGACGGCCTCGGGGCCGTCGCGTCGTTTCGCGAGCAGGAGTGAGCAATGAGTGCACCCGTGGTAATAGTCGGCACCGGCCTGGCCGGTTACAACCTGGCCAAGGAGTTTCGCAAGCTGGACAGCGAAACCCCGCTGCTCCTGATCAGTGCCGACGATGGCCGCTCCTACTCCAAGCCGATGCTTTCCACCGGTTTCGGCAAGAACAAGGACGCCGATGGCCTGGCCATGGCCGAGGCCGGCGCCATGGCCGAGCAGCTCAAGGCGGAAATCCGCACCCACACGCGCATCACCGGCATAGACCCGGGTCACCAGCGCCTGTGGATAGGCGAGGAAGCCGTGCCCTATCGCGATCTCGTGCTCGCCTGGGGAGCGGACACCATCCGCGTACCGGTCGAGGGCGATGCCCAGGATGCGATCTTCCCGATCAACGACCTGGAAGACTATGCTCGCTTCCGCACCGCTGCGGCGGGCAAGCGCCGGGTATTGATCCTCGGCGCTGGCCTGATCGGTTGCGAGTTCGCCAACGACCTCAGCCTGGGTGGCCTGGAAGTGGAGCTGGTCGCGCCCTGCGAGCAGGTGATGCCGGGTCTGCTGCATTCGGCTGCCGCGTCTGCGGTGCAGGCCGGGCTGGAAAGCCTCGGCGCGCGTTTCCACCTCGGTCCGGTGCTGGCCCGTCTGGATCGCGGCGAGAACGGCCTGGAGGCGCTGCTCTCCGATGGCACCCAGATCGCCTGTGACCTGGTGGTGTCCGCTGTTGGCTTGCGTCCGCGCACCGAACTGGCCGCCGCCGCCGGGCTCGCGGTAAACCGGGGCGTGGCGGTGGACCGCCAGCTGCGCACGTCCCACGCGAACATCTACGCCCTGGGCGATTGCGCCGAGGTCGACGGCCTCAACCTGCTTTACGTGATGCCGCTGATGGCCTGCGCCCGCGCGCTGGCACAGACCCTGGCGGGCACGCCTACTGCGGTGGCGTACGGCGCAATGCCGGTCACGGTGAAAACCCCGGTCTGCCCGCTGGTGGTGTCGCCGCCGCCCCGTGGCACGGATGGCAACTGGACGGTTGAGGGCTCCGGGGCGGACATCAAGGCGCTTTACCGCGATGCGGCTGGAAGCCTGCTCGGCTATGCCCTCACTGGGGCCGCGGTGCAGGAGAAACTGGCCCTGAACCGGGAGCTGCCGCCGCTTCTGGCATAAATGTCAGCCCTTCTGTCGGATTAATCCTTCTGTTCTTTCGGAATTCCCGCTGAGGACACTGGCGGAGTGCCAATCGGCGTGCCATCCTCCCCGTGGTCTGCCGCAGCGCAGAGCCGTTGCGGCGCCTTGGGCGCTGTTCTGGACGAACAGCACGGACACAAAAACAACAAACCGTCAATGAGGCATCTATGCGTAAACCGGAACTCGCCGCCGCCATCGCCGAAAAGGCCGATCTCACCAAGGATCAGGCCAATCGCGTACTCAATGCGGTGCTCGAAGAAATCACCAACGCGCTGAACCGCAAGGACAGCGTAACGCTGGTGGGCTTCGGCACCTTCCTGCAACGTCATCGTGGTGCCCGCACTGGCAAGAACCCGCAGACGGGTCAGCCGGTCAAGATCAAGGCCAGCAATACTGTCGCCTTCAAACCGGGCAAATCGCTGAAAGATGCCGTCAATTAGGCATTGATTGTTTCATTTTCTGTGGATAAGTTCTGAAAAGCCCCGCGAGCCGGGGCTTTTCTCTTTCTGCCTAGATCTAAAATCCTGAAACAGTGTTTCATTCCGCAATCAAAAGAAAAAGTGATCGTATTGAAATGGACACGTTTCATTATTGACGCTCTCTTACCTGGGCTATAGGCTGCCGCGCTCGCAAAAAGCACGGTGTTTCATTTGAAGGATTCAGTCTATTCGCTCACAACTGTCGTATTCGAAAAGTTGGGCGGTCTTAAACTCAAGTTAGTAACTTCGGATAACCAGGTTGATGTGTTTGCTGGCGCATATGCCTTGCAACGATTCGATAATGGTTCAAAGCCCAATACAATAAGAGTTGATCAGAGCGCCATTCTGATTCTTTATCGATTCTGCGAAACTCAGAAAATAGATTTAATCCAGCGCATCGCTGAACTTAGCCCTCTTACAATTGGGGAGATAGAGTCCCTTTCATCATACTGTGGCTTGGCACAACAGACCGGCGAGCGAGTAGATCCCAATTGGTATAGTGCACGCATGCGTTGCGCAAAAAAATTCATAGACTACCTATGGTTGTTCTATGAAGGACGGTGCGCGCGAAACCTAGAGCAACTGAAGATCGCTAAGCGCTTGTATGAACGGATGGCTGCGGGCTTCAAGTTGTATATGAAGGCACCCTATAAAGGCGATAAGAAAGACAAGATTGGCCTTGCTCCAGAACTCCAAGCGAAATTCATCGCTATTATTGACCCAAGTGACGACAACGGATTGAACCCCTGGAAGACTTATAAGGTCAGGTGGCGAAATTATATCCTTCTGCTTCTTTTGATGCTGGGCGGAAATCGTAAGGGTGAAACCTTGCTGTTGAAGCTGAATAACTTCCAGTTGACAGGTAGGCGAAAATATTACGACATCATCAAAAATAGAGAAAGTTTTGATTATCCCCGTGCAGAGTCTCCATCCGTCAAAACGCTAGGTAGGCAAGTGGAATTGCATGATCAATTCGCTGCGCTGATCGAGCACTACATAGTGAATGTCAGAAAGGAATTCATCGGTTGGCAGTCAACAAGTTATTTGTTTTTGTCATACCGAGATGGGCGACCCCTTTCAGTGCAAACACCAAATTCAATTCTGAACGAACTAGTTCAACAATATCCAGAGTTTTCTGGCTTGTTAAGTCCACATCGCCTGCGAAATACATTCCATGATATTTTGAATCAAGCGCTGGATAAGAAGTTCAAGAATGCGTGTGGCTTAAGTCGTAAAACTATGAAGGCACCCATCCAGGAAGCGGCAGGAGGCTGGGCTAGGAATAGTAGTATGCCTGAGCATTATGCCAAGGGCTCGATACAAGCCAAAGTGGCCGAGCTACAAATCCTGCTTCAACAAGAGACTCTACAAAATCAGGTGTCTAATTAAATGGAGACTATCCAGAGTCAGCGAATACTGACCGCCTCCGATGCCCAGCCAGACTTGTGGAAGGACGTCACATTCGTAAAAAGTCGCTTGGGCTACGACATTGAGTTGTTTGATGATAATGGCGACTTTCGTCAGGTAATAAAGTTGCCAGATGACACCAGTGAGTTCGAGTATCTCAAGTCTCAATATCTGAACCTGATGGATTTTGAGTTGAGGGAGATCGCTACGAGCTATCTACGCTATATCATTGAGCGATATCATGCTTCAACTGTGCGGGTGAAGTTTAAGTTTTTGGATGTGTTTGCCCGTGAAATGTCAAAGGGAATACACATCAATGAATTTTTGGATAATCTTCCTGCGTTAGATGGTAGAGATAAAGCCGAGTTTATTTCTGCTTGCAAGGAGTTTTTGAGGTTTGTGTTGCTTCACGGCTATGAAGATCTATCGCTTGAAGTATATGAAGACTTCCAAAAGCTACGTAACTATGCGTCCAAGCAAAATACGTACCTAGCTCTCTTTGTAATGGACGAGGATAGAGGTCCGTTTACCAAAGAGGAGATTTCCTTACTGTCGGCCCAAGTGGACAGGCAATCGCTTCCACTGGGTTTTCGTTTGGTTTTGGATCTGTGTTTGTGCTTTGGGTTGAGGCCAATTCAGATTTCCCTGTTGAGACGAAAGGATTTCATTAGGGACAACAAAACTGGCATTCGTTATATAAATGTTCCACGCGTGAAGCAGAAATCACGTGATAGGCGAACTCAATTTAGTTCACGAATTCTCACCGAGAGAACAGCAGATCTTATCCAGGCCTACATAGATTCTGCTCCCACTCCTGATGGAGTCGATCCGGCAGAGCTTCCAATTTTCATTACACCCAAGCCTGTGGATCTTGAAAGAGATGGTAATTCCTTAGGCAGCCACTATTGGGACGACGTAGAGCGGTTGTCGAGTGACTACTTTTCTGATCAGTCGAAGCGGACCGTGGTGTATCACAAATCGATTCGTAAAATAAACTACATGCTCTGGGGAAATGAGCATAGGCTACCATTGTCGCCTCGTACCGGTAAGCGATTCAATTTATGTGCATACAGATTTCGCTATACCGTGGGTACGCAAGCAGTAATGTCGGGTTGTACCCCAGAAGAACTCGCCGATCTACTTGATCACAACGATACGAATAGTATTAAGCACTACTTCAGGTTCACGCACGAGATGTGGGAAATCCTAGAGAATGCCACATTGAGTCGAGTTGAGCAGAAGCAATTCACAGCAGCTTGGATGAGAGAGGGTGACCTCGAAGGCAATATCTATAGCCACGTTTGTGAGCCAAGAAACTTTAATGTAATTGGAAAGTGCGCATCTCGCTCAATCTGTTTCGAAGAGCCGGCTGTGGCTTGCTATTCATGCGACAGGTTTTGCCCAAACAAGAACACTGTAGCCCATGAAAGTGCGCTGGAAGGCTTGGTTGCCCGAAAGGATCATTTGCTAACGGTGAGTACCGCTAATGTAGTTTCGGTTATTGACCAGGCAATAGCCGGCTGTCGCGCTGCAATTGCCTACTCCGAAGGGCATGACGTTGTGCTGATTAATACCAAGGAAGTCTGAATGCAAAATATAGCTGTTAAGGACATTTTGCATGAAGAGCTACGGATAAAATTAAAGGGACTCGCTCGCAGCGCGGAAAAGCGGTTCTCCAAGCTTAGTTGTTTCAATGGGGCAAGTTGGGAGGATTCTACTTGGCTATATAAAGGCCGACATAAAATATATTTGCTTGCTCGTGGTGAACTCAATGCGGAGTTGATACTGCTAAACAAGGTTTTTTTAGTTTCGTATCTTTGGGAGAGAAGGTCTGAAAGCAAGCAGGTTACTGCTGGTCGCGTGATTGAACTAGCTTCATCTCTTAAGTATATGGCCGCTCAGGGTGTTGTTAGTCTTCAAGACCTGAGCCAATCTTTTTACATGAAGACTTTTGGGTTTATTCGTTCAAATTACAAGTCGCCTGCCGGGGCATGTCGCTCGTTAAATATCTTTATTAAATTTCTCTTCGAATCATCTTTGATAGTTCAAGGTTTTGATCTTATAGGGACAAAAGATCTTCAGGAGCGGGATCAGTATGGACGTGTCGCGCTTGATCGTAAGTTGCCACTTCCTGAGTTAGTGAAAGCAATTATCTCTTTGAAATGGGCTGTACAAGAGCAGTGGGATGGTAGCTTTCGCGCACAAATGGATATGCTTTCGGTTTTGACTCAGGCATTTCAGTATGGACTGGGCCTAAGGATTGGAGAAGTTCTGCGGTTACCTAAGAACTGCCTGCTAACGATGAACGGTGAGATGCATTGCCGGGTATGGACAGAAAAAGGCTCTGAGCCAGTTGCTAGGTATGTACCGACCATCTGGAGAGCCGCATTGCGCGATGCAGTGGACAGGATTGACGCCATTTGCGAACCCTTCAGAAAGCGGGCCATGAGCATCGAAGATGGAACCTTTGCACAAAGCTTGGATGATCGCTTTCTAGCTAGGGTAGAGACGATTAATCTTAGTGTTGAGTCTGCTCTAACTCGCCTCTCTCAAGCGATAGAGTCTAATGTTTCAACGACTGAAAGCAGATTGCGTGTTCTGAAGCACCTTCCTGATGATGAACTGATCGAGCTTAAGAGGCTCCGTGAGTATTTACCTTTCGCATCTACAGCCCATGATTCTTGTTCGCTCTTTAAGTTTTACAGTAACAATGGCTTTAACGTGGTTTCTAAACCCCTCGGTAAAGTAAAGCGTACACATTATGTGCAGGGGCGTGATGTCAAGAATCGTATAGCTGAGTTGATTGAACTCAGGCGCGGTTTGTTTTTTTATGATGAGTTCTTCGAGGTGCTCCATGAGCGGAAGCCCGAAGGAAGTCGATCCAAAGATACCTACGCTCTTAATGAGCGGTTGAAGTTTAAGATTATGACTTCGGTGGAGGCTTTTGCCTTCACAGGCGAATCCTGTCCGCAAGGAAAAAGAGTGGTCTATCTAAATTGTGCCGACGCAGTGGCGGCGATGCGTATCATCGTTAGCGGTGGGTATGATTTCGAGACGTATATCCCGATAAATTATGCTGAGGATCTATTTCCAGAACTCTTTAACCAAAAAACTATGACTTCTATTGCTGGTGGGAGTTTGAGTAGCTTTTACTCCTTCCTGCGGATTTCCGAAGGTCGAAAACACTTCTATAGGCCTTCGGCTGTCAGTTCTGGCCTAAAGTACCGTGCCGTATCTGGTTTTTTAGTTGAGCGGGCTAGCATTAAAGATGCAGTCGTAGATACTTTTGTTTCAGTCAATACTAAGGTTAATTCCGAGCTAATCCAGGAGATTAGAGAGGAGTTTTTGGCTGAAGGAGTTGAGATCAGTTCGGCCGCGCTTGGCATTAACCAGAAAGTTTCTGACTATTTGTTCGTTGTGCCAAGCAATCTTGGGGGTGTGTATAACGAGCAGATTCCATGTATTCTTAGTTATTTTTCCGTATTGTATGCAATAAAGCCAGCTAGGCAGGGGCAGTCAGCTTTTATCCGCTACGGCGTTACTGTCGATGAAGAGATTTTAAAGACGTTTCAGACTCACAAGGGGCGGCATTGGCAAACTAATTCACTTTTCCGGGCTGGCTTGGCCGCAAGCATCGTGAATAAGTGGATGGGAAGGACTGATGGCCAAGGCGACCACTATGACCATCAGACTGCAAAGGAGCGCGCCGCGAAAGTCAGTGAACTGATGCTGTCAGAGCAGTCCCGATTTATTGGAGATCTGGCAAATAAGGTCAAGACGTGGTCTGAAAATGATGTTCCCGCCGAGGACCTGCAGATTTTCTTGAATGATATGCTGCAAACCGTACATTACGGTCCGCTCGGGCATTGCTTCCGAGATATCAATTTGAAGCCTTGTGAATTTCATCTTAAGTGCCTGACTGGGAATTCTGGTAAGGGATGCAGGGAGTTTATTGTTGATCTTTCTGATCCAGTACAAATCAAGCAAATTGAATCAGAGCGTAGTCGGGCTGAAATTGAACTGGCAAGGCTGTTCGAAGTTTTGAATAGGCCAGGCATCCCAGTTGAGTCTGTTGAAATGCATATCGAACATCAAATGACAGTTTACAGGAACGCCTCCTACATATTGGATCGCTCCGAGGTGGTGCTTACTGACGGTCAAGTTAAACAGAGTAAGGACTATCAGCCATTTAGGCTTGAAGGATCGATTCCAAATGATTGTGTGTTTCAATGTGGGGCGGCTTGATTGTGACTATTCCTGCTGAACAATGGGACAAAGCATTTTCCATTCTCCAACAATTCGAGAGACAGCTGATACCCCCTTCATTTTTTGGCTGGAAGTTTATTACCGAGAAATGTGGCGTCTCTAAGCCTACGCTGTGGCGGAACAAGGAATTCGAAAGGGAATTCCAGCGTATCAAGGAGGTGGTCAAAAGTTATGTCCGAGGGGAGAAGCATTTCGATCAGGAAATATCGCTGAAAGCAGCTAGAGATCGTGATCGAGATCATCAGATCGAAATGCTTAAGGCGCAAGTCGAGGAGCTGACGAGGCAGTTGAATAGGGAGCGCGAAAGGGTCCTTTACGCCTCAATGATTGCTCGACGCAAGAACATTGATCCTGCGGAGTTTTTAGATGAGAGCCCGGTGTTCCGCAAGCCCGCCAAAGGCGGTTCGGTGGTCAAACTCCCTTCGAAGGAAGGCTAGTTAATTGGGAGCTTGGGATTGCACTGCTTGGGTTTTAAGAGTTTCCAGCCGATCAGCAATACCTTCAGATGCGGGTCTGAGGGCCTCGGCTCAATGCTTAGCAGACGCTGGTCCGCTCCCTGCTTTGGGCTGGATGAGCGCAGTGGGAGCAACCTTACTCGCAGGTAGCTCGAAGAGCCAAAGGGAAGAAATTTGCTAAGCCTTTCTTGAGCCCCTGCCTGGCCATCAATCGAGGCCTATGGACATTGGGGGCAGCAGAGCTCCTAGCTCACACTGCAGAACACCGGCTATGGAGTACAGCTTCTCTACGGTGAGGTTTACCTCACCGCGCTCAATGCGTCCCATATAGCTGCGGTCAATTTTGCAGGACAACGCCAAGGCATCCTGAGAAAGCCCCTTGGCCTTCCTCTGTGCTCGGATGTTCTTGCCCAACGCGTTCGCAAGCTGACCCATGGCCGCCTCGGTACCCTTGAGGCGGCAATATCCTGCGTTTGCGGACGAATCGGCCACGGACTATAATCCGTATTTTTAGCTGCTCCGCGACACCCGCTCCAGGTACCCGCATGAAATCGGAATCGTTCATCTTCGACAGGCGGCTGTACGACTTGCTGCAGCAGGAGAGATACGCGCAATTTACAACCCGTGACTTGCGCGATGCCTATGCCGAATGCCTTGCGGGAACGAGCTTCCACCTCAGTGAGGTGCGTCGCTACGTGTATGAGCAGATCCGACGCATGCTGCGAGTTGGCTGGATCATTCAGGATGCTGAGCGACGCAGGCGGGGACAGGTCTATCACCTGGGGCCAATCCCCGAAGGCCTGAATCTTGAACTCGTCGACAACGGATTCGAGAGCACTTCCAAGCCGCAGGACAAGCCAATGCTGCAGCAAGCCCAGGACATTGCTCATGGGGTTCCACCAACCTCAGATCCCGATGTCTTGGAACATCTAGAAGCGCTGTTGAAGGAGATACGGCTCGACTTCCTGACGTCGATGGGGGAAACGGAGCGCTACAAGCAACTCCTCGACGAAATGCCGCACCTCAAGGACAGGGTCGAAGGTGACTATCTTGACGCACGAGATCGCAGCTCGCGCCTGCTGGGGCATCTGCGCGCAGTCGAGAAAACCCTCAAGACATTTGCTCCAAAGTGATGAGGGCGTCTTTGCGAGACTGGCAGCGCCGGTGCATTCAGACGGCGCTGGAGCACTACGTCACGACACCGCACTTTTTCTGCCAAGCGACACCCGGTGCTGGCAAGACGTGGATGGCAGCAGAACTGGCCAACTGCTTGCTCCAGCAAGGCGAGATCGATCTGGTGCTCTGTTTTGCGCCTTCCTGCCAAGTCGTCGACGGGTTCCGGTCCACCTTCTCCAGGGTGTTAGGCAAGCGACTTGATGGCTTGATCGGCGCTATCGGCGACGCTTGCACTTACCAGGCGATGGAGTATCAGGCAGAGGCGTTCTGGGCGCTCTTGGACGACTACCGTGTGTTAGCGGTGTTCGATGAGATTCACCATTGCGCCGGACATGATCCACTGCTGAGCAATGCCTGGGGACAGCAGATCATCCAGAAAATACAGGATCGTGCAGCTTTTACCCTGGCGCTCTCTGGCACGCCGTGGCGCTCCGACGACAAGGGCATTGCGCTGGCTCGTTATTCCGCGCCTGAGGGCCGCTTGATCTGTGATTATCGCTACGGCTTGGAAGAGGCCATCGCGGACAACGTATGCCGCTCGCCTCGAATCGTGCTGTTGGATAACCACGCGGTGAAGCTGACAGAAGAGCTAGAAAATGACAGCGCGGTAAGACTCTTTCCTAGTATTGATCAGCTTCTCAATGAGTCGCCGGTCTCGTACGAGGAGCTTCTTCGCCATCCCGACATGATCAATCAAATGCTCGCGCTTGGGATCGCCAAGCTCGATGAGCTCCGGGCGATCAAGCCGGATGCAGCCGGACTAGTAGTTGCCACCGACGTCGAGCACGCCCACCAGGTGGCCCTGGCACTTGAAGCCAAGGGGGAGTCCTGCCGCATTGTTACCAACAGAGATGCACGTGCCCAGCACCTGATAAACGAATTCCGCGGCGGAAAATCCCGCTGGATCGTTGCGGTAGGGATGATCAGTGAAGGGACGGACATTCCCCGTTTACAAGTTTGTTGCTACCTCAGCCGCATTCGCACGGAGCTGCACTATCGGCAGGTATTGGGGCGTGTGCTGCGGCGTACAGGCACATGTGATGATCAGGCTTGGTTATTTGTTTTAGCAGAGTCAACACTCGAGGGATTCTCCCTGCGCGTGGCGGATGATCTGCCAGAGGATCTAGCCCTTTTGAGCCGTGTGCATACGACTGCTACGGTCGCTGGTGACGCCGCTGGTGAAACGGTTGTCAGTTTCCACCTGAGTAACCTGCAAAACAATGATGCTGAGCATCCAGTGCGTACGAGTGCTGCTCTGGACATGTCGTTGGACAGTTCGGACTCCACATCGACCTACCAAGTCAGTTTTTCACAGCGCTATCACCATCAGTTGTTGGCGCTTTTCTAGGTTTTCGCCCACTGCGGCCACGTCGAGGCGATGCGGGTTCATACCTTCGGGGAGCTCGCGTGGCGGCATAGGGGGCAGCTGCCACAGTCAATGCGAACGCAAGTCGTTCGTACAAATTATGCTTTTTTCCATAATTTATGATTTTCTGCATAAAGCCGCATAAATCAGAGAAAAGCTCATAGAGCCTGTGCAGGTAGCACGTGATCGGCTTTATGAATCCATCTCTCAGCAAGACGCGGGTCTGCCACCTGTCTCAAAATATTCCTTCGTTTCTCACTAATTGCCTTTTGTCCAAATTGGGTCGTTAAGCGCTGGCTTGTGTGGGCCCGCGCCGCACAACCATGTCTTGCCCAGTAGGTCAAACTAGTGCCCAACCACGAGCAGTAGCCTGTCCTGGTCGGGCCACAGATCCGCAACCGAATGACGACTCGGCTCAAGCCGAGCCCCAAACAGCGGTCGGCTTGAATGCTCGGGAGGACTAGCCGCCGAAAACCTTCTTGCGTTGAGCCGTCCGCTCACCGCGCTGAGTCTCGTAGGCCTTACGACGCGCCGTCGCACGGTCGACCAGGTCAATGACCAAGGCGATGTCGCGAAGCAGGTCCTCGCGCGGTGGCAGTGGGAGTTGACGCTCCCCGGGAGTGTCGTGGGCGTCGGTCGCCTCGCAGGCCCGCGCATAGGTTGCCTGCAGGGCCTCCCACTCGTCCTGAGGGTGCCCCACCACGGCGCCGAATGAATCGACGCTGACGACATCGCTAAACGGCTGGACTGTGTTGTTCAGGAAAACCTCACGAATCGCTCGCTCGATCGTCCCTCTCAGTCTGGTGTAGCCATCTGAGATCTGGCGCTCGATCTCATCCGCTGGATACTCACTTAGATCGGCGCTCAGCGCCTTTGTGCGTGCCCGCAGATCATTCAAGCGGGCCTTGGTGTCCATCGTGGCCCAGGTCAGCCCATCGCTTACTAGCCCTGGCGCTTCATCCCAACTGATGGTTTTGTAACTGGCGGTTCGTTCAGCCTGCTGGAGCGCCATGCCGAGTTCGGTCAGGAACACCGCGTCGTGGGTGAACACCAGCACCTGGCGCGTGGCTGCCATCGCGACCAAGCGCCGTGCAATGGCCCGACGGTAAACGTGGTCCAGTGAGGTGGAGGGGTCATCAAAAACGACGGTGGACTTATGGGCCTGCGATTCGAGCTCGGCGAGGAACATGGCCAATCCCATGGCCCGTTGTTCACCCTCGGAAAGCACCTTCGAGGCCTTCAGGGCAATGTCGCTGAGCCGAAGCGTGACCTTGGTCAGGCCGAGTTCCGTGCGACCGGTCAGTTCGGGTTGCACCCGGCGCCGATAGCCCAGGGCTTTCAGCTCGGCATTCATAGCGGTCGCCAGTGCATCGGTTACATGCGCCGTGGCGAGTGTTGTCAGCTTGCGCGAAACTACCTGTGGGTTAAGGGCGGTATGGCATCGACTCAGCTTCTGGTGAGTTCGGCTGTCCTGAACAAAGCGCTCCACCGCGGCGAGGTGTCCAGTAAGCCGCTGCCGCGCCTCCAGCTCCGCCCGTTCGTTTACCAGTGCCAGACGTACTGCAGGATCGGCCGAAGTCCGTAACGTGTTGGCGTCGGCCCGCAGCGCTGTGGCGTTGGCAGCGAAAGACTGATCCAGGTTGGTCTCAGGAGGTAGTGCCTCGACATCGGCGGGCCAATTGCCGGACTCCAACACCTGAGTCACCCAGGCATGCCGCGCTGCCCACACCGATGTCGCTTGCGTTATCGCTGCATGCAGCTCGGGCAGGCGCTCACCCACGTCAGCCAGCGTCGGTTCGTCCAGCACACTGAGATCAACTGCTTTCACTCTACCGAGGGCCTCCAGCCGCGCGTTGTTCGCAGCCTGGGCTTCGGCCGTTGCGCTATCCGCGACGAAGGCCGCAAATCGACGCATGCGCTCGGCGGCATCGGCCGCATAGGGTTGCTGGCAGAGCACGCAGTGCGCGTCGGCATCGAGGTGCGGAAATGGGTGATCAGGGTACGCGGACTGCTGTGAGAAAGCCTCGGCGGCGCGGTAAAGGGTTTGCCACAGCGCATTCCCCGTTCCCTCCAGCAAGGGGGCGGCGGGCGCGGATACTTGCGAAGCTGGTTCTCCAGGCTGCGCGGCGGTGCCGTGAAGCCTGGCTTGCGCCAGGGTCATGGCGAAGTTCGCCGCTTTCTCGGCGTCGAGCAGCTCTTTCGCACGCGTGATGGCCCGATCGTTCACCCAGCGTTGGGCAGCCGCCGCCCGTTGCTGTGCTTGATCCAAGCGAGTGGCCAGGCGCTCCAGGGCCAGCGCCTTGGGCCCAGGATCAGTTTCTAGCAGCGTCTGGTTGAGAAACGTCAGCCGCTGTGCGTCCGCCTCGCTGACCGTACCCAGCCGAGCGAGCGCGCTCAGGTCGGAACTTTCTCCCAGGTTGGCAATGAAACGGCCCACTTCGGTGTCGCCCTTCAAGGGCTCAAATTGCCGGGCGTCCAGCGCAAGCGCGCCACGTTCGGTATTGATTCGAGCCTGGAGGTCGCGCTGTAGTGCGACCAGACGGGTCAGATGTGGCAACCCGTAGGGTTGAAAGGCGGGAACGCCTTCAGCATCGATGTAGTCGTTGGCACAGGCAACGTCGTACACCGAGACCGAACTCAGGTGAGGGTGAGCTGGGCTATTTTGCACCCAGCGTGCCGTATCTGGCTCCCCGTCCACCAGGATGGCGAAGTCCGCAGAAGGTGGTTCAGGCGTCGGATCAAACGCATTAGGCAGAACTTCTACCCGATGCCGGGCCTTGCATGCATTCTTCAGGACACGGGCATAGCCGGATTTGCCGGCACCATTGTGACCAAACAAGATGGTCATGCCCTCCGGTGCCAAATCGAAGGCACGGCCGGATGGGAAACCGTTGACCTGATCGAGGCCGGATAGCCCCACCAACCTCACGGTAGCGCCACTGCCGGTACCCGGGACGTCGTCCACGGTGAACGGTCTCCACTCTGGGGGAACGGTGCCATCCCCTTCCTGCTCGCGAACCAGTTGCAAGATGGCATCCACGTCAGCCTGAGGAAGCTCTGGTCGCGCAAAGATGCGACGCAGTGCCTCTTGCTGCCACGGTCTCAACCCGCCCGCCCAGCCGACAATCTCATCCAACAGTGCCATATCAGCCTCCTTTGCCTGAGACGCCGATTAAAGAGGTCCGCGTCGAGGAATGGCAAGGGGCCACATGAACGGCGGGTCGGCACTGCTATAGTCGCAATAGCAGCCTTGCTTCCTTGGTGACTGCAGCCAGCCAGTGCCGTTCCGGCGGTTTGAACGGACAGCTGCTCGTGAGGTGTGCCATGACCAGCGCGTTTCCCTGCTCCATTTACCTGGCCTCAGGTAGCACGGGGCTGCCTTGGCATCTACGAACCTGCGGGCTGCTGCTGTGCCTTGTCTTGCCTTTGGTCGGGGCTCGTCTTTCGTTCGGCGCCGAGCCATTTACGGAAACCGGCACTCGGGCGGGGTTGATCATCTGGCCAGAGCCCAAACCGCTGGATGCAGTCAGTTTCGTCGATGGCGAAGGGAAGCCACTCAGCCTGGCTGACTTCCGCGGCAAGGTGGTTCTGCTCAACCTGTGGGCCACCTGGTGCGTCCCCTGCCGTCAGGAAATGCCGACCTTGGATCGCCTTCAAGCAAAGCTGGGCGGCAGCGACTTCCAGGTGGTGGCGCTCTCGCTCGATCAAGGCGGGTTGCCGGTGGTGCGGGACTTTTACCGAGAGATTGGTATCCAGCACCTCCCGGTCTACCTCGATGAGCACATGCAAGCCATCCAAAGCCTCGGCGCCTTCGGCTTGCCGGTCACCCTGCTGCTGGACCGCGAGGGACGAGAAATCGGCCGTAAAGCCGGTGCGGCCGAGTGGGACAGCCCGGAGGTCATTGAGTTTGTGCAGGAAGTGATGGCCAGCACAGCGAGGAAATAGTCTGCGATGAGCCTTAGCGACATCGGCATCCTCAGCGCGTTTGCCGCGGGAATGATCTCGTTCCTGTCGCCCTGTGTGCTGCCCTTGGTACCCGGCTATATGTCCTTCATCGCCGGACGCTCGGTGGACGAACTTCAGGTCCTGGAAAGCCGCCGGGAGCGGCTTGCGGTGATTGGTATGAGCCTGAGCTTCGTGCTGGGCTTTTCCACCATCTTCATTGCGCTGGGGGCCAGCGCCACTGCCATCAGCCAGCTGCTGATCGCCTATCGGCAGGAAACCAACCTGGTTGGCGGCATTATCGTGATTGCCTTCGGCCTGTTCATCACTGGTCTAATCAACTCGCGTTGGCTGAACATGGACGTGCGCTTCGTCCACCAGCTTAAGTCCAGCGGAGGACCACTGGCCGCCTATGTATTGGGCGTGGCGTTTGCCTTTGGCTGGACACCCTGTATCGGCCCGATCCTGGGCAGCATCCTGACGCTGAGCGCCGCCACCGGCCGTACTGGCGCCAGTGGTGTCGCCCTGCTGTCGATTTACTCGCTCGGCCTGGGGCTCCCATTCCTGCTGACCGCCTGGTTCACCAACCACTTCCTTGCCCACATGAAACGCCTGCGCCGTTGGAGTCGGGTCATTCACATAGGGGCCGGCGTCATCCTGATTCTCATGGGGGCGGCCATGGTCACGGGCCAGCTGACCGACTTTGCCTGGTGGCTGCTGGAGGTGTTTCCCATCCTCGGCTGGATCGGCTAGTTAGCGCTACTCCCCGAGAAAATTTTCGCGTTCGATCACTCAGTATCGAGCCTGGTAGAGATCGTTGACCGCGATCAACAAACTACTTCGCGATTGGCGCTTAGCTTAAGCATCGGTTTAGGCCTGTCTGGCTCAAGACCATGTCCTTCGTTGGAGACGCCACGATGAACGCTAAGCGGTTTACTTCCCTGGCCTTAGGTCTATCCCTGGTGACCCACCTGGGTCTGACCATGGCAAACCCGACTGGCAGCGTCTACACCGCGAACGAGCGGGCGGCCTCCATAAGCCAGGTCGACCTCGATACAGGCGTGATCAGCACGGTTGCCTTGCCCATCTCCCCGCACAACGTGCAGGTTTCCCCTGACGGCAGCTTGCTTTTGGTGGTTGGGATATCCGGGCATGCCGGGCATTCGAGTGGTGAAAAGGCCAGTGGTCAATTGCTGGTTTTCAGTACCACCGCGCTGGATAGACCGCAGTTCAGCCTGCCAGCCGGCGATCACCCGGCTCATGTGGTCACCGACTCTACTGGGCAGCGCGCCTTTGTTACCGACTCTGCCGCCAACCAGGTGCGAGTTTTCGACCTCAAAAAGCAGGTTGAACTACCTGGCATTCCGACTGGGCGCTATCCCCATGGGCTGCGCTTGAGCCCAGATGGCCAAACGCTCTACGTCGCCAATATGCGGAGCGACAGCGTCTCGCTTATCGACGTCACCACGCTCAAGGAGACCGCGCAAATTCCAGTGGGTAAAGGTCCTGTCCAGGTGGGCTTTGCCCCCGACGGAAGCCTGGCGTTCGTGTCACTCAGTGCCGCGAACCAGCTTGGCATCATCGACACCGCCGGACGCAAGGTGATCGGCAAGGTTGATGTGGGCCGTACACCGATCCAGATGATGGCCACCGTTGACGGCCGCCAGGTCTATGTCGCGAACCAAGGCAGTGGCCAGAATCCGGACGATCGAGTCTCCATCGTCGATCCCCAAACACGCAGCAGCATTGGCACCGTGACCACCGGCAAGGGCGCCCATGGTGTGGCCATTAGCACAGACGGCGCCTATGTGTTTGTCAGCAATATCGAAGCGGGCACCGTCTCCGTAATTGATACGAACAGCCGCAAGGTCATTGGCACGCACAAGGTCGGCGCCGGTCCGAACGGGATCAGCTACAAGCCGCCAAAGGCCAACTAGCCCTTCGATATGCCGCAGGGAATGGCACCAAAACCAAGTCTTGCGGCACGGATGGGGTCATTTGAACGAGGTTCGAGCGACCTGACGACGACTCAACCGATAGCCGTGTTGCTGAGGCCGCCACACAAATTTTCGAGCATGGTTAAGGAGATGATGATGTCTAACATTCGCAATGTGCTGATCGGACTCTGCATGGCTGCTGCGTCTCTGGGGGCCATGGCGCAAAACACCGATGAACACTCGGCGCATCACCCGGCCGATACTGCTGGTGCAGAGGCCGCCGAGAAGATCCCCCCTGCCCAGCAAATGGACAAAGGGCAAATGGCGGCGATGGACCAGCACATGAAGGCTATGCAAGCCATGCACGAAAAGATGGCTGCAGCGAAAACGCCGGAAGAGCGTCAGGCGCTGATGGCCGACCATATGACGCTGATGAAGGGCGGCATGGCCATAATGAAGTCCATGGGGGATGGAATGTCGGGTATGGGGGGAATGCAAGGCGGCAAGGGTATGGACGGTGATATGGCCGCACGTCAGCAGATGATGGAAAAGCGCATGGACATGATGGAATCCATGATGCAGATGATGATGGACCGTATGCCCTCCACGCCGTCGAAGTAGCTCTTCACCATTCCGAGGAGGCGCTATGAACCATCATTCCGATGAACACAGCTCGCCAGCCAGCTTCTGGCGTTCCCGCTACGCAATCGGCCTTGTGGTGATCGGTGGAGTCGCCGGCTATTTCCTGCTGACCGAACACCTGGCCCATGTGGTCGGCGCCCTGCCGTATCTGCTGTTACTCGCCTGCCCACTGATGCATGTCTTCATGCACCGTGGGCACGGGGGGCACCATCACTCAGGCCAGAGCAAATCGGCCCCCTCTGGGAAGTCCGATACCCGTAATCCAGGAGACCCATCATGAACCATGGTGAAACCGCATATGGTCTCTGGTCGCTGGTTTTCTTCAACTCAGCGATCTTCATCATGTTTGCTTTCAGTTTCTTCAAACCTGCGACGGCCAGAGACTGGAGGAGCTTCGGCGCATTTTCTGCGTTCATCGTCGCCCTGTTCGTGGAAATGTATGGCTTTCCGCTGACGATTTACCTGCTTTCAGGCTGGTTGCAGTCCAAGTTCCCAAACCTCGATCTGCTGTCCCACGACGCCGGGCATCTGTGGTCGACGTTGCTGGGTGATAAGGGCAATCCGCATTTCAGTGCGCTGCACATTGCCAGCTACATATTCCTGGGTTTTGGCTTCTATCTGCTTTCGGCCGCGTGGAACGTGCTCTACCACGCGCAACGCCGACACTCTCTCGCCACAGCTGGGCCCTATGCCTGGATTCGACATCCGCAGTACGTAGCCTTTGTCCTGATTCTCCTAGGCTTTTTGCTTCAGTGGCCAACCCTTCTGACTCTGGCGATGTTCCCAGTGCTGCTGGTGATGTACGGACGCTTGGCGGTTACCGAAGAGCGGGATATGCGCAAGGAGTTTGGCGCTGCTTACGACGCTTATGCCCGTGCCACACCCAGGTTCATTCCGCGCTTTCGAGCTGGGTTCCAAGCGGGTCAGGGAGGCTGAAGTATGGAGCAGCAAAGCTTCGATCTGAGTCACACAAGAGCCACGTCCGGTGTGTGAGCGTTCCATGAACGAGCAGACGAGGGCTCTGTCGGGCACAAGGGGCGAACGCGAGCGTCAAAAATGGGCAACTTGGAGCCCTCGATCAACCTCGGCGAACGCTCTCCAAGCCTTACAGAATCGTAATTGTTAGCCCCCAGAGCCCGGTCTAAACTGCCCCACATGCAACGCTACCTGCGCCTGTGTCTGCTCCTGCTGTTTAGCTTCGCGCTTCCTTTCAACGGGATGGCGGGTGAGCAGTCGCCGTCGGAGCCCTGCCCGATGAAGTCCGCGAGCATGAGCAAAGTGATGGACACGGGCGCGGACTGCTGTCATGGCAATTCCGATCATGGCAAGCTCTGCAAGCCAGGCTTGGAATGCAAGACCCTCAGCATCCTGCAGGTGAGATTCCTGAAGCCAGTTGTAGACCTGGCTTTCCCCGTAGCAACAACCTCCTTCAGCGATTTCCTGCCTGAGCGAATGCCATCCAGCATCTGGCATCCCCCCCGCGTTTGATTTCTGTTCCCTACTGACTGCCGCGCAACTCACGCGGCGCAGCTAATCTCCGTTCGTGCCGTATGCCGCGCAGCGGAGCTTCACAGGAATCGTGACGATGAACCCCACACGCTATTGCACCGGCTGGCCAATCGCCGCCGTGGTGGCATCTGTAATTGGCGCACCTAGCCACGCCGCCGACTTGACCCTCGACGAAGCCTTGCGGCTGGCCGAGGACAACGCTCCATCTCTCGCCGCCCAGACGTACAAACTGCAAGCCGCCAGCAGTGCAGCCATCCCTGCCGGTGAACTGCCAGACCCAAAATTGATCCTCGGCGTGCAGAACTACCCCGTTGGCGGCCCCGACCGCTGGACCCTCAAGGAAGACTTCATGACCATGCAGATGGTTGGGGTCATGCAAGAAATGCCCAACGGCGACAAGCGTCGGGCGCGCAGTGAGGTCGCCAATGCGGCCGTTGATCGCGCGGCCGCCGATGGCCGCATCGAGCGCCTGAAGGTTCGCCAGGGCACAGCTGAAGCCTGGATCACCCGTTATTCGGTGGAGCGCAAGCAAGCGCTCTTTGGCGAGTTGTTCCGGGAGAATCGGCTCCTGGCCACTACGGTGAACGCGCAAATTGCCGGGGGGCGTGCCCAGGCCGCGGATGCGGTGACCGCGAAACAGGAGGCGGCCCAACTCGCCGAGCAGGAGGACGAACTGGTTCGCCAGCAGACCGAGGCACGTGCTGCGCTGCGCCGCTGGATCGGCCCTGCCGCGGACGAGCCCTTGGTCGGCGAACTGCCAGTCTGGCCGATTGCGGCTGCGGAGTATGCCGGCAAGCTGGAGCGGAATCCTGAGCTGGCAGCTTATGCGCACATCACCGGTGAGGCCGAAGCCAAAGTTCGAGAGGCAGAGGCGGAGAAGAAGCCCGACTGGAGCTGGGAGGTCGACTACCAACGCCGGGCCCGTGAGTTTGGCGACATGGTGAGCGTGGAGTTCACCTTCGACCTACCGCTGTTTCCAGGGTCCCGGCAGAACCCCACGATCGCCGCCCGCCGTGCCGAGCTCAACCAACTGGAGGCTGAGCGCGAAGCTCGCACGCGGGAAAGCGCCCAGCAACTGGAAGCGGACCTTGCTGAGTACGAGCGCCTGAACCGCTCAGTCCGTCGCAGCCAGGACAGCCTGCTGCCGCTGGCGAAAGAGAAGGTCGACCTGACCACGGCCAGCTACCGCGCCGGCACGGGTGACCTGTCCTCCGTCATTGCAGCGCGCCGCGAGCTGATTGAGGCACGCCTGAATCACATTGACGTCGAGGGACAGCGTTCCCTGACCGGCGCCAGGCTCCACTTCACCTACGGGGAGAGTCACCAATGAGCGCACAATTCTGGAAAGGTGCGCTGTTGAGCGGCCTTTCGATCGCCCTGGGTTTGGCGGGCGGTTACTGGTACGCCTCCTCCAGCATGGACGACGCTTCCAACGCGACAGCCGAGCACGGCTCTGCCGCTCAGGATGGACGCAAGGTGCTGTACTGGTACGACCCAATGAACCCGCAGCAGAGGTTCGACAAGCCGGGTAAGTCGCCCTTCATGGACATGGAGTTGATGCCCAAGTATGCCGACGAAGCCGCCGACAGCACCGCCATTAGCATCGATCCCAGTCTGACGCAGAACTTGGGCCTGCGATTGGCCACCGTCACTCGCGGCCCCCTTGCCAATAGCCTGGATGTGGTCGGTGTGCTGGCCCTCAACGAACGTGAGGTCGCGGTGGTCCAGGCGCGTGCTGGTGGTTTCGTCGAGCGGGTCTACGCCCGGGCGCCAGGGGATGTGCTTAAGGCCGGAGCGCCGCTGGTGGACCTGTTGATCCCGGACTGGGCCGCCGCCCAGGAAGAGTTCATCGCGCTGAAACACAACGGCGATGCCAGCCTGTTGGCAGCGGCACGTCAGCGGCTGCAACTCCTGGGCATGCCGACGGCACTGATCAGCCAGGTCGAACGCAGCGGCAAGTCCCGACCGGTTCTGACGTTGAGCAGTCCGATTGGTGGTGTCATCCAGGAACTGGACGTGCGCGCCGGCATGACGGTGGCGGCCGGCACCAATCTGGCCCGGATCAATGGTCTGAGCAGCGTCTGGCTGAGCCTTGCTGTCCCGGAATCAGAAGCTGGCTCGATTGCGCAAGGCCAGGCGGTTGAAGCACGCCTGCCGGCCTTTCCTGGCGAAGTGCTCGCAGGGACAGTCGATGCGATTCTGCCGGAAACCAACCCCGACAGTCGCACACTGCGGGTACGGGTCGAATTGCCCAATCCCGATGGCCGTCTGCGCCCCGGCCTGACCGCCCAGGTCCGTTTGAATCGTTCCTCCGCGCAGAGCGTCCTGTGGGTATCCAGCGAAGCTGTCATGCGCACGGGCCGCCGCGCTTTGGTCATGCTCGCTGAGGACGGCGGGCGCTACCGGCCGGTGGAAGTCCGGCTGGGGCCGGAGAGCGCCGGCCGCATCGTGGTGACCCAAGGGCTCACGGAAGGCCAGCAGGTGGTCGCTTCCGGGCAATTCCTGCTGGACTCCGAGGCTAGCCTCAAGGGCCTGACCGCGCCCACCGAAAGCAAACCCACCTCCACTGCCGCCCCCGTGCGGGACGAAGCCGAAGCGCAGGTCATGGCGTTCGACGCTGCCAGCATTATCCTGGCCCATGGGCCATTCGAGACAGTGGGCATGCCGGGCATGACCATGGCCTACCCGCTGGCCGATCCCACCCTGGTGGTTGGCATCAAGGCTGGCGACAAGGTCCGTGTCACGGTGCGCCAGACCGACAGTGGTCTGGTGGTTGAGCGCGTGGAGAAGCTCGGAGGCCAGCCATGATTGCCGCGCTGATTCGCTGGTCGTTGGCCAACCGCTTCCTGGTCATACTGGCCACCCTGTTCGCGACGGCCTGGGGCGTCTGGTCGGTTCAGAACATGCCGATGGATGCGCTGCCCGACCTCTCCGACGTCCAAGTGATCATCCGCACACCTTACCCGGGCCAGGCGCCACAAATTGTCGAGAACCAGGTCACCTATCCGTTGGCGACCACCATGCTCTCGGTCCCGGGGGCGAAAACGGTGCGGGGCTATTCCTTCTTCGGGGACAGCTTCGTCTATGTGATTTTCGAGGATGGCACCGATTTGTACTGGGCCCGCTCCCGCGTGTTGGAATACCTCAGCCAGATCCAGAGCCGCCTGCCCGCCACCGCGAAACCGGCGCTGGGTCCGGATGCCACTGGAGTTGGCTGGATCTTCCAGTACGCCCTGGTGGACCGCAGCGGTGGGCACGACTTGGCGCAATTGCGCGCCTTGCAGGATTGGTTCCTCAAGTTTGAACTGAAGACCCTGCCCAACGTCGCTGAGGTGGCCACGGTGGGTGGCATGGTCAAGCAATACCAGGTGGTGCTCGACCCTGTGCGTCTGGCCAGTCAGGGCATCACCCAGGATGCAGTGATCGAGGCCATCGGCAAGGCCAACCAGGAAACCGGGGGCGCCGTGCTGACCCTGGCTGAAGCCGAGTTCATGGTGCGCGCCACTGGCTACCTGAAATCACTGGACGATTTCCGCGCCGTGCCGCTCAAACTCGCCAGCGGCAGTGTGCCGGTCACCCTCGGCGACGTGGCGACCATTCAGCAAGGGCCGGAGATGCGTCGCGGAATTACCGAGTTGGATGGCCAGGGCGAGACGGTCGGAGGCGTGGTTATCTTGCGCAGTGGTAAGAACGCTCGCGAGACCATCGCCGCGGTGAAAGCCAAGTTGGACGAACTTCAGAAAAGCCTGCCGGCCGGCGTGGAAATCGTGACCACCTACGACCGTAGTCTGTTGATTGATCGCGCGGTGACAAACCTCAGCCACAAGCTGCTGCTGGAGTTCATCGTGGTCGCTTTGGTCTGTGCAGTGTTCCTCTGGCACCTGCGCTCCTCGCTGGTGGCGATCATCTCTCTACCGATCGGCGTGCTCATCGCCTTCATCATCATGCAGAAGCAAGGGATCAACGCCGACATCATGTCCCTGGGCGGGATCGCCATTGCTATCGGCGCGATGGTGGACGCTGCGGTGGTGATGATCGAGAACGCCCACAAGAAGATCGAGGCGTGGCATACCGCCCATCCAGGCGAGGAGTTGAAGGGCAAGCATCACTGGCAGGTGATGACCGATGCCGCCGCCGAGGTCGGGCCTGCGCTGTTCTTCTGCTTGCTGATCATCACGCTGTCCTTTATCCCGGTGTTCACCCTGGAGGCGCAGGAGGGCCGCTTGTTCGGGCCGCTGGCCTTCACCAAGACCTACGCCATGGCGACCGCTGCCGCGCTGTCGGTGACCCTGGTACCGGTGCTGATGGGCTACTGGATTCGCGGGCGCATTCCCAAGGAAGAGCAGAATCCGCTGAATCGCGGGCTGATCCGAATTTACGAGCCCGCACTGGAGTGGGTGCTACGCAATCCCAAAATGACTTTGGTGGTGGCTGTGGTGGTCTTTGTCAGCGCCCTGTGGCCAATCTCGCGGTTGGGCGGTGAGTTCCTCCCACCCCTGGACGAAGGCGACTTGCTCTACATGCCCTCGGCACTGCCAGGCCTGTCCGCACAGAAGGCCAGCCAGCTGCTGCAGGTGACCGATCGCCTGATCAAGACGGTACCGGAAGTCAAACACGTCTTTGGCAAGGCGGGCCGTGCCGAGACGGCCACCGACCCGGCGCCGTTGGAGATGTTCGAGACCACGATCCAGTTCAAGCCGCGCGAAGAATGGCGCGCGGGCATGACCCCGGAAAAGCTGGTGGAAGAACTGGACCGGGTGGTGAAGGTGCCTGGACTGACCAACATCTGGATTCCACCGATCCGCAACCGTATCGACATGCTTGCCACCGGGATCAAGAGCCCGATTGGGGTTAAGGTCGCCGGCCCCAACCTGGCGCACATCGATGCCGTTACGCAGGCGGTGGAACAGGTCGCCAAGACGGTACCTGGTGTCAGCTCGGCGCTGGCCGAGCGCCTCACCGGCGGACGCTACGTCGATGTCGACATCGACCGCCAGGCCGCCGCGCGCTATGGGCTAAACATCGCTGACGTCCAGTCCATCGTGGCCAGTGCCATCGGCGGCGAGAACATCGGCGAAACCATCGAAGGTCTGGCGCGCTTCCCGATCAGCGTGCGCTACCCACGGGAGTGGCGGGATTCGCCAGAGGCTCTGGAGCAGTTGCCGATCTACACTCCGCAGGGCCTGCAAATCACCCTGGGCATGGTGGCCAGGATCAAGACCACCGACGGTCCACCCATGCTGAAAAGCGAAAATGCCCGGCCCTCCGGCTGGGTGTATATCGACGTGCGTGGTCGGGATATCGCCTCGGTGGTGGCCGACCTGCGCAAGGTCGTCAGCGAACAGGTCGAACTGAAACCGAGGATGAGCCTCACCTACTCGGGGCAGTTCGAGTTTCTCGAACGGGCCAATGCCCGGCTCAAGCTGGTGGTGCCAGCCACGCTGCTGATCATCTTCGTCCTGCTTTACCTGACCTTTGCCCGGTTCGACGAGGCCTTGCTGATCATGGCCACCTTGCCCTTCGCCCTGACCGGAGGGATGTGGTTCCTCTATGTGCTCGGCTACAACCTGTCAGTGGCCACCGGCGTCGGCTTCATTGCCTTGGCCGGCGTCGCCGCCGAGTTCGGCGTGATCATGCTGCTCTACCTGAAGAATGCCTGGGCCGAACGCGAAGATGCCGGCGACGTTACTGAGGAGGGTCTGCTCGCGGCGATTCGCGAAGGCGCTGTGCAGCGTGTGCGACCGAAGGCCATGACGGTGGCGGTGATCATCGCCGGCTTGCTGCCGATCCTCTGGGGCAGCGGTACCGGCAGCGAAATCATGAGCCGCATCGCCGCGCCCATGGTCGGCGGCATGGTCACCGCGCCCCTGCTGTCCCTGTTCGTCCTGCCGGCCGCCTACCGCCTGATGCGCCGCGGGCACCTCCCTGCCGTAGCCACCGAGCACCAGGGAGCAACTATAGGAAGAAAGCTCTGACTGCCATGTCTGTCGCGCTGCTGGTCCACACCGAAGCAGGGAGGCGAATCTCGGCCCAATCGAGCCGGCGTAGCAGTTGCGGTAGGACTGGCCGGCTCGATGCATAGCAGGTGATCTCGCACCAGTCATTTGCAGACATGGACTCAGCTTGCCGAAGTTCCAGTACCAAGTGGTGGAACTGGAATTGTGTTCGCCAGCCTCATGAGGTGCTCCTTTGGAATGGAGGCTGGCCCTCGGCGCCTGAATCAGGGGTTGTGCCGAGATAACGGAAAATTAGGACATTCGCTCTATAACCTCTTGTTTTTGCGGGCCTAATGTTCCGCTTGGTTTTTGATCAGGACGCCGCTGCGGCCAGTGGGTGGCGCAGCAGCTGGCCCATGCACCTGGTCGCGCGCCAGCTCGAGCTTGGCGGCTCGCGGACCATACCCTGTGCGGTGGATTGCTCCCAGCGCAGCTGCGCTGGAGTAGGCTGGACAGCGTGATCGGCGCCTGTGCTCCAACTGTCGCTTGACCCTGGAGACCCAGAGGCGGGGCCAGCACGCGGTCTGGTCGGAGGCCTGAGGGCTCCCGGCGGAGGCTGCGCCGGTGTACAATTCTGAATCTTTAAATCAGTCAAATTGACAAGGATTCCCGGATGTTGCCGCGCTTTCCAGCCGTCGCCCGCTCCCTGTCATTAGCGTCCTTGCTGGTGGCGGGCCCCGTCGCAGCCCTGGAGCTGCCCCTTCCGCCGCCTGGCGAAGATATCGTCGGCCAGGTCCAGGTGATCAAGGCCAAGTATGAAGACACCTTCGCCGATATAGGCGTGGCCAATGACCTCGGCTACCTGGAAATGGTCGCCGCCAACCCTGGCGTGGACCCCTGGCTCCCTGGCGCCGGCACCGAGGTCGTCCTGCCGACCCGCTACATCCTGCCGCCGGGGCCGCGGGAAGGCATCGTTATCAACCTCGCCGAGTACCGTCTGTACTACTACCCGAAAGGGAAGAACGTGGTGCATACCTACCCGTTGGGGATCGGCCGTGAAGGCTGGGGCTCGCCAATTGCTGCTACCACCATTACAGCCAAGACGGCCAACCCTGCCTGGTATCCGCCGAAGTCTATCCGTGAAGAGCACGCTGCTGACGGTGATCCGCTTCCGACCGTGGTGCCGCCGGGGCCGGACAATCCTCTCGGGCCGTTCAAGTTCAGCCTGGGCGTGCCGGGTTATCTGATCCACGGCTCGAACAAAAAGTTCGGCATCGGCATGCGCGTCAGCCACGGCTGCTTCCGCATGCTCAACAACAACGTCCTGGCCCTGGCGGCCATGGCCCCGGTGGGTACGCCGGTGCGCATCATGAACGAGCCCTACAAGTTCGGTGTGAGCGGCGGCAAGGTTTACCTGGAGGCTCATGCGCCGCTGGACGACCGCGGCGATCCGTCGGTAGTGGACAAGCACACGGCGGTGATCAACGCGCTGTTCAAGCGTGAGGAACTGGCCAACGCCATTCGCCTGGAGTGGGATGTCATGCGTGAGGTGGTAGCGGCAGAAGACGGACTGCCGGTGGAAATTGCCGAGCCCGATTCGGCCGTTGCGGCCACTGGGTCCAATACCGAACTTTAAGCGGATCGCTGTTGGGAAGGCCCGCTGAGCGTTCGCGCCAGCGGGCTTTTCTTTTGCCGGCGATTCCGGGTTCGACGGGGTGGGCGTCGATTGCCCCAACTCACCTGTCTTTCGTTAGTTGACTAGTGGAGTGTCCGTATAGTTCGTTTACGGGGGCATGCCGAGATAAAGCAAAAATTCCACCATGGATCGTATAAGTGATTGATTTTTGAGACTTGGTTGGGAATTGCGGAATGACGAAAAGCCTGTTTCCAGTTTGTGTGCGGATATGGCCGATTCCCAACGGCAAGTCGGGTTGCGTGCGTTCCGGGGCCTGCACCTGCTCTTCACATCGCAGCGGAGCACCAGGGCCTTGGCCGGCGGGGCCAAATACAGCCCGATGAGATATCAGAATATCGCTTCAAAGTGCTGATCAATTGCACGCTGGCGGGGAAAATGCCGGAGACCCGTGCCATGCTCCGGCAGCTCCAGCGGACTTGCCTGATCGGCGGCTGGGGGACTTGCTCCAACACCCGGCTGAGCGCCCCTGTCGGCAAGCTGGGCTTGCGACCGCGCCCCGGCACATCGATCAATCCGCTAGCCGCTGAGCTTGGAAGGGGCCATTGTTACCGCCCAGCTACGTGGCAGGCGTGGTTCAACAATTGATCTTGGAGGACTGGCGATGCAACTGAAACAGCGGCTACGCCAAACGAGGACGCTCGGATGTCTGATGGCCTTCGCGCTGCTCACCGCGTGCGGTGACGCGGCGGTTACCCTTATGCATGTGCATGGCCTGGCCTACAGTCCGGACGGTCAACGGCTGTCCATTCCCAGCCACCACGGGCTGGCCATCTACGGCGCCAGACGCTGGAGCAAGGCCCCCGGACCGGAACACGACTACATGGGCTATGCCGTGACCCGTCGGGCAATCTACAGCAGCGGTCATCCGGCCCAAGGCAGCGGCCTGACCAACCCCTTCGGCGTGATCAAGAGCACTGATGGTGGTGGCTCCTGGGAGCAACTGGGTCTGCAGGGCGAAGCGGACTTCCACCTGTTGGCCAGCGGCTTCGACAATGGGGCGCTCTACGTTTTTACCGACCGCCCGAACTCGCGCATGAGCAGTCCCGGCTTGTATTTCAGCCTGAACGATGGCGTCGACTGGCAACGCGCAGCCGCGCAGGGGCTCTCTGAAGCGCCCGTCGCCCTGGCGGTGCATCCGACCGACAGCAAAGTGGTCGCACTGGCGACCAGCACCGGCTTGCATCTGTCACGCGATGCGGGCGAGCAGTTCCAGGCCCTCAATTTGGGCGAACAAGCCTTGGGCATTGCCTTCAGCCTGGACGGCACCAGTCTGTGGTTCGGCAGCTACGGCAACGGAGCGAAGCTGTCGAGGCTGGAGCTGTCGACCGGCCAGGTTTCCCCGCTCAGCGTGCCCGAGCTGCAAAAAGATGCCGTAGCCTACCTGGCACAAAACCCGACTCAACCGCAGGAATGGGCGATGGCCACCTTCAAGCGTGACGTCTACGTGTCGAAGGATGGCGGCAAATCCTGGAGCGTCATCGCCAAGGCCGGTCAGACGCTGAAATGACCGCTTAGCGGGCCTTCGCAAGCAGGTTGGGATGAGAGTGCTGGCCTTGTCCCGTAGGCACGGAACTCGGTCAGTTATGGACCGGCCCCGATTAATCCGGCTGCGGGGAGAACAGCGCTCGGAGACAACCACCCCACGCCTGCCAGCGCGGCAAGAACATCGGAAGATGCTGCCGGTAGGTCAGGTATGCGTCCCCGAATTGCTCTATCAATCGCGCTTCTTCCCGTCTGGCGAGGCGCACATAGGCATAGATGATCAGGGGGAACAGCAGCACCGTCATCACCGTCGGCCAGTGAATGATCTGCCCAAACACGGCCAACATGATCCCGGTGTATTGCGGATGCCGGACCAGTGCATATACCCCTTGGGTGGCCAGCCGGCCCTGGAGGGTCGCGCGGTAGACCTGGACCCAGCCGCGAATCACCAGCATCAGCCCAATGATGATGAAGACACCGCCCAACAGCATCTCCAGCATGGCCCCGGCTAGGCCGTAGCCCAGTAAAGTGGCCCACAGATGGCCGGAGAAGCCCGTCAGCGGCAGCTCGATGCCCAGGAAACCCGTCAGCAGATAAATCGTTAGCGGGAAGCCATACATCTCGGCGTACAAGGCGATGATAAAGGCCTGCACCAGGCCGGCGCCGGTCCAGTCATGCCAACTGCGCGGGGCTACGAAGCGATAGAGCAGCCAGGAGGCAATCAGCACCATCACCAGCACCCACCACCAGTGCCCATAGTGCAGGGAAAAGTCGCTCATGGCCGGACGCCTCCTCAGAACGCAGCGGAGCTTCGGTGGCAGCTCAGTCGTTGGAACCCGCTGCAGGAGGCCCGGAAAGCGGCCCCGCCTAGACCGGATGGCCCCTCATTGCTCGGGCGGACGCCAGCGACTGAGTCAGGGCGCTACTGGGCCTTGCTGTCGCCTTGAGCAGCCGCCTTGTCCATCTGCTTGTTCATCCTCTCCATCATGGCATTGCAGTTTTTCATCATCTTGGACATCTCCTGCATGTCCATCATCGGCATCTGCTTGCCATCCATCATGTGCGTGTCCTCGCCCTTGGTTGCTGCGGAGCTGCCTTGAGCAGCAGGCTGAGCCTGGTCGGCAAAGCCTGTGGTAACAGTTGCAAGGGATATGAAGGCAGCAAGGGTGGCGTAGGTAATGGGATTACGCATGGGGACTCTCCTGAACCACGACCGTGTTCTGGTACTCCCCTGGCGTGCGAATGTCGCGAGGGGTAAGGATGGCAGCAGTTGTTAAGGAGACTAGGTTTATTACGCCCGCTTCTGGCCATCTCTTTCACATCAGTTTGGACCTTGCTATTGCGGTAAGGTCAAGCGCCGCTTTGTTCACCCACCCCATTAATTTGAAATCAATCCTAATATTGATGTTTCTAATAAAGTTGTTCTCGGTTAACTGGCATGATTTCTGACGCGACGCTTACACAAATGTAATTTTCATCTCACCTTGATGACAGGTCAACTTTCTAGCATTTCAGAGGGTATACCGAACTTAAGGTGAACAAAATGAAAGCATTCCAAACAGGTTTAGTCATATCGCTCTTGGCGGTTTCATCCTTCGCGATGGCTGAAGGCGGGGCTGATCGGGTATTTGGGCGAATGCTCCAGTCCAATGAGAAAGCCATGGCGCAGTATGCTGAAGCACAAGGTAAAGCTGCGCCGGCAGTAAAACACTACAAATACGGGATGAAGCTGGACATCGCCAAGGTGGTCAGCGTCACGCCCAGCAGCAGTGCCTGCGGCGTAGTGCCAGCGCGAATGACTTATGAGGACCCCCAAGGCGAATTGCACACCATTGAGTATCGCGTCCAAGGCTTTGGCTGTCCCCATGGCGGCTGATAAATGAATAACATCGAGATACTTTGAGCTTGGCTTTCTGACTTTTTGCTGACAGAAAAGTAATTTTGAAGTCATCCTCGCGTTAGTTGGCGTGTGGAACTATGGCCGTGGTGCGTATCAGCGGAGTGAGCGCACCACCTCTTCTTAATAAGAAACCACTAACAGAAGAACTGCCAATCACGCCAGGAGTAGAAAATGAACAACAAGAGCCTGTTTGGTCTATCGCTCATTGCGTTGGGTATCGGCGTTGGGCACGGCGCAATGGCCGATGAGCCAAAGCCAGAAGGCTTCATCGAGGGCAGCAGTCTTACCATCCTCAACCGCAATCTGTATTTCAATCGCGATTTCCGCAAAGGCCAATCGAGTCGCACCGGTAACGGGTTTTCCGAAGAGTGGGCCCATGGAATCATGGGCCGGTTCGAATCCGGCTTCACCGAGGGCACCGTAGGCGTTGGGGTCGATGCCTTCGCCATGCTGGGGATCAAGCTCGACTCGGGTGACGGTCGATCAGGTGCCGGCGGTTCGGTTGATGTCATGCCCTACAACAGCGCTGGTCAGCCCGAAGATGACTACTCCAAGATCGGGGGTGCGGTTAAAGCCCGCTACATGGATACCGTCATCAAAGCCGGTGATGTGTTCCCGGTGACGCCAGTGGTGCAATACGGCGATTCGCGCCTGCTCCCGGAAAGCTTCCGGGGTATCACCCTGGCTAACACCAGCATCGATGGACTGACCCTGCAGGGGGGGCGCCTGCATGCGATGAGCCAGCCCAACTCCAGCAGCATGCGGGATGGTTTTGCGACCTTCTACGCCGGCGCGGTGGACTCGCCCTGGATCGCCTACTTCGGCGGCGACTACTCGATGAATGACAACGTTGCCGTCAGCTTGTACACCAGCCGCCTCAAGGACGCCTGGAACCAGTACTACTTTGGCACCACGCTGAGCTATCCGCTGGCGGATGACGTAGCGCTGATTGGTGGGTTCAATTACTACAAGGCTGTTGACGAGGGTAAACAGTTGCTCGGCAGCTTCAACAACAACATCTGGAGCGGCAAGGCCGGGGTGAAGTTCGGCGCCCACAGCCTCATCGTGGCTTATCAGCGCAACAACGGTGACGATGACTTCGATTACCTGCGGCAGTCCGATTCGATCTACCTGGACAACTCCATCCAGTACAGCGACTTCAACTCGCCGAAGGAGCAGTCCTGGCAGGTCCGTTACGACCTGGACATGGAATCCTTTGGCGTCCCCGGCCTGAGTTTCATGACCCGCTATGCGCAGGGCTGGGACGCGGACTACACCAACGCCAACGCCGTCTACATGCGCCGGGATGCCAACGGCGATCCGCTGACTAATCAGCAGCGCTGGGAGCGGGATATCGAGGCCAAGTATGTGGTCCAAAGTGGCTCGCTCAAGGACCTGTCCTTCCGTATCCGCCAGGCCACCACGCGAGCCACCGACTTTGAGTCGGACCTGGATGAGTTCCGGCTGATCGTCGAATACCCGCTTGAAGTGCTGTAAACGGCACTTGGGTGAACGGCTCGCAAGGTGATCATCCAGATCCATCACCATTACCTCCATTGTGCTCCCTTGGAGGTAATCCTCGGCGCCTGCGGGCGCCTCTTTTTTTTCCGTCCGAACGCTCAGCTGGAGCGACGACGGTCTAAACCCTGTTGCGCCACGGACCTGCTCATACGGCCACGTTGAACGACGCAACAAGCTCACTGCCGAATGCCAAGCGGGCGGTTGGTCCCCTACGTTGCCTGAGGCTCAAAGAGCCTGCATCCGCCGATCAAGGCCATCCCGAAAATCACATGAGTCAGCCAGGTGTCCCAGCCCCGCGCTTGCGTGAACCAGGGATAGAGTTCGGTAAATGCATGCAAGTTGAGGCCGTACAGCAGTACGCCATAGAGTCCGCCTACCACGAGAGCAACTGGAGTAGCGCGACGATAGGCGAAGAGCATGGCAATGGCAGCGTAGAGGATGGACAGACTGAAATGAATCAGTGTCGCGACCATCAGGATGTCCCAGCGCCACGCGGGAACGGTCGCCAGAATCGAAGGGCCCAGGACGATTGCTGCGGTTAGCCGGGCATCTCGTAGCAGCGTCGGTAGCATCGGCGTGCCACCCATCCACCACAAGAGCATTTGCACTGCGGTCGCCAAAGTGCCCGCAGTAATGCCCGTCACCCCCGCGACCACGTGCGACGGTTGAGCATGCAGAGGACCAAGCAGGCTGAGGGGCTTCATCGTCCGACCGCCACCACGCCCCAGTCCGCCAGTTGCATGGTGGGACCGTGTGGCCGACGTTTGCAGTCGCGTATGCAGGTGTTTGGCCAGGCCCATGCCGCCCTTGTGCATGAGGGCGTTGTGGTTCCAGCGGAAGATGGGGTCCGCCATCGGGCTGAGCAGGTTCATCCAACGCTCGGTGGTACGCACCCGCCAGTCGAAGCACACGGTGGTCAGTCCTGCTTCTTGGCTGAAGTGCCAGCAGCCGCTTCCGTCGAGGTCCCCTTCGACCCGCCCCTCCAGTAGGCGCAGACGCTCCACCCGGGTGACCCGAGTAACAAAGGCCAAACGGTAAGGCAGCGCGCTTTGCCATACATAGCGCTGCCGAGCCCCCAGACCATCAGCATCGCCGCGGTCGAGGGTCTCGACGCACTGAACACCTGGCCACCAGGTCGGCCAAGCTTCGGCGTTATAGATCGCATCCCACACGGATTCGAGGGGGGCATCGAGCTGCCATCGCGTGATCAGGTGGTAGTGATAACAATCCCGTCCGCCCATGCTCAATCCGCCCGTTCAAGGGGTGAAAAAGTCCTCGGAGAATCGGACGCCGATCGCCACGTCGGTCAGGTCAACGGTCTCCATCAGCTTGTTCTCTACGTCAAAGCTCTTGACCCTTAGCGGGAACAAACTGTCTTCTGCCAACCAGACTTGAAAGCGATGAACGCCGGAAACGCTGATGGCGGCTGCGCCGACAATCTCGATGCCCACTGCAGGATGCTCAGACACCACGGCAGGGCCCAGAGCGACCAGGTTGCCCCGTGCGCGTAGCGCGATGAGAGTGTCCAGCAAGGCGCCCACATCGGAGCGATCGACCCGGTGGCCGCGGGGGCTACGCATCAAGGGATTGTCCGCGGCCAGGGGAAGCACCAAGGGGTTATTCAGGCCGAATGGCCAGAGGTGGATACGGCGTGCCGAGGGATCGTAGATCAGGACGGCGCCTCTGTGAGGCTCAGCGAACTCCATCCTGACCCACCCGGGCTTACGGAAGAAATAGCGGATGACCTGCCGCTCGCCGTCAGCTGCCACCGAGCGCACAGTGGCTTGATAGCTGCTCAGTTCCTGGAAGCGAATGACCGCCTCGGCAAGTGGGTCAGCCATGGCTTCACCGATAAGCAGCGCAATGAGCAGAGCACTCCATCGCACTGGCTACTCCTTGACCTCAAGCACTCCGGTCATCCCGCGCTCGCGATGACTCTTGAAGAACAGCAGCCGATTGGGGCATTGGAACAGGTACTTCCCTGCCGGCAATGCAAAGCGCAGAACCTTCGTCTTCTCGTTAATCGGCACATCAGCCAGGGATCTTCCGTCGGCCGTTTCCAGGACGAACCGGTGCGGGATGATGCCGGCCTCCACCCGCACGGCCAGCTCTAAGGGGCGGCCCGCTTTGACAACGACATGGTCAGGCCGGAAGAAATAGCTGCCACCAACGATAGCCACGCGCTGCAGGTCATCCGCAGCTGCACTCGCTGGCGAGACACTGTCTGCCGCCCCGGCAGCCTCCGTGGCAAGCGAAAGCAAGGCGATGACAATGGCACCCTGAAGTAACTTGGCGGGTGTCGTCGTGACCAACTGGCTCCCCTGGTCGTGCATGTGAACTGATCTTGCGGAGCAGACGCGGGGCCAGCGCTCTAAAGCCACCTGAGCAAGGTCCGCACTATCGGTCTCTGCGCAACTGAACATTGGTCGCGACATGGCTGCATAGCCTCCGGGACAATGTTGCTGCCGTGCCGATCTTCCGCTGAATCCTGAACTCACCATGGAAGTTCGAGCACTCCACTTAGAGTCTAGAGCAGCGCTGCAGCGGGGGCTCCCGTCCGAACGGCCTGGAGGGAGCAGGACGACGCCAACCGTTCAGGGCCGGTTGCAAGCGAGGGGAACCAAGAAGGCAAGCCCGGCCAACCTGAGGGTTGGCCGGGCGTGCCGGTCGGACTTGTAGTTACTTGGCCGGGTAGTCGGCGATTACCTGGTCGGTACCTGCCTGGGTCAGGCCAATGACCTGATAGGCGTCTTGTTTTCCGCCCACTTCCATGCCGGGAGAGCCGGCTGGCATCCCCGGTACGGCAATGCCTCGCAGATCAGAGCGCTTGCTGAGCTCGACGACTTGCGCAGCCGGGACATGACCCTCGATGAATTTGCCATCGATCACCGCGGTATGGCAGGACGCCAACCGTGGCGCAACGCCGAGGCGTTGCTTGACCGAGGTCATATCCGATTCGACATGATCGATCACCTTGAAGCCGTTGGCTTCCAAGTGTTCCACCCATTTCTTGCAGCAGCCGCAACTGGCGCTGCGGTGGACATCAACCGTCAAAGCTTCCGCTGCTTGGGCGGCGGAAACGGTGAACAGAGAGGCGAGCGCGACAAACCGCAGTACGCGATGAGATTTAGCTTTCATGGACGTGCTCTTTGCCATCGGCATGGGTGTGCTTTTTAGGGGCCGGAGCTGCTTCGTCTTGCGCCTGCTCCATCTCGTGGTGGTTAGCCTCACCTTCTTCGCCGGCATTATGATCCGAGCCGCCCTGGGCATTCGATTCAGCAGCATGATGATCCTCTTGCTGGCTGGCCGACTCACCGGCGTGGTGATCTTCAGCAGCCTGCCCAGCGCCATGGTGATCATCGCCTGCCTGGCTCGCCGCCTCAGCGCCATGATGATCTTCTCCCGCGCCATCATGGTGGCTTCCGCCCCCGGACACATTGTCGCCGTGCTGGCCTTCGTGGTTGTGCATCTTGGTTTCGCCGCCGCCGTGCTGGTGACCACTACTGCTGGCCACTAGCGTGCGGTACTGCTCAGCGTCCAGGGAAGGAAGCTTCTGCAGGAAGGCAACCATGCCCCAGATGTATTGGTCACCCATGCTCTTGCCCCAGGCCGGCATGCCTGTGGCCTTGATGCCATGCTTGATGATCCAGAACGCGCTAGCAGGACTGCCATCCACACCGACCTTGGTCAAATTTGGCGGCGCAGGGTAGAGACTCTGACTGAGTTCGGTTTGAGCCACGCCGGGGGCCAGGTGGCAACCGATGCACATGGAGTTGTAGTTGCCGGCGCCGGCGCGAATCAGCGCTTCATCCTCCAGATTCGGCACCTCCAGATCCCGCGCCCGCACTTCAATCGAACGCTCCCGGGCCATCGTCAGAAACGCGTGGACGGGGGCCAGGTGCGGATCATCGGCGCCCACATTGACCAGGCCGAAATACGCCACGCCCATGACTCCAACAAAACCCACAGTGCTCGCAATGGCCAAGGTCTTAATTGTTCTTTTCATGTCGGCCTCTCAAAACCACATCCGAATACCGGCAACAAAGCGTGCTTCGTCTACGTCCTCACCTTCGTCGCGCAGCATGTCGGCGGTGTTGCCGTAGGAACGGCTCCACGTGACACCGATGTACGGGGCGAATTCACGGAGGATTTCGTAGCGTAGGCGCAGACCGACTTCGGTGTTGGCCAGGCCCGAGCCAACGCCACGCTCGTGATCGTTCTTGCCGTAGAAATTCGCTTCTGCGGTCGGCTGCAGGATGAGCCGATTGGTGAGCAGAATGTCGTAGTCGCCTTCCAACCGCGCAGCGGTCTGGCCATTCTCGCCAACGAAAGCGGTAGCTTCAGCCTCGAACGCATAGAGCGCCATGCCCTGGAGACCGAAGGCACCCCAGGTCTGTGGCGACCCGGGTTTGAAGTCCTGGCGAACACCGGTGACGACATCCCACCAAGGTCCGATGGAGTGTCCCCAGAGCGCCTGAACTTCGGCCTCCTCGGTCACCCCGTTAGTACGCTCACCTTCCGAACGCAGCCATAGGCGGTCGACGTCTCCGCCAATCCAGCCGGAAGCATCCCAACTGAGCACACTTCCTTCGTCGGCGTCCTGATACTCCAGTTGGTCGAGCAGGAAGAAGGTGTTGACCTTGCTGTCATGAATGCCGTGCCCAGGTAGCGGCGG
This sequence comes from Metapseudomonas resinovorans, assembly GCF_002003485.1. GTDB lineage: Bacteria > Pseudomonadota > Gammaproteobacteria > Pseudomonadales > Pseudomonadaceae > Metapseudomonas > Metapseudomonas resinovorans_D. The sequence continues at coordinate 42,180 of NZ_BDMA01000053.1, forward strand.
GAAGGCCGCTTCGCGATCGGCGTCGGTCAGGACCGGAATAGGCGTCCGGCTGGTCGTGACGGGGGCTGTCTCGGCCGAACCCTGGTCCATCTTGCTGTGGTCCATGCCCTGCATCTGGTCATGGTTCATCTTGCTGTGGTCCATGCCTTGCATCTGGCCCTGGTCCATCTGGCTGTGATCCATACCCTGCATCTGGCTATGGTCCATCTTGCTGTGGTCCATACCCTGCATCTGGCTATGGTCCATCTTGCTGTGATCCATGCCCTGCATCTGGTCATGGTTCATCTTGCTGTGATCCATTTCCTCGGCAGCGCTCGCCAGGCCTGCATGTAGGGCGCTGAACGAGACCAGCAGCGCTAGGGCAGATGGAGCTGAAATCCTACTGATCATGATCCTGGCCCGCTTTAGCCTCGTCCGCGTTGTGCTCGTGCTTCATCGAGCCGTGATCCTTCAGCTGGCTGTGATCCATGCCTTGCATCTGGTCATGATTCATCTGGCTGTGGTCCATCTGCCCGTGGTTCATCTGGCTATGGTCCATTTGCTGCGCCTGGGCTGCCTGACCTTTCTGCTGGTCGGTATTACCTTCACCGGCGAGGGCTACCGGAACCATCAATGCGGCGGTGAGGCCCCCGGCCACAGCCATGGCCAACGCACTGCCCATCAAAGTCTTGCGCTTCATAATTTCGCTCATTGAAAGATTCCTCATTCGTCCACACGGACTTCGCGGAACATGCCCATTTCCATGTGGAACAGCAGGTGGCAGTGGTAAGCCCATCGACCCAGAGCGTCCGCCGTGACGCGGTAGCTGCGTTTGGAGCCCGGCGGCATGTCGATGGTGTGCTTGCGGACCATGAAGTTGCCGTTCTCATCCTCCAAGTCACTCCACATGCCGTGGAGGTGAATGGGGTGGGTCATCATGGTGTCGTTGACCAGGGTGATGCGGACGCGCTCGCCATACTTGAGGCGCAGCGGCTCGGCATCGGAGAACTTGATGCCGTCAAAGGACCAGGCGAACTTCTCCATGTGGCCGGTGAGGTGCAGTTCGATGGTGCGGCTGGGCTCGCGGCCATCCGGATCGATGAAAGTGCTTCGCAGGTCGGAATAGGTGAGTACGCGGCGGCCGTTGTTGCGCAGGCCAATCCCCGGATCGTCCAGCTTGTGGGTTGGGGTCATGGTCTGCATGTCGATCAGCGGGTTGTTGGTCTCGGAGGCAGGGTGGGCCTGCATCTGGCCACCCATGCTGCCATGGTCCATGCCAGCCATCTTGCTGTGATCCATGCCGGCCATATTGTCTTGCATGGCGCTGTGGTCCATCCCAGCCATCTTGCTGTGATCCATGCCGGCCATATTGCCTTGCATGGCGCTGTGGTCCATCCCAGCCATCTTGCTGTGATCCATGCCGGCCATACCGCCTTGCATGGCGCTGTGGTCCATCCCCCCCATGCTGCCGTGATCCATGCCGCCCATGCCGCCCATGCTGCCATGGTCCATGCCCATGTCACCCATGCCGATCAAGGGACGGGGATCGATCTCAGGCACCGCAGCGCTCAGGCCCTCACGCACGGCCAGGGTGCCGCGGGCATAGCCGGTGCGATCCATGGACTGGGCAAAGATGGTGTAAGCCTGTTCGCTGGTCGGTTCGACGATGACGTCGTAGGTTTCCGCCACGGCGATGCGGAACTCGTCGACGCTCACCGGCTTGACGTGCTGGCCGTCGGCCGCCACCACGGTCATTTTCAGCCCCGGAATGCGCACGTCGAAGTAGCTCATGGCTGAGCCGTTGATGAAGCGCAGACGGATCTTTTCGCCCGGCTTGAACAGTCCGGTCCAGTTGCCGTCAGGCGCCTGGCCGTTCATCAGGTAGGTGTAGGTGTAGCCGCTGACGTCGGCGAGATCGGTGGGGCTCATCTTCATCTCGGCCCACATCTTCCGGTCCGCCACGCTGGCAGCCCAGCCGTTCTCGCTCACATCGTTGATGAAGTCGCCAACGGTGCGCTTGTGGAAGTTGTAGTAGTCCGACTGCTTCTTCAGCTTGGCCATGACGCGGGCCGGATTTTCGTCGGTCCAGTCACTCAGCATCACCACGTAGTCGCGGTCGTACTGGAACGACTCGGGTTCCTTCGGTTCGATCACGATGGGGCCGTAGACGCCGATCTGTTCCTGCAACCCGGAGTGGCTGTGGTACCAGTAGGTGCCGTTCTGGTGGACCTTGAACTTGTACTCATACATGCCATCCGGGGCGATGCCGTGGAAGCTCAAGCCCGGCACGCCGTCCATATTGGCCGGCAGGATGATGCCGTGCCAGTGAATGGAGGTGTCTTCGCTCAGGCGGTTGCGCACGCGTAGAGTGACGGTGTCACCCTCACGCCAACGCAGAATTGGCCCCGGAATGGTGCCATTGATCGTCATGGCCGTACGCGCGGAGCCCGTGATGTTCACTGGGGTTTCACCAATGAACAGATCGAATTCGGTACCGCTCAGCACAGTGGGCTGACCAGGACTGGTCACCGCCCAGACGGGAGTACGCCAAAGGCCCAGTCCCCCCAGAATGCCGCCGGCGGCCAGGCCCTTGACGAAGGTTCGCCTTGAGGTTTTGCAATGCATGCCGTGTATGTCCAATGAGTCAATGGAGCCAGCGCTGAACAACCAACGCGATTAGGCTGCCGCACCAGGTGATTCCTGCACCCTAGAGGGCTTGCCCGCGGTCGGCCATCCTTGAGGCGCGCGCCCGCGAGCATACAAGCTGCCACATCCCAACCTTTCAGAAGATTACATTTCTGTAAGGTTGGCCAACGCGCCCCGACTCAGCAGTTGGCATGTTCAGCCGATTTGGCCTTTTCAGCGACCGACGACTCGGCCTTCTGCTGCTCCAGGCGGTAGGCTTCCATCGACGCCTGGGCGAGCTTGTCAGCACGCGCCATGGTCCGATCACCGCCACCAGCGGCCATAGCGAAGGACGAAGCAGTCAGGGCGGCAACAACAAACAGAGCTTTCATGGATTTCATGTGGGTATCCTCGAATATGTACGGGTTAGCCCGGTAGGTACGGGCTGAGTATCAGACTCGAAGCCACCTTAACCACCCCGTGCTGTCAGCAACCTGAGCTGAACATTACAGTTGTGTAAGGTTGGCCTTTCCTGCTTGTGAAGCCTCCTGCTCGCTCTGTAGAAAGTTGGCGCCGAGCGCAGCGAGGCCCAACAACCCGCACATCGCTGGGCTTCGCAAGCTCAGCACCAGCCTACGAAAAGCATTCGGTCCGGCTTTCTTTGGCCACCTATGTCGTACACCTTTCAGTCCAGCAATCGTCACAGGCAGAGCCGGTGACTAATGACAACGTCCTAAGGACGTGATTTCCCAAGTTCAAATGAAGGCATCAGTGTCTGCCTGTGCTTCAAAATCGCCAAAGAGGACAGCGCGTAGACCTCCGACAATCGCTACAAAGCGAGCCGCAGGACTTGAAGCACCACCAGATGGCCGGGGTAGAAGAAGTAACCCCAGCGCCGGACCGGCCAGATATCCAGGGCAATCCTCTGGCGAAGTAGCCAAAGTCCCCAGAGCGGCGTGGCGAATGCCGTCGTGAGTATCGCCACGGTCTCAAGGGTGAGTCCCGAGTCGGCCAACCAGCGATTGCGGCTATTGGCCAACACCGCCACCGTCGACGGGAGTAGCCACCACCAGCACGGGCGTTTGATCGCTAGTAGCAGTGCGGCGGGCAACAGCACCCCGACAGCGCCATACATCAGGCGTGAATGGAGAACGGTGGTGATCAACAACGTCGCTATCGCCAACATAACGCTCGTACGGTCGCGGTGATATACGCCCCACGCCAGCAGAAGCCCGAGCATCAGGGTTGGCATCACGTTGAGGGTACTGCTCAAAGGGGAAAGCAGGCGGTAGGGCAATTCGGATAGCACCGAGAAGACCATGAGCCAGCCGAGGTAGCGAACGTTACCGTCGTTGAACAAGTCCCCAGTACGGGTACGGGCGACATTAGCTGCGATTCCCAGGCAAAACAGCGGGAAAGCGGCCCGACCGACAATGAACAACCACTCGGCATCTGACCAGAGATAGCGAAGGTGATCCATCAGCATGGTCAGCATGGCGGCCCATTTGATGAGATCCAGGCTGCCATCGCGATCAGGGACTGCTGTCGAATGAGTTGGTATCCTCATCCCGCCCACCCCAGAGTCAATGCGGCGAGTACCAGATAGCGACCAGCCTTGGCCAAGGTCACGATCAGCAGGAAGCTCCACAGTGGCTCTCGCATCAGCCCTGCGACGACGGTCAGGGGATCACCGATGATCGGCACCCAGCTCGCCAGCAGTGACCAGCGCCCATAGCGGTGGTAGGCCTGCTGGGCCTTGTCCAGTTTGGCCTCGGTGACCGGGAACCAGCGGCGGTGACGGCAGTGCTCCACTGACCGCCCCAGCCACCAGTTCACCAGCGAGCCCAGGACGTTGCCACTGGTGGCCACCAGCAGCAGTGCCAGAACGCTGTACTGCTCGCTGAGCAGCAGTCCCACCAGCACGGCTTCCGATTGCAACGGCAACAATGTCGCGGCGCCGAATGCCGCCAGGAACAGCCCCAGGTAGCCGGTTACCTCCCACACCACCTACGCGCTCAGTCCCATCCAGCCATGGATGCCGACATAGATGCCCACGCCAATGATCAGCAAGCTGGATAGATAGGGCGCGCGACGCGCCACGGTGCCCAGCCAGGGCCAGCGGTTGGAGGCCTGCCGTGCACCGATGGCCGCCGCCGCACCCACGCTCACCAGCGTCAGGGCTAGGCCAATGCTGAAACACAACACCAGCACCGCGCCGAGGGCGACCTCTTTCACTTGCAGGCAGAGCAGCAACACGGTGATGGCGGCCGGACAGGGGATCAGTCCTCCCGTCAGGCCAAACAGGATGATCTGCCCCGTCGTCACCTTTCGATTGGCGAAGCGCGTGCGGATATCGTTGGCATGAGCCCGCTCGTGGGCATCCTGGTAGCCCTCCAGCGATAGCTCCAGCCCTTCCAGCTCAGCATGGTTGTGCTCGTGCCCCTGTTCGCAGAAGTCCAGGTCGTAGTCGTGGGAGTGATTGCCGTGGCCCAGGCTGAGCCGGACGCTGAACTCATGAGGTTCCGGAATCTCGTCCACGGACTCCAGATAGCCACCGCGCTCGGCAAAGGCGAAACGCCGCATGCGTCCGTCCGCTCGGGTGGTCTGCAAGGCCACCTCACCGGCCGCCCAAGCGTGGCCACTGAGCACGTTCAACCGCCAGCGTGGCGGCACCCCTTCCTCGAAAATCGACAGTTCAACACGCCCATGGCCGGTGTCGATGCGTCGGCTTTCGTCATGTGGGTGGTCGTGGTGATGGTCATCGTCCTGCTCGAAGCGCCACATCTGCTCGCCACGCCAGGTCCGCCAGAGCATCCACAGCGCAATGCTCACGATGATCACGGCGGACGCGAGCTGGAAGTACGGCTCAGTGGTTTCGGCATCCAGGTTCTGGCCCAGGTACATGCCCGCCATGGCCACCAGCCAGACCACCGCAGTGTGCGAGACGGTCGCCGCCAGCCCCAGCAGGATCGCCTGCTTCACCGTGCCGCGCACAGCCACGATGAACGCCGCCATCATGGTTTTGGAATGACCGGGTTCGAGGCCATGGAGCGCGCCCAGGAGAATGGCGCTGGGGATGTAGAGCCAGGCGTGGACCGGGCCCTGTTGCAGCAATTCGGCGAAGCTGGACATGGTGGTCTCAGAGGTACTTGGTGATCTGCTTGAACTCTTCCAGGGGTGCACGCTCACCACTGGTCAGCGCACCCACGGTGTGCTCAAGACAGTGGTCGATGTGATCCTGGATCAGCGTGCGCTTGGCCTGGCAGACAGCCTTTTCCACCGCATGCAGCTGCTGGGCGATATCCACGCAAGCGCGGCCGTCCTCGATCATGGTGACGATGCTGCGCAGATGGCCTTCGGCTCGCTTCAACCTTTTGACGATTTCGCTATGACTTTGGTGCTGATGACCATGTTCGTGCTTGCTCATCGCAAAACCCCGTGCAACGATATTGACCGTCGCATCCTATCCCCCCGGGGGGGATATAGCAAACACACCCAACAGTCATTCTTCGGGGCTGGTAGAGCGGAAATGCTTGGCAACGCTGTCAGAACACAGGTGGTAGTAGCGCTGCTCCTGGCCATGCTCATGGGCTGGGTCGGACACGCCTCCGCACTGCTGTCCAACGTCAACCAGCCCGCCTCTGAGGTCGCGCATGGCCATTCGCACGACGACGTTGAGCCGCTGAGCTGCCAGGCTTGTAGCGACCATTACCACGCGCCTTACACCGTCGATCATCTGCACGAAACCCCGCACCTCAACGCGCGGCTGGATCTCCCAGCGCAACCTCACCGCAGCCTTCCCGCTGCCCGTTCGCAGCTGTCGCTGCCCAACGGTCCGGTGTTCCTCATCGAAAGGCCTCCACGTTCCCGGTTCGTGCTCTGAACGCAGCCACTTAGCGGCTCCAGACCATTACAACCAGGACTACCTCAATGCAATCGCAATCCCAGAGCGGAGTGGGCGCCATTATCGCGCGCCTGCGTCGGCCGCTACTCCTGCCCCTGCTGGCACTCGCCCTGCTCTTCGCGGCCATGCCCGACGCACTCGCCCACGGCGTGCCCGAAGGCGACAAGGGCTTCATCCAGGAAAGTACCGGCGTACTGCTGCTGCCCTTCATCTACATGGGCGCCAAGCACATGATCACCGGCTACGATCACCTGCTGTTCCTCTTCGGCGTGATCTTCTTCCTTTACCGACTCAAGGACGTGGGGCTGTACGTCACCCTGTTCGCGGTCGGCCATTCGGTCACCCTGCTGTTCGGCGTGCTGACCAGCGTCAGCATCAGTGCCTACGTCATCGACGCCATCATCGGCTTCTCGGTGGTCTACAAGGCACTCGACAACCTGGGCGCCTTCCAGCGCTGGTTTGGCTACCAGCCCGATACCCATGCAGCCACGCTGATCTTTGGCCTGCTTCATGGTTTCGGCTTGGCCACCAAGATCCAGGAATTCGAGATATCCCCGGACGGCCTGATTCCCAACCTGATCGCCTTCAATGTCGGCGTCGAAATCGGCCAACTGCTGGCCCTCGGCACCATCCTCATTCTCATGGGCTACTGGCGGCGTACCGCCAGCTTCTGGCGCCACGCCTACACCGCCAACGTCGCCATGATGAGCGCCGGTTTCCTCCTGATGGGCTACCAGCTCATCGGCCTCATCGTCTCCCAGTAAGGATTCCCGACCATGTTCAATACCAAGCTTCCGACCCTTAACGAACTTCCTTCTTCGGCCCAACTGCTGCGTTCCACGGTGACCGCGCTGATCACCGCCGGCGTGCTGCTGGTGACCGTGGTCATGCCCTCGGAATACGCCATCGACCCCACCGGTGTCGGTCGTGTCCTGGGCCTGACCCAGATGGGCGAAATCAAACTGCAACTGGCCGAGGAGGCTGTTGCCGACGAAGCGGTAGCAGCCAAGGCCGAGCCCGCTTCGGCAGATACGGCGCCGGCCGTGGCCGCTGTCGAGCCTACCACTCCGTCAGCCCCAACTCCTGCCAAAGCCGCTCCAGCCCCGACTCAGACCGCGCCGGTTGAGGCTCAACAACCCGCTGCCGAGCCCCAGGTCACGGGCCTACAGCATGAGATGAGCGTTACCCTGAGCCCGAACCAGGGGGCCGAGATCAAGTTGGAAATGAAGAAAGGCGCCAAGGTGAATTACCTCTGGTCCGCCAATGGCGGCGCGGTGAACTACGACACCCACGGCGACCCCTACGGCGCCCCGCGCGACTTCTACCACGGCTATGGCAAGGGCCGCGCCACCTCCGAAGACTCGGGCGTGCTGGAGGCCGCCTTCGACGGCAAGCATGGCTGGTTCTGGCGCAACCGCACCAACAAGCCGGTTACCGTCACCCTGCGAACCCAGGGCGATTACATCAGCATCAAGCGTGTGATCTAAAAACAGGACCGGCCCCGCAAGGGGCCGGTTTCGGAAGACAGGCAGCTGGAGAGCCTGCAAACGGAGCAAGGAAGGTCACGATGACACGCTACCGTGCAAAGATTGAATTCGCCGAGAACAAGTCAAAGTATGCGCCTCATGTGGAGTTGGAACTTAACCGCAATTGCTGGCTTACGAGATGATGGAAACCCTTATCGTCTCGCAGAAACAATCAGTTCGGCGCTACTTGCAGTCGATCTTGGCCGGATAACCCTGCGTTTCCACCAGTTCCCTTACACGATCGGCGCCGATGGCACTTTCAACAGTCACCTTGCCTGCTGCGCGGTCGACTGTGACCTTGGCCTCCGAATCTGCTGCCTGGATGGCCTTGGTGATTTTGCTGACACAACTGCCACACCCCATACCGGAAACTTCCAAGACGAACATAGCGGGCCTCTCATGCTGGACCGGCAACTCTTGCCGCCCATGCAGCTTCGACCTTGACATGATGGGAAGGTCAACCCCGGCCGGGGTTTATTTCGGTCCCAGAAGCTCTGGCATGGCCTGAGCTGGCGGTAATCCTTTCTGCATTTGCAGGCGGCCCTTGGCATCGCGATAGACGATCGTGGGCGTTGCTTCGCTGCCCAGCTCAGTCATCAGCGCAAGATTGGCGTCGAGTTGTTCCTGGACAGTGCTGGGTACCGTTTCCAGAGCCTTGAGTGAGCTCCCGCCACCGGCCACCTCATGCTGTTTCAGCGCGGCTTCTGGTTGCTTGGCCGTCAACAGCGCCGCGGACTTGCCGGCGCTATCGGGACTGAGCAGGCCCACCATGATGTGGCGCAACTGGACCTTGCCGGACTCAACCCACGGGCGCGCCTGGTGCCAGAACTTATTGCAGTAGGGGCAGTTCGGGTCATCGAACATGTAGACGATGCGTGGGGCATCCTTGCGCCCATCGGCAATCCAAGTGCTCTTTTCCAGACGTGCCCACACCTCCTTGGCCATTGGTTCAAAAACCAGACGGTCCAGCGTTGCACTCGTCAGATCCTCGCCCTGGGCATCGAACAGGGTACCCACCAGCACGTGCTGGCCATCGGCCGTGAGGTACAGAGCCAGCCCTTGGCCGTTATAGCGCGCGGCATAACCTCGCAGACCGCCGGGTGCCGTGAACTCGCCCACGATGGTGACGCCGCGCGCCTCAATCGCCTTGATGGGCGCTGGCAGCTCCGCGGCCTGGGTGACTGCGGCGAGCAGAAAGCTGACAAAGGTGAGCAACAGGGGGAAGTACTTGTGGCGCATCATGGCTGAGGCCTCTCTCACGTAATCGCTAGGGCCCCCGCGAGTATCACGGGGGTATCTCACCGATCAGGTACGACCTGGCGACTGGTACACCACGTATCTTCGCGCCGCTTGCCGTACCTTGGTAGCTGACCGAGTTAGCCGATGTCTGTACGCCGCAGGCGCAGCGCGTTAAAGACCACCGAGGCCGAGCTGACGCTCATGGCCAGCGCGGCAATCATTGGTGATAGCAGATGACCCGTCAGGGGATAGAGCAAACCAGCCGCCAACGGTATGCCCATCGCGTTGTAGAGAAAGGCAAAGCCCAGGTTCTGGCGCATGTTCTTCACGGTGGCCACGGAAAGCTGCCGAGCGCGCAGGATGCCCATCAGGTCGCCCTTCACCAGGGTCACTTGGGCACTGTTCATCGCCACGTCGGTGCCGGTCCCCATGGCGATGCCGACATCGGCACGCGCCAGTGCCGGCGCGTCGTTGATCCCGTCGCCGGCCATCGCGACGCGGCGGCCGTATCCCTGCAGGTCGGCCGCCAGCTTCTCCTTGTCCTGGGGTTTGACTTCGCCGTGGACTTCCTCGATCCCCAATTGCTTCGCCACCGCGCGAGCCGTGGTTACCCCATCGCCGGTGGCCATGATGACCTTCACCTCTTCGTCCTGGAGACGCTTCACCGCCTCCTTGGCGCTCGGTTTGATCGGGTCGGATACAGCGAGCAGACCGGCCAGCACACCATCAACGGCCAGGTACATGATGCTCATGCCATCCAGGCGGAGCAGCTCAGCTCGATCTCTGAGCAGGGCGATATCCAGCCCGGCGTCCTCCATCAAGGCGGTATTGCCCAGCTGCAGCTGCTGACCTTCCACCTGGCCACGAACGCCAATACCGGAGCCGGACTCGAAAGCGTCCGGCTTGCTCAGGCCCACCCCGGCTGCCCGTGCATGGTCGACGATCGCATGAGCCAAGGGGTGTTCGCTGCCCTGGTCCAGGCTGGCTGCCAGGCGCAGGACCTCCGCCGGTGCGAACCGATTGGTGCCCACGACGCTGTGAAATACGGGGCGTCCTTCGGTCAGGGTGCCGGTCTTGTCCACGATCAAGGTGTCGATCTTGCACAGGTTTTCGATGGCGCTGGCGTCCCGGAACAGTACGCCGCTACCGGCAGCCTTGCCGGTCGCCACCATGATCGACATCGGCGTGGCAAGACCCAGTGCACACGGACAGGCAATGATCAGCACCGCGACGGCATTGATCAGGCCATAGACCCAACCCGGTTCTGGTCCGAAAAGCCCCCAGCCGAAGAAGGTCAGGACCGCGATCAGCACCACCCCCACGACAAAGTAGCCGGCGACGATATCCGCCATGCGCTGCATGGGCGCCTTCGAGCGCTGAGCATGAGCGACCATCTGCACGATCTGCGACAGCACGGTGTCCGCGCCGACTTTCTGCGCTTCCATCACCAAGCTGCCATGGGTGTTCAGCGTGGCCCCGATGAGGGTCTCACCGGCCTTTTTCATCACCGGTACCGGCTCACCGGTCAGCATGGATTCATCGACGGCGCTTTCGCCCTCCAGCACGATCCCGTCGACTGGGACCTTCTCACCTGGGCGAACCCGCAGGTGGTCCCCCGTATGAACGTGGGTCAGGGGGATGTCTTCCTCTTCGCCATCGGCCTTGATGCGGCGAGCGGTCTTGGGGGCAAGACCTAACAGTGACTTGATGGCCGCGGAGGTTTGCGAGCGCGCCTTCAGCTCAAGCATTTGTCCCAACAGCGTCAGCGAAATGATGACCGCTGCCGCTTCGAAGTAAACGCCGATGCGGCCATCCTGCATGAAGGTCGCCGGAAATACTTGAGGAATGAGGGTGGCGATGACGCTGTAGAGGTACGCCGCAGCCGTCCCGAGGCCAATCAGAGTCCACATGTTGGGGCTGCGGTGGCGGATCGAGGCGACCCCGCGCACGAAGAAGGGCCAGCCGGCCCACAGGGTCACTGGCGTCGCCAGCACGAGCTCCACCCAGTTCTGGGTAGCGCCATGGAGCAACTGCATCTGGTGCGCCGTCATGGCCAGCAACGTAACAATGACCGTCAGTGGCAAGGTCCACCAGAACCGCCGGGTGAAATCCTTGAGCTCCGGATTTTCTTCCTCGTCCAGCTCAGGGATTACAGGCTCCAGGGCCATTCCGCAGATAGGACAGCTGCCGGGGCCAGGCTGGCGGATCTGCGGGTGCATTGGACAGGTGTATTCGGCAGCTCCTGCACTGGGTAACTGCGCGACGGCAGGCTGGTCATGGCTGGCGTGCCCGTGGCCTGCATGCGCATGGTCGACGGTTGAGCCGGTGTATCGCGCAGGTTCCGCTTGGAACTTGCTCAGGCACTTCTCGCTGCAGAAGCGATAGGTTTGCCCCTGGTACTGCTCGCTGAAGCGACTGTCCGGCGGCACTGCCATGCCGCACACCGGATCGCGCTGACTTCCATCCGCTTGCTCATTCGGATGTGAGTCGTCATGGTCGTGTTGGCACGATGCGGTGGGCATGGACTAGTTCCCTCTGTTGTCCGTGTTGGTCGAATCTTCGCGGCTCTGATGAGAATGCCCACCGTGGTTATGCCCGAAGAGGTGCATCAGCGGGCAAAGCAGCAGGATCAGGTAAGGCAAAGCCAGGGAGAGGTGGCCGTAGTGCTCTCGTGCCACATAGAACAGGCCGATCACAACCAGCATGATCAGCGCGATTCCCCCTTTGCTCCGCCAGAAGGGTGTGGCCGGTTCGGGGCCATGGCGATGGGTTTCCGTCATGAGTCAACTCCTGAGCTGAGATGGAGATGTCGTCCGCTGTCGCGTACCTCAGCCTAGACGACACCCCTTGTTCACCAATTGACGCCAATCAATACCGCTCACTTCACGTTGACCGGACCGACCATGCCGAGCTGATAGTGACCGGGCACATTGCAGGCAAACTGCAAGCCGGTGGTTTTGCTGAAGGTCCAGATCAGCTCCTTAGAGGCCCCAGGTTCGACCAGCATGCTGTTGGGGTCGTTGTGCTCCATGCCGACCATCTTCATGCCGCCCATCGTATGGTCCATTGCCTGCATGTCGTGATTGCGCCCCGTCGGGCTGAGCGTGCCGTTCTGAAACATGGCCGCCATTTCTTTCTGGTGCGCGGCATGGGCGGCCGCTTTACCCAAGTTGAACTCGTGCAGCATTGCACCGTCGTTCTTCAGCACGAACCGGATGGTTTCGCCGTCTTTGACATCGATGCTTTCCGGGGCGAAGTAGACATCGCCCATCTTCACCTCGATGGTGCGGTCAACTTCTGCCAAGGTACCGGGGCGCCCTACATCATTCTTCGCGTGGCCAGCATCGGCCTGGGCGATAGCACCGGTGAGCAGGGAGACAATGGCAATCAGGGAAGAAGCGAGCTTGGTGTTGTTCATTTTGAACCTCGCAAGATGGTGTGGTTTGAAACGCCTTTGATGCTAGCCAGGCGGAGCTGCCGGCAGACTTACGCGAAAACTACAGATCTGTAAGGTTCGGCGGGCCTCATGCCCCCAGTAGGGGGTTCCGGGGGCATGGGTCGTCGACTCAGCGCATCACAAAGTCGCCCACCATTCCGGCCTGATAGTGCCCTGGCATGGTGCAGGCGAAGTTCAGGTTGGTGGCGTTGGCGAAGGTCCAGACGAATTCCTTGGTCGTCCCGGGCTCAACCAGCACAGCATTCGGATCGTCGTGCTTCGCCTCTACAATTTCCGGATACCCAGGCGGGCTGGCGTCGCCAGGGCCTGTGTTGCGTTCTCGCCACACGATCGACTGGGCCTTGCCCGTCGGGGTCAACGTGCCATCCTTGAGCAGGGCGGCCATCTCGCGTTGATGGTCGAGCTGGGATGCGCGTTGGCCGATGTTGAACTCGTGCATCAATGCGCCCTCGTTCTTCAGCACAAAACGGACGGTCTCGCCCGGCTTCACATCGATCGACTTTGTGCCGTAACTGATGTCATCCAGCTTGATGAAGACGGTGCGTGTGGCGGGCGTGGCCGGGGATTGCCGAGCAGCGCTGGAATCAGTGCCAGCCGAGTCGGCAAATACGTGAGGCGTGTTGGCCAGCAGCAGCGCCGCGATCAGTATTTTGGGACGGGAGTATTTCATGATGAGACCTCGCTGGGATGGTTGAAAATCTCATGCTATTGCCCACTTCCTGTCGGGCGGCTTACCCCCAAACTACAAATGCGTCAGCAACAAAAAGTGCGGCGCCAAAGAGGCGCCGCTAGGCCAAAGGAGCAATCACGAAAGGCCTGGAAGATGGGGAAATTCTTTACGGATGGCATTCTTTGTCGGCCATCATCAACTTGTGCTCGCGCATCATCTGCCCCAGGACGTCATCCACCAGCTTGTCGTGCTGCTCCATCCAGGCCAGGTGCTCCTCGGCCGACATGCCCGGCTTCGGGTGCTCGTTGTGAAGCTGGGTCATGATTTCGTCCAGCATCTTCATGTGCTCTTTCATGTGCACATGCCGCTCGCCTGCAGGCGCCTTTTCCGCCTGAATCAGCACGGCCTCAGCCTTGTCACGCATTTGCTGGATACGTTCGAAGGCGCGATCGCTTCCTCCTTCCGCCCAGACGGCAGAAGACAGCAGGAGAGAACCAACCAGCAACAGGGGTTTCAGTGATTTCATCGGGCAGTCTCCTTACAGGAAGCGGTGGTCGGCGCCGCTACGTCATCTCGGCGAGGGCCCGGCGAGCGCTTACGGCGCGCTCTTGTTTGCAACCCTAGACAACGCTCCCTGACAGAGGCCTGAAGCCAGGATTACATTTTCGTAAGGTTGTGGTTGGGGGCCAGGTTTGCCTGCAAACTCACGACATCTGACTTTTTGGATATGCCGCGCATGAAACTTCTGGTCGCTGAAGACGAACCGAAAACCGGTACCTACCTGCAACAGGGCCTCAGCGAGGCTGGCTTCAATGTGGACCGGGTCATGACGGGCACCGATGCCCTTCAGCATGCGCTTAGCGAGTCCTACGACCTGTTGATCCTGGACGTGATGATGCCGGGGTTGGATGGGTGGGAAGTGCTGCGGATGGTTCGAGCCGCCGGGAAAGACGTTCCCGTACTGTTTCTGACCGCCCGCGACGGCGTTGATGATCGCGTGAAAGGGCTTGAGTTAGGCGCAGATGATTACCTAATCAAGCCCTTTGCGTTTTCCGAGCTTCTGGCGCGGGTCAGGACCCTTCTGCGCCGAGGCAATAGTGCGCCAACCCAGGCGATCCTGCGGATTGCGGACCTTGAAGTGGACCTGATGAAGCGCCGTGCCATTCGCGGCGGCAAGCGCATCGAGCTGACGGCCAAGGAGTTCTCCTTACTCGAACTGCTGATGCGCCGACGCGGCGAAGTGCTGCCGAAATCGCTGATCGCCTCGCAGGTCTGGGATATGAACTTCGACAGCGATACCAATGTGATCGAGGTGGCTGTCCGCCGTCTGCGAGCGAAGATCGATGATGACTTCGCGGTGAAGCTGATCCATACCGCCCGAGGCATGGGTTACATGCTTGATGGGCCAGACCCAGAATGAGACATCTCTCCCTGACGGCGCGGATGAGCCTGATGTTCATGCTCGCCGTCTCTGCCGTGTTGACGGTGGCCGGTCTTAGTTTCAACCACTTGAGTCAGCGCCACTTCAAGTCACTCGACTACCAAGTCCTGGTGGAAAAACTGGAGTCGGCGCAAAGCATCCTTCAGGGACTACCCAGTGTGACGAGCTTCACCGAGCTGAAGCCGCAGCTCAGCGCGCTGCTGGGCGCCCATCGGGACCTTGCTGCGATCATTCTGGACAGCGATGGCCAGGTGCTGTTCGCGGAACCAGCCATGGTGAATGTTCCCCAAGGCCTTCGTGTCCGGTCGGCCCCCACCATGTGGGAGTGGGGAGATCAGGAGTTCATGTACCGCGGCTTAACGGCCGAGCTCAACGTCCCGGGTCTGGCAGCCCCATTGACCCTGTTGTTAGTGCTGGACGTGACCCACCACATGGCTTTTTTTGAGGCCTTGCAGCGCTGGTTCACCATTGGGCTGATCATCAGCGCCCTGGTCAGTGCAGGACTGGGCTGGGTTGTCGCCCGCAGCGGGCTTCGCCCACTGCGACAAGTGACCCAGATGGCCGCCTCAATGTCGGCCAGATCCCTCAAGGAACGCATTCCGATGGAGCCGGTGCCATTGGAACTGCAGCAGTTGATGACGTCATTCAACGCCATGTTGGCCCGACTGGATGAGGCCTTCGTACGGCTCTCCAACTTTTCCGCGGATATCGCCCACGAGTTGCGGACACCGGTGAGCAACCTGATGACTCACACGGAGGTCGTGTTGTCCAGGAAGCGGGACATCGAGGCGTATGAAGAAAACCTCTACGCGAACCTCGACGACCTCAAGCGCATGTCGCGGATAATCGACGACATGTTGTTCCTGGCCAAGGCAGACAATGGCTTGATCGTGCCGCAACGCGAACAGATCGAGTTGGAGAAAATCGTTGGCAAGCTCTTCGAGTACTACCAACTAATGGCGGATGAACGTGGTATAGCACTCAAGCTCTCAGGTCTGGGTAGTGTCCGTGGTGACGTGCTGATGCTGGATCGCGCCATCTCGAACTTACTGTCCAATGCCCTGCGCTATACCCCGCCTGGTAAGACCGTCACGGTGAGAATCGCCCAGACGGCTGCGTCGACCAGGCTGAGTGTCGAGAACCCGGGCGAATCTATCCCCGCTGAACACCTCAAGCGCCTGTTCGACCGGTTCTACCGCGCCGACCCCGCACGGCGAGAGGGCAGTCCCAGTAATGCGGGTCTCGGGCTTGCGATCACCCGGTCAATTGTCGAAGCCCACCGCGGTCGGATCTGGTGCACGTCGGCACACGGCCGTACCGCTTTTCACATGGAGTTTCCTCGGCTAGACGAGACAAGAGAGACCGTATGACCAAAGAGCAACTTCGGGCGGAACTGGAGCAGCAAGCGCGCAGTTTCGTCGAGCGCGACGGAGGTGAGGTGGTGCTTTACGCCGCTCAGCGCAAGCCTGATCGCCAGCCCTGGCGCAAGAAACCCAGCGTGCTCGATGAAGCGTTCCAAGCGGAAGTGCAAAAAATTGCCAACCAGCGGAACGCGGAAACCTGAGGGTCTTCCGCGTGAACCCAATGCAGGGTATTGGGTGGCGTGGCCAGGCCTGGATATCACCCGGGCTGGGCGTCTTCGTTGGGCAGGCCGGAGGCCACGATTGGCATTGCCACATGGCCCACCAGATCACTATTGGTCTAGCCGCCGAGTTGACCGTACATACCCCGGATTCGGCTGTCAGGGCCCGAGCTGTCTGCATCCGCGCCGGCGTCATGCATCGGATCGAAGCGGTAGAGATCCTGTCGATCTACCTCGACGCTTTGTCCGAAGAGGCCTGTGCCCTACATGCCGGGGCGGACATCGAGCCTGTCGACATCGACATGGAGGACATCGTCTTCCTGCGTAGCTTGCTGGCAGAGCCGAACATTTCAGCCCAGCAGATGCGAGATGGGGTTCGCCAGACCCTCAACCTGGCCAACGCCCCGGCCATTGATCCAAGGCTGCAGACAGTACTCGCTGCCGTGCGTGAGTCGATTCATGGCCGGCAGTACTTGGCCAAGCTGGTCCATCTGTCGCCGACCCGGTTTTCGCATTGGTTCGTCGAGCAGACCGGTTTGCCACTGCGCAGTTACCGGAAGTGGAGCCGTCTGGTCGCGGCGCTCCAGCACATTTCCGCTGGCCGCAGCCTGACCGAGGCCGCCCATGCGGCCGGTTTTGCGGATGCCGCGCACTTTTCCCGGACCTTCCGCAATCTGTTTGGCCTCGACCCGACTTCGGCGCTGGGTCACGTCCGCCTGAGCAGCTGAGATCAGCTTTTTCGTTCAAGCGTGTCCCCGGCCGAGCGGCGCAGAGTGATGGTCATCGCAGGGAGGATGTTACGATGGGCAATGTCTTCAGGTTCATGATCCGTTGGTTCAGCTACCCCGTGGTCTTTGGCGGCGCGGCCGGCTGGATGCTCTGGCTGCTGTACGAAGGCGTGCCGTATTGGCCAACCACCCCACTCATCGCCGCAGTGGGGCTTCTTTCGATCGCCATGCTGGAGCGCCTGCAGCCCTTTCGGGAGAACTGGTTGGAAGATCACCAGGACACTCTGACCGACCTGCTGCATACGCTCGTCAACCTGTCCGTTATTCAGTTCACCGCCACGATGCTGGCTCGACTGGGGGATTTGGTGCCTGATGCGGTTCGCACCTTCCCAACAGTGCTGCCCTTGTGGTGCCAACTGCTCATCGCAGCAGTGGTTCTGGACCTCAGCTTTTACGCCATGCACCGGCTCAGCCACCATGTGCCGTGGCTGTGGCGTCTGCATAAACCCCACCACAGTGCCGAACGGCTCTACTGGATGAATGGCGAACGCCGGCATCCCTTGCATGCGGTGATCATGGCGGGGCCGGGGCTGCTAGTGCTGTTTGCGACGGGCGCGCCGTCTGCGGTCGTGGCGACCTGGCTTGGCATCCTGACCGTGCATTTGGCTTTCCAGCACTCCAACCTCGACTACTCCCTCGGCTGGCTGCGCTACGTGATCGGGGTTGCGGAGACGCACCGCTGGCACCACAAGCGCAAATTCGAGGACGCCCAAGTCAATTTTGGTGAGTTCTTCCTGGTGTGGGACCACTTGCTGGGGACCTTCTACGACAGCGCGGGCAAGCTCGGCGAGGCGCAGGTGGGGCTCCTGGAGCGGGACTACCCAGTGGACTATCGGGCGCAGTTGGTCGCGCCGTTTAAACGGAGGTAGCAAGGCAGGATGCGTCGACGCCATGGTCCTTCTACCTAGTCGCAAGACGATGTGGGCTCGTACCGTCGATGTGGCATGGTGCCCCTGATCGGACTGACCTCGCAAAGCTTTACGCGGGTTCTGCTGGACGTGCTGGGCAAACGGTCCATATCCGTTGGCCCTCGATGCACGGCTCTTAGCAGGCATGCAGCCTTCTGCTGGGGGCCAACCCAGGCGTATTTCGAGAACCCCGTCCGCGCCGGTTCGAGGCTTCGCCAACTGCACTGTCGGTTATGAGCCCCGACAACAGCTGTCCGCGCGAGTATGGCCAGCAGGTCACGTCACACTACTGCTCATACGCAGCGGGAAAAAATTCCCCAGCGATCGTCACGATGAGTAACAAGCCTTGGCCAGGGCCAGGCGTGCTCATTTACTCGCGACCTCTCTATTTCAGTGCGGCACGGCAGATTTCACCTGGGTTGTCTGAATTGGCCCATGACTTGCCTGCATGTATATACAGGCACGGGCAATGAAGTACGTGTCAATACAAAGCCGCACCCATCCAACAAGAAGAGAAACCCATGAGAAAACTCCTGTCGATGCTTCTGCTTTCTACCTGCGCGCTTACCGGTCTTTCCGCCCATGCCGGCATGGTGGATGACGCTGTCAATCGCGGCACCCTGCGCGTTGGCATGGATCCGACCTACATGCCCTTCGAAATGACCAACAAGCGCGGCGAGATCATTGGTTTCGAAGTCGATGTGCTGAAGGCCATGGCCAAGTCCATGGGCGTCAAGCTGGAACTGGTCTCCACCAGTTACGACGGCATCATCCCGGCCTTGCTGACCGACAAGTTCGACATGATCGGCTCCGGCATGACCCTGACCCAGGAGCGCAACCTGCGCATCAACTTCTCCGAGCCCTTCATCGTGGTCGGCCAGACCCTGCTGATCCGCGAGGAGTTGCAAGGCCAGATCAAGTCCTACAAGGACCTGAACGATGCCAAGTACCGCATCACCTCGAAGATCGGCACCACCGGCGAGATGGTCGCCAAGAAGCTGATCGCCAAGGCCCAGTACCATGGCTTCGACAACGAACAGGAAGCGTTGATGGACGTGGTCAACGGCAAGGCCGACGCCTTCATCTACGACGCCCCTTACAACGTGGTGGCGGTGAACAAGGCCGGCGCCGGCAAGCTGGTGTTCCTGGAAGAGCCCTTCACCTTCGAACCCCTGGCCTTCGGCCTGAAGAAAGGCGACTACGACAGCCTGAACTGGATCAACAACTTCCTGCGCCAGAGCAAGCAGGACGGCACCTACGATCGCATCCATGCCAAGTGGTTCAAGAAGACCGACTGGCTCGCAGAAATGGAATAAGCAACCCGATATCCGGCAGGGCTTGGCTTCAACCCAGGCCCTGTTGCGTACGACTTCAAAGCCTGCGCTCGAGATCTCTCTATGAATACACTTATACGACGCCTGCTGCCCGCCGATGCACTGGCGGGGCAGCCCTCCCGGGCGAGTCTAAAAAAGCTTGGCCAATGGCCATGGCATGCCCTGACGGCTTTCCTGCTATTAGCGCTGGCCTATGGGCTCTGGTATTCCACTTCGCTGATTTCCTACGAATGGCGCTGGAATCGCGTGCCGCAGTATTTCGCCTACCAGGCTGAGGACGCGCAGCATGCCGGCGACTTCGGACGCGTCGAAGACATTGCGGTACGCGGCGCAACCTCTCAGGTCGTTCTGGTCAGCGAAACGGGAAGCCGGCAAGTACTGGAGGTCGCGGGAGACAGCCTGAAGCTCGCCAAAGGGGATGAGGTGGCCGAGGGCGATGTCGTGGGAGTCACCCGCCACTGGAAGCTTGGGCCGCTGTTCTGGGGGCTTTGGACCACTCTGTGGATTTCAGTGGTCTCCGGCGCGCTGGGCCTGGTGATTGGCCTGTTCACCGGCCTCTGCCGCCTGTCGAACAACCCTACGCTGCGCGACCTGTCCACGGTCTACGTCGAGCTGGTACGTGGTACGCCGCTACTGGTGCAGATCTTCATCTTCTACTTCTTCATTGGCACCGTGCTGAACCTCTCCCGCGAGTTCGCTGGAGTGGCGGCGCTGGCCCTGTTCACCGGTGCCTATGTCGGCGAGATCGTCCGTGCCGGGGTGCAGTCCGTCGCTCGCGGGCAGAACGAGGCGGCGCGCTCGCTGGGCCTGACCGGCGCCCAGTCGATGCGCCACGTGATCCTGCCGCAGGCGTTCAAGCGCGTGCTGCCGCCGCTGGCCGGGCAATTTATCAGCCTGGTCAAGGACACCTCGCTGGTCTCGGTGATCGCCATCACCGAACTGACCAAGAGCGGGCGCGAGGCGATCACCACCTCATTCTCCACCTTCGAAATCTGGTTCTGCATCGCCGCGCTCTACCTCGTCATCAACTTGCCGCTGTCGCAAATCGCCAGCCGTCTGGAACGGAGGCTCGCCCAAAGTGATTGAAGTCCGTGAACTCATCAAAACCTTCACCGCCCGCGGCCATCTCGTGCGCGCCGTGGACAAGGTAGATACGGCAGTGGCCAAAGGCGAAGTGGTGGTAGTACTGGGGCCTTCCGGCTCAGGCAAATCCACCTTCCTGCGCTGCTTGAACGGTCTGGAGCAATTCGACGCCGGCTCGGTGGTCATCGATGGCGTCGACCTTGCCCACCCGAAGACCGATGTGAACGCCTACCGCCGCGAAGTGGGCATGGTGTTCCAGCACTTCAACCTGTTCCCGCACATGACCGTGCTGGAGAACCTCTGCCTGGCCCAGAAGGTCGTGCGCAAGCGCGGCAAGGCCGAGCGCGAGGCCAAGGCCCAGGCGCTGCTGGCCAAGGTCGGCATCGCGCAGAAGGCCAACGAGTACCCCTCGCGGCTGTCCGGCGGCCAGCAGCAGCGTGTGGCCATCGCCCGCGCTCTGTGCATGGAGCCCAAGGTGATGCTGTTTGACGAACCCACCTCGGCACTGGACCCGGAGATGGTTGGCGAGGTGCTGGACGTGATGAAGGGGCTGGCCCAGGAAGGCATGACCATGGTCTGCGTCACCCACGAGATGGGCTTCGCCCGCGAAGTGGCCGACCGCGTGCTGTTCTTCGACCATGGCAAGCTGCTGGAGGACGCCCCGCCGGCGCAGTTCTTCGACCAGCCTCGGGACCCACGGGCACAGAGTTTCCTCAGGCAGGTGCTTTGACGAGGGGGGCCGCTATGCGGCCCCAACTCTCTGTCACCGCTCTGGCAATCGATTACGACCAATACAGACTCAATCCGTCCAATGGATGGGACGTGCGGGCACTTTGCGCGGCAGTGATGGCATTGAACAGCATAAAAAAGGCCGCACTCAGGCGGCCTTAGAGGGGGCATTACACGGAACGAATTTGATTGTAGTCCAGAATCAGTGATCGCCTGATTTCCCAGCGCATACGAGAGCGCCTGATCAAAGCCACCATGCAGTTGAAGCTGTTCGGTCATGTCCTGCCAGGCCAATGAAACCTGACGCCATACCGACGGGAGCATTACAGCTCAACTGTCACGGAAAAATTCATCGCGCCTAACCACGTCGAACTCATCGCCGCCGCTCTCGGCTTGCTCATCGGATAACCTCTGGTGATCTGCAGTTAGGGGGCTACTTCCTGCCCTCAACGTCGCGCCAAAAGGTGCCCGCCAAGCTTACTGAATTGTAATCGAACGGTCGGCGGTAATGTGGCATCGTGTCCTAGCTCTACGAAGTGGCTGGCTTGATCCATTACCTCGGTTCAGTGCATACCAGGACGCAGCATGCGCTTGGTGTTGGCTAGTGGTTCTAACCAGAATCGAGAAGTAAAAACTAGAAATTCCCCACCAAACCTCGTACCAACAGCTTACGCTGTGAGGAGTCTTGCATGTCATTCTTTAAAACTACTACCGCAGCTGTTGCACTTGGCGCTGGTTTGCTGCTGAGCGCTATGGCCCAAGCACATCCAAAGCTGGTGTCCTCTACCCCTGCTGAAGGCTCGACTTCCACAGCACCTTCCAAGATTGAGCTGCATTTCTCGGAAAACCTCACGGCTCAGTTCTCCGGTGCGAAGCTGATCATGACCGATATGCCAGGCATGCCGAATTCCCCAATGGGTGTTAAGGCGTCTGTCTCCGGCAGCGATGATCCGAAAACGATGGTCATCACGCCCGCCTCTCCGTTAACCACGGGTACCTACAAGGTTGAATGGCGAGCAGTCTCTTCCGACACTCACCCCGTAACAGGCAGCCTTGTTTTCAACGTGAAATGATCCATGAGCGACTCAATCAACATCGCCGTCCGCTTCGCTCTTTATATGGACCTCATGCTGCTGTTTGGATTGGCCATGTTTGGTTTATACAGTCTCAGGGGAAAAGAGCGAGCATCCGGCGCTGTCTTGAACTTTGAGTCGCTTCTTTTCGGCGCAGTAGTTGCTGGCATAATTCTGTCACTTGCTGCAATGTTGTTGCTTGCCAAGGCAATGAGTGGCATTTCAGGATTTACGGAGCTTAATCACCATATCGTCGAAATGGTGATTACCGGTACTGACGTCGGGCTCACGTGGATGGTTCGTATAGCTGCCCTTGTTCTGGCGGGTATAGGCTTGGCACTAAACAAACGCCTTCCGACCCTGAGCCTGTGGCTAGTTACTGTGTGCGGCGCCATCGCGCTGTCAACCCTCGCCTGGACTGGGCATGGCGCTATGGATGAAGGCAATCGCCGTTATATGCATTTCGCTAGTGACATCTTCCACCTCTTGGCTGCAGGTGGTTGGCTGGGTGCTTTGGCGGCATTCGCTTTATTGCTACGGTCAAAGATACTCAGTGGCGAACAGGAGGTGCGAATTCTATCCCGAGTTCTTACCGGGTTCGAATCAGCAGGTGCGTTGATTGTAGTGAGCCTAGCTATTACTGGTGTTGTAAATTACCTGTTTATCGTTGGCCCAACACTGGATGGAATAGCGCTTAGCACTTATGGCGCACTGCTATGTTTGAAGATTTTACTATTTGCAGCGATGCTCGCATTAGCCACGCTGAACCGTTTTCACTTGAGTCCACTTTTGGCACGATCGATTCAGAGTGGAGAATACAATGGCGCGGTGAATGTGTTGCGACGCAGCATGGCCATAGAGTTCTCAGTAGCAATAATCATTGTGTGTCTAGTCGCTTGGCTGGGCACCTTGAGCCCTGAGATGGATATGGGCACTGTGTAGGGCCAGTGTGCTGTCTCAAAAATAGCTTTCCCAGAAGCAACCGCACCACCACAGGGGAGCGGTGAGCGAGTGCTGTGACTACTAGCCCCTTCTTCCTTCCAAAAGACGACTAACGCGCATTTCCGTTGTTGGGGCATGCAGGTTTGACAAAGCCCCACCGATGGCTTCGTGGTCTCAATGAAATCCGTCCCTTGCGGCATTACGGGCCGATCTGGCCGGCCATACTTATAGTTGGCGACCTACCCGTGGTCTCTTACGTAATATGCTGGCCAGCATAGTGGGTGAAGCGAACGAGGAACGATGGCTTCAAAGCGACAGATGCTGCTGACAGGGCGGCTGTTTTCACTCAACTCATTGAGCGAGCGAGAAGCGTGGAGTGATCTTGGCTGATCAGTTTGCGCTATTAAAATATTTTTATTTATATGTTTATCTTTTACTGATAGAGGCCTTGTACCCGACTCCTCGAACGCATTTTATGCGTACATCACAGTTGGTAGCGCGCAGTCGCTTTCGCAAACGAAATACCAGCGACTCAACAGCTTGCTGGGGCTGGCTTACCTTCATCTCAGGCAGGTATAGAGTCTCTGCGAAGTGTTCCTTTTTAATGACTCTTGGTGAATTGCTGATTAATTTATAAAGGAGCTCAATTTGCTTGTAAGGAAGTGTGGATGTGGCTCGGTTAACTGTTATTGTGCTCGACGCCCTGCAGATTGTGATGCTTCCAAATGTTAGTTTTGATTTTTCGTGATGTACGTTAAATGTGGCCCTTACATGCTTCTCTAGTTCGGCAATCTTAAATGGCTTGAACAAATAGTCATCCGTTTCTGCATTGAAGTGCTTCAAGGGTTTTTGAAATACGCGGTTTGTAGCAAGTACTATGCAAGGTGCATTGGAGTTCCTTGTGAGATTCCGTTCAGATAGAGGGGATACGGCCTCAAAGTCGTATGCATCATTATCAACAATCATTGCTGAAAATTCGGAGGTGTGCAGGAGGTCGACAGCTTGTTTACAACTATTTGCCTCAATTACCTCATATCCCGAGTCTTCTAGACATATGCGAATCTGAGATCGGAGTGCAGGATGCTCGTGGACAACAAGGATCTTGAGGGGGGCCGGTTTCGCGATGGGTGTCATTTTCTGATGGCGCAAGGAGTGAAGGAGGCAGCCAGCGGACGATGAGTGTTTCAAAATCCCAAGGATCTTGAGGTTTCGGTGACGGAATCCTATGGCTTAGCGGTGGATTGAAACCAATACATCAATTTTAGACAGATTTTCCATGTAAGTGTATGATTTTGCGATATATTTCGTGGAGCCATGAATCTGATACGTTTTCCTAATGGTTATTTAAAGAAGCTGTGAACTAAGCTTCTTCTGCCCGGAACCGGGGAGGTTCCGGGCAGTTCACCCGCACCTTCGCAATACCCTCCTTTGGCTGGCTGTAGTCCTGCCGGCAAACCGCTACAATGCGCCGCTTTCTCAACCCTTCGAGGCCGTGCGCGCATGAAATTCCGCTTTCTTCTCTGGATGCTGGGCCGCCTGATGGCCAAGGCCAGCCGTGACAATGCCGAGTTCCAGCAGCAGCTGGCGGGCAAGGACCTGGTGTTCCAGCTGCATACCCTGGACGGCAAGATCGCCCGTCATTTCATCGTTCGCGAACAGCGCGTCATCAGTAAGCGCGGCCCCGCCAACTCGCCGGCCTTCGCTATCGGCTTCAAGGACGGTGCCTACGGCTTCGCCACCATGAGTGCGAAGAACAAGCAGCTGGCCTTCATGCAGGGCATCCAGAACAAGGACATCCAGATTCAGGGCAATCCGGGGCTGGTGATCTGGTTCCAGGGGCTGACCAAGCACCTGGTGCCAAAGAAGAAGTCCGTCGAGAAGAAAGCCGCCTGACCTCGTTTCCCCGGTAGCGGGATGAAGCAGATTCGGTAGGGTGCGCCGTGCGCACCAGCGGTTTGGTGCCGAAGCTTATCTCTGAATCGGTGCGCACAGCGCACCCTACGGTGCAGGCCTGCAGCGTGCGGAAAGGAAGGAAATAAAAAGGGGCGCCACTGGCGCCCCTTTTTCATGCCCGCAGGATCAGTGCGGACCGTTGAACTGGGAGGCCAGTTCGCGCAGCGCGGCTTCCGCCTGCAGCACCTTGTTCACCGCGTCATCCGCCTTCTCACGGCTAATCCCCAGGGCGTCGAACAGGTCGTCCGGAATCTCGACTTCCGGGCCGGAGCCGATGCCGCGGTTGCGCAGCAGGCTGACCGCCAGGCACACCAGGTTGGGGTAGGCGGCGTTGTCGCTCTGGTAGTCGGGGTCGTGCTGGAAACGCAGGGCGGTGTAGAGCTCTTCCGGCATGTCCCAGAAGCGCATCAGCCAGCTGCCGATCTGCTCGCGGGTAATGCCCAGCAGGTGCTGCTCGATGTAGCTGTGGGAGAGGTGCGGGTTGACCTCCAGATGCCGGCAGATCAGCGAGAAATGCGGCGGGAAGACATGTGCCAGGACCAGGTAGCCGAAGTTGTGCAGCAGGCCGGCGAGGTAGGTCAGGCCGGTCTCAGGGCGCTGGGCACGCGGCATGGCGCGGGTCAGGCCCTCGATGACCGCGGCGGTATAGATCGCCTGCTGCCAGTACGGTGTGGCTTGCTGCGGCTGGTCCTTGGGCAGGCTCAGGGACTTGCCCAGGGCGAGGCCGAGGGCAAGATTGATCACCAGGTCGAAGCCCAGCACGCGCACGATGGCGTCTTCCACCGAGCGAATCTTGCCGGGAGCGGCGTAGTAGGGCGAGGCCGCCCAGCTCACCACCTGTGCGGCCAGGGCCGGGTCGGTTTCCACGACGCCGGTGATGTCTTCCACGGTGGCATTCGGATCGACCCGCAGCTTGATGATCTTCTGCGCGGACTCCGCCAGCGGTGGGATCTCGATGGTTTCTTCCAGGCGCTGCTGGATGCGGCGCGCGGTGAAGGCCTGCACGGCCTGGGTGATCTCGGCGCGGTCGTCGGCCGGGCGGTCGAGGTTCGGGCGGATGCTCGCCAGGGGCTCGCCGAAGCGCGCGGCGCTGGCCTTGCTCAGCAGGCCACGGTAATCCTCGCTGGCCAGCTCCAGCAGCACGCCGGGTTGTCCGGATTCCACCAGCACGCGTGGCTCCTGCAGCAGGCGCTCGTCATACAGGCAAGGCGAGCTGGTCAGCGGCGGCAGGCCGGGCAGGGCGCCCAGGTGGTGTTTGCCGAGCATGCGATCGAGGCGCTCGGGCTTGACCGCCACCAGCTTGCGGCCAGTGAGTTCGGCGAGGCGATTGAGGTCGAGCAGCTGGCTGCGCGGGAAAAGCACCAGCAGGGCGCCGACGGCGTCTTCCAGCAACACCGACTGGACCCGCTGCGCAGCGGACAGCCCCGGATGCTCCAGGCGAACCTGGAACGCCAGCCCGAGTTTCTCGAGCAGCTGCACTATCACTTCGGGCGGTTGTGGCGAGGAATCCGGGACGAGGGCGACTTCAGTCATGGCAGCATCCAGCTTTGATTTTTCTGCCCGGAGTATAACGAGCAGGTCGGAAGAGGTCGGGGCGAGGCGACGATTGAGCTGTGAACTGCATCACACTTGGCCGTACTGTTGACCGTGACGCAACCAGCGCTCCAATAGTGGACTGACGTGCTGAGGCCAATGGGCCAGCAGGGCTTGTGCCGCGTCGCGTACGGCGGGCAGGAGGTCGGCATCGCGCATGAGGTCGGCCACCTTGAACTGCAACAGGCCGGTCTGGCGGGTGCCGAGCATTTCGCCGGGGCCACGCAGCTCCAGGTCCTTCTCGGCGATGACGAAGCCGTCGCAGGTTTCGCGCATGATCGCCAGGCGTTCGCGGCCGAGCTGTGACAGTGGCGCGTGGTAGAGCAGCACGCAGTGGCTGGCGGCACTGCCCCGGCCAACGCGGCCGCGCAGTTGGTGCAACTGGGCAAGGCCAAGCCGCTCGGGGTTCTCGATGATCATCAGGCTGGCGTTGGGTACGTCCACGCCGACCTCGATCACGGTGGTGGCCACCAGCAGTTGCAGGGCGCCGGCCTTGAACTCGGCCATCACCGCAGCCTTTTCGGCGGGTTTCATGCGTCCATGGATCAGGCCAACGCGAAGCTCGCCGAGGGCCGAAGAAAGCTCTTCGAACGTCGTCTCCGCCGCCTGGCAGGTCAGCTCCTCGGATTCCTCGATGAGGGTGCAGACCCAATAGGCCTGGCGCCCTTCGTGGCACGCTGCACGGACGCGCTCGATCACTTCGATACGGCGGCTATCGGCGACCAGCACGGTGTTCACCGGCGTTCGGCCGGGCGGCAGCTCGTCGAGGATGGAGGTATCCAGGTCGGCGTAGGCACTCATCGCCAGCGTCCGCGGGATCGGCGTAGCGGTCATGATCAGCTGGTGCGGGCAGAGGCGTCCGTCCACACCTTTCTGGCGCAGGGCCAGGCGTTGCTGGACGCCGAAGCGGTGCTGCTCGTCGATGATCACCAGGGCCAGGCGCTTGAACTTCACCTCATCCTGGAACAGCGCGTGGGTGCCGACGATCATCGGTGTGCCACCGGCGATCTGCTCCAGGGCGGCGGCGCGCGCCTTGCCCTTGAGCTTGCCGGCAAGCCAGGCGACTTCGAGGCCGAGCGGTTGCAGCCACTTGGTGAAGTTGACGTAGTGCTGCTCGGCGAGGATTTCCGTGGGGGCCATCAAGGCCACCTGGTAGCCGGCCTCCAAGGCCTGCAACGCGGCCAGGGCGGCGACCACCGTCTTGCCGGCGCCGACATCGCCCTGCACCAGGCGCAGCATGGGTTCCTGCTGGGCCAGGTCGTAGGCGATTTCGGCGCCGACGCGCTGTTGGGCTCCGGTGGGCTTGAAGCCGAGGTTGCGCAGATATTGTCCGGGGAGTTTGCGCGCCGGCGGCAGTTGCGGCGCGTGCTGGGCGCGCAGGCTTTCGCGCAGGCGCTGCAGGGACAGCTGATGGGTCAGCAGCTCCTCGAAGGCCAGGCGTTGCTGCGCCCAGTGCTGGCCCTCGGCGAGTTCTTCGAGGTCGGCATCCGGCGGCGGGCGGTGGAGGTAGCGGATTGCCTCGTCCAGCGAGCCCAGGTGGTAATCACGCGCCAACTCCTTGGGCAGCCAGTCCGGCAGGCTGTGTGGGCCGAGGCGGGCCAGGGCGAGCTGGCTGAGGCTGCGCAGGCGCTGTTGGGTCAGGCCTTCGGTAGTGGGGTAGATCGGGGTCAGGGTCTGTTCCACCGGTGGCGGCTCGTCACCACTGAGGGCACGGTATTCCGGGTGGTAGATCTCCAGTCCCGTGGCGCCTGGGCGGACTTCGCCGTAGCAGCGCAACTGGGTGCCGCGTTTGAGGCCTTCCTTCTGCGCCTGGCTGAAATGGAAGAAGCGCAGGCTGAGGGTGCCGGTGCCGTCCTGCAGGCGCACCAGCAGGCTGCGGCGGCGGCCCATGACGACGTCTGCGCCACCAACGATGCCTTCCACCACCGCATCCTGGCCCGGGCGCAGTTCGCCAATCGGGGTGATGCGGGTACGGTCCTGGTAGCGTGTGGGCAGGTGGAAAAGGATGTCCTGCAGATTCTCCAGGCCGACCTTGGCGAGTTTTTCCGCCAGGGCAGCACCCACGCCCTTGAGCACGGTGACCGGGACTTGCGCCAGCTCGGTCATGCCGGCTGCGGTTCGCCCTGGGTTTTCGGGTGGGCCACGGAGCAGAGGCGGATCGAGTCCGCCAGGACTTCGATGGCGCGCGGGCGCGGGAAGCTGGCGCGCCAGGCGATGGCCACGGTGCGGAAGGGCACGGGCGGCGTCAGCGGACGGATCTCGATGATGCCGGGGGCGTAGTGATGGCTGTCGACAGCCGAGAACGGCAGGATCGACACGCCGAGGCCGGAGGCGACCATGTGGCGGATGGTTTCCAGGGAGCTGGATTCCACCGTGGTGTGCTTGGCGCTGTCCTCACCGCCCTTGCGCAGGCTCGGGCAGGCTTCCAGCACCTGGTCGCGGAAGCAGTGGCCCTCGCCCAGCAACAGCAGGCTCTTGTCGTTGAGCATCTCGCTGTCGATGGATTCGCGCTCGCTCCAGGGATGCCCGAACGGCAGCAGCACGTAGAAGGGTTCGTCGTAGAGCGGCTTGGTCAGCACATCGGCTTCGGCGAACGGCAGGGCGATGATGATCGCGTCGAGTTCGCCGGTGCGCAGCTTGTCCCGCAGGATGTGGGTGAAGTTCTCTTCGATGTACAGCGGCATCTGCGGGGCGACCCGGTGCAGCTGCGGAATCAGGTGCGGGAAGAGGTAGGGGCCAACGGTATAGATGGCGCCCACCTTGAGCGGTGCGGCGAGCTGGTTCTTGCCGGCCTGGGCCATCTCGCGGATGCCCTGCGCCTGCTCCAGCACTTTCTGCGCCTGGGTAACGATGCCCTCGCCGACCGGGGTCAAACGCACTGCGCTCTTGCTGCGCTCGAAGATGAGCACACCGAGCTCGTCTTCCAGTTTCTTCACCCCCACCGACAGGGTCGGCTGGCTCACGTGGCAGCGTTCGGCGGCACGGCCGAAATGCTGTTCCTGGGCGAGGGTGACGATGTAGCGCAGTTCGGTGAGGGTCATAGCATTTATCCATTGAGGTCCGGCAAGCATAGCGGCTGGAGTCAATGGAACCAAGCGCCTGCGCGAGGTGCGCAGGCGCTTGGGAGTCAGCGCCGGTCCAGCGAGTAGACGAAGGGCGCGACCACTTCGAGGGAGCCGTTGTTGAGCAGCTCAGGCGGGGGCGGCGGCAGCGGCTGAGCGCGCCGGATCATCTCCAGCGTGGCGCGGTCCAGCGAGGCGCTGCCGGACTTGCCCACCAGGGTGTAGGAGATCACCTTGCCTTCGCCATCGACCACGAAGCGCAGGCGGTTGACCCCTTCGAAGCCGCGGCGGCGGGCGTCGTCCGGGTAACGCTTGTAGCGCGCCAGGTGTGCCAGCAGCTTGCTCTGCCAGGTCGGCTTGGCGTCCGAAGGTGCGCTGGAAGCGGCCTGCTGCTGGGCAGCGGGCTTGGTGTCGCTCGGGGCCTTGGTGGGCGCAGCGACGTTTTCCTTCACGCTCTCGGTTTCCTGCGGCTTCTCAGGCTTGGGCTCCGGCGGTTTCGGCTTCGGCGGCTTGGGCTTGGGTTTCGGCTTGGGCGCGATGGCGATCTTCGGCTTCGGCACTTCCACCAGCTTGGGCAGCGGTTCGGGTTCGGGCTCGACCTGGGGCGGCGGCGGTGGCGCCGGCAAGGGCGCGGGGGCCGGCAAGGGCTCCAGCTCCACCATCATGGCGGCGGGCGGCAGCTCGATCGGCTCGGCATGGGGGCGCCAGTAGAGCGCCCAGAGGCCGAGGCCGATGTGCAGGCCGAGCACGACCACCAGGCTGACGCCCCATTGCGACAGCTTGCGTTTGCCTTGGCTCATTTAGTCCCGACCGTCTCGAGTCCGACCAGGCCGATCTTCAGGTAGCCGGCGCTGCGCAGAGCATCCATGACCTCCATCAGGCGACCGTATTCGACGACCTTGTCGCCGCGCACGAAGATGGTCTTTTCCTTGTCGGCCTTGGTCAGCTTGTCCAGCACGCCGGCCAGTTGCTCTTCGGTGACCTGCTCGTTCTCCAGGTACAGGCTCTTGTCTTCCTTGATGCTCAGGTAGATCGGCTTGTCCGGCCTGGGCGCGGGCTTGGCGGTAGAGGCGGGCAGGTCGACCTTGATGTCCACCGTGGCCAGGGGGGCCGCCACCATGAAGATGATGAGCAGCACCAGCATTACGTCGATGAAGGGGGTGACGTTGATCTCGTGGGTTTCCTGGAGATCATCGCCACCATCGTTCAGATGGATTCCCATGGACTCAGCCTACTTTGACCATTTGCGGAGACTGGCCACGGTCGGCCGTGTGATGGTCGAGGTCGCGGCTGACCAGCAGCAGGACCTGGGCCGAAGCATCGGACACTTGCGCCTTGTAGCCGGCGATGGAGCGGGCGAAGACGTTGTAGATGACCACGGCCGGAATCGCGGCGACCAGGCCCAGGGCCGTGGCCAGCAGGGCTTCGGCGATACCGGGGGCGACCACTGCGAGGTTGGTGGTCTGGGATTTGGCGATGCCGATGAAGCTGTTCATGATGCCCCAGACGGTGCCGAACAGGCCGACGAAGGGCGCGGTGGAGCCGATGGTGGCAAGCACGCCGGTGCCTTGGCTCATCTGGCGACCGCTGGCGGCGACCAGGCGCTCGAGGCGGAAGCTGACGCGTTCCTTGATGCCTTCTTTCTCACGGGTGTTGGCGGAGAGCTTCACCTCTTCCTGGGCGTCCTGCACCAGCTGGTGGGAGACGCAGCTGCCGTTGCTGACCTTCTCGCCGGCCTCGTTCAGGGTGCGCGCGGATTTCAGGGTGCCCAGTTCGCGGCGCAGACGGCGCTTGGCGGCGACCAGCTCGAAGCCTTTGGCGATCCACACGGTCCAGGTCAGGACAGAGGCCAGGGCCAGGCCGATCATCACGGCCTTCACCACGATATCGGCGTTCTGGTACATGCCCCAGGGGGACAGGTCGTGAGCCAGCATCAGCTCGCCTTCAGCCTCGGCGGCCAGCGGGTCGGTCGGAATGGCAGTCGGGTCGAGCGCGGCAGCACCGGCCGGCACTGCGCTGCCGTCGGCAGTCGGGGTGGCGGCATTAGCCGGGGCAGCGGGCTGGCTGGCGGCGGCCGGAACGCTCTGGGCAGTCGGCTCCTCGGCGAAGGAGGCGCTGGGCACCAGCATCATGCTGATCAGCAGGGCCGCCAGCAGGCGTGGCGGGCGGGAGGCAATGTTGGGCTGTACGTTGCGAGCGTTGGGTTTCATGCTGGCCGGACCTGAAGGAAAGAAAGCGGTTTCGTCCATTGGCATTGGGGTATCAGCCTGGACCGAAGGGTTTGCATTATTGCAAGTAATTCTTGTTTGTAAAAGTGACTATGTATCGATCCCAATGCCGTTTGGCGATTCGATGGCTTGCCGCGAGTGATTGGCGATCGCCGGCCATGGCCCTATCCTGAGGACTTTTTCGGAGCTTTCCCGATGTCCGCTTCCCTCCTGATCGCCGGCTGCGGCGATGTTGGCAGCCGCCTGGCCACCGAAATGCTGCAGGCTGGCTGGACGGTCCATGGACTGCGGCGCCAGGTGTCGGCCCTGCCAACCGGCGTTTTGCCGGTAGCCGGCGACCTGGAGCGTGCCGACTGCCCGCCGGACTGGCCCCAGGGGCCGCTGGACTACCTGGTCTACTGCGCGGCGGCCAACCAGCACGATGAGGCAGGCTATCGCTCGGCCTACGTCGAGGGCCTGCGTCACGTGCTTGCCTGGCTTGCCCAACATGGACAGGTGCCGCGGCGCGTCCTGTTCGTCTCCAGCAGCGGGGTCTATGGCCAGCGAGACGGCGAGTGGATCGACGAGACATCCCCTGCCGAGGTCGAAGGTTTCTCCGGCCAGGTGATGCTGGAAGCCGAGCGCCTGGCCCTGCAGAGCGGTCTTCCCGCTACCTGCGTGCGCCTTACCGGCATCTACGGGCCTGGCCGCGAATGGCTGCTCAAGCAGGTGCGCATGGGCTATCGCGTGGTCAGCGAGCCGCCGCTGTATGCCAACCGTATCCATGTCGACGACTGCGCTGGCTTGCTGGCACATCTGCTCAAGGCTGATGCCAACGGTGTGGTGCTGGACGACTGCTATATCGGGGTCGACGATGCGCCGGCGCCGCTGCACGAAGTGGTCGGCTGGCTGCGCGAGCGGATGGGCGTCACCGAGTGGGCCGACGAGTCGACGGTGCGTCGCTCCGGAAGCAAGCGCTGCAGCAACGCCCGTGCCCGAGCCTTGGGCTGGGCCCCGCGTTACCTGAGCTACCGCGAAGGCTACGCGGCGATCCTCGGCGACGCCTGAACATGGATGCCAACCGCATGCTGGCGCGCCCCTGGCTTCCCGGGGTGGAGCTGTTTCATGCGGATTTTTCCGGGCAGCCGTTCGGTCGTCACAGCCACGACGCCTTCGCCATCGGCGCCATTCTGCATGGCGTAGGTGGCTATGAGTGCCGGGGCGAGCGTCATGCGCTGCCGGCCGGCACGCTGTCGCTGATGAACCCCGAGGAGCCTCACACCGGTCATGCCGAGTCCGAGCGGCTGGTCTATCGCATGCTCTATGTCGAAGAGTCGCGCCTGCCTGCTCTGCTTGGGCGCAAGCGCTTGCCCGATGGTTTCCGCGAGCTGAATCCGGTCGATGACGGCCAGGTAGCGGCCGGACTGGCTCGTCTGGCGGCGGAGTTCGAACGCGGCGATGCGCTGGCGCTGGAGAGCGAACTGCTGGACGTGCTCAAACGGGCGTTCGTCCGTCACGGCGGCCTGCGTGCAGCGGCACCCGCATCCCGGGATGGCGGCGTGACGCGTTTCCTGCGCGACTACCTGGAGGTTCACTACGCCGATACCGTCAGCCTCGACCATCTGGCCGGCCTGGTGCAGCGGCATCCGCGTCACTTGATCGACGCCTTCCGCCGCGCCTACGGCGTGCCGCCGCACACCTACCTGCTGCAGCGGCGGATACGCGAGGCCAAGCGCCTGTTGCTGGCTGGGCAGCCACCGCTGGAGGTGGCGCTATTCTTGGGGTTCTACGACCAGGCGCACTTCTCCGGCACCTTCAAGCGTTTCACCGGCGTGACGCCGGGGCAGTTCCGCCGCGCTGCACGCACCTGAGAGATCTGTCCACGATCTGCTGCGCGTCGGCCCTGCCGCGTTAAAAGCAGGCTGGAGCGCCAGCCCGGTCGGAATGCTCATTTACAACTCGTAAACTCCGCTTCCTCGCCTGCTTTTGCCTTGCATGGCTCTAGCTCGCGAAATCGTGATCAGACTCTGAGTTTTCTCCAAGACCACCCCAATGCCTGGCCTCGACACTGGCCGCCGTATTTCACGGAGGTCAGAAGCCATGCTCGCGTTGTTCCTGTTGGTCGCCAGTACCCATTTCGCCGCGCTGCTGTCGCCAGGTCCGGATTTTTTCCTGCTGCTGCGCGCCGGTCTGGTCAGGGGATTGCGCCACGCCGACGGCGTAGCGGCGGGCATCGCGCTGGCCAATCTGCTGAGCATGCTGCTGGTGTTGCTCGCTCTCAGCCTTTTGCCCGTTTCAGACGGGGCGTTCTGGCAGGTGCTGCAATTGGTTGGCGGCGGCTACTTCATCTGGATTGGCGCCCAGGCGTTGCTGGCGACCCGCGAGCTGGAGCTGCCGCAGACCGAGGCGGGGGAGCGCGGATCGTGGCGGCTCGGATTTTCCGAGGGACTGCTGGCCAGCAGCCTCAACCCCAAACTGCCGATCTTCTACGCAGGCCTGTTCGGCGTCCTGCGCAATGCGGCGATGCCGGGTTGGGGGCTGGCCATGAGCATGGCCTGGATGACCGCGGTGGTGCTGTTCTGGGATATGGCGCTGGTGCGGCTGCTCGGCTATCCGCGCTGGCGTGGTTGGCTGCAGTTGCGGGTCAGGGCGCTGGATAGGCTTTGCGGTGCGTTGTTGCTGGCGCTGGGGGCATGGCTGCTAGCCGGCGTGTAGGAGCGAGCTCTGCTCGCGATCGGTTCGGCGCGAAGCTTCGCGAGCAGAGCTCGCTCCTACATACGTGTCGCGGGAGATGCTCAGTCGCGCTCCAGCAGCCAGGCGCGTTTGCCGGGGGAGTATTCGGGCATCTCGTCGATATGCGCGCGGTTGCGCGCTTCGAGGATTTCCAGCTCATCACCGTCGTGGACGAAGATCCATGCCGCGCCCTGGTTGCCGTTCTGCAGCCAGATGCTGTCGTTCTCGCCACTCATGGCAGCGCAATCACCCGCGAGGCAGAGCGCGTAGCGATCAGCGCCCGGGAAGCCTTCGAGGCTGCCATCGGGGTTGAACTTGACCAGGGCACCCTGGCCCTGGCCGTCGACGATTTTCCAGGTGCCGCCGAGGTAGGCGGTGTAGAGCGCGTGCTCGAATGCACTGCCCGGTGGTGCGCCGTCTACGGGAGACTTGTCCGGGTGGACGAAGCGTTGCTCGGGGAGGTTTTCGCTGGCTTTCTGCACCAGTTCCGGGCCGTCCACTTCGAGTTCTTCGTGGTAGTCGCCGTAGAAATCCACTCGCCAGGCGCCATCTTCCTGGGCTGCGAGGCGTCCTTCGCCCAGCTCGAAACCATTGCTGTAGTGGGCTTCGCCTGTCTTCTGGTCGATCTGCCACTCCAGGTTCGGGCCGTAGGCGAGCAGCGACTCGCGCAGCTTGCCATCTTTGGCTGCGGCATTGATGGCCGCCTGGTTGATCCAGATGCCGCTGGGGTCCGACGGGGTGCTGGAACAGCCGCCAAGAATGGCCGCGCAGAGCAGCAGGGGGAGGGTGTGACGCATGACGGATTCCTTCCGGAACGATGCCACGGGCAGACGGCCCGTGGCACAGGAGGCTCTTATTCGAGGACCAGGATGGCGTCCATTTCCACCTGGGAGCCACGCGGCAGGGCGGCAACGCCGATGGCTGCACGAGCCGGGTAGGGCTGTTCGAAGTAACGGCCCATGACTTCGTTGACCTTGGCGAAGTGGGACAGGTCGGTCAGGAAGATGTTCAGCTTGACGATGTCCTTGAAGGAGCCGCCGGCGGCTTCGGCCACGGCCTTCAGGTTTTCGAACACCTGAACGGTCTGGGCTTCGAAGCCTTCGACCAGTTCCATGGTTTTCGGGTCCAGCGGGATCTGGCCGGACATGTAGACGGTGTTGCCGGCCTTGATGGCCTGAGAGTAAGTGCCGATGGCGGCAGGTGCCTTGTCGCTGCTGATGACGGTCTTGCTCATGAGAACTCCTTGGGGCTCTTGGGATCAGCTACGCCCGCACGCGGGTGATACGGATCACCCCTTTGAGCGCGCGCAGCTTCTTGATCACTCGCGCCAGGTGCACGCGGTCGTGCACGCTGACCACCAGCTGGACCACGCTGATGCGACCATCGCGCTCGTCCATGCTGATCTTCTCGATATTGCCGTCGGCGGCATTGACGCTGCTGGCCAGCAGGGCGATCAGGCCGCGCTGGTGCTCCAGCTCGACGCGCAGCTCGACGTTGAACTCGCCGGCAACGTCCTTGGCCCACGACAGCTGGATGCATTTCTCCGGGTTGTGCCGGATTTCGCTGATGTTCTTGCAGTTTTCCAGGTGCACCACCATGCCTTTGCCAGCGGAAAGGTGGCCGACGATGGGGTCGCCCGGAATCGGCGTGCAGCACTTGGCATAGCTCAGCACCAGGCCCTCGGTGCCGCGGATCGCCAGCGGACCTTCGGGGTTCGGCAACTGCTCGCCGTCGCTGGCCAGCAGACGGCGGGCGACTACATAGGCCATGCGGTTGCCGAGGCCGACGTCTTCCAGCAGGTCTTCGATCACGTCCAGACGGTACTCGCTGAGCACGGCCTGGATGCGCTCGGGGCTGATCTTGTCCAGATGGCTTTCGAACCCGGCCAGGGCCTTGTTCAGCAGGCGCTCGCCGAGGCTGATGGATTCGGAGCGACGCTGCTGCTTGAGGGCGTGGCGGATGTGGGTGCGGGCCTTGCCGGTCACGACGAAGTTAAGCCAGGCGGGGTTCGGCCGCGCGCCGGGTGCCGTGACGATTTCCACGGTCTCGCCGCTCTGCAGCGGTTCCGAGAGGGGCGCCAGGCGGCGATTGATACGGCAGGCGATGCAGGTGTTGCCGACGTCGGTGTGCACCGCGTAGGCGAAGTCGACCGCTGTGGAGCCTTTTGGCAGCTCCATGATCCGGCCCTTGGGCGTGAACACGTAGACCTCGTCGGGGAAGAGGTCGATCTTCACGCTCTCGATGAACTCCAGCGAGTTACCGGCGCGTTGCTGCAGTTCCAGGATGCCCTTGACCCACTGACGGGCCCGGGCATGGGTGCCCTTGGGCTGGTCGTCCTCGGTGGACTTGTATAGCCAATGGGCGGCGATGCCGTTGTTGGCCATCTCTTCCATTTCGCGAGTGCGGATCTGGATCTCGATGGGCACGCCGTGCATGCCGAACAGGGTGGTATGCAACGACTGGTAGCCGTTGGCCTTGGGAATCGCGATGTAGTCCTTGAAGCGGCCCGGCAGCGGCTTGTACAGGTTGTGCACGGCGCCGAGCACGCGGTAGCAGGTGTCGACCTTGTCGACGATGATGCGGAAGGCGTAGACGTCCATGATTTCATTGAACGCCCGGCGCTTGCCGCGCATCTTCTTGTAGATGCTGTAGAGGTGCTTCTCGCGGCCGATGACCTCGCCTTCCATGCCTTCGCGGCGCAGGCAGTTGGTCACCGATTCCTCGATCTTGTTGACGATTTCCTTGCGGTTGCCGCGGGCGCGGCGCACCGCTGCGCGAATGCGCTCCGAGCGCATCGGGTGCATGGCCTTGAAGCCGAGGTCCTCGAATTCCACGCGCATGCTGTGCATGCCCAGCCGGTTGGCGATGGGGGCGTAGATTTCCAGGGTTTCCTTGGCGATGCGCCGGCGCTTCTCGCCGGACAGCACTTCCAGCGTGCGCATGTTGTGCAGGCGGTCGGCCAGCTTGACCAGGATCACGCGGATGTCGCGCGCCATGGCCATGGCCATCTTCTGGAAGTTCTCGGCCTGGGCTTCGGCCTTGGACTCGAAGTTCATCTGGGTCAGTTTGCTGACCCCGTCCACCAACTCGGCGACGGTCTCGCCGAACTGCGAGCAAAGCGCTTCCTTGGCGATGCCGGTGTCCTCGATCACGTCGTGCAGCATCGCGGCCATCAGGCTCTGATGGTCCATGTGCATGTCGGCGAGGATACTGGCTACGGCGAGCGGGTGGGTGACGTAGGCTTCACCGCTGCGGCGGCGCTGGCCGTCGTGGGCCTGCTCGGCATAGAAGTAGGCTCGGCGTACCAGGTTGACCTGGTCCGCGCCGAGGTAGGTCGAAAGTCGTTCGGCGAGAGTGTCTATGCTCGGCAAGATATTTCTCCTTGCCGGCCTTCGTTACCCTGCGCCGTGCGACGTCGACCCGGCATGGAATCAGAGGGCCTCGTTGGCCTCGTCCTCGAATGCGGCGAACAGCGGCTCTTCTTCAACGATGTCTTCCTGGGCGATGACGTCATAGTCGACCAGGCCGGCAGCGATTTCGCGCAGGGCGACTACGGTCGGCTTGTCGTTTTCCCAGGCTACCTTCGGCTCTTTGCCGCCGGTGGCCAGCTGACGGGAACGCTTGGTGGCGAGCATGACCAGCTCGAAGCGGTTATCGACGTTGTCCAGGCAATCTTCAACGGTAACGCGGGCCATGGTGTTCCTCGTAGCACGAAATGAATGGCTGATGCTTTGCCCAATTGGGCGAGCGGACTGAATAGTCTAAAAAATCGCCAGCAATTAGGGAAGCGCCGATTTTCGGCGCTTTGCGGGTGGAGTGTGGCTCAAGGCAAGTGCGGGAGCCAGCTATGGCGGCGATAGAGACTCGTGCGGCTAGTCGAGCAGGCGGGCGAGCAGGGCGCCGTGGCGGACCTGTTGCGAGTCGTGGCGCAGCTGGTTCGCGCGGAAGATGGCCTTGAGGTCTTCCAGGGCGGTGGCGAAGTCGTCGTTGATTACCAGGTAGTCGTACTCGACGTAATGGCTCATCTCGCTGACCGCCTCGCGCATGCGGCGCTCGATGATCTCCTCGCTGTCCTGGCCGCGGTTGTCGAGGCGCTGGCGCAGGGCTTCCTGGCTCGGCGGCAGGATGAATATGGACTTGGCCTGGGGCATCAGGCGACGGACCTGCTGGGCGCCTTGCCAGTCGATCTCGAGGATCAGGTCATGGCCTTCGGCCAGGGTCTGCTGGACCCAGCGCTGGGACGTGCCGTAGAGGTTGCCGAAGACTTCAGCGTGCTCCAGGAAGTCGCCGTGTTCGAGCATCTGCACGAACTCTTCGCGGCTCACGAAGTTGTAGTTGACGCTGTCCACCTCGCCCGGGCGCATGCCGCGGGTGGTGTGGGAAACCGAAACGCGGATGTTGGGCTCGGCGTCGATCAGCGCCTTGACCAGGCTGGTCTTGCCGGCGCCGGAGGGAGCGGAAACGATGTACAGGGTGCCGGGAGTGGCGGTCATGGGGGCGGTCTCTTACTCGATATTCTGGACTTGTTCGCGCATCTGCTCGATCAACACCTTGAGGTTGACCGCAGCCTGGGTGCTGCGCGGGTCGAAGGCCTTGGAGCCCAGGGTGTTGGCTTCGCGGTTGAGTTCCTGCATCAGGAAGTCCAGGCGGCGGCCGGCTGCGCCACCGGCCTTGAGCACGCGACGGACTTCGCTGATGTGGGTGCCGAGGCGGTCCAGCTCTTCGGCGACGTCGCTCTTCTGCGCCAGTAGGACCATCTCCTGCTCCAATCGTTGCGGATCGAGTTCGGCCTTCATCTCGGCGAAGCGGTCGAGGATCTTCTGCCGTTGGGCGGCAAGCATCTGCGGGACTAGGGCGCGCAGGGCGGTGACGTCTTCCTGCATGGCGTCCAGGCGGTCGTTGAGCAGGCGGGCCAGCTCGGCTCCTTCGCGGGCGCGGCCCTTCTTCAGTTCTTCGAGCGCCTGGGAGAAGGCTTCCATGGCGGCGGCATTGAGTGCCTGCGGGTCTGCGGCATCGGCCACCAGTACGCCCGGCCAGGCGAGGACTTCCAGGGGATTGATCGGTGCCGGTTGCTGGATCAGCGCGGCGACGCTTTCGGCGGCCTTGATTAGCTGGCCGGCGCGTTCACGGTCCACTTGCAGCGGCTTGCCGGCGCTCTCTTCGGCCAGGCGCAGGGTGATTTCCACCTTGCCGCGCGACAGCCCCTGGCGCAGGGCGTCGCGCACGGGGCCTTCCAGGTCGCGGAAGGCTTCCGGCAGGCGCAGGTGGGGTTCGAGATAGCGGTGGTTGACCGAGCGCAGTTCCCAGCTCAGGGTGCCGTGGGAGCCAGCCCGTTCAACGCGGGCGAAGGCGGTCATGCTGTGCACCATGGGGTTTCCTCTCGGTTTCGACGATCAAAGGAAGGGATTGTAGCCCAGGCGGCCTGTGCCTCCCAACGCGGCGATGTCCCCCATGCCCGAGGGCCTCTATAATGGCGGGCAGATTTCTCCCGAACAGGTAAGCCCGAATGAAACGTCCCAGTGGCCGCGCGGCCGAACAGCTGCGTCCGATCCGCATCACCCGCAACTACACCAAGCATGCCGAAGGCTCGGTGCTGGTGGAATTCGGGGATACCAAGGTGATCTGCACGGCCAGCGTCGAGTCCGGCGTGCCGCGCTTCCTCAAGGGCCAGGGCCAGGGTTGGCTGACCGCCGAGTACGGCATGCTGCCGCGCGCTACCGGCGAGCGTAACCAGCGTGAGGCCAGCCGTGGCAAACAGGGTGGTCGCACCCTGGAGATCCAGCGTCTGATCGGCCGCTCGCTGCGCGCTGCGCTGGACATGACCAAGCTGGGCGAGAACACCATCTATCTGGATTGCGATGTGATCCAGGCCGACGGTGGCACTCGTACCGCTTCCATCACCGGTGCCATGGTGGCCCTGGTCGATGCGCTGAAGGTGCTGAAGAAGCGCGGCGCACTGAAAGGCGAGCCGCTGAAGCAGATGGTCGCCGCCGTTTCCGTGGGCATCTACCAGGGCGAGCCGGTGCTGGACCTGGATTACCTTGAAGACGCTGCCGCCGAGACCGACCTCAACGTGGTCATGACCGATGCCGGCGGCTTCATCGAAGTCCAGGGCACCGCCGAAGGTGCCCCGTTCCAGCCGGAAGAGCTGACCGCCATGCTCGACCTGGCGCGCAAGGGCCTGAACGAGCTGTTCGAGCTGCAGCGCGCGGCGCTGGCCGACTGACAGCAAATCCGCACGAGGAGACGTGGGAATGGACGAACCTACTCAGTATCAGGAGCCGAACCGGGAAGTACGGCAATGGGCGATGTTCTGCCATTTCTCCGCCTTCCTCGGCCTGGTGTTTCCCTTCGGCAATCTGCTGGGGCCCCTGATCGTCTGGCAGATCAAGAAGGACCTCGATCCTTTCGTCGACGCCCAGGGCAAGGAAGCGCTGAACTTCCAGATCACCGTGGCACTGGCCGTTGTGCTGTGCTTCCTGTTGATGCTGATAGTGATCGGCTTCCCGCTGCTCGGCCTGGTGAGTATTGGTGCGCTGGTGCTGACCATCATCGCCGGGATCAAGGCCAACGAAGGTCAGGCGTATCGTTACCCCTTCTGCTGGCGCCTGGTGAAATAGGCCGAATCGCGGACAAGAAAAAGCCGGCTCGAAAGCCGGCTTTTTTCTGCCTGGTGTCCCGTCCTGAATAAGGTTTACACCTTTGCCCTTATTTTCAGGAGCGCTCCATGGCAGAAGGTGTACGACGTAGCCAGCGCGATTAC
>NZ_BDMA01000054.1:0-5481 GCF_002003485.1 Metapseudomonas resinovorans
AGCTTAACGCCCTATCGGGGTGTCCAGAATCATTAGGCCACTT
Organism: Metapseudomonas resinovorans; assembly: GCF_002003485.1. Taxonomy (GTDB): domain Bacteria; phylum Pseudomonadota; class Gammaproteobacteria; order Pseudomonadales; family Pseudomonadaceae; genus Metapseudomonas; species Metapseudomonas resinovorans_D. The sequence goes on from NZ_BDMA01000054.1 coordinate 44, forward strand.
CACTCCCTCTCCCTCTGGGAGATGGCTGGGGTGAGGGAGGCCGAGTTCAGCACGAACTTCCCGTAGGTTGGCGAATGAGTTCGCCCCTACAGCAAAAGCCCCGATTCGCAGGCAAAAAAAGCCCCCAATCAAGGGGGCGGGATTCAAAGCACACATCAACTTGATGTCAGGCGAAGGCCTGCAGCGCGCCCATCTTGCCGCGGCAGTAGATCATCGGGATCACGTCCTGCTCGGGAACGATGAGGTTCTTCACCGCGCCCACCAGGATTGCGTGGTCGCCGCCTTCGTATTCGCGCCACAGTTCGCATTCGATGATGGCGGTGGCATTGGCCAGGATCGGGTTGCCCAGTTCGCTCAGGGTCCAGTCGATGCCCTGGGCCTTGTCCTTGCCTTTCCTCGCGAAGGCATAAGCTTCGTCGCGCTGGTCGGCGGAAAGCAGGTGGATGGCGAAGCGCTTGCTCTTGATCAGCACCGGATAGGAATCGGAGCTGTAGTTGGGGCAGAACAGCACCAGGGCCGGGTCCATGGACAGGGAACTGAAGGCGCTGGCGGTCAGCCCGACGATCTGGCCGTCGTCATCCAGGGTGGTGATGACAGTGACGCCGGAAGGGAAGGAGCCCATGACTTGTTTGTAGGCATTGGTGTCGATCATTTCGGGTACCTATCGGGAGCAAGTGGCTGCGACCGGCAGCGCATCTGTGTCTGATGGTATACCGTAATACTTTCAATGCAAGTGGAATTTTTCTGCGTCTTCTCCCGCCCGACGAACGTTGTCAGGTTCGCTGTAAGCCACTGAATACGGGCCATTGCCAAGATATGGTGGATCGATTCAGCTACTCAAAAGCGCATTTTCAGTACAGTTTGACGTCCAAAAAAGCCTTGTCTGAGTCTTGGAATACCATAATATGGTGTTCGTTTTCGGGTGGCTGCCGCCGTCAGCACAACCCCCGATTGCGCCCCTTCGTGGCTTTTCTACAAAGACAATAAGCAAGGCAAGACGATGTCCGAGAATTCCCAGCAGACGCTGATCGAGAACCATACCGTCGACTACGTGCCACCCGCCGAGCGCCACGGCAAGGCCCGTGACCTGTTCACGCTCTGGTTCAGCACCAATATTGCTCCATTGCCGATCGTCACCGGGGCCATGGTGGTCCAGGTCTTCCACCTCGACCTGCTCTGGGGCCTGCTGGCCATTGTGCTGGGGCACATGATCGGTGGTGTCTTCATTGCCCTGGCATCGGCCCAGGGGCCGCAGATGGGCATCCCGCAGATGGTCCAGAGTCGCGGCCAGTTCGGTCGTTACGGAGCGCTGCTGATCGTGCTGTTCGCGGCGGTGATTTATCTCGGCTTCTTTATTTCCAATATCGTCCTGGCCGGCGAGTCGATCCATGGCATCGCTCCTGTCGTGCCACTGCCGGCGGCGATCATCATCGGCGCCATCAGCGCGACAGCCATCGGTGTGGTCGGCTACCGCTTCATCCACACCCTCAACCGCATCGGGACCTGGGTGATGGGCGGCGCACTGCTGGCCGGCTTCATTACCATCTTCTGCAGCGAGCTGCCGGCGGACTTCTTCAGCCGTGGCGCGTTCAACCTGTCGGGGTTCCTCGCGACCATCTGCCTGGGAATCATCTGGCAACTGAGCTTCTCGCCCTACGTCTCCGATTACTCACGCTACCTGCCCGCCAGCATCGGTATTGCCAAGCCGTTCTGGGCCACTTACTTCGGCGCGTGCCTGGGCACCATCTTGTCTTTCAGCTTTGGTGCGGTAGCCGTGTTGGCGACCCCAGAAGGCACCGAGGCCATGGCGGCGGTGAAGCAGGCCACGGGCGTGTTGGGGCCGGTGCTGATGGTGCTGTTCCTGCTCAACATCATCAGCCACAACGCCCTCAACCTGTACGGCGCGGTATTGTCCATCGTCACCTCGATCCAGACCTTCGCCGGCGCCTGGACGCCGAGCATCCGCGTGCGAGTAGTCCTGTCGTCCGTCGTACTGGCTGGCTGCTGTGTCATGGCCCTGGGAGCCTCGGCCAACTTCATCTCCCACTTCATCGGCCTGATCCTGGCGCTGCTGCTGGTCCTGGTGCCGTGGGCCACCATCAATCTGGTGGACTTCTATCTGATCAAGCGCGGGCGCTACGACATCGCGTCGATCTTCCGGGCCGATGGCGGCATTTACGGTCGCTTCAACCCGCACGCCATCACCGCCTACTTCATCGGCATCCTGGTGCAACTGCCATTCGCCAACACTGCGCTCTATGCCGGGCCCTATGCCAATTACATCGAAGGCGTAGACCTCTCCTGGCTGGCCGGTTTGCTGGTGACCGCGCCGCTCTACTACTGCCTGGCCACCCGCAGCAAAGCGGAACCGACGGCAGACCTCAGCCTGGCCGAATGACCGCTTGAGGTAGCCCTTCAGCAACGCCCCGACCTCCCCGGCAGGTCGGGGCGTTGTGCTTTCCGGGGAGCTGCCGACGGAGAGTGAGCAGACGCCCCTGCAAGTCGCCAGCCGTCAGCTAGCTTTTACTGATCACGTCCATAACAACGGAGAAGGTCATGGCGAAGGGCAAGAAGAAGGCGTCCGGAAAAGAAGCGGCGGAACAGGAAAGCCTGGGGCGCAAGGAGTACGAGAGCGAGCTCAAGCGGCTGCATGTGGAGCTGGTGAAGCTCCAGCAGTGGGTCGTAGCCGAAGGGCTCAAGGTGTGCATTGTCTTCGAAGGTCGCGACGGCGCCGGCAAGGGCGGAACCATCAAGGCCATCACCGAACGGGTCAGTCCCCGGGTATTTCGTGTAGTAGCGCTACCGGCGCCGACCGAGCGGGAAAAATCCCAGATGTACATACAGCGCTATCTTCCGCATATGCCGGCGGCCGGTGAAATCGTGATATTCGACCGCAGCTGGTACAACCGCGCCGGTGTCGAGCGGGTCATGGGCTTCTGCACCGAGGAGCAAACGCACAAGTTCCTCACGGTCGCGCCGCTGTTCGAGAAGATGATGGTCGAGTCCGGAATCATCCTGCTCAAATACTGGCTGGAGGTGAGCGCCGAGGAACAGACCCGCCGGCTCAAGGACCGTATCGACGATGGGCGCAAGATCTGGAAGCTGTCGCCCATGGACCTCAAGTCATATGCACGCTGGGACGACTACACCCGTGCCCGCGACGACATGTTCGCCGCCACCGATTCGTCCTGGGCGCCCTGGTACATGGCGCATTCGGAGGACAAGCGGCGGGTGCGGCTGAACATCATCACCCACCTGATCAAGCAGATCCCCTACAAGGACCTGACCCGCGATCAGAAAATTGAGCTGCCCAAGCGCGGCAAACTGGGCAAGTACAAGTCGGCGTCTTATCCATTCCGGATGATCGAGGAAGTCTTCTGATTTGCACCGCCCCATGGCGGTGAAGGTGGTGTGTCGTGAGGTCGATGCGTTACCTGCTGTTGCTGGTGTTGGCCGTGTTGATGCTGGCGCGGGGAGCTTGGGCTGAGGAGCTCCCCAGCGCGGAGCTGAGCAAGGCCGAGGAGGCGGAGGTCGATGCCTTGGTGCTTCCTTTGCCCAAGGCCTGGACAGGGGACTTCGAGGGCATGCGCGAGCGACGCCTGGTGCGCATCCTGGTGCCCTACAGCAAGACCTTCTTCGCGGTGGATCGGGGACGCCAGCGGGGCATCGCCTACGAGATCGGCAAGGCGCTGGAGACCTGGCTGAACAAGAAACACCCCAACAAGAACAAGTCCTTGCAGTGGCGTGTCGCGTTCATTCCGGTCGGTCGCGGCGAACTGCTTTCCAAACTCGTCGAAGGGGAGGGGGACATTGCCGCTGGCGGTCTGTCGATCACCGACAAACGCCAGCAAATGGTGGACTTCACCGCCCCCTTCGCCAGTGGCGTGCGTGAAGTGGTGGTCACCGGGCCGAAGAGCATGACGATCGAGAAGCTGGATGACCTCGCGGGCAAGGAGGTGATGGTGCGGCCATCCAGCAGCTACTACGAGCACCTGATCGAACTCAATGCCAGTTTCCGGGAAAAGGGACTGGAGCCCATCGTGATCAAGCCGGCGGACGAGAACCTGGAGTCCGAGGACCTGCTGGAGATGGTCAACGCCGGCCTGATCAACGCGGTAGTGGTGGACCGCTACATCGCCGAGACCTGGAAGAGCGTGCTCGTCGACCTGGATATCCATGTGGACATGCCCGTCCGCGACGATATTCAGCTCGCCTGGGCCATCCGCAAGGAGAGCCCGCAGCTCCTCAAGGTGCTGGACGGGTTCGTCAAGACTCACAAGCTGGGGACCACCTTCGGCAACAGCCTGCGCAACAAGTACGTGAAGAACAGCAAGGAGCTGTTCGATGCCACCGATGAGGAGGAGTTGAAGCGCTTCGCCGCGCTGGTTGGCATTTTCGAGAAGCACGCCGGGACCTACGACTTCGACTACCTGATGCTGATGGCGCAGGGATTCCAGGAGTCCCAGCTCAATCAGGAGGCGCGCAGTCATCGTGGTGCGGTAGGGGTGATGCAACTGCTGCCCAGCACCGCCGCCGACCCCAGCGTGGCCATCGAGGAAATCGACAAGAGCGCTGACCGCAACATCGAGGCCGGCAGCAAGTACATGCGCCTGCTGGCCGACAAGTACTTGAACGATCCCGAGCTGACGCCGCTCAACCGTACCCTGATGTCCTTTGCTGCCTACAACGCGGGACCGGGCAACCTGCGCAAGTTCCGGCGGTTGGCGGAGAAGTCGGGGCTGGACAAGAACGTCTGGTTCGGCAACGTCGAGCACGCCGCCGCGCGCCTGGTCGGGCGCGAGACGGTCGATTACGTGGGCAACATCTACAAGTACTACGTGGCCTACAAGCTTGCCCGTGACAAGGAGATGGCGAAGGCCAGGAAGTCCTGACTCAGATTGTTACGGCAGTACCGCTGATGCTCACCATCAGCATGCTGCCGTTCTGCCCGACCACCTCGTAGTCGATATCGATGCCGACCACCGCGTTGGCGCCGAGCTTCTCGGCGTGCTCGGACAGTTCTTCGAATGCGATTTCCCGCGCCTTGGCCAGTTCCTTCTCATAGGCGCCGGAGCGGCCGCCGATGATGTCGCGGATGCCGGCGAACAGGTCACGGAATACGTTGGCGCCGAGAATGGCTTCGCCGACCACGATGCCTTTGTATTCGCGAATGGTCCGGCCTTCGAGGGTGGGGGTGGTGGAGAGGATCATGCTGCGCTCCTTGGCTGGTTTGAAGTGCGTTCAGTGTAGGGCGTGGCTTTTGTAGGGGCGATTTCAATCGCCAAGGGTAGCGTAGCTGCCCCCTATCGAGGTGAAAGGCAGACCTTCGGCCTGCTTGGCGAATGAATTCGCCCCTACAGTCGAGGTTCGCTGCGGCCTCCTTGTGGGAGCGAATTCATTTGAACTTGGGAAACCACGTCCTGAGGACGTGGTCATGA
>NZ_BDMA01000055.1:0-66268 GCF_002003485.1 Metapseudomonas resinovorans
GAAGAACCGTAGGATGGGTAGAGCCCGCGAAACCCATCGATCCGCTGATGGGTTTCGCTTCGCTCTACGCCATCCTACGAGATACCGGCGTCAGGTCCCGGTCTTGATCTTGGTCCAGGTGCGGGTACGGATGCGCTCCAGCTTCGGCGGCAGCATCTCCACCGAGAACAGCTTGGCCTGCACCTCCGCCGGCGGGTAGACGTTGGGGTTGTCGCGCAGTTCCGCCGAGATCAACGAGTCTGCCGCCTGGTTGGGGTTGGCGTAGGCGACATGGTCGGAGATCGGCGCCACCACTTCCGGGCGCAGCAAGTAGTTGAGGAAGGCGTGAGCCTGCTCGACGTTCTTCGCGTCCTTCGGAATCGCCAGCACGTCGAACCAGGCCGCGGTGCCTTCCTTGGGAATGCGGTACTCCACCTTCACCCCATTGCCGGCTTCCTTCGCACGGGCGGCCGCCTGCATCGCACCGCCCGACCAGGACAGGGCCACGCAGACTTCGCCGTTGGCGAGGTCGGTGACGAACTTCGACGAACTGAAGTAGGTGATGTTCGGCCGGAGTTGGGCCAACAGCGCCTCGGCCTTCTCGTAGTCCGCGGGGTTGCGGCTGTTGGGTGACAGGCCCAGGTAATGCAGGACTTCCGGAATCACCTCGGTGGGGGAGTCGAGGAAGGCCACGCCGCATTGCTTGAGCTTCGCCAGGTTGTCCGGGTTGAAGATCAGCTCCCAGGAATCCACCGGCGCGTTTTCACCCAGCACCGCCTTCACCTTGTCGACGTTGTAGGCGATGCCGTTGGTGCCCCACATGTAGGGCATCACGTACTGGTTGCCCGGGTCCTTGGCGGCCAGCACTTTGAGCAGCGCCGGATTGAGGTTCTTCCAGTTCGGCAACTTGCTCTTGTCCAGCGGCTGGAACACACCCGCCTTCATGTAGTTGGGCAGGAAGCCGTCGCTGGGCACCACCAGGTCGTAGCCGGAATGGCCGGAAAGCAGCTTGGCTTCCAGCACTTCGTTGCTGTCGTAGACGTCGTACTGGGGCTTGATCCCGCTGTCGGCCTGGAAATCCTTCAGGGTGTTCGGGCCGATGTAGTCGAACCAGTTGTAGATGCGCACTTCAGGCTCGGCGACAGCGCTCAGCGAAGCGCCCAGCAGAGCCCCTGCCAGAAGGATGCGGGCCTTCATTGGGCGGCCCCTTCGTAGCCTTGCAGCACGTTCACCGCGTTCACGCCAATGGCCTCCACCGCGTAGCCGCCTTCCATGATGAACAGGGTCGGCAGGCCCAGTGCGGCGATGCGTTGGCCCATGCGGATGTAGTCCGGCGAATCCAGCTTGAACTTGGAAATCGGGTCGTCCTTGTAGGTGTCCACACCCAGGGAAATCACCAGGGCATCCGGCGCGTAAGCGGCGATCTTGCGGCAGGCATCGTCGAGGGCGGCGGACCAGCCGTCCCAACCGGTGCCGTGGGGCAGCGGATAGTTGTGGTTGAAGCCGGCGCCCTCGCCTTCGCCGCGCTCATCGGCATGGCCCAGGTAGTAGGGGTATTCCACCAGCGGATCGCCATGGATCGAGGCGAAGAGCACGTCGCTGCGCTCGTAGAACAGCTCCTGGGTGCCGTTGCCGTGGTGGTAGTCGACGTCGAGGATGGCCACCCGCTTGGCGCCCTGGTCGAGGAAGGCCTGGGTGACGATGGCAGCGTTGTTGAAGAAGCAGTAGCCGCCCATGAAGTCGCTACCGGCGTGGTGTCCCGGCGGACGGCAGAGGGCGAAGGCGGTGTTGGCACCCTGGCGCATGTGGTCCTGGGCGGTCAGCGCCACCTGGGCGGAGCTGTACACGGCCTGCCAGGTGCCAGCAGTGATTGGCGCTTCGGTGTCGAAGCAGTAATGGCCGAGCTGGCCATGCAGCGCGGTCGGAATGGGGCCGTCGCGGCGCAGGCGGCGCGCCGGGAAGGTGCTGGGGAGCATGTCGCAGCTATGGCCTTCGGCGGCCCAACGATCCCAGGCACCCTTGAGGAACTCCACGTAGGCGGCGTCATGCACCCGCAGGACCGGCTCCAGGCCGAAGTCTTTCGGCTCGATCACCTCACCGATTTCCTGCTGGCGAACCCGTGCCAGCACGGTGTCCGCGCGGCTGGGCATTTCGAAGCAGGGCTGGAGCTTGCCATCGACCAGTTCCGACTGGCCGAAATGGAGACGGTGATCGTCGCTGTAGACGGTCAACATGGGGGGCACCTCATCTGGGTCTTGTTATTGATGGAGGGATTCTGTGGGCAATCGGGGGTGTTTGCGCAGTGGCAAGGACGGCCAATAGGGGATTGATATGGCCAACATGAATGGCCAGTAACCCCTTCCATGTCGCTGCACCTCGCCAGCCTCCGTAGGTTGTGGCTGAGCTACGCGAAGCCCAACCTACGGGCAACGACGCCAATCCGACACCGCCTAGGGCGGACCTGCGGTCCGCTTGGCGATTGAAATCGCCCCTACACGGCCACCCCTCCGCCATCAACCCCGGAAATGACTCGGCGGCTGCCCGCTCCAGCGCTGGAATGCGTGGCGCAGGCTGGCGGTTTCGCTGAAGCCGAGTTCTTCGGCGATGCGGTAGATAGGCATGTCGCCTTGCTGAAGCATTTCCTTGGCACGGGTGAAGCGCAGTTCGTCCAGCAGTTGCTGGTAGCTGGTCTGTTGCTGGGCGAGGTGGCGGCGCAGGCTGCGGGACGAGCAGTTCATCTGCCGGGCCAGCTCTTCCAGTCCTGGCGGGTCCTGCAGGCGTGCGGCGAGGAAGCCGCGCACCCGCTCCAGCCAGGCACGACGGGCAGCGAACTCGACGTTCTGACGGCGGCACTGTTCGAGCATTTCCTTGTGCGTCACCGGGTCGGCGAGCGGCAGGCGCCGGGCCAGCCAGGCGGCATCGAAACCCATCGCACTGCGGCTGGCGCCAAAGCTCACCGGGCATCCGAAGCCACGCGCATAGGGGCGCAGCATGCCGCTGCCGGCGGGGTAGTCCAGCTGCACCGCACGCAATGGAAGTGGCTGCCCCAGCAGGTCAGCAAAGGTGACCTTGAGCGAGCCCAGGCAGACTTCGGTGTTGAATGCCCGCAGGGATTCGTCCTCGCTGTAACCGCAGGCGCTGAGCCAGGCGGTATCGCCGTCCTGCTCCAGGGCCAGGCGGAAGTAAGTCCCCAGCAGCACCGGGTAACTGAGGCCGACGCGCAATGCTTCGCCGAAGGTCGGCGCGGAAAGCATCGCGTAGCCGAGCAGGCCATAGGCGGAGATACGCGTGCGAAGGCCGAGGGTCAGGCCCAGGGCGGGACGCGGCAGCAGGCGCACGGCGTTGGCGTAGACCTGTTGCTCCTGCTCGGGGTTGATCAGGCGCTGCAACTCGAGCAGATCCTGCTCGCTGATGCCACTGCCGGCCAGTACATCCGCGGTTCCGATGCCCTCCTCCTGTAACAGTGCGGCGGTGAGTGCCGACATGTGCAGGGAGTTGAGCCAGGTCGCGCGGGAGAAGGTGTGCTCGACCATGATCCCTACTGTATGGCCTCGGTGAGTTCCCGTTCCTGCCGCCGGTAGGGGAAGACGTCGATCACCTTGCCGGAGCGGATGGCCACCTGCAGTGTCTTCCAGTACGCGGCGTCATAGAGGTCGCCATGGAGCTTGGCGAACAAGCGGCGCTGGCCGATATCGGCGAAGAGGAAGCGCGGGAACTCCTCGGGGAACACGTCGTTCGGTGCCACGGAATACCAGGGCTCGGCGGACATCTCGTCCTCCGGGTAACGCGGCGGCGGGATGATGCGGAAGTTCACCTCGGTGAGGTAGCAGATTTCGTCGTAGTCGTAGAACACCACGCGACCGTGACGGGTGACACCGAAGTTCTTCAGCAGCATGTCACCGGGGAAAATGTTTGCCGCCGCCAGTTGCTTGATGGCCAGGCCGTAGTCATACAGCGCCTCGTGCACCTGGGCCTCGCTGGCGCTTTCCAGGTAGATGTTCAGCGGGGTCATGCGGCGCTCGGTCCAGCAGTGGCGGATCAGCACCACGTCGCCTTCCAGCGCCACGGTGGACGGCGCCACTTCCAGCAGCTCCGCCAGGCACTCCGGCTCGAACTTGGATTTGGGGAAGCGGAAGTCGGCGAACTCCTGGGTATCGGCCATGCGCCCAACCCGGTCGACGTTCTTCACCAGGCGGTACTTCTCGATCACGGTATTTCGGTCCACCGTCTTCGCGTGGGCGAAGCGGTCCTTGATGATCTTGAACACGGTGTTGAAGCCCGGCAGCGTGAACACGCTCATCACCATGCCGCGCACGCCTGGCGCCATGATGAAGCGGTCGTCGGTGTTGGCCAGGTGGTTGATCAGCGCCCGATAGAACTCCGACTTGCCGTGCTTGTAGAAGCCAATGGAGGTGTACAGCTCGGCGATGTGCTTGCCCGGCAGGATGCGCTTGAGGAAGCCGACGAACTCAGCCGGCACGGCGACATCCACCATGAAGTAGGAACGGGTGAAGGAGAAGATGATCGACACTTCCGCTTCGTCGGTGATCATGGCGTCGGCCTGGATGCCGCGCCCCTCGCGGTGCAGCAACGGCATCACCAGCGGCCACTGTTCGTCGCGGGTGTAGATGCGGCCTACCAGGTAGGCGCCCTTGTTGCGGAACAGCGGGGACGCGAAGAGTTCGATGCACAGCTCCGGGTCCTTGCACACCCAGTCCGGCAAGTTCTCGCGCAGCTGGGCTTCGAGGCGTTCGATGTCACCGGCGCGATCGTCGTAATGCACGTCGAAGCGGAAGTCGTCGAGTATTGCCGAAAGCGCCGCATGCAGCCGACCCGCGGGGCGATAGCTGCGGGTCTGCGGCGCGCGCTCGTGGACGCGCAACGACGGCCGGGTGGTGTGGATGAACATGCAGCCGTCGCTGATCAGGTCATGACTGAAGAGGCTGCAGAAGATCGAGTTGTACCAGGTCTCGGACAGCTCATCGTCGAAGCGCACATCGATCAGACCGATGTAGGCGCTCTTCACCAGGGGCCAGAGCTGCACATCCAGCAGCTCGTCCATTGCATAGGCCGCACGCAGCCGCGCGCTGGTTTCACCGACCTTCACTTCGTAGAGGGCGATCCGCTCGGCCGCCGCAAGCTGCGTGGCCTGCCACTGGGCTTCCTCGAAGCGGGCACGGGCGCCATCGGTGATCTGGCGGAAATGCTCACGGTAATCATCGAAGCCATCGAGGATCAGTCGGGCGATGCCTTCTGCCGGCCATTGCTGCGCCATGGAATTGTTCTCGGCTGCGGTCACGGGAAAGGCGAGCTTATCCAGAAAAAATTGCTCGTTGTAGGGGCGAATTCATTCGCCATGGGCGGCGTAGCTACCCCTTTACCGCTCAGGGGCAGACCTGCGGTCTGCTTGGCGATTGAAATCGCCCCTACAGAAATCAGGCAATCCCCTTCTCCCGCAGGCAGCTTTCCAGCATTTCGATGAATACCCGCACCTTGCGGGTGCGGCGGCGATGGGCCAGGTAGAGGACATGAACCCACGGGCCAAAGGCGTCGGGCTCCAGCTCGTAGTCGGACATCACCCGAACCAGTTCGCCGCTGGCCAGGTAGGGCGCCGCACTCCATTGCGGCATCACCTGCAAGCCGTGGCCGGCCAGGAGGCAGGCGAGCAGAAAGTCGTAGTTGTCGCTGGCCATTCTAGGCACGGGCTGCGGCAAGCGCATGCGCTCGCCGTCTCGCAGCAGCCACCAGAAGTGCCGGTTGAGCAACGGATGCTGGAAGATCAGCCAGTCGTGCTGCAAGTAGTTTTCCAGGGTCACCGTCCCGCCTTTGCGTTCCAGGTAGTCGGGGCTGGCGCACAGGTAGATACGGTTTTCCGTCAGCGGCCGGGCGATCAGCCCGGGCAGGTCAGTCGGCCCGTCGCGCAGGGCCAGGTCGTAGCCGCCATCGATCAGGTCGACGAAGGCGTCGTTGAGGTCCACCTCCAGGCGCACCTGCGGGTGTTCGCTCATGAAGCGGCAGCACACCTCGCTCAGGAAGGCCGGTCCGAAGGAAGGCGGTGCGGTGAGGCGCAGGCTGCCGCGCAACTCGTCCTGCAACTGATCCACTTCTTCGCCCGCCAGTTGCAGTTGCATCAGGGCCTGCCGGGCACCTTCCAGGTAGATGTGGCCGGCCTCGGTCAGCGCCATGCGACGGGTGGTGCGTTCGAACAGGCGCACACCCAGCTCGGCCTCCAGATGCCCGACCGCCTTGGTCAGCGCCGAGGGTGTCTTGCCGATCTGCTCGGCGGCACGACTGAAGCTGCCGTACTCGGCGGTGGCGACGAACATGTTGAGCGCGCTGAGCTTGTCCATTGATCTGTTCCGGATCGGCACAAAAGTTGTGCGAGAACATAGCATTCTGCCGCTTCGCCGGCTTGGTTAGGCTCACCGGCAGACCAACAAGAACCGGAAATCGCCCGATGAAAACCTTCGCCCCTACCCTCCTGGCCGTCGCGCTGGCTTGTTCCTCGATGGAAAGCTTCGCGGCGGTCGATCTCATCCTGCACAACGCCAAGGTCTACACCGCCGAACCCGGCCAGGCCCTGCAACAGGCCGTGGCCGTGGAAGACGGCAAGGTGCGCGCCGTGGGCAGTGATGCCGAAGTCCTGCGTCTCAAGGAATCCGGCACCCAGGTAATCGATATTGGCGGCAAGGTACTGATGCCGGGCTTTATCGACTCCCACTCCCACGCCATCTTCGGCGGCCTCGAACTGGACTCGGCCTCCATGGGCGGCCAACTGATCCCCGTGGAGGAACTGGAGCAGCGCCTGCGTCAGTGGCGCGACAACGGCAAGGCGCGGCATGGTGAAGCGCTCAGCGTCAGCGGCATGCCTTCAGCTGCCTGGGGCCAGGTAGCCGAGATGGAACAACGCTTCAACCAGGGCGAATGGGCCGACGTGCCCATTTTCTTCCTCGGCTGGGATCACCACACCGGTTGGGCCAACCAGGCCATGCTCAAGCGCGCCGGTATCGATGCGGCCAGGGTGAAGGGCCTGAAGGGCGAAGCACAGGCCACCATTGGTCACCATCCCGACGGCCGGCCCAATGGTTTCCTCGCCGATGCCGGGCTCGATCCGGTGATGGCGCAGCTCCCGCCAGCCTCGGCCGAGCAACTGTTGAAGGCCGCTCGCTCGGCACTGCGTTACAACCTCAGCCTGGGCATCACCGCGTGGATGGACCCGGCCGCCAATGCCGCACCGGGCGAGCCCCTGTTCGACTTCAAACCCACCGCCCAGACCCTGGGCGTGTTGCCGGCGTACAAGGCACTGGCCGAGAAAGGTGAGCTGACCGCCCACGTCGCCGCCCTGCTGGTGGCCAATCCGAAGAGCAAGCCGGCTGACCTGGACACCCTCGACCTGGTGCGTCAGCAATTCCAGGGCCTGCCCAACCTCACCCTGCCCGGCATCAAGGTCTTTGCCGATGGGGTAGCCGAAGTGCCGGCTCAGACCGCAGCGATGCTCGATCCTTACAAGAACTCGAACAAGCGCGGTGAGCTGTTGATCGACCCGGCGCGCTTCGGCGAGCTGGTCAGCGCGGCCGACGCCCGTGGCTGGCTGGTGCATGTGCATGCCATCGGCGACCGCGCGGTGCGCGAATCCCTGAACGGCATCGAGCAGGCGCGCAAGGATCGGCAAAGCGGCATCGCCCATTCGGTCACCCATCTGCAGATGGTCAACCCGAAGGAATTCGCCCGCTTCAAGCCGCTCGGTGTGATCGCGTCCATGCAGCTCTACTGGGCCAGCGCCGATGAAGTCAGCATCGACCTGGTGCAGCCCTACATCAGTGCCATGGCCTTCCAGTACCAGTACCCGGCCCGCTCGCTGTTGAAGAATGGAGCGACCATCTCCGGCGCCAGCGACTGGCCGGTGACCACGCCCGAACCCTGGAAGGCGATCTACCAGGCCGTCAGCCGCAAGGGTCCGAAAGGCGTGCTGAACGCCGCCGAGGAAATCGACCGGGAAACCATGTTCCAGGCCTACACCCTCAATTCCGCCCGCACCATTGGCCTCGACAAGCAGATCGGTTCGCTCGCACCCGGCAAGCAGGCCGACCTGATCCTCCTCGACCGCGACGTGTTCCAGGTCGAGCCCGAAGCCCTGCGCGACACCCAGGTGCTGAAAACCTGGTTCGCCGGCCGCGAAGTCTTCAACGCCGCGCTCTAAACACAAGAAAGACCCTGCTTCGCACTCATCCCCCACCACTTGGCGGGGGCTGGCGAAGCCTTGCCTGCATCTGCCCGAACAATCACAACAACGGGAAACCCTCGATGAAACGCTTCACCCTCCTTGCGCTCACCCTGGCTCCACTCGCCTGCCAGGCCATTGAACTGAACGACGATTTTTCCTTGCAGGTCGACCTGGCGCTGGTCAGCGACTACCGCACACGTGGCATTTCCCAGACCCAGAACGACCCGGCGGCCCAGGCCAGCGCCACCCTGCTCCATCGCAGCGGCCTGTACGCCGGGGTATGGACCTCGAACGTGGACTTCGGCTTCGGTCTCAAGACCCGCCAGGAAGTGGATTACTACGCGGGCTGGTACTGGCAGGCCACGGATGAGGTGAACCTGGACCTCGGCTACATCAAGTACAGCTATCCGAAGGAAGACCAGTTCAACCAGAGCGAGGTGTACGCGATCCTCGGCGCTTACGGCTTCAAGATCGCCGCCCAGTACTCCAACGACGCGAAGAACCTGATCGGCGAGAAGCAGGACACGCTCTACAGCTACATCAGCTACGAGAACACCCTGCCCCTGGATGTAGGCCTGAAACTGCGTTACGGGCGCAACGACTTCAAGGACCCGCTGTTCTGGTCCGCCCGCGGCGAAAGCTCCGACGCCTATCACGAGTGGGAAGCCAAGCTGACCCGCGACTTCGTTGGCGTCACCTGGGGTATCGCTTACATCGACACCGACCTGTCCGAGTCCGAATGCACCAGCTACTACGGTTTCACCGATGTGTGCAGTTCGACCTGGGTGGCGAGTGTGAGTAAGCGTTTCTAGTCAGGGCGAGGTATCCCCGGTGCGTAGGGTGGAAATCGCTCTTCATTTCCACCATCGGTGTGGCACCTGACTCCGACGGTGGATTGTGTAGGGGCGAATTCATTCGCCAAGGAGCACGCAGTGCTCCCTCAGGAGTCAAAGGGCAGGCCTACGGCCTGCTTGGCGATTGAAATCGCCCCTACAGGCATTCCACGTTTAGCGGCTCACGCCAACCCACGCTGCTCCAGGTAGCGCGCCAGGTAGTCGATGAACGCCAGCACCTTGCCGGTTGCACGGCGGTGGCTGGGGTAGACGGCGAGGATCTGCGAACCGAAGGCGTCGGGGTCGATCTCGTAGTCGGCCATCAGGCGCACCAGCCGGCCATCGGCGAGATAAGGGTCGGCGCTCCACAGCGGCACGTGGTAGAGGCCGACACCGGCCAGGGCACTGGCCATCAGCAGGTCGTGGTTGTCACTGTCCATGCGCGGCGCCGGCGGCCTGGGCAGGCTCAGGCGCTGGCCGTCGCGCTCCACCCACCACCAGGTGCGATCCAGGGCCGCGTGGTAGTAGAGCAGCCAGTCGTGCTGATCGAGGGTCTCTGGTGTCACCGGCAGGGGGTTGCGGGCGAGGTAGGCCGGGCTGGCGCACAGTGCCAGGCGATTGCTCCCCACTGCCCTGGCGATCATCCCCGGTTGGTCGCTGCGGCCCTCCCGCAGAGCCAGGTCGTAGCCGGATTCCACCAGGTCAACGAAGTCGTCGGACAGGTCCACCCGCAGGCGAATCTGGGGGTACTCGGCGAGAAAGCCGACGCAGACTTCATCGAGAAAGGCCCTCCCGAAGGCCAGCGGCGCCGTGAGCCGCAGGCTGCCATGCAGCCCGTGCTGCAACTGGCCCACCTCCTCCCCCACGTCCTGCAGGCGCTGCAGGACCTGGCGCGCGGTTTCCAGATAAATCCGCCCAGCTTCGGTCAGCACCGTGCGCCGGGTGCTGCGCTCGAACAGCCGAACGCCGAGTTCTTCTTCCAGATGACTGACGGCCTTGGTCAGGGCCGAAGGAGTCTTGCCGAGCTGCTCGGCGGCACGGCTGAAACTGCCGAAATCCGCCGTGGCGACGAACATGGTGATGGCACCGAACTTGTCCATGGTTTTTCCATTCAGGAAAAAAGCTTTTGCACGTTTCGGGCGTTCTGCCGCCCCGGTCGAGTCGCTAGTCTCGCTGCCAGATCAATAAAAACAAGAGGTTCACCCATGAAAGACTTCAAGCCCACCGTGCTGGCACTGGCGCTGGCTTTTTCCTCGATGGAGTCCATGGCAGCCGCCGACCTGGTGTTGCTCAATGGCAAGCTCTACACCGCCGATCCCTCCCGGCCTTCCGCGCAGGCCATGGCGGTGGCGGACGGCAAGGTGCTGAAGGTGGGCAGCGATGCCGAGATCAAGGCCCTGGCCGACGCGTCCACCCAGGTCATCGACCTGGCCGGCAAGCGCCTGCTGCCGGGTCTGATCGATACCCACTCTCACGCCATCTTCGGTGGCCTTGAAATGACCTCGGCCAACCTCGACAGCGAAGAGAACGTGGCCCTGGCGGATCTGGAAAAACGCCTGCGCGGCTGGCGCGACGACGGCACCGCCCGCCATGGCGGCGTACTGAGCGTGGCCGGCGTGAGCTCCACCTACTGGAGCAAGGCCAAGGAACTGGGGCGCATCTTCAACAACGGCGAGTGGGCGAAAGTGCCGGTGGTGTTCATCGGCAGCGACCACCACACCGGCTGGGCCAACCAGGCCATGCTAGACCGCGCTGGCGTCAATGCCGCGCTGGTTGCCTCCCTGCCGGAAGCCGAACGAGGCACTGTGGGCATTGGCAAGGACGGCAAACCCAACGGATTCGTGGTAGATGCCGGCTGGGACCGCATCGCCTCCGCCATGCCTTCGGTCAGCGCCGAGGAGCTGCTGCGCGCAGGCGAGGCCGCGGTGAAATACAACAACAGCCAGGGCATCACCGCCTGGATGGACCCGGCCGCCAACGCCGCGCCGGGCGAAGCGATCTTCGCGCTGAAGCCGACCGAGAAGTCCGTCGGCGTCCTGCCGGCCTACAAGGCCCTGGCCGACAAGGGCGATCTGAGCGCCCACGTCGCCGCCCTGCTGGTGGCCAACCCGAAGAGTCGTCCCGCCGACCTGGATACCCTCGACAAGGTGCGCCAGCGCTTCCAGGGCATTCCCAACCTGACCCTGCCCGGCATCAAGGTGTTCGCTGACGGCGTGCTGGAATACCCAGCGCAGAGCGCGGCGCTGATCGACCCGTACAACAACTCGCAGACGAAAGGCGAGCTGCTGATCGACCCGGCCCACTTCGGCGAACTGGTCAGCGCGGCCGACGCCCGTGGCTGGCTGGTACATATCCACGCCATCGGCGACCGTGCGGTGCGTGAATCCCTCAACGGTATCGAGCAGGCGCGCAAGGATCGCCAGAGCGGCATCGCCCACTCCATCACCCATCTGCAACTGGTGAATCCGAAGGAGTTCGCCCGCTTCAAGCCGCTAGATGTGATCGCCTCCATGCAGCTGCTCTGGGCCTCGGGCGACGAGTACACCCTGGACATGGTCAAGCCCTACGTCAGCGCCTTCGCCTTCCGCTACCAGTACCCGGCCCACTCGCTACTGCAACAGGGCGCGACCATTGCCGGTGCCAGCGACTGGCCGGTTTCCTCGCCCAATCCCTGGCAGGCCATCTATCAGGCGGTGACCCGCGAAGGACCCAAGGGCGTGCTCAACGCCGACGAACGCATCGACCGCGAAACGATGCTCCAGGCCTACACCCTCAACGCCGCCCGCACCATCGGTCTGGAACAGCAGATCGGCTCCCTCGCTCCCGGCAAGCAGGCCGACTTCATCATCCTCGACCGCGACGTGCTCAGCGTCGCCGACAAGGACCTCGCCGAAACCCGCGTCCTCAAGACCTACTTCGGCGGCCGCGAAGTCTTCAACGCCGCTCTCTGACAACAAGCACCACCCGCTCCCGCTCTGCTCCCGCCCCACGGCGGGGGCCGGGCGGAGCCTTGCCCGCATCTGCCAGAACAATCACAACAACGGGTATCCCCATGCGCCGCATCACGCTCCTCGCCCTCACCCTGGCTCCGCTCGCCTGCCAGGCCCTGCAACTCAACGATGACTTTTCCGTGCAAGTCGACCTGGCCGTCCTCAGCGACTATCGCACCCGTGGCATTTCCCAGACCCAGAACGACCCGGCCGCCCAGGCTGGCGCCACACTGCTGCACAGCAGCGGCCTCTACGCCGGCGCCTGGACCTCCAACGTGGACTACGGCTTCGGCCTGAAGACCCGCCAGGAAGTGGACTACTACGCAGGCTGGTACTGGCAGGCCACGGATGAGGTGAACCTGGACCTCGGCTACATCAAGTACAGCTACCCGAAGGAAAGCCAGTTCAACCAGAGCGAGGTCTACGCCATCCTCGGCGCCTATGGCTTCAAGCTCGGCGCTTACTACTCCAACGACGCCTCGACGGTATTCGGCGAAGACCAGGACGCGCTCTACAGCTATGTCGGTTACGAGACCCGCCTGCCCCTGGAGGTCGGCCTCGAACTGCGCTACGGACGAATGGACTTCAAGGACCCGATGTTCTGGTCCACCAATGGCGACAGCACCGACAGTTTTCACGAGTGGAAGGCGAAGCTGACCCGGGACTTCCTCGGCGTCACCTGGGGCCTCTCCTATGTCGACACAGACCTCTCTGAGGCCCAATGCGCCAGCAACTACGGGTTCACCGACGTCTGCACGGCGAACTGGGTGGCAAGTGCGAGCAAGAGCTTCTGATTCGGCACGCGAACGGGAACGTCTTTTCCCTGTAGGGGCGATTTCAATCGCCAAGCGGCCCGCAGGTTCGCCCTATTCCAACGGGTGGGGCAGCTGCGCCGCCCTTGGCGAATGAATTCGCCCCTACAAAGGCTCGCCCCACGGCCGTCACATCACCAAACTGTTCCGCCAATTTGAAAGCAAGTTGTAGATTGCGCCGCCAACCGGGGCGGCGCATCGTGCCGGCTCCACTGCCCGGAGCCTGTCATGAAACCCGCCGATCTCGTCCGCCTGCTGAGCCTCGCCGCCATCTGGGGCGCCAGCTTCCTGTTCATCCGCATGCTTGTGCCGGAAATCGGCGCGCTGCCGACCGCCTTCCTGCGGGTGCTGCTATCGGCCATCGGCCTGGCCGTGCTCCTTGCGGTGCTGCGCAGCGACTGGGACTTTCGCGGCAAGCTGGGCAAGACCCTGGTGATCGGCATCGTCAGTTCCGGGGTTCCGGCAGCCATGTATGCCCTCGCGGCCAAGGTGCTACCGGCCGGCTACTCGGCCATCTTCAATGCGACGACGCCGCTGATGGGCGTACTGATCGGGGCGTTGTTCTTCAGCGAAAAACTCACCGGCAGCAAGGCACTCGGCGTACTGATGGGCCTGGCTGGCGTGGCGGTACTGACCCGCACCGGCCCCGTGGCCTTCGATGCCCAATTGCTCTGGGGTGCGGCCGCCTGCCTGGTGGCGACCACCTGCTATGGCTTCGCCGGCTTCATGACCAAGCGCTGGATCACCGAGGCCGGCGGCATGGACAGCGGGATGGTGGCCCTCGGTTGCCAGATCGGCGCAACCCTCTGCCTGGTGCCGGTGTTCGCCTGGGATGCGCCGAACATGCCGCTGGCACCGCTCATGCAACCGGGCACCTGGCTGGCACTGGCCGCCCTGGGATTCATCTGCACCTCGTTCGCCTACATCCTCTACTTCCGCCTGATCGCCAATGTCGGCCCGGTGAAGACCATGACCGTGACCTTCCTGATTCCGCCGTTCGGCGTGTTCTGGGGCGTGCTGCTGCTCGATGAATCGGTGTCGATGGCGCACCTGCAAGGCGGCGTGCTGATCGCCCTGGCGCTGTGGCTGGTGCTCAAGCCGGCGGCGGTGCCGGCTGCGGTTAAATCGGCGGGTTAATTGCGGGGCGGTTTTCTGTAGGGGCGAATTCATTCGCCAAGCAGGCCGAAGGTCTGCCCCTCAGCCTGATGGGGCTGCTACGCAGCCCTTGGCGAATGAATTCGCCCCTACAAGGTGAATCCTCCAACAGATTCACCGGAGAGGGATCAACGCCCCGTCTTGATCGCACTCCACACACGGGTCCGCACGCGATCGATCTTCGGTGGCATGGACTCCAGGGCGAAGAGGTTCTTCATCACGTCGGCCGGCGGGTAGATGGCCGGGTCGGACTTGATTTCGGCTTCCACTAGCGAATCAGCCGCGGCGTTGCCGTTGGCGTAATGCACCGAGTTGCTGATGCCGGCCATCACGTCCGGGCGCAACAGGTAGTTGAGGAACGCATAGCCAGCCGCCTCGTCAGGCGCATCGGCGGGCATGGCGACCATGTCGAACCACATGGGCGAGCCTTCCTTCGGCGTCGAGTACTGGATGTTCACACCGTTGTTGGCTTCCTTGGCACGGGTGGCGGCCTGGAGGATGTCACCGGAGAAGCCGACCGCCACGCAGATATCGCC
Organism: Metapseudomonas resinovorans; assembly: GCF_002003485.1. Lineage (GTDB taxonomy): Bacteria > Pseudomonadota > Gammaproteobacteria > Pseudomonadales > Pseudomonadaceae > Metapseudomonas > Metapseudomonas resinovorans_D. The sequence continues at coordinate 14,530 of NZ_BDMA01000055.1, forward strand.
GTTGGCCAGGTCGCTGACGTACTTCGAGGAATGGAAGTAGGTGATGTACGGACGCACCTTCATCAGCTCGGCTTGCGCCGTCTTGTAATCCTCGGGTTTCTGGCTGTGGTGCGGCAGGCCCAGGTAGTTGAGGGTGATGGGCAGCAGTTCCGGGCCATTGTCGAGCACGGCGACGCCGCACTTGGCGAGCTTCTCCATATTCTCCGGCTTGAAGAAGAGGTCCCAGGAACCCACCGGGGCGTTTTCGCCCAGCACGGCCTTCACCTTGTCGACGTTGTAGCCGATGCCGGTGCTGCCCCAGAGGTAGGGGAAGCCGTACTGGTTGCCCGGGTCGTTCACTTCCAGCGCCTTGAGCAACACCGGGTTGAGGTTCTTCCAGTTGGGCAGCTGGCTCTTGTCCAACTTCTTCAGCGCGCCGGCCCGGATCTGCTTGGCCATGAAGTGGTTGGACGGCACCACCACGTCGTAGCCGGATTGGCCGGTCATCAGTTTGCCGTCGAGGGTCTCGTTGCTGTCATAGACGTCGTAGCTGGCCTGGATACCGCTTTCCTTGCTGAAGTTGGCGACGGTGTCCGGGGCGATGTACTCGCTCCAGTTGTAGATCTTCACCGTATCGGCCGCCTGGGCGGCGGCGGACATGGCCAGCGTCAGAAGGAGGGGCGCGAAGGAACGTGTCATTGTCGTTGTGTCCTGGCTGCTTGTGGATCGAGACCCCGTCGTGCGGGGCTTCCAGCTTCTCCATCAGCGCCGCCAGTGACAATGCGCGGCAAGTCCCAGCGTGCCCGCGAGGAAGCCTGATCCAGCGCAAAACCGGGCCATGGGCGGCGTCTACACTTCTGCCTTGACCGGCCCGCCTGCCCGGGGCCGCGAACTGCAAGGATGGCCGCTATGCTCCAGTCCGTCTCACCGAAGAACGATCTCCCCCTCGACACCGAACCTGAAGCCCCTTCACGCAAGGGCCTGTTCAGCCCCTTCACAATCGCCGCATTCCGCATCATCTGGATCGCCAACCTGTTCGCCAACCTGGGCACCTGGGCGCAATCGGTGGCCGCCGCCTGGGTCGTCACCGAGGCCCAGGCCAGCCCCTTGCAGGTGGCGATGATCCAGGTCGCCTCGGCCTTGCCCCTGGTGCTGATGTCGATCCTCTCGGGCGTGCTGGCGGACAACCATGACCGGCGCAAGATCATGCTCGCCGGACTCTGCTTCGAGATGAGCGGCGCCATCTTCCTCAGCGCCATCGCCTTCCTCGGCTATCTGGACCCGATCCTGCTGATTGTCTCCATCCTCTGGATCAGCATCGGCGGCGCCATCACCATCCCCGCCTGGCAGGCGGCCGTGAGCGAGCAGGTGCCGGGCGAGATGCTGGGCAACGCGGTGCTGCTCAACAGCGTCAACTACAACGTCGCCCGCGCCGCGGGTCCGGCCCTGGGCGGGCTGATGCTCAGCGCCGTGGGTCCGGCCTGGGTGTTCCTGTTCAACTGCCTGTGCTACCTGGCGCTGATCGGTGCGATCTGGCAATGGCGCCGCGAAATCCCCGCCCGCGCCCTGCCGCCCGAAGGCCTGATGCAGGGGGTGGTGGCGGCCTTGCGTTTCACCCAGTACTCCAGCGTCACCCGCCTGGTGATGTTGCGCTCGTTCTCGTTCGGCATTTCCGCCAGCGCCGTCTGGGCACTGTTGCCACTGCTGGCGCACCGCAATCCGGATGGCGACGCCGCGGTATACGGCTACATGCTCGGCGCGCTGGGACTCGGCGCCATCAGCGGCAGCCTGCTGGTCAATCGGGGACGCCTGCTGATCGGCACCAGCAAGCTGATCAGCCTCGCCGGCCTGGTATTCGGCGTGGTGATGCTGGCGCTGGGCTCACTGGACAGCCTCTGGGTGATCTTCCCCGCCCTGCTGGTGGGCGGTATCTGCTGGATCGCGGCGGTGGCCAGCTACAACTCGGCGGTGCAGATCCTGGTGCCGGATTGGGTCAAGGCCCGTGCCCTGGCGCTGTACCAGACCGCAATCTACGGCGGCCTGGCGCTCGGCTCGTACCTCTGGGGCCACCTGGCGGAGAGTATGGGCGTTAAGGGTGCGCTGTTCAGCGCCGGCTGCCTGATGATCGCCTGCGCCTTCCTGCTCTACCCGCGTCGCCTGCCGGAGCTGGACGCCTCGAGCATCGCCCATGCCGACAGTCCGCAGCCCGGCCAGCCGAGCTTCGCCTTCGACCCGGACCGGGGCTCCGTGCTGGTGACCATCGAATACCGCATTCCCCAGGAGCGCACCCGCGACTTCGTCCGCGCCAGTCGCCCGCTTCGCCGCCTGCGCCTGCGCAACGGGGCCGAACGCTGGGCGCTCTATCGCGATGCCAGCGAGCCGGAGCTGTGGCAGGAAACCATGGTGGTGGAGAACTGGCTGCAGCACCTGCGGATGCTGGATCGCCTGACCATCGCCGACAAGGCGATCATCGACAACCTGACCATGCTGCACGAAGGCGATGGCCCACCCCGCGTGCGTCACGGGGTGAGCTATGAGTCAGGGAGCTACGAACCCATTCAGCCGTAGGTTGTGGCGGGCGGCGCTCCGTCAGAGCGTAGCGAAGCCCAACGATGCGAGGCCCACCGCCCGAACGTTGGGCCTCGCTGAGCTCGGGCCAACCTACTGTTGCAGTTCCTGTTCGGTGAACAGGCCATCGAACAGCATGCTGGACAGGTAGCGCTCGCCCGAGTCAGGCAGGATCACCACGATGGTCTTGCCCTGCATTTCCGGACGCTCCGCCATGCGCGCGGCCACCGCCATGGCGGCGCCGGAAGAGATACCGCACAGGATGCCTTCCTCGCGCATCAGGCGCAGGGCCACGGCCTTGGCATCGTCGTCGGTGCACTGTTCGACGCGGTCGACCATGGTCAGGTCGAGGTTCTTCGGCACAAATCCGGCACCGATGCCCTGGATTTTGTGCGGGCTCGGCTTCACTTCCTCGCCGGCCAGGGTCTGGCTGATGACCGGGGAATTCACCGGTTCCACGGCCACGGACATGATTGGCTTGCCGCAGGTCTGCTTGATGTAGCGCGACACGCCGGTGATGGTGCCGCCGGTACCCACGCCCGCCACCAGCACGTCCACGGCACCCTCGGTGTCATTCCAGACTTCCGGGCCGGTGGTCTTCTCGTGGATGGCCGGGTTGGCCGGGTTCTCGAACTGTTGCAGCAGCAGGTACTGCTCGGGGTTGGCGCTCGCCAGTTCGCTGGCCTTTTCGATAGCGCCCTTCATGCCCTTGGCCGGTTCGGTCAGCACCAGTTCGGCACCCAGGGCCTTGAGTACCTTGCGGCGCTCCAGGCTCATGGACGCCGGCATGGTGAGGATCAACTTGTAGCCACGCGCGGCGGCGACGAAGGCCAGGCCGATGCCGGTATTTCCGGAAGTGGGCTCCACCAGGGTCATGCCGGGCTTCAGGCGACCCGACGCTTCCGCATCCCAGATCATGCTGGCGCCAATGCGGCACTTCACCGAGTACGCGGGGTTGCGTCCCTCGATCTTCGCGAGAATGGTCACGCCTCGCGGCCCCAGGTGGTTGATGCGAACCAGCGGGGTGTTGCCGATGGCTTGCGAGTTATCTGCGTGGATACGGCTCATTGATCCTGTCCCTAGTGGTTGGGGTCGATTGAAAGCTGGGAAGCGTATGCCCGCTGGTCACGTCAGTCCAGCCGAACTCATGCCGAGCCGGCGCAGTCCACTGCAAAACAGGCTCCCCGGCGCAAGCCCCCATGAAACGACGCTTCAGCTTGACCCTTGGCGCGATCCTGGTCCTCCTGCTGGTGGTGGTCCATCTCGCCCTGCCCGTGCTGATCCGCAACTATCTCAACGACAGGCTCGCCTCCATGGGCGAGTACCACGGCCAGATTGCCGACGTCGACCTCGCCTGGTGGCGCGGCGCCTATCGCATCAATGGACTGTCCATCATCAAGGTTGGCGGCAAGGTGCCGGTGCCCTTCCTGGACGCACCGGGCGTAGACCTGGCGGTGAGCTGGCACTCGCTCTGGAATGACCATGCCGTGGTCGCCCAGGTGGTCTTCGAGGGGCCTGAGCTGAACTTCGTCGATGGCGGTGCCAACAAGGAAGAATCCCAGACCGGCGCCGGCACCGACTGGCGCGACCAGTTGAACAAACTGCTGCCCATCACCCTCAACGAAGTGCGAGTAGTGAATGGCCGCGTTTCCTTTCACAACTTCAAATCCAGGCCCAAGGTGGACATCGAAGCCACCGAGGTGAACGCCAGCATCTACAACCTGACCAACGTCACTGACAGCAAGGGCGAGCGTGTGGCGCGCCTGGAAGGCAAGGCGAAGGTCCTGGGGAATGCACCGCTGGAGGTCGAGGCGACCTTCGATCCGTTCAAGGACTTCAATGACTTCGAGTTGCGCCTGCGCGCCCGCAAGATCGACCTGCCGAAGCTCAATGACTTCTCCCGCGCCTACGGCAAGTTCGACTTCAAGGCTGGTACGGGCGACCTGGTTATCGAAGCACGAGCCGACAACGGTCTGCTCAGCGGCTATGTGAAGCCGTTGCTGCACAACGTCGATGTGTTCGACTGGCAACAGGACGTGGAAAACACCGACAAGGGCTTTTTCCGCTCGCTCTGGGAAGCCCTGGTGGGCGGCGGCGAAACGGTATTGAAGAACCAGCAGCGCGACCAGTTCGCCACTCGCGTGGAGCTGCGCGGAAATATTCATCGCCAGGACGTCAGCGCCATCCAGGCCTTCCTGGCCATCCTGCGCAACGCCTTCATCGAAGCCTTTACCGCCCGCTTCGAACTGGCCCCGCCCAAGCGGAACGACTAGCCCGCCATGACGATTGCGCCAATACAGACGAGTGACCGCCCATTCAGTGACTGAATGAATCGTCTGCGTTCACAGTCGACTCGTGCGCGCGTTATAGTCAGCCCTTTCCCAAATACTGAACCGTCCGGTACTCCAACCGGAGTCTCACGTCCGAGGATTCACTGATGAAGTTCGAAGGCACCCAGTCCTACGTCGCCACCGACGACCTCAAGCTCGCGGTGAACGCCGCCATCACCCTGCAGCGCCCGCTGCTGGTCAAGGGCGAACCGGGTACTGGCAAGACCATGCTGGCCGAACAACTGGCCGCCGCCTTCGGCGCCAAGCTGATCACCTGGCACATCAAGTCCACCACCAAGGCGCACCAGGGCCTGTACGAATACGACGCGGTGAGTCGCCTGCGCGATTCCCAGCTGGATTCCGACAAGGTCCACGACGTTCGCAACTACATCAAGAAAGGCAAGCTGTGGGAGGCGTTCGAGTCCGAGGAGCGCGTCATCCTGCTGATCGACGAAATCGACAAGGCCGACATCGAGTTCCCCAACGACCTGCTGCAAGAACTCGACAAGATGGAGTTCTACGTTTACGAGACCAACGAGACGATCAAGGCCAAGCAGCGCCCGATCATCATCATCACCTCGAACAACGAGAAGGAACTGCCGGACGCCTTCCTGCGCCGCTGCTTCTTCCACTACATCGCCTTCCCGGATCGCGACACCCTGCAGAAGATCGTCGACGTGCATTACCCGAACATCAGCAACTCGCTGGTGGCCGAGGCGCTGGACGTGTTCTTCGACGTGCGCAAGGTCCCGGGCCTGAAGAAGAAGCCCTCCACCTCCGAACTGGTGGACTGGCTGAAGCTGCTGATGGCCGACAACATCGGCGAAGCCGTGCTGCGCGAGCGTGACCCCACCAAGGCCATCCCGCCGCTGGCCGGTGCCCTGGTGAAGAACGAGCAGGACGTGCAACTGCTGGAGCGCCTGGCCTTCATGAGCCGCCGCGCCAGCCGCTGAATCCGGTATTCCCCCCTCTCCCACCGGGAGAGGGCCGGGGTGAGGGAAACCCGGCCGAACGCAGGAGGTTGAAGCCATGCACCACGGCAGTTGCCTGTGCGGCGCGGTGAAGTACGAGATCGACGCGCCCATCGAATCCGCCACCCACTGCCATTGCAGCCAGTGCCGCAAGGGCCACGGGGCGGCGTTCGCCAGCTACGGCAACGTGCGCCGGGCGAATTTCCGCTTCACCCAGGGGCTGGATCAAGTGGCCGAGTTCCACTCCTCCCCTGGTGTGACCCGGACCTTCTGCCGGCAGTGCGGCTCGAACCTGCAATGGTTCGCCGATCAGCCCCAGCCCAACTGGACATCAGTGGCCCTGGGTACGCTGGACTCGCCACTTGGCGAGATAGCGCAGAAGCACATTTACGTGGAATCGAAGGCCGACTGGTACGCCATCGCCGACGGCCTGCCCCAGGAGTCTCGCTCCTGAGGCCTTACCGATAAACAACGAGGGTGCAGCCATGCTGCTCAACCTGTTCAATGAAATGCGCGCAGCCAAGGTACCGGTCTCGGTCCGTGAGCTGCTGGACCTGATCAACGCGTTGAAGCACAACGTGGTGTTCGCCGACATGGACGAGTTCTACTTCCTCGCCCGCACGGTGCTGGTCAAGGACGAGCGCCATTTCGACAAGTTCGACCGTGCCTTCAGCGCCTACTTCAAGGGCCTGGAAAAGCTCGACGATTACCTCCAGGCGCTGATTCCCGAGGAATGGCTGCGCAAGGAGTTCGAGCGCATGCTGACCGACGAGGAAAAGGCACAGATCCAGACCCTGGGCGGCCTCGACAAGCTGATCGAAGAGTTCAAGAAGCGCCTGGAAGAACAGAAGGAACGCCACGCCGGCGGCAACAAGTGGATCGGCACCGGCGGCACCAGCCCCTTCGGCTCCGGCGGCTTCAACCCCGAAGGCATCCGCGTGGGCGATGCCGGCAAGCGTCAGGGCCGGGCCGTCAAGGTCTGGGACCAGCGCGAGTACAAGAACCTCGACGACCAGGTGGAACTCGGCACCCGCAACATCAAGGTCGCCCTGCGCCGCCTGCGCAAGTTCGCCCGTGAAGGCGCGGCGGAAGAGCTGGATCTGGAAGGCACCATCGACCACACCGCGAAGGATGCCGGCCTGCTCAACATCCAGATGCGCCCGGAACGTCGCAACACCGTGAAGCTGCTGCTCCTGCTGGATATCGGCGGCTCCATGGACGCCCACGTGAAGGTCTGCGAGGAACTCTTCTCCGCGTGCAAGACCGAGTTCAAGCACCTGGAGTACTTCTACTTCCACAACTTCGTCTACGAGTCGGTGTGGAAGAACAACCTGCGCCGTACCTCCGAGCGCACCGCCACCCTCGACCTGCTGCACAAGTACGGTCCGGACTACAAAGTGGTCTTCGTCGGCGATGCCGCCATGGCCCCCTACGAAATCACCCAGGCCGGCGGCAGCGTCGAACACTGGAACGAAGAACCGGGCTACGCCTGGATGAAACGCTTCATGGAGAAGTACAAGAAGCTCATCTGGATCAACCCCTACCCCAAGGACACCTGGAACTACACCTCCTCCACCAACATCGTCCGCGAGTTGATCAACGAGCAGATGTTCCCGCTGACCCTGCAGGGGTTGGAGGATGGGATGAAGTTCCTGTCGAAATGAGAACGGGCCCTGCGGGGCCCGTTCTGCTTTGTTGCCAAAGCCGCTAGGCTTGGCGCGTATTTCTTCGAGACGAGCCGATCATGCAAGACATCTCCCTGCAGGACATCGCCGCGCCGGACGGCGTCTGTTATGGCTGTGGCGGTCGCAACCATCACGGACTGCACATCAAGAGCCACTGGCACGAGGACGGCGTACACGTCGTGGCCGAACACGTGCCGGATGCCAAGTACTGCGGCTGGCCGGACCTGGTGTATGGCGGGCTGATCGCCATGCTGGTGGACTGCCACTCCAACTGGACCGCCATGGCCTACCACTACCGTGCAGAAGGCCGCGAGCCCGGCAGCCTGCCGCGTATCGAGTGCGTCACCGGCAACCTCGGAATCAAGTTCATCAAGCCGACGCCCATGGGCGTGCCGCTGCTGCTGCGTGCCCGGCTTGAGGGTGAACCGGGCCGCAAGACCCGGGTGATCTGCGAGGTCTACGCGGGAGAACTGCTGACCGCCGTCGGCGACTCCGTCTTCGTGCGGGTAGACACCGGGCAGTTGGCCGCGACGGCCCACGGCCGCGAGTCTTGAGCAGCGCGGGAACCTAACCGACCATCAGCCATAGGTACCGCTTGCAATCACTCCCCTCACGGATGAGAAACCTGCCATGTATATCGGAAAGCTCGCCAAGTTGACCGGCTGCACACCCAAGGCGATCCGCTTGTAGGAGGAACTGGCCGAGCGTTCCGTTCTTCTTCCCGCCGTATCGAACGGCGCTAGCGAAGCATCCCACGCTGGCCGAGCCGGCGAAGTTGGCTAAACGGGGCCAACGTCCAAGCGCCGGTTCGGCTCAGCCATTGCGCAGCGGAAATCGCTGCGGCTGTTTCACCCTGGCGAGCTTGCGCGCGGTATCCACGAATGGAGTGACGATCAGGCTGTAGATCGTCAGGTAGCGGTCGTGGTCCTTTTCCAGGGTGCCGAAGCGAAGGTCCTCCGGTCTGGAGCTGGTGACGTAGAGGGTGCCGAACATCCAGTCCCAGAGTGACAGGTTGGTGCCGAAATTCTTGTTGAAGTGCCTGGGGGCGTCGCTGTGGTGGATCTGGTGTTGAGCCGGGCTGTTCAGCACATGCTCGACCACAGGACCGAACGACAGCCAGACATGGCTGTGACGCAGATTCGCCGCCAGGGCATTGCAGATGAACACCAGGTAGGTGACGCCGAACAGGGTGTAGCGGCTGATCTCGCCGCCGCAGGTGTACCAGAAGGCGCCAACGTAGAGGCCGAGGACCACGCCGACGGCCAGCTTCTCGACGATCTTCTCAACGAAGTGGACCCGGCTCGCCGTCGCCGGCACCAGCACGGGCGCCGAGTGGTGGACCTTGTGGAAGGCCCAAAGCCAACGGGAATGGAAGGCCCGGTGAGCCCAGTAGTGGACGAAGTCCTTCACCAGGAATACGCCCAGCCCGAAGAGCAGGGATAGCCCGAGGTTCTCGCCCAGTTGCGGGCGAGCGCCCCAGAGGTTGGTAAAGAAGGCGATGTAGTCCCCGGAACGGAGTATGAGCGGGTCGACCAGACCGACTATGGGCAATACCAGGGTGACCTTGAGGATGGCGCGGACGAAGTAGTAGCGGTAGTCGAGCAGCGCCGAGCGGTGGAAGTACACCCGGCGACCGCCGATGAACTGCCAGAAGGAACTCGCCTCGGTAAGGCCACGATGCTTCCTGAAGCGGAACAGTGCGTAGGCGATACCGTAGGAAATACCGAGGAACAGCACGCCGAAGCGGCCATTCAGATCGAAGATGCCGGCGAACTGGTCGCTGACCGGCCCGATCACCCACTCGGACAGGCGCTCATGGAGGTGCAAGAGAACATCCATGAATGGCTGGCCTCAATCGAAGGGACGGGCATATTAAATCAAGATAGGAATCAACTACGAATCCGCCTTGTTCGCATTGCGTCCAGGCGACCGCCGGCATGCGTCAGCCGATGCAGCGTCGACCCGGCTGCATGCTGTCCAGTGAGCGAATTCATTCGTGATTGAAATCGCCCCACAGACCGGTGTGCCGGACTCAGAGCCTGTGTCGCTGCTGCACCTTGCGGCTGCGGCCGAGCCCAGCGGCGGCGCCAATGAGCAGGAGAATGCTTTCCACCACCCAGGCCAACAGCAACCCGGCGCCCAGGCCCCATGCAATGGCTTCAGGCTTGAGCAGGAGCTGGTAGCTGTAGGCTGCGAGGGTTTCCTGGCGCAGTTCGGGGTTGGCAGTGGCCAGGACGTGCCAGGCGCGCTGGTACCAGGGCCCTTGCAGGGCCTGCCATTCCCGTTGCATCAGCTCATTGCGGGCGACCAGATGGGCAATGCTGTCGGCGTCGCTGCGCATCACCGGGTCGTCGCTGGCGCGGTAGTGAGCTACCAGCGCCACCAGGTCGCCCTGGAAGAAGCGCTGGGCAGTCTCGCGGAAGCCCTTGAGCCCCTGCTCCGCTTCCAGCCGATGGGCGTCGACGCGCTGGGCGTAGTCCTCGATGAAACCCGGCACCTGCACACCGATCAGCAGCCCGAGGGTGAAGAGGACCAGGCGCAGGTAGCTTCGCAACATTCCCTGTTTCTCCGTATCAGGTCCGGCCCTGGGTGACGATCTCGCCACGGCGCCAGAGTATCCACTCGCCCGGCTGGTAGATGTTCCAGGTTTCGTTGTCGGTCAGGGGTTCGGTGGCGATCACCGTGACCACGTCGTTGGGCGTGGTTTCGGCCTGGAAGTCCACGGTGAGGTCGGCGTCTTTCAGGCGTGCCGGGCCGAAGGGCGCGCGGCGGGTGATGTGGGCGAGCTTGGTGGAACAGAAGCTGAACAGCCAGTCGCCGTCGCTGAGCAGGCAGTTGAACACGCCTTTCTGGCGATACTCGAAGCAAGCCTGGATCAGCACCGGCAGGAGGATTTCCGCCATCACCGGTTCGGGGAAGGCACCGCGCACGCGGTTCAGCAGATCGCAGAAGGCAGCTTCGCTGTCGGTATCCCCTACCGCGCAGTAGAAGCCCTTCGGCGGCTCGAAGCCCGTCAGTTGGCCGTTATGCGCAAAGCACCAGTTGCGCCCCCAGAGCTCACGCACGAAGGGATGGGTGTTGGACAGGCAGACCTTGCCGACATTGGCCTGGCGGATGTGGCCGATCACGGTTTCGCTCTTGATCGGGTAGCGCTGCACCAGGCGCGCCACTTCGGACTCGACGCTCGCCGACGGCTCCTGGAACAGACGCAGGCCACGCCCCTCATAGAATCCTATGCCCCAGCCGTCGCGGTGCGGCCCGGTGCCGCCGCCACGCTGCATCAGGCCGGTGAAGCTGAAAACGATATCGGTGGGGACGTTGGCGCTCATGCCGAGCAATTCGCACATGGTTCAGGACTCTGGCGTCAGGCGTTCTGGGGGGGAAGACTTTCCGGGCCGGGAAGTCGATCAGGGCGTTCCGGGCCGGGGTGGCCCATGCTGAACGCCCCATGGCCGGGCTGCAAGGCCCAGCGAGTCAGAGGCGGGGTTCGATGCGCAGGCGGCGGTCGCCGTTCTGGTCGAAGCGAGTGTCTGCTTCAGGTCGGCTATCGCGCATCACCTCACGCAGGGTCGGCTCGTCGGCGGCCTGCTGGGCACCTTCACGCTCGGCGCGGCGGGCATTGAGCTTCTTCTCGATGGGCCAGCGGATACCGGCGTACACCAGGTACAGCGCCAGGGCGATGATGCTGTACATGGTCAGGTCGAGGGTCGCCTTCCAGGCGTTGTTGCCCACCTTGAAGACCACGTCCAGCGCGGTGATGGCCACGGCCGGGGCGAACAGGTCCTTCGCCGGGTCGACGATGGTCGGCGTCAGCAGCAGCACTGCTACCAGCACCCGCAGCGGCTCGCGCAGCCAGCGCCACATCCAGCCGGTAAGGTGCCACCAGACCAGCAGACAGCCGAGCGCGGCAACTCCGTAGGCGGCCCAGGCGAGCAGGTAGTCGTTTTCAGTCATTGGCGTCCGTGGCAAGGCTGGCAAAAGGGCGCTTATGATAAACGCTTTTCGCGGTTCCGGCGCTCCTGCCGTCGCCGCACCGCCTGCCCTCGAGAGTGCCCATGTCCCAAGCCCCCATCGCCCGTATCGAACCTGGTGACGACCCCTACCGCTGGCTGGAGGAGCGCGACGCGCCCGACGTGCTCGCCCACCTCGAAGCAGAGAACGCCTGGCTCGAAACGGGGCTTGCCGAACAGAAAGCGCTGCGCGAGACACTGTTCCAGGAGATCAAGGCCCGTATCCGCGAGACCGACCTGTCGTTGCCGGTGCCCTGGGGGCCCTGGCTCTACTATCAGCGCACTACGGCGGGCGACGAATACCCGCGCCACTATCGCTGCCCGCGCCCGGCGGACGGTTCGCTGACCCTGGACGCCGACGCCGAGGAATTGCTGCTGGACCCGAACCTGCTCGCGGACGGCGGGTTCCTCTCCATTGGGGCCTTCAGCGTCAGCCCGGACCATTCGCGTCTGGCCTACAGCCTGGATACCAGCGGCGACGAGACCTACCAGTTGTTCGTCAAGGACCTGGGCACGGGAGAAATCATCGCCCTGCCCTTCGAGCAATGCGACGGCAGCATGACCTGGGCCAACGACAGCGACACGCTGTTCTTTGGCGAACTGGATGAAACCCACCGGCCGCATCGCCTGCACCGCCACCGCCTGGGCGAAGCCGGCGCCGAGCTGGTCTTCGAAGAGGCCGATGGCCGCTTCTTCCTTCACTGCTATCGCGCCAGCTCCGAGCGCCAGTTGATCCTGCTGCTGAACAGCAAGACCACCAGCGAAACCTGGGTGCTGGATGCCAATACCCCGCAAGGTGCCTGGACCTGCCTCGCGCCCCGCGAAGAGGATCACGAGTACTACGCGGACCACGGCAAGCTCGACGGCCAGTGGACCTGGCTGGTCCGCAGCAACCAGACCGGCATCAACTTCGCCCTGTACAAGGCGACGGAAGCCGCGCCGGCCCGTTCCCACTGGCAGGAACTGATCGCCCATGACGAGGCGCGCATGCTGGAAGGCGTCAGCCTGAATGCCGGCGGCTTCACTCTCAGCCTGCGCGAAGGCGGCCTGCCATTGATCCAGGTGCACCCCGACGGCGCCGCGCCCTACCCGCTGCAATTGCCGGACGCCGCCTACAGCCTGTATGTGCAGGACACCCTGGAATTCGACAGCCCGGTGATTCGCCTGCGCTACGAGGCCCTGAACCGCCCAGCCCAGGTCCGCCAGCTGGACCTGGCCACTGGCGCGCAGGTCGTGCTCAAGGAAACCCCAGTGGAGGGCCCCTTCGATCCTGACGCCTACCTCAGTCAGCGCCTCTGGGCCACGGCAGCGGACGGCACGCGCATCCCCATCAGCCTGGTGGCCCGCCGCGACACCCTGGGCAAGCCCGCCCCGCTCTACCTCTATGGTTACGGCGCCTACGGCGAAAGCCTCGACCCCTGGTTCTCCCACGCGCGTCTCAGCCTGCTGGAACGCGGCTTCGTCTTCGCCATCGCCCATGTGCGCGGCGGCGGCGAGCTCGGCGAGGCCTGGTACCGCGCCGGCAAGCTGGAGCACAAGGCCAATACCTTCCACGATTTCATCGCCTGCGCCGAGCACCTGATCGCCGAGGGCTACACCAGCCCGGCGCAACTGGCCGTCAGCGGTGGCAGCGCCGGCGGCCTGCTGATCGGCGCCGTGCTCAACCTGCGCGCCGACCTGTTCGGCGCCGCCATCGCCGAGGTGCCCTTTGTCGACGTCCTCAACACCATGCAGAACCCCGACCTGCCGCTGACGGTGACCGAATACGATGAATGGGGCGACCCGCACGAGCCCGAGGTCTACGCGCGCATCAAGGGTTACGCGCCCTACGAAAACGTCCGCGCCCAGGCCTATCCGGCGATGCTGGTGGTGGCGGGATACAACGACAGCCGCGTGCAGTATTGGGAAGCGGCCAAATGGGTCGCCCGCCTGCGGGCGATGAAGACCGACGGCAACCCGCTGCTGCTGAAGACCGACCTCGGTGCCGGCCATGGTGGCATGAGCGGCCGCTACCAGGCGTTGCGCGACGTGGCCCTGGAATATGCCTTCCTGCTCAAGGTGCTGGGTCTGCTCCCGCAGTAATCAGGGATTACCGGTACCGGTGCCGAGCCCCCTGGAGTTGCGTTCCAATTGCTGCTCCAGTGCGGGAATCGACTGGTCACGCTGCTCCAGGGACTCGCGCAGACGCTGTTCCTGGTCCGGGCGCCTCATCATCTGTGGATTGCCGCTCTGCGGCGAGGGGCTGGTAATCGCGCGCGGCACCACCTGGGGATAAGGCTGCGGACTAGCGGTGCCGGGTGCGCCTGCCGGTGCCTGCAAGGGCGCACGCAACAGCGGTGGGTTCTGTGCCGCTGCCGTGCTGGCTGTCAGGGCCAGAGCCAGCAGAAATGCAACGCGGGAATGGATCATGGTGTCAGCCTCCTGCTCATCACACTGACCAGTCTAATCCCCGCACGCCGGGGTGATCCCCCATGCGACGGGATGCCGGCGATCGATCTTGCCCGGAACTAGACTTTCAGAGACGCAGCCACGGGAGTTGACGATGACTACGCCTCCTTCAACGAGCAAGCTGGACAAGCTGCTTGCCGACGAACGCAAGCGGCGCGAACACAGCTACCGGGAGCAGGCACTGAAACTGTTCCCTTGGGTATGCGGCCGCTGCGGCCGCGAATTCAGTGGCAAGCGCCTGTCCGAACTTACGGTGCACCACCGCGATCACAACCATGACAACAACCCGCCGGATGGTTCGAACTGGGAGCTACTCTGCCTCTACTGCCATGACAACGAGCATGCCCGCTATACCGACCAGCAGTGGCACAGCGAAGAACAACCCGGCGCGCGGCAGGGGCCGCGTACCACCTATAAGGCATTCGCCGACATTGGCGACCTGTTGAAGCGCGAGGAATAGCCCGTCGGGCCGTTCGAAACCGAGTCCACAAGGAGATCACGATGAAGATCCTGATGGTACTGACCTCCCACGACCAGTTGGGTAACACCGGCAAGAAGACCGGCTTCTGGTTGGAGGAGTTCGCCGCGCCCTACTTCGCATTTCGCGACGCAGGCGCCGAAGTGATACTCGCCTCGCCCAGGGGCGGGCAGCCGCCACTGGACCCGAAAAGCGACGACCCGGAAGCCCAGACCGAATCAACCCATCGTTTCCGCGAGGACGACGAAGCACGCCGCGCCCTGGCCAATACCCACATGCTCGCCGGCCTGGTGCCGGGCGACTACGACGCCCTCTTCTACCCCGGCGGCCATGGCCCGATGTGGGACCTGGTGGACGACCTGCATTCCATCGTGCTGGTCGAAAGCTTCTACGCCGCCGGCAAACCGGTGGGCGCCGTGTGCCACGCCCCCGCCGTGCTCCTCAATGCCAAGGCGCCGGACGGCGCGCCGCTGGTGCAGGGCAATGCGGTAACCGGCTTCGCCAACTCCGAGGAAACCGCCGTGGGCCTGGCCGAGGTGGTGCCCTTCCTGCTGGAGGACGTACTGAAGGAAAAAGGCGCCCAGTACTCCAAGGTGGCCGACTGGCAGCCCCATGTGGTCACCGACGGCAACCTGATCACCGGGCAGAACCCGGCATCGTCCGAGCCGACTGCGGCGGCAATGCTGGAGCTGCTGAGCGGGCGGCGGGGGGAGATGTAGGCAGATTGTCTGACGACGGCGAATAGATCCTTGTAGGGGCGAATTCATTCGCCAAGGGTTGCGCAGCAGCCCCCCTTTTGAGCGCCGAGGGCAGACCTGCGGCCTGCTTGGCGAATGAATTCGCCCCTACAGGAAAAGCGATGACCCGGAATTTGTAGGGTGGGCTTCAGCCCACCTTTGAGGGCCCGACCACGAAGCGTTGGGTTTCGCTTCGCTCTACCGCAACCTACGGAGATGCAGCAACTGTAGGAGCCAGCTTGCTAGCGAAAAGGCGCCATTCTCTGGCAAGCCAGCTCCTACGGGCAAAGGCAAAGCGGCAATCAACGCAACAACTTGGTATCCAGCACGTCCGACGCGCCGCCCATGATGTTTTCGCTGATCTCGATGAAGTCCTTGGTGCTGGCCTTGTCCAGGCGCATCAGCCCTCGGGCGACGTCGTCCATGGAGCGCTGGCCATCGGTGCGCAGACGGATTTCCTTGTCCAGGTCCTGAAGCAGCAGCACGGCGCGTGCGGTGACCGGGCCGCTGGCGTGCTCGCCGCGCAGGCTGTCCACTTTCTTGCTCCACTGGCGCAATTGCTTGCGGATGGCTTCGTAGCGGTCGTCGCCCAGGCCGCCGGCGCGGCGCATCAGTTCGATGGCGTAGTACTCGGCCACGCCTTCGCTGATCCAGTCGCTGCGGTCGGTATCGCTGATGCGGCTGAGCACATGCACCAGCTCATGCACCAGCGAACTGGTGCCGTTCTCGCTCACCAGGGGACGCGCGGAGTGCATGAAGAACGAGTTGGGCGCCGACAGGCCGCCGCGCCACATGGGGTCGTTGGCGCCGACGATCAGCAGCTTGCCCGGCTCGCGGGGGAAGACTTCCTGGGCGTGGGGCCAGACGAAGGTCAGCATCGTCAGGATGTCCATCCGCCGCATGTCCTCGCCCACCGGAGCACTCACGGTGACGTCGGTATTGCCCAGCGTGGCGCGGCGACTGCCCAGCTTTCCGGCGAGGATCCAGCCGGTGGGACGGTCGAGCATGCGTTCGGGGTTGTCGATGCGGAAACGGTTCTTGCCGATGCGCGGCCAGCCGGTTTCCACGGCTTCCCAGCCCTTTGGCAGCTCGAATTGCAGGCGCGCCACCAGGTCGATGCCGTCCGCCAGGTCCAGGCGTGCAGCCGGCACCAGGTCGTCGCCGCGCAGCAGCGCCCAGTCGGGGGTCATGCGGGCATCGAAACGGCCGTCGCCACGGGGATGGCTGACGCGCACCTTGTAGCTCAGGCTGGCCTTACCCTTGCCGGGTATCCAGGTGCCATGGCCCGGGTCTTCCTGAGTCCAGTCACCGCTGGCCTTGAAGTCGCTGTAATAGCCCTTGTCCCCCAGGTCGAAACGCAGGCCGCGCACACCGTCGCCTTTCTCCAGCACCAGGCTGACTTCGGCCTGGTCGCTCTCGGGCAGGAAGCGCACCTGATAGTCGAGATCGACCTTCTTGGCGGCCCACAGCGGGGTGCTCAGGGTCAGCAGGACGGTGGACAGCAGCAGCTGGGAACGGGCGGACATCGAGGATGGCTTCCTTGGTAGGTGTGACGGTCAGTCCCTGAGACTCGAAAGGTGGCGGTTTGATCCGTGACCGGCCCTGTAGCGCGTTGAAAATCGTCAGCGACGCGGCCAGCTTCCAACCGCCTGCTAGCCGGCGCGGAAAATCAGGTAGTCCTCCCAATCATCCTCCGCCACGCTGCTTTCGCTCAGCATGCGACCGGATTGGGAGATCCCCGCCTTGTGCACCGCCTCGGGGTCATTGCAGATCAGGTGGTGCCAGGGCGGCAGGTCCTTGCCTTCGGCCACCAGCCGATATCCACAGGTAGGCGGCAGCCAGCGGAACTCGTCGGCCTGGGCCGGGGTGAGCTGGATGCAGTCGGCCACGAACTTCCGACGATTAGCGTAGTCGGTGCAGCGGCAGGTATTGAGGTCCAGCAGCTTGCAGGCAATGCGCGTGTAATAGACGCTGCCGTCGTCCTCGTCTTCGAGCTTCTGCAGGCAGCACAGGCCACAGCCATCGCAGAGGGATTCCCACTCTTCCTGATCGAGCTGTTCGAGGGTCTTGCGCTTCCAGAAGGGTTCGACTTTGGCGGCCATGGTGTGCGAGGGGGTTGGTTCGGGGGGCGGATATTCTAGTCGCGTCCAGGGTGTCGGCCAAGCATAGCTGACCGCTGGTTACGGCACGGCGAACTCAATAGCCGCGCTCGAAGTTGACGTTCCCGCGCAAGGGCGCGCCCGAGCGATGACGGGCGAGATTGTCGACGAACAGGCGGGCCATGGCGCTGGGCAGCGTCGGCGCCGAGCTGTGGCCGGTCACCAGCAGGTTGGGCGCGCTCCAGAACGGGTGCCAGGCCGGCAAGGGTTCTTCACGGCAAACGTCGATCACTGCCCCGGCCAGTTGGCCGGCCTGCAGCGCCGTCACCAGGTCATGGTCGACGACCGCCACGCCACGTCCGGCGTTGATGAACAGCGCAGTCGGCTGCATGCAGGCGAAGATTCCGGCGTCGTAGATGTCGCGGGTAGCCGGCGTGTCGGGCAGCAGGTTCACCACGCAATCGGCCCAGGCCACCTGCTCGGCCAGCGCCTCCATGCCGGAGACTCGCTCGAAAGGCTCCATCGGGCGGGGCTCGCGGGCGATGCCATGCAACTCCACACCGAAGGGCTCGAGGAAACCGGCAACGCTCTGGCCGATGTCGCCCGCACCGACGATCAGCACCCGCTTGCCGTCCAGGCTACGTGGCAGGCGGTTGTCCCAGCGTTTCTCGCTCTGGGCCGCAACCCGCGAGAAGATCTGCCGCTGATGCGCCAGGAGGTAGGTCAGCACGTACTCGGCCATGACCTGGCCGAAGATGCCGACGGCGCGGGTGAGCCGATAGTCCTTGGGCAGGTCGGCGGCCAGCAACGGCGTGATTCCCGCCCAAGTGGATTGCATCCACTCCGGCTTGCAGCCCTTGCGCAGCAATTGCGCCATCACATCGGGCTCACCCAGCCACACTGTGCACTCGTGTGCGGCGTCCAGCAGGCGCTCCACCTCGCTGCCGCCGTGGAGCTGCAACCCGGACTCGGTGCGCAGCAGGTCGGCGTAGAGGGCGAACTCGGATTCGGCGATGAGGATTTTCATCAGATGGGGTCGTTCATCCGCAGCAGTTCTTCCGGCAGATGCTCGATGTACTCATCCTGGGCCGGGGGCATCTGCAGGTGATAGCCCTGCTTCTCGATGTTTTCCAGCACTTTGCCGATATCTTCGCGGGCAAGCTGGCGCTCAGGGGTGAGCACCAGGTCGAAGGCATGCTGGGGGGCGCCAAAGGCGGCGAGCAGACCTTCAGGCACGCGGCTCAGGGCTTCGCGCTTGTCGACATAGAGGTACATCTCGTTCTTGCGCGGGCTTTTGTAGATGGAGCAGATACGTTTCATGGTCGGGCTCGTGGGGCAAGCCGTGCGCGGCGGCACGGCGGAAAGGTTCATTGGCCGGCGGTGGCCAGGGCATCCAGCAGGGCCTGGCCCATCAGCTCTCGGCGCCAGCCGCGCAGACCTTCGGGCAGGGTGTAGGGGCCGTCGGGGAAGCCGCTTTTCAGCAGCGCTTCCAGATATTTCTTGCGCAGCATGAGTTCCGGCGCCATGCCCAGGCGCTCGGCTTCGGCCTGGCCGATGGCACGCAGCATTTTCAACGTCGCCGAAGCCTCCGGCGGCAAGGGTTCGGGCAGCGCCTCGGGCCACTGGGCAGGCGGCGTCTCGGCGGCCTCGCGGATCAGCTTGAGCAGGGTATTGCCGTCCTGGCGCACGGTGCGCGGGTGCATGTCGTCGATGCGCGCCAGTGCCACGAGGTTGTCCGGCTGGAAGCGCGCCAGGGGCCAGAGGCTGTGTTCGCGCAGGATGCGGTTGCGCGGCTGGTCGCGCAGGCGTGCTTCGATCTCGCGCCAGGCGCAGAGCTCGCGCAGCACGGCAAGCTGGGCGCGGGAGAGCTTCCAGGCCAGCTTGGCCTCGCGATAGAGCTCTTCAGGAAGGATTTCACGGCGCAGGTTGGCCACCAGCTCGGCACCATCTTCCAGCACCCAGGCACGCTTGGGCTCGGTCAGGCGCGGCTCCAGGGCTGCATAGAGTTCGGCCAGGTGCTGCACGTCCTCGGCGGCATAGCGCACCTGCATGTCGGTGAGCGGGCGCTGCAGCCAGTCGGAGCGGGTTTCGTCCTTGGGCAGGTCGATGCCGAGCACCGCCTGCACCAGGCGCGAATAGCCCATGGAATAGCCGATGCCGAGGTAGCCGGCGGCCAGTTGGGTATCCAGCAGGGGCTGCGGCATGGCGCCGGTCAGGCGCAGGAAGACCTCCAGGTCCTCGCTGCAGGCGTGCAGCACCTTGAGCACAGCCTGATCTTCCAGCAGTTCGGCGAAGGGCGACCAGTCCCCGATCAGCAGCGGGTCGATGAGGTACGCCCGCTCGCTGTCACCGACCTGCACCAGGCCGGCCTTGGGATAGAAGGTGTCGACCCGCATGAACTCGGTGTCCAGGGCCACGAAGGGCAGGCGCCGCCACTCGGCGCAGTGTTTGGCCAGCGAAGCGTCGTCGCGAATCCAGATAATGTCGATGGCCACAGGGCTCTCCTTGAATCAGTGGCGCGCAGTATATATCGCGCCGGGTCCTCGCTTCGCGCCTTGCATCGCCCCCGCCCCCGCAGCCAATCTGCGCGGGGCGGGCCAGCGCCTAGGCCAGCTCGGTATCGAGGCGTTGGCGCAGGGCCTCGGAACTGCGTTGCATGGGCAGTCGCAACTCGTCTTTGATCAATCCTTGAAGCGCCAGCAGGCTTTTCACCGGGGCCGGATTGGGCTCGGCGAAGGCCAGGCGAATCAGCGGCTGCAGTTTCTGGAAGATCACGCGCGCGGCTTCAAGTTCACCGTTGCCGATACATTCGGCCATGCGCACGAACTGTTGCGGGTAGATATGCGCCGACGCGCAGATCGCGCCACGACCACCCATGCACAGGGTGGTGAAGACCTGTCCGTCTTCGCCCGTCAGGACATCCAGTGCGCCATCGGCGATCAGCGCCTGGGTGGTTTCCGGGTTGCCGCCGCAGTCCTTGATAGCCACCACGCGCGGATGGCGGGCGAGCTGGCGCAGGGTCGCCAGTTCCAGGCGCACGCCGGTGCGATAGGGAATGTCATAGAGGATCACCGGCACCGTCGAGGCATCGGCGATGGCCCCGAACCAGGCCAGCAGGCCGTCCTGGGATGGACGGATGTAATAAGGCGCCGGCACCAGCACACCGGCGATGGGCCGGCGCTGCACCTCGCGCTGGAAAGCCAGCAGCTCGGCCAGGTTGTTGCCCGCCAGCCCCATCACCAGGCGGTCGCCCGGCACCTCGTCCAGCAGCGCGTCCAGCACGGCCAACTGCTCGTCCTTGGACAACGCCGCGGCCTCTCCCGTGGTGCCACAGGCCACCAGGCCGGCGACGCCTTCGTCCAGAAGGTGCCGAGCCAGGCGGCGCAAGGCTGGGAAGTCGATGGCGCCGTCGTTGAAGGGGGTTACCAGGGCAACCCAGATTCCGGAAAACACAGGCATTGCAGATCTCCATTGGCTGACCGTCAGAGTCACCGTCGGAGGGATGCAGGGAGGGAATTCGAGGGAGGATCGACCTACTTCGCGCCTTCTGTCCTGTCAGCCCATCTGACGGGACAGCGCGCCCCGGTCAAATGAGCGACTGTTTCTTCGATTTACCAGCGGCAACGCCAATAGCCAACGCCTGGGCCGAGAGGACCAGGGTAGAAACGGCGGAGAAGGCGATGGCAGGCATTTAAAGCTCGGTTGAATGCAGCGAGGGCCAGATACTGCGCAGGCCGCCGTGGCACTGTCAACTGCGGTCTGTCTAATGCGGCAACATTCAGCCCTGGCGCCTGTGGCAGGCGGCTGCTAAAAAAGCCCGCGCAGAAGAACAAGGCTCCGGCCGCCACCTCACCTGAATGGATACAAGAAGATGAAGAAGCTGCTGGGCGTATTCGCCCTGCTGATCGTCGCCCTGACGGTCTATCTCGCCCTGACGCCCTCGCCCATCGACCCGCAGGCCTGGGACGCGCCCAAGGCTCCGGCCATGACCGGCGTACTCGAGCCCAACGACACCCTGATGAAGGCCGAGCTCATCGCCCTGGGGCAAGTCCATGGCCCGGAAGACACCGCCGTAGACGCCCAGGGTCGCCTCTACGCCGGCCTGCATGACGGCCGCATCGTGCGTATCAGCGACAAGGGCGAGGTCGAGACCTTCGCCGAAACCGGCGGCCGCCCGCTGGGCATGGACTTCGACTCCACCGGCAACCTGATCGTCGGCGACGCCTACAAGGGACTGCTGCGCATCGACCCGCAAGGCAAGATCAGCGTCCTGGCCACCGAAGCCGAGGGCGTGCCGTTTCGTTTCACCGACGACCTGGACATCGCCCAGGACGGCCGCATCTACTTCACCGACGCCTCCAGCAAGTTCCAGCAACCGGACTATCTGCTCGACCTGCTCGAAGCCCGCCCCCATGGCCGGCTGATGCGCTACGACCCGGTCACCGGCAAGACCGAGGTACTGCTCAAGGACCTGTACTTCGCCAATGGCGTGGCGCTATCGGCCAACGAGGACTTCGTGCTGGTCAACGAAACCTACCGCTACCGCATCACCCGCTACTGGCTGAGCGGCGAGAAGGCTGGCACCCACGATGTGTTCATCGACAACCTGCCGGGCCTGCCGGACAACATCCAGGGCGATCACCAGGGCAACTTCTGGGTCGCGCTGCCCACCCCGCGCAAGTCCGATGCCGACTTCCTCCACACGCAGCCCTGGTTGAAAGCACAGCTCGCCAAGCTGCCGCGCATGTTCTGGCCCAAGGCGGTGCCCTACGGCTTTGCGATCCAGCTGAACGAGAAGGGGGAAATCGTCCACAGCCTGCACGACACCAGCGGTACTCACCTGCGCATGGTGACGTCGGTCAAGCCGGTGGGGGACTACCTCTACCTGGGCAGCCTGGACAACGACCGGATCGGCAAGCTGAAGATCCGCTGAGGCACGGAACGCTCTCGCTCTTCATGTCCACCGCCCGGCGGCAAGAAGTCGTATCGGGTTCGGAAAGCTAGTGTGGGAGCGAATTCATTCGCGAAGGGGTGCAAGGCATCCCGGCATGCGAGTGGCAGGTCTTCGACCTGCATCGCGAATGAATTCGCTCCCACAAGGCCCACGCTCGAGGTGGGCCGGGGGGTGATTCAGGCCGCCACTTCGCGCGGTTCCACCACCACGGGTTCGCCGGGCTCGTGTCCCAGCAATGTTTCCATTCGCTGGCGGGTATCCGCCATAAGCTCACCAAGGCGCTCCGGGCTGTACTGGCTGGCGTCGATCGGCTCGCCCACATGCACTTCCACCTTCTGCCCGAGGTTCAGGCGGAAGGTGCGGGCCGGCAGCACGCGATGGATACCGCGAATGGACACGGGAATGATCACCGCATCGGTGTCCCGCGCCAGGTGGAAGCAGCCCTTCTTGAACTTCAACAGGCGGCCATCGGCGGAGCGGGTGCCTTCGGGTGCGGCCCAGAGGACGATGCCGCTTTCCATCATGCGCCGGGCGGTCTCCAGGTCGGCCAGGGCCTGGCGGCGGTTGTGCCGGTCGATGGAGGGGAACTCCGCCGCTCGCATGGCCGGGCCGAGGAAGGGAATGCGGAACAGCTCCTTCTTCGCCAGCATGCGGATCGACCCCGGCAGGGCGACGAAGCTGGCCGGGATGTCGTAGTGGCTGGAATGGCTGCAGAGGATCAGGTAGCGGCGACCGTCGTTGAAGTCGGGTATCGCACCGTGCACCGACAGGTCCATGCGTACCAGGCGCAGCAGCAGGCGCGACATGGCGCGGGTGTAACGGTCCACGCAGGCGCGGTCGAGGCGCTTCATCGGCGCGCGCACCAGAACCTTGCAGCAGTAGTAGAGGACCACCGACAAGGTCCCCAGGATCACACCCAGGCGGCGGATCAGCGAGGCGCGTTCACTCAGAATTTGCAGGCTTGGCATCGAGCTCTCCCATCTTTTCCCCGCGCGACTTCATGCGCAGGTGACCTTATGATGCCGATTGTCATCGTTTCGACACACTTGGCCCGCCAGCCTTCTGACCAAACGCTTCCTCCACGGACCCGCCCCCATGGACAAGAAAGACCTGCAGATCGTCGACCTCCTGCAGCAGGACGCCTCCATCTCCCTCGCGGAGCTCGCCGAGGCGGTGAATCTCTCCCCCACGCCCTGCTGGCGTCGCCTGCAGAAGCTGCGTGAGGATGGCGTGATCCGCAAGCAGGTGGCGCTCTGTGATGCCGAACGGCTCGACCTCGGCGTCACGGTCTTCGTCACCATCCGCACCAGCCGTCACAGCGACGACTGGACGCGCCAGTTCATCGAAGGCACCCGCGACATTCCCGAGATCGTCGAGATCTACCGCATGACCGGCGACGTCGACTACCTGCTGAAGATCGTGGTGCCGGACATCAAGGGCTACGACGCCGTGTACAAACGCCTGATCCGCGTCGCCGACCTGTCCGACGTCAGTTCCGGCTTCGCCATGGAAGTGATCAAGCACACCACGGCACTGCCGCTCGGGCACCTGAAGCTGTAAGTCGAAGAATGATTCTTCCAATCGAGCGAATCGCTTGGAAATATTTTTCACCTTGCGACTTTTAAGTAGATTTTATTTCTATAAAACCACCAAAGCTCGCCAATCAAAGCAAAGAAATTCCCCGCCCCCACCCGTAATCTTTTTTCCACTCCAGACGCCGCCATCCCCAGCCAGGCGTCGCATACTTTTCGTTATTCGGAATCAGAGGAAACACCAGGTGGACGACCGCAAGCTGCACCTCGAAACACTCCTGGCCCATGAAGGCCGCGAACGGGGCCGGGTCGGCGGCACCGTGAACACGCCGGTCTACCGCGCCTCCACGCTGCTCTTCCCCACCGTGGAAGCCCTGCATGCACAGAACGGCACTCTCAACACCTACGGCCGACACGGCAACCCCACCACGCGGTCGCTGGAAAGCGCCCTCGCCGAACTGGAAGGCGCCTACGCGGCGATGCTCACCCCCAGCGGCCTGAGCGCCCTCACCACTGCCCTGCTGGCGACCCTCAAGCCCGGCGATCACCTGCTGATGACCGACTCGGTGTACGACCCGACTCGCGCCTTCTGCGACGAAACCCTGAAGCGCTTCGGCATCGAGACCACCTACTACGACCCACTGATCGGCGGCGGTATTGCCGAGCTGATCCGCCCCAACACCCGCGTGGTGTTCCTCGAATCGCCCGGCTCGCTGACCTTCGAAGTGCAGGACGTGCCGGCCATCGCCGAAGTCGCCCACGCCCATGGCGCCCTCGTGATGCTCGACAACACCTGGGGCACCCCGGTGCACTTCGCCTCCTTCAAGCACGGCGTAGATATCTCCATCCACGCCGCCACCAAGTACATCGTCGGCCACTCGGACGTGCTGATGGGCGTGATCATGACCACCGAGGCGCTGTTCCCGCAGGTACGCGGCTTCTACAAGCAGCTCGGCCTGTCGGTCAGTGCAGACGACGCCTACCTCGCCCTGCGCGGCCTGCGTACCCTGTCCACGCGACTGGAACGCCACCAGCGCAATGCGGAGAAGGTCGCGCAGTGGCTGGCCGAGCAGCCAGAAGTGGAACGCATCCTCTACCCGGCCCTGCCCGGTGCCCCCGGCCATGAGCTGTGGAAGCGCGACTTCAGCGGCGCCTGCGGCCTGTTCGGGGTGATGCTCAAGGCCATGCCGGAGCAGGCCGTGCGCGCCATGCTCGACGGCATGAACCTGTTCGGCATGGGCTTCAGCTGGGGCGGCTTCGAAAGCCTGATCCTGCTGACCAATCCCAGCGCCCATCGCAGCGCGACCACGTGGAAGGCCGACGGCCCGCTGATACGCCTGCACATCGGCCTGGAGCACCCGGACGACCTGATCGCCGACCTCGACGCGGGCTTCCAGCGCCTGCGCTCCATCTGCCGTTGACCCCACGGGCGGCGCGGGCTCCGCGCCGCCGCCAATTGCGCGAGACAGCCAGTGCGGGCGTCCTTATGATGCTTGCCACAACAATGGTCACGACAAGGACCCCGCCATGTCGCTCGCACAGCTCATCAGCCCTGCTCAACTCAGCGCCCGCCAGGATGAACCGGGCCTGATCATCCTCGACTGCCGCTTCTCCCTCGACGATCCGGCCTACGGCCAGCGCAGCTATGCCGAGAGCCACATTCCGAAGGCCCGCTTCGCCGACCTGGAACGCGACCTTTCCGGCCCCGTGACCCGAGGCGTGACCGGCCGCCATCCGCTGCCGGACCCGACGACACTGGCCGCCAAACTACGCGACTGGGGAATCACCGCCGACAGCACTATCGTGCTCTACGACGACGGCCCCGGAGCCTTCGCCGCGCGCGCCTGGTGGCTGCTGGCCTGGCTGGGCAAGCGTGATGGTGTATTCCTCCTGGATGGTGGCCTCAAGGCCTGGCGCGATGCCGAACTGCCGTTGACGGCCGTAACACCGACGGTGCAGCCCGGTACCTTCTCCGGTCAGCCGGACGCGAGCCTGCTGGTGGACGCCGACGACCTCCAGCAACGTCTGGGCAATGCGAACCTGACCCTGCTGGATGCCCGCGCACTCCCCCGCTTCAAGGGTGAAGTGGAGCCCATCGACCCGGTGGCCGGCCATATTCCGGGCGCCCAGTGCGCCGCCTTCACCGACAACCTCGGCAGCGACGGTCGCTTCCTCCCGGCCGAGGCCCTCAAGCAGCGTTTCGCCGCCCTGATCGGCGACCGTCCGCTGGATGACCTGGTGGCCTACTGCGGCTCGGGCGTCACTGCCTGCCACAATCTCTTCGCCCTCAGCCTCGCCGGTTACCCCCTGGCACGGCTCTACGCCGGCTCCTGGAGCGAGTGGATCACTCAGCCTTCGCGCCCGCTGGCCACCGGCGAATAAGCCCCCGAATAACCGGCAGGCACGGGACATGGCGCCCTCGCCTGCTGGCTGTTTTTTAATCACAGGCAGCTATATAGACAATAACCAGAAGCCTGAAACAGTTTAAAAACAGTCCTTTACAGCGGGAATATCGCACTAGACTTCAAATCGAGCGGCTAACTCCGCTCCCGGTGGGGCTCTTTCCTAGAACGATGAGAAGCTGCCAAAACGCCCCGGCCCCGCCGGCACCTTTCGCGAGGGCCATATGGGAATTGCCGCCAGCGATCTCCGCCAGCACGTAATACGACCGACGCTGCTCTACCTGCAGCGTCCCTCCTCCACCGCCGAAAGCCTGCTGCTGGGCGCCGCCGCCTGCCAATCCGCCCTCGGCGCCGCCCTGGACTGCGGCACGGGCCGCGGCCTCTATCGCATCAGCGATGAACGCCATCAGCAGCTCTGGGACCAGCATCTCGCCCATGACCCGGAGCTCGCCAGCCAGGTACGCGGGTTGGCTAGCCAGCATGCCTTTCTCACGGCTCCCCACCTGGAATTGATCGTCAACCTGCGCTACGCGACCGCCATCGCCTGGATGCTGGTGGAATCGACCGTTCTGGTACTACCCCCTGCGGATGACCTGATCGGCATGGCCATGATCTGGCGCCAGGTCTTCCAGCCTGACGGCAGTCCCCGCGAGTTCATCGACGCCTGGCAGCGTCATGTCGGCGGGCTTTGCCAAGTCGCCTGATCACTGACCGACCAGTCAGGAACAAGCGTGCCAGGCGATCTGCACGATCGGCGAAAATGCCATCCTTTTGCCTTTTGTTCGACAATCTTACAAGACATATTGCCGCACTTTCCCGAGCTTTCCAGGTCGGGGGATTCCTGTTAGCGTGCCGGCCTTTGCACCACCGATCAGGAGTTCACCGTGATAAGCAGAGTCTTCAAGACCGCCCTCGCCCTGGCCGTCAGCGCCGCTTCCAGCTACAGCCTGGCTGCGGGCTTCGCCCTCAACGAACAAAGCGTCAGCAGCATGGGTACCGCCTTCGCCGGCCGTTCGTCCTCGGCCGACGACGCCACCACCGTGTACGGCAACCCTGCCGGCATGTCGCGCCTGAAGCGCGAGCAGGTCAGTGTCGGCGCCGCCGCCATATTCGCGAAGACCGATATCGACGACGCTCGCGGCACTTTCGGTGGCAGCAACGATGGCGACATGGTTCCCACCGTCGGCGTGCCCATGGGCTATTACGTCAAGCCGATCGATGACAACTGGACCTTCGGCCTCGGCATGTACGTGCCCTTCGGCCTGATCACCGACTACGAGACCGGCTTCGCCGGCCGTTACTACGGCGACAAGAGCGAAGTACGGGTGATCACCCTGCAGCCCACCGTCAGCTACCGCATCAACGACCAGCTGTCCGTCGGCTTCGGCCCCACCATCAACCGCATCGACGGCGAGCTGACCTCTTCCGTGCTCAACCCGCTGTCCCCGGGTCGCAACGATGGCCGCGTGAAGGTCAAGGGCGACGACACCGCGCTGGGCTTCAACGCCGGCATTCTCTTTGAACTGGACCCGCGCACCCGCTTCGGCCTGACCTACCACTCCAAGGTGGACTACAAGCTGAAAGGCGACACCACCGTTTCCGGCAGCGGCCCGGTACTGGCCAGCTCCGCCGGCAAGTACGACGCCTCCCTGGATCTGGAAACCCCGGAATCGGTCGACTTCTCCGTCACCCACGACCTGAACGACGCCTGGACCCTCTATGCCGGCAGCACCTGGACCCGCTGGAGCCGCCTGGAAGAAATCAAGGTGGACAACGAGGGCGTTCGCGGCCTGCTGGCCCCTGCCCTCGGCACCATCGTCGAAGAGCAGGACTGGCGTGACACCTGGTCCTACGCCGTCGGTGCCGCCTACAAGCTGAACCAGCAGTGGACCCTGCGCGCCGGCCTGGCCTACGACCAGTCCCCGGCCCGCAACGAGCACCGCTCGCCGCGCATTCCCACCAACGACCGCAAGATCTTCAGCCTGGGCGCCGCCTGGAGCCCGAACGACGACGTGACCGTCGACGTGGCCTACTCCTACCTGAAGGAAGATGACGCCGACATCAACCAGGTCAGCGCTTCCAAGGGGGCCTACCGCGCCACCTTCCAGAACAGCGCCCACGGCCTGGGTGCGCAGCTGACCTACCGCTTCTAAGCGGGAATCAGAGCCATGAAAAAGCCCGGACTGGTCCGGGCTTTTTCATGCTTGTCGATCAAGGCTGGCTAGCCAGCGCCTGCTCCACCGCCTTCAGCAGGTCCGGGTCGTCGGGCTTGGTCAGGCTGGAGAAATGCGCGATCACCTTGCCCTGCCGGTCCACCACATACTTGTAGAAATTCCAGCGCGGTTTCTGCCCGGACTGGGCGATCAGTTCCTTGTAGAGCGGCGTCGCCTCGTCTCCAGTGACGTGCTGCGGCTGGGTCATGGCGAAGGTCACGCCGTAGTTGACGTAGCAGACCTTGGCGGTTTCCTCGGTGGTGGCGGCTTCCTGCTTGAAATCGTCCGAGGGTACGCCAAGCACTTCCAGGCCCTGATCCTTGTAGCGTTTATAGAGGGCTTCCAGCCCCTTGAACTGCGGAGCGAAGCCGCAGTGGCTGGCAGTGTTGACGATCACCATCGGCTTGCCGGCGAAGCGCTGACACAGGTCGATGGTGTTCTTCGAACGAAGTTGCGGCAGCTCGTGCTGCAGCAGTGAAGGGCACTCGGCAGCCATGACCTGGCTGCCGAACAAGGCAAGCGACAGGAAGAGGAAGGGCGAGGCTTTCATGGCGGACTCCGGCACAGGTCGTGTGATCCGCTTACGCTACTGCGAGCCTCCTCGCCGATCAATCAGCAAAGGCTCATCCCCAGCTGCATCAGCGCCAGCCCGCCCTGTTGCCAGCCCCACCAACCCAAGGCCAGCAGCAGGCTGAACAGCAGGGCGCCAAGCGCCCAGACCAGGCGCAGGCTCATGCGGCTCCGGCGGGCTGGAGCCGCGCCACCGGCTGCTCGCGAACCGGCCAGTTCAGCACGGCGGCCAGCAGGCTGAGGAAGATGGATATCTGCCATACCAGTTCGTAACTGCCCGTGTGGTCATAGAGGTAGCCCCCCAGCCAACCGCCGAGGAAGGCGCCGAGCTGGTGGAACAGGAAGACGATACCACCGAGCATCGACAGGTTGCGCACGCCAAACAGGGTCGCGACGGTGCCGTTGGTCAGGGGAACGGTGGACAGCCACAACAGCCCCATGGCCA
Source organism: Metapseudomonas resinovorans (assembly GCF_002003485.1). Taxonomy (GTDB): domain Bacteria; phylum Pseudomonadota; class Gammaproteobacteria; order Pseudomonadales; family Pseudomonadaceae; genus Metapseudomonas; species Metapseudomonas resinovorans_D. The sequence goes on from NZ_BDMA01000055.1 coordinate 43,951, forward strand.
TGCCGAAGGCATAGGCGCTCCAGACGCTCAGCGGCGAATAGAGGAAGGCCACGATCACCACCCCGCGCAGCAGGTAGAGCCCGGTGAGCAGCTTCGGCTTGGCATGACGGCCGCCGAGCCAACCGGCGATATAGGTACCGAACACGTTGAACAGCCCCACCAGCGCCAGCACCGTAGTGCCCACCGAAGCCGGCAGGTGCTGGTCCACCAGGTAGGCCGGCAAGTGCACGCCGATGAACACCACCTGGAAGCCGCAGACGAAGAAGCCCAGGGCCAATAGCCAGAAACCGCTATGCGACGTCGCCTCGCGCAGGGCTTCGCCCAGGCTCTGCTCATGGGCCTGGGGCGGCGGCGGATTGTCCTTGAGCAGCCCTACCAGCGGCACTATCAGCGCCACCAGCAGACCCAGCGCCAGCAGCGCGGACGACCAGCCAAGCCAGCCGATCAATCCGAGGGTGCCGGGCAGCATGGCGAACTGGCCGAACGAGCCGGCAGCAGCGGCGATACCCATCGCCATGCTGCGCTTCTCCATCGGCACGGCACGCCCCACTACACCGAGGATCACCGAGAACGAGGTGCCTGACAGGCCGATACCAATGAGCAGGCCAGCACTGAACGACAGCGACAGGGCCGAATCGGAGAATCCCATCAGCACCAGGCCGACGGCGTAAAGCACGCCTCCGACGATCACCGTCTTGGCTGCGCCGAAACGGTCGGCCAGCGCACCCGTGAAGGGCTGCGCCAGACCCCAGATCAGGTTCTGCAGGGCGATGGCGAAGGCGAATACCTCCCGCCCCCAGCCGAACTCGCTGCTCATCGGCGCCAGGAACAGGCCAAAGCCATGTCGAATGCCCAGGGATAGCGCCAGGATCAGCGACGCCCCCAGAAGTACCCAGCCACTCGTACGCCATACCGATGTCATAAAAAGTCCTTTACGGGTACATACCCGCTTTTCAGCGAAATATTCAGGCGATGTGTTCCAGATCGTCCAGCAGCGCCATCAGCGCCGCCCGCTTCTCCAGTCCTATTCGTTGCCCCAGCTGCACCTGCACCTGCTCCCAGGCCCGCAGCGCCTCATCGAGGCTGGCCTGGCCGGCAGCGGTCAGCGAAACCAGTCGATTGCGCTGGTCCTCGCCACCCTCCAACTGCACCAGGCCCTTGCCTTCGAGCACCTTGAGATTGCGCCCCAACGTACTGCGATCCAGCCCCAGGGCATCCGCCAGGCTGGTGATGCTGGGCTGATCCAGCCGCGCCAGATTCTTCAACAGCGAATACTGGGCGACGTTCACCCCGACGCCCTCAAGGGCATCGTCGTAGAGCCGGGTCACGCTTCGCGTGGCGCGGCGCAGCTTGGTACAGAGGCATTGGGTCGGCAACATGGGTTACGTGTATATACCCGCACCTGCCTGAGCGTCAATCGGAACCTCCTTTTCGACGCCAGTGATTGTCCCAACTGCCAGAGGCTGCCGTTGCCGCTGCCAAGGCCCTCGTGCTGCGCGCCCCGTATAAACCGGGCCATCAACGCACGCCGAGGTCACCATGCCCAGCTACAAAGCCCCGCTACGCGACACGCGTTTCCTGCTCAACGAAGTCTTCGACTTTCCCGCCCACTATCGCGCCCTGGCCAATGGCGGCGACGCGACGCCGGACATGGTCGACGCCATCCTCGGCGAATGCGCGCGGCTTTGCGAAGAAGTGATCGCCCCGCTCTATCACAGCGGCGACGAGGAAGGCTGCCACCTGGAAAACGGCGAGGTGCGCACGCCCAAGGGCTTCAAGGAAGCCTACGACGCCTATGTCGCCGGTGGCTGGCAAGGCCTGTCGCATCCGGTGGAGTATGGCGGCCAGGGCCTGCCCATGAGCCTGGGTGCGCTTAAACAGGAAATGCTCGGCACCGCCAACTGGCCCTTCTCCATGTATCCGGGCCTCTCCCTCGGCGCCATGAACACCCTGATGCAGCACGGCACAGAAGAACAGAAAAGAACCTACCTGGTCCCCCTCACGGAAGGCCGCTGGGGCGGCACCATGTGCCTGACCGAGCCCCAGTGCGGCACCGACCTGGGCCAGGTGAAGACCCGCGCCGAGGCGAATCCCGACGGCAGCTACGCCCTGACCGGCACCAAGATCTTCATCTCCTCGGGCGAGCACGACCTCACCGAGAACATCGTGCACATCGTCCTCGCCCGCCTGCCGGACGCACCCAAGGGCACGCGCGGTATCTCCCTGTTCATCGTGCCCAAGTTCCTCCCCGGCACGGATGGCGGCCTCGGCGAACGCAACGGGGTGAGCTGCGGGGCGCTCGAAAAGAAAATGGGCATCAAGGCTTCCAGCACCTGCGTGATGAACTTCGACGGTGCCACTGGCTTTCTCATCGGCCCTTCGAACAAAGGTCTCGAGTGCATGTTCACCTTCATGAACAGCGCCCGCATCGGCACCGCCATCCAGGGCGTCGCCACTGCCGAACTGGCGTATCAGGGCGCCCTCGCCTACGCCCGCGAACGCCGCTCGATGCGCGCCCTGTCCGGCACCAAGGAGCCCGATGCCGTCGCCGACCCGCTGATGGTCCATGGCGACGTGCGGCGCATGTTGCTGACCCAGAAAGCTGTAGCCGAAGGCGGTCGCGCGCTGGTCTACCTCGCCACCCAGTACGCCGACCGCATGATCGAAGGCATCCTGCACAAGGACGAGCACCAGTATGCTCACTGGGACGACAAACTCGGCTTCCTGACACCGATCCTCAAGGGCTGCCTGACCGAACTGGGCCTGGAAAGCGCCAATCTCGGCATGCAGGTATTCGGCGGCCACGGCTACATCCGCGAGCACGGCATGGAACAGATCGTCCGCGACGCCCGCATCGCCACCCTCTACGAAGGCACCACCGGCATCCAGGCACTCGACCTGCTGGGACGCAAGGTACTGCTGATGACCCAGGGCAAGGCCGTGCGTGACTTCACCGGCAAACTCGCCCGCTTCGCCATCGAACTGCTGAAGACGGAACCGGCCATGCGCGGCCGCGCGCTGGTGCTGCTGAAACTCGCCGCACAATGGAACTGGCTGACCCTGCGCATCGCCCTGCGCGCCCGCAAAGATCGCGACCTGGTCAGCACCGCCAGCCACGACTTCCTGATGTACTCCGGCTACGCCGCCCTCGCGTATTCCTGGGCCCTGCAGGAGCGCGCGGCCCGCGTGCGACTGCGCGAAGGCGGTTCGGAATCCGCCGAGTTCTACCGCGCAAAACTGGCCACCAGCGACTTCTACTTCGCCCGCCTGCTACCTCGCGCCAAGGGGCACGTGGCAGCAATGCTGAAGCCGACAGCGTCGGTGATGGGTCTGGCGGGGGAGCATTTTGTGTTTGAGTAGATCGGGGTAATCGCGGGGGGCTTTCGGACGGTTCCGAGTCCCGTTGCGGGGAAGATCAGGTCTTTCCATTCACGGAGGAAAGACCCATGGAAAAGCTCGCGTTCGCTCGCAGCTTAAGGGCGGGACAGACCGATGCTGAGCAGTGGCTTTGGCGGCATTTGCGCGCGAAACGGTTGCTTGGCCTGAAGTTCCGACGACAGAAGCCCCTTGGTCCGTACATCGTCGATTTCATCTGCCAGGAGCGGATGCTGGTGATTGAGGTGGACGGCGGGCAGCATCTGGAAAGCGAATCCGATGAATCGCGAGATACCTGGTTGGTCAGGCGGGGATTCCGGGTTCTGCGGTTCTGGAACCATCAAGTGCTGCTGGAAACTGAAGCGGTGCTCGAAGCCATCCGATTGGCTGCGGAGGAAGCATTTCCCTGCAATTCCCTCTCCCCCAGCCCCTCTCCCTGAAGGGCGAGGGGAGCTAGTCCGTGCCGTAGCGGCGCTCGGAGCTGCCAGCCTGCTCTGTCCTTTCAGGCGCGAGTCACCCCTCTCCTCTTCAGGGAGAGGGGCCGGGGGAGAGGGTAGATCAGGCAAACAACGCCACACCCACCAACACCCCCACCTCCACCAACTCCACCAGCGCCCCCGCCGTATCCCCGGTCGTCCCACCCAGCCGCTGCATGAACCGCCCACGCAACCAGCCGAACAGCACCAGCGCCGCCACCAGCGCGATCCACGCCGCCCAGCCCAGCAACAGCATCACCACCGCCTGCCCACCCAACCACACGGGCAATTCCCGCCGCGGCAGATGTTCGGCAATCGCCTGCCCCAAACCGCCAGGACGCACGTAGGGGGTGGTGAGAAACAGCAGCGGCAGCATCCCGCGCGCCAGCCAGGGCGCCAGCAGCAGGGGCAGCAAATGTCCGGCGTCCAACAGCGTTACTAGCGCGGCGAACTTCAGTAGCAGCACCACCACCAGCACCACGACGGCGATGGGACCGCTGCGCGGGTCCTTCATGATCGTCAGGGTGCGTTCGCGGTCGCCGTAGCCACCTACCCAGGCATCGGCCGTGTCCGCCAGCCCGTCCAGATGCAGGCCGCCCGACAAGCCGACCCAGAGCGCCAGCAACAGGGCGGCCGACAACAGCGGCGGATGCCCGTCCAGCAGCCAGGCGCCCCCCAGCAGCAGTGCGCCGATCAACAGGCCGACCAGGGGATACCAGAGCAACGAGCGGCCGATCTGCTCTGGCTCGGGCATGCCCGGCAGGCGTACCGGCAGGCGGGTGAGAAATTGCAGGGCGATCAGCAAGGGCGTCATGGCCGCTCCCGCAGGCCGTGTTCGTCGAAGGTCAGGCGGAACAGCTCACCATGGGCCACTTCCACCTGCATCAAGCCGGTGCGCGGAAGATGGCGGGCGCGGGCCACCAGGATTCGGATCACGCCACCGTGGGTGACCAGCAGCACCCGCTTTCCGGCGAAGCGCTCCAGCAGGCGCTCACCCGCAGCCAGCACCCGTGCTTCGAAGTCCAGCAACGTCTCGCCGTCCGGCGGGGTGAAGCTGTAGGGATCGTTCCAGAACTGGCCGAGGCCTTCGGCGTGATTCTCCATCAACTCGGCCGCGCTGCGGCCTTCCCACTGGCCAAAGTGCAGTTCGCGCAGATCGGCGTCGAAATGCAGAGGCAGGCCAAGTCGCTGCTCCAGTTCGCGAGCGAACGCGGCGCAACGCTGCAGGGGCGAACTCACCAGCACATCCCAGGGCCCGGCGCCGACGATACCCGCGCGCATCTGCGACCAACCGGTATCGGTCAAGGCGTCGTCGAGGCTGCCGCGAAAGCCGCCGCCGCGTTCGGTTTCACCATGCCGCAGGAGGTCGAGCTTCATTCCGGCCGGTCCGAAACCGACGCTTCGGCGAAGGTCGCCATGCCGCCATGGAGTTCGCAGGCCAGGCGCAACAGCGGCAGTGCAATGGCGGCACCGCTGCCCTCACCCAGGCGCAGGCCCAGGTCCAGCAGCGGTTGCGCTTCCAGCGCCTCGAGCACGGCAACGTGGCCCGGCTCGGCGGAGCGATGGGAGAACAGCAGCCACTCGCGGCACGCGGGATTCAGGCGCACGGCACAAAGCGCCGCCACGCTGCATATGAAACCGTCCACCAGCGCCGGCAGGCCCAATTGAGCACAGGCCAGGTAGGCGCCAGTCAGCGCCGCCACTTCGAAACCACCCAGGCGGCGCAGGGTTTCCTGCGGGCTGTCGCAGCCATCGCGATGCAACGCCAGGGCGTGCTCGATGACCTGAATCTTGTGGGCCACACCCTTGCCGTCGAGGCCGGTACCGGGGCCAGCCAGCGCAGTGGCCGGCAGCCCCAACAGGGCGCAGGCCAGGGCGCTGGCAGTGGTGGTGTTGCCGATGCCCATTTCCCCGCCGACATAGAGATCGGCGCCAGCGCCCAGGGCGCGCTCGACACTCGAACGGCCGGCTTGCAGGGCGATCAGGCACTGGGCGGAGGTCATCGCCGGTTCACGGGCGAAGTTCGCCGTGCCGGCCCCGACATGCAGGTGCAGTACGCCCGGCAGCGGTTCGAGCGGGAGCGCAGTACCCAGGTCTACGACTTCCAGGGTTGCGCCGAGGCTCTTTGCCAGCACGCTGATGGCCGCCCCGCCACGGACGAAGTTCCGCAGCATCTCGCCGGTCACTGCCTGTGGATAGGCGGACACGCCCTCCTCCACCACGCCATGGTCACCGGCGAACACCGCGAACCAGGGGCGATCGATGCACGGCCGCTCACGCCCCTGCTGGGCGGCAAGGGTGATGGCCAGGTCTTCCAACTGGCCGAGGGCACCACGGGGCTTGGTCAACTGGTCCTGGCGGGCATGTGCCTTGGTGCGGGCGATGGGATCGAGGGGCTGGCAAGGGGCCTGCCACCAGTGCAACGGAATCATAGGGAATCTCCCTTGAGGATCATGGGCAGCCCGGCGACGGTGAAGATCACCCGTTCGCTGCGTTCGGCCAGGGCCTGATGGAGCCAGCCGGCCTCGTCGACATAGCGACGGGTCAGCTCCCCCAGGGGCACGACGCCCAGGCCGGTTTCATTGCTCACCAGCAGGACGCGGCCAGGCAGCTCGGCGATGCAAGCGAGCAGCGCTTCGCGTTCTTCGTCCAGTCGCGCCGGGTCGTCCAGCATCAGCAGATTGGTCAGCCAGAGGGTCAGGCAGTCCACCAGCAGGCAGGTATCGGCGGCAGCGTTCTCGCGCAGTACGCGGGCGAGTGCCAGCGGTTCTTCCACCAGGCCCCAATGTTCCGGGCGGCGGGCACGGTGATGGGCGACGCGAGCGCTCATCTCTCCGTCCAGTGGCTGGCTGGTGGCGATGTAGATGACCTTGAGGCCACTTTCAGCGGCGAGCTTCTCCGCCAACCGACTCTTGCCGGAGCGGGCACCGCCGAGGATGAGTTCAGGCATCGGTAAACCTCCTGAGTCGTAAGACACGTCTGTAGGAGCCAGCTTGCTGGCGAAGGGTGGTGCGAAGGTTCGCCAGCAAGCTGGCTCCTACAGGGAAAGCCCACACAGTAACTGCAGCCTCCGCGTATCCAGGTGCTGTTCCACCTGGTCGGCCAGACGCTCGATATCGCGCTCACGCAGTGCGTTGTAGTCCACCGCCTGGACAGCGGCGAGACCGGCCCAGCGAAGTATGGCGGCACTGGCGGCGGAGGATTCGAACAGACCGTGCAGGTAGGTGCCCATGACCTGACCGTCGGCACTGCGGGCACCATCGGTGCGACCGCCGTCCAGCAGGACCATGGGCGTTTCGAGGCCAATTCCGCTGGTGACGCCGGCGTGAATTTCGTAACCGCTCACCGCCGCATCTTCCTGCAGCAGGTGGCCGGCGACATTGCGCAGTTGCTTCTCCGGCTCCAGCACCGTGTCGATATCCAGCAGCCCAAGGCCGGCGCTCTCCCCTGCCGGCCCTTCCAGGCCGTGGGGGTCGGCGATGGTGCTGCCGAGCATCTGGAAGCCGCCACAGATTCCAAGCACCTTGCCGCCGTAGCGCAGATGACGTTGCAGCGCCTGGTCCCAGCCGTGCTCGCGCAGCCGTGCGAGGTCGGCACGCACGCTCTTCGAGCCGGGCAGGATGATCAGGTCCGCTGGTGGAATGGGCTGACCAGGACCGACGAAGGTGAGCTGTACCTGTGGGTGCAGCCGTAGCGGATCGAAGTCCGTGTGGTTGCTGATGCGCGGCAGCACCGGCACCGCCACTCGCAGCACATCGCCCGTCTTGGCGGACTGACGCTGGTCGATGGCGTCTTCGGCTTCCAGGTGGAAGTCGGTGAGATAAGGCAGCACGCCGAGCACTGGCTTGCCGGTGCGCTGTTCCAGCCAGTCGAGACCCGGCTCGAGCAGGGCGATATCGCCCCGAAAACGGTTGATGACGAAGCCCTTCACCCGTGCCTGTTCGCTTTCCGACAGCAGCGCCAGGGTGCCCACCAGATGGGCAAACACGCCACCGCGATCGATGTCGGCCACCAGGATCACCGGGCAGTCCACAGCCTCGGCGAACCCCATGTTGGCGATGTCGTTGGCGCGCAGGTTGATCTCGGCCGGGGAGCCGGCCCCCTCGACCATCACCACGGAATACTGGCCAAGCAGGCGCTGATGGGACTCCAGCACCGCCGCCATCGCGACCTTCTTGTAGTCGTGATAGGCGACGGCATTCATGCTGGTGACGGCGCGACCGTGGATGATCACCTGGGCGCCGATATCGGTATTGGGCTTGAGCAGCACCGGGTTCATGTCGGTATGCGGCGCCAATCCGCAAGCCTGGGCCTGCACGGCCTGTGCACGACCGATTTCGCCACCGTCGGCGGTCACCGCGCTGTTCAACGCCATGTTCTGCGGCTTGAAGGGCACGACTGCAACGCCCTGGCGCTTGAGCCAGCGGCACAGGGCCGTCACCAGGGTGCTCTTGCCGGCATCGGAGGTGGTGCCCTGCACCATCAGGGTGGTCATGGGCGCTCCTTGGAAAAGTCGATCAGGGCCCGGCCCAGGCGCGCCCAGCCGGCTTCGTCCGGCGGAAGGCCGAAACGCAGGCTGGGTGGCGAGGTGAACAACCGGGTAAGGATGCCGCGAGCGGCGAGGAATTCGTGCAGGACCTGAGCGTCGTCGCGGACCAGACGCTGGAACAGGGCGGTGCCGCCCGAGGGAGGCAGGCCGCAATCACCCAGCAGGGCGTCCAGGCGCTGGCCATCGCGCAACAGGGATTGCCGCTGGGCCAACTGCCCCACTTCATCCTGCAACAGAGCCTTGGCCAGGGCCCGAGCTGGGCCGCTGACCGCCCAGGGGCCGAGCCACTCGTTGAGCCGATGCAGCAGCGAAGCTTCGGCCAGGACGAAACCCAGGCGGATCCCCGCCAGGCCGAAGAATTTGCCGAAGGAACGCAGCACCACCAACCCCGGCAAAGGGCAATGGCTCGCCAGGCTGTGTTGCGGCGTGCAGTCCATGAAGGCTTCGTCCACCAACAGCCAGCCGCCCCGCTCGGCAAGGCGCGCGCGCCAGTCCAGCAGGGTTTGCGGCGTCAGTTCCTGGCCGGTGGGATTGTTCGGGTTGACCACCAGCAGCACGTCGAAACGCTCCAGCTCGCGCTCCGCGGTCTGCGTATCGAGCTCTTCCAGCTCGTGACCTTCGCGGCGCCAGGCATGGGCGTGCTCGGCGTAGCAAGGTGAAATCACTCCGACCCGGCTGCGCTCGCGGAGGCGTGGCAAGGCCTGGATCGCCGCCTGGGAACCGGCCACTGGCAGCAGCGACTGGCAGCCGTAATAGCGCCGGGCTGCGTCCTCCAGGCCGTCATCCAGTTCGGGAAGGCGCGCCCAGGCCGCAGCCGGAATGGCCGGCAGCTCCCAGCCGTAAGGTGCGATGCCGGTAGAAAGGTCGAGCCAGTCGGCCTCGGCAATGCCGTAGCGCCGCGCCGCTGCGCGCAGCCGTCCGCCATGTTCAAGCAAGGAGCCAGCCTCCAATGATCAGCACCACCAGCCAGAGCATCACGCCCTGGCGCACCAGGTCCATGGCGCGGCGGATATCCTCGGCGCGGGCCTGTGGACCTTCACCCAGCACCGGGCGCTCATGCAGTTCGCCGTGATATACCGCCGGTCCACCCAGGGCCACGCCCAAGGCACCGGCGCCGGCAGCCATTACCGGACCGGCGTTGGGGCTGTCCCAGCGGGGTGCCTGTCGGCGCCAGCAGCGCAAGGCCAGCGCGGTCTTGCCGAGCAGTGCATAGGTCAGAGCCACCAGCCGCGCCGGGATGTAATTGAGCACGTCGTCGATGCGGGCCGCCGCCCAGCCGAAGCGTTCGAAACGTTCGTTGCGGTAGCCCCACATGGCGTCCAGGGTGTTGGACAGGCGATAGAGCACCACCCCCGGCGCACCGGCGACCGCAAACCAGAACAGCGCAGCGAACACGGCATCGCTGCCGTTCTCCAGCACCGACTCGGTGGCGGCGCGGGCTACGGCAGGCTCGTCCAGCTCACGGGTTTCGCGACTGACCATGTAACCCACGCGCTTGCGCGCTTCCGGCAGGTCGCTGGCCTGCAGTGCACTGGCCACCGGCTCGGCATGTTCGTTGAGGCTGCGCAGGCCAATGGCGGCATACAGGGCGATCACGCCCACCAGCCACCCCACATAGGGCAGTTCCGCGAGCAGCCAGGCGCCGAAGGTAAGCGGCATCACCGCCAGCACCCAGGCCGTGACGCCGTGGCTGCGCCAACCCCGTCCACTGGGATTGAAACGGCGCTCCAGACGATTGGCGAACTTGCCGAAGGCCACCAGCGGGTGCCAGCCCTTCGGTTCACCGAACAGGGCATCCAGCGCAACGGCGCCGAGGGTCAGGAATCCGAGGCTCACGGGCGCAGCCCCCACTGATTCTCGAATACCAGTTCGGTCAATGGCCGCGGCTCGGCCCAGCCCTCCAGCGCGAGCATGGGGGCCGGATAGAACGCGTTCACCGGGCCCAGGCAGAGCACCGCAACAGGCTTGCTGCCCTCCGGCATGTCCAGCAGCTCCGCCAGGGCGGCCGGATCGAACAACGACACCCAGCCCATTCCCAGACCTTCGGCACGGGCCGCCAGCCAGAGGTTCTGGATGGCGCAGGAAAGCGAGGCGAGGTCCATTTCCGGCAAGGTGCGGCGGCCGAACACATGGGCTTCGCGACCCTCCATCAGCGCCGCCACCAGCAGCTCGGCGCAGTCGCGGATGCCTTCTACCTTGAGTCGCATGAATTCATCCGAGCGCTCACCCAGGGCCTCGGCGGTGCGTACCCGCTCCGCTTCCACCAGGGCATGGACGCGCTCGCGCAGCTCGCCCGAGCTGATGCGGATGAATCGCCAGGGCTGCATCAGGCCGACGCTGGGGGCCTGATGGGCCGCCTCCAGCAAACGCGACAGCAACTGGGGCGCCACTTCGCCGCCGCTGAAGTGGCGCATATCGCGACGCTCGGCGATGGCGCGATAGACCGCCGCGCGTTCCTCCGGGCTGAAGGCGTGATCGCTCATGGTCGGAACAGCTCCGCCGCCGCCCGAGGGTTGGACGGCAGGTAGAAGTGAATGTAGGAGGCAGTCAGCCTTGCGCAGCGGAATACGGCTTCGGCCACCGGTTTGTCGTTCGGGCAGAGGCCGCGAACCAGCGGCTCCTCGGTGGAATCCAGCAGCGAGTGATGGAAGGTGTGCCCACGCAGGCTGCCTTCCGGTAACGGCGCTTCTTGCAGCGCCAGGGCTGCCAGGCGCTTCTGCATGGTGGCGCGGCCGGGCAGCAGGCCAACCAGTTCGGCGCTCTCGCCGCTCGCATCGGTCAGGGCGTCGAGCAGGTAAAGCATGCCGCCGCACTCGGCGAGGATCGGCTTACCGGCCCTGTGGTGCGCGCGGATGGCGTCGGCCATGGCACGATTCCCCTCCAGCTGACGCAAGTGCAGCTCGGGATAGCCGCCCGGCAGGTAGAGGCTGTCCACCTCAGGCAGGCACTCATCGGCCAGCGGCGAGAAGTACACCAGTTCCGCACCCAGCCGCTGCAGCAGGTCGAGGTTGGCCTGATAGATGAAGGCGAACGAGGTATCCCGTGCGACGCCGATGCGTACTCCCGCCAATTCGTTGCCCAGCGACTGCGGCTCGGGCGCGGCGAAACTCACGGCTGGCGGCAGCGCCACCTCTGCGCTGGCGGCCAGGGCATCGGCGGCGGCGTCGAGGCGTGCATCCAGATCGGCCAGTTCATCGGCCTGCACCAGCCCCAGGTGGCGGCTCGGCAGCTCCACATCGGCGTTGCGCGGCAGGGCGCCGTACCAGCGAATCCAGTCCGGCAGGCTGTCGCGGATCAGGTCACTGTGGCGCTGGCTGCCGACACGATTGCCGAGCACGCCGGCAAAGGGCAGGTCCGGCTGGTAAGTGGCCAGGCCCACCGCCAGGGCACCAAAGGTCTGCGCCATGGCGGCGCCATTGATCACGCCGAGCACCGGCACGCCAAAGTGGCGCGCCAGGTCGGCGGCGGACGGCGAGCCGTCGAACAGGCCCATCACGCCCTCGATGAGGATCAGGTCGGCCTCGCCGGCCGCTTCCCAGAGCAGGCGGCGACTTTCCGCCTCGCCCACCATCCACAGGTCCAGCTGGTAAACCGGTGCGCCGGACGCGCGGGCGAGGATCATCGGGTCGAGAAAGTCCGGTCCGCACTTGAACACCCGCACGCGCTTGCCTTGGCGGGCGTGCAGGCGGGCCAGGGCGGCAGTGACGGTGGTCTTGCCCTGGCCGGAGGCGGGGGCAGCGATCAGCAGAGCGGGACAGCTTCTGGCGAAGTCAGGCATGAGTGGCCCTCTCCCCGGCCCTCTCCCTGAAGGGAGAGGGGGTCAAAGCAGCGACGGTGCCAGGCATCAGAACTCCACACCCTTCTGGGCTTTCACACCGGACTTGAAGGCGTGCTTGACCAGGGTCATTTCGGTGACGGTGTCGGCGGCGTCGATCAGCCCCTGGGGCGCACCACGACCGGTGGCGACCACGTGCTGGTGCTCGGGGCGGGACTCGATGTCGCGCAGCACTTCATCCAGTTCCAGGTAGCCGTGCTTGAGGGCGATGTTCAGCTCGTCCAGCACCACCAGGCCGATCTGCGGATCGTCCAGCAGACCGCGAGCGACAGTCCAGGCGGCGCGTGCCTTCTCGATATCACGCTGGCGGTCCTGGGTGTCCCAGGTGTAGCCCTCACCCATCACGTGGTAGCTGACTTCTTCCGGGAAACGGCGGAAGAAGTTCTCTTCGCCGGTGGACATACCGCCCTTGATGAACTGCACCACGCCCACCTTGAGTCCGTGGCCGAGGGCACGGGCGACCATGCCGAACGCCGAGCTGCTCTTGCCCTTGCCGTTGCCGGTGTGCACCAGCAGCAGGCCATACTCGCTCTGGGCCTGGGCGATCTTCTCGTCGACCACGGCCTTCTTGCGTTGCATGCGAGCCTTGTGGCGGGCGTCGCGATCTGCGGATTCGGTCATCAGATGTTCCTCGTCACAAAGCTTGGTAGCGGACGGTGAAAAACACTGCCTGCCCCGGCTGGTTGAAGTCCAGAGCCGTTTCATAGTCGGCATCCAGCAGGTTGGTCACCTTGGCCTGCAGGCGCCATTCCTCGGTCAGCCAGTATTCGCCACGCAGGTCAACGGTGGCGTAGCCGGCCAGGCGGTCGTCGTTTTCCACGTCGTCGAAACGCCGCCCTTCGGCATGCAGGGTCGCGCCGAGACCGAAGCGCCCAATGCGACGATCAAGGTCCAGGTTGAAGACCTCGCGGGCACGGCGCGGCAGTTCATTGCCGTGGTTGTCGTCGTGGGCGCGGTTCTCGGTGTCGAGAAGGGTCGCGTTGGCCTGCCAGTCCCAGCCCAGCCAATGGCTGCCGAGCACCAGCTCGACTCCATCGATGCGAGCCTTGCCGATGTTGTTGGGACTGCCGAACAGCCCCAGCCCGGAGTTCGCGTCGTGCACGATCATGTCATCGACATTGGTGCGGAAGGCATTGGCGGACCAGCGCCCCCAGTCGTGCTCACCGGCCAGGCCGACCTCGAAAGTCTCGGAGGTTTCCGCGTCCAGGTTCGGGTTGCCGTAGTCGGGGAAGTACAGCTCGTTGAAGCTCGGTGCCTTGAAGGCGGTGCCGTAGCTCAGGCTGAAGCGCACCGCGTCGGTCAGGGCGTAGCCCCAGGCAGCGTTGCCGGTGTCGTGGGTACCGAACTGCTCGTTGTCGTCGCGGCGCAGGCTGAGCTGCCAGTCCTGGCGACCGTGCTCGCCCCGGTACTGGCCGAACCAGCCCTTGTTCAGCCGCGAGTCCTTGGCGAATGCCGTGGAACCGCTGACTTCGTCCTGCTGCCAGTCGTAGCCCAGGGTCAGCACATGGCCTTCGGCCAGGGTCAGGTCGTTCAGCCAGGATGCCGAGTTGCGCTGGGAATCGAATTGCGACGAGAAGAGGCCGCCGGTTTCCTCGCGGGAGAGGTCTTCGCTGCGGCCCGCCTGCAGGGTCACGTCCCAGGGCTCCAGCGGGCTGAAGCGTGCGCGACCGCCGATGAGCCGCTGCTCGTTGTCGGCGTTGGCGTTCCACCCGCCGCCCGTGCTGTAGGGGCTGACCAGGTCGTAATCGTTGTGGGCCTTGGCACGCATCAGGGTGCCGTCGAGTTCCAGGCCATTGTCGAAGCGATAGCCGGCGCGCAGGTTGCCGGACAGGTTCCGGTAGCCGTCAGCATCGGGCTCGTGATAGCTGCTGCGCGCATTGAGTGCGTCGATGCCGTCGGTGTCCTGGCTGCTGACGCCGAGGCTGTACCAGGCCCGGCCATCGCCGCCGGAAACGCCGGCGCTGCCGTCATAGCTGTCGTGGGTGCCGTAGCCCGCCGAGAACCAGGGTTTGGCCCCGTCCTGCCCACCCTTGCGGGTGAAGATCTGGATCACGCCACCGATAGCTTCGGAGCCGTAGAGACTGGAGCGCGGACCGCGAACCACCTCGATACGGTCGATCAGCTCCACCGGCAGGTCCTGGAAAGCGGTAAGACCGTTGCTGACCGAGCCCACCTTGACGCCGTCTATCAGCACCAGCACGTGATCCGATTCGGTGCCGCGAATGGATACCGTGGTCTGCTTGCCCGGTCCGCCGTTGTTGCTGAGGGTCACACCGGGCACCCTGCGCAGAAGCTCAGGCACGGAGCGGGCCTGGCTGCGCTCGATCTCTTCGCGTTCGATCACGGTGTTGGCGGCCAGGCTGGCGCGCACCGGCCGTTCGCTACGGGTCGCGGTGACCACCTGCTCGTCCAGCGTCAGGGGCGCTGCGACCAGCAAGGGAGAAATGGAGGAACTGCCGAGCAGCGCAAGCGCCGCCGGCCTGATGAAAGGCTTGCGAATCAAGTTAGGGATCTCCGTCGTGCCACCCGCGCGACATCTATAAAGGGAACTGCATGCGGATGACTCCGCGATGCCCTGTTTGCGACAGGCCGGTCTCCGGGCTTGCGAGTGGAGCCGAAGCTCCCGTGCCGCGCCTTCCCATGCCTGGGGCACAGTGGCCGATTGCGGCGTTCTACTCGCCTACCGTTGCGGGGGCAGCGCCGGATTCTTCGAAGGAATGGACCGGCTTCCCTGTTTCACCCCGTAGTCCAGAACCACGGGGCACCTGAGGCAGCGGCGAAGGTTAGAGGGTGCGCGGGGTAGCGTCAATTCGGAGGCCTACCGTGGGCCAGGCAAATTCGCTGCGAATCGAACCGGTAGGGTGGAAGTCGCTTTTTACTTCCACCAGGGTATCGGCATGGCTCTCAACGCCGTCGGCAAGTTCGGCCCGAACTCACGATTGATGGAAGCCCTTATACGGACTATAAATGGTCCACCCCATTTGTTCTCTTCGGGGGCGCTTCATCCCGCGGGGATGCGGCGCCCTCACCACCGGGAGATGCCATGAAAATCCAGACCATCAGCTACCTGAAGCAGCATGCTGCCTCGCTGGACCTCAGCGAGCCCATGGTGATCACCCAGAACGGTGTGCCCGCCTACGTGGTCGAGTCCTACGCCGAACGCCAGCGCCGCGACGAAGCGCTTGCGCTGATCAAACTGCTGTCCTTTGCCGACCGCGATGCGGCCGAAGGCCGACTCATCTCGGGTGACACCCTGCTTGAACGACTCAAGCAGCGCAGCCCCACTGCCCAAGGAAGATCGGGAGACGCTCAGGATGAGCAGAACGATTGAGATCGCTTACGCCTCGACAGCCGAAGAAAGCTTGATTGCCCAGATCCACCACCTCACGCCCTACCACGGTCCCGAACAAGCGCAAGCGCACCTGATCGAGCTGGTCAGGAGCGCAGAAAAGCGTCTGAAGTCACATCCACTGGCCGCTCCAATGTGCGAGCAGGCCGCGCTTCTTGGCATTCGCCATTACCGCGAGTTGCATATCGGCGAGTACCGAATCCTCTATCACTACTTTGAGCCCGAGGCTCGAGTGGTGGTGGCACTTTTCCTGCGCCAGCGGCAAAGCATCGAGGAACAGCTCATCAACTATTGCCTGATGCGCTGACGTCATCGCGGGTTGCGCTGCGCAGGAGAGTGCAGCCCGCCCTCATCCTACATTCCGTACTGGCTGGCAGAATCACCGCCGCCGTTCAATGCCTCGGATTGAAGCCCGCCGGCTTGCCGGCCAGCCAGTCGACGAAGGTGCGCATGCGCTCCTCGCCCAGCAGCGCTTCGCGGCTGTTGAACGTCAACGCCAGCTCCTTCTCGCTGAACAATCTATGGATCTGGTTATGGCAAGGACGGCAGACCCAGAGGGTGGCGGTGATGCGCTCGCTTTTCGCGAAGCGCTTCTGCACGTAAGGCTTGTCGTGCAGCGCCTTGGGTATCAGATGGTGGCGGGTCAGCGGCGAGTGCCGACCGCAGAGTTCGCAGGCGTCGGGCTGGGGCGGTAGGCGGATCGGTTCAGGCATGCTTTCAACGCTTGCGGCAGAGGGTCAGGCCATCTCCCACGGGCAACAGCGACAGGTCGACGCGCGGATCGGTCTTCAGGGCGAGGTTCAGCGCCTGGATGGCACGGGTGTCGGTGTCGTCCGACTCGGTGTCCAGCACGCGGCCGCTCCAGAGCACATTGTCGAAGAGCACCAGCCCACCCTGTCGCGCCAGGCGCAGGGCTTCCTCCAGATAGGCGGGATAGTTGCTCTTGTCGGCATCGATGAAGATCAGCTCGAAGCTACCGTCTTCCAGGCCAGCCAGCGTATCCAGCGCTGGCGCGAGGCGCAGCTCGATGCGCCTCGCAAGGCCGGCTTCCTGCCAATAGCGAAGGGCGACAGCGTTGTAGTCGCCCGGCAGATCACAGCAGATCATCCGGCCGTCAGCCGGCATCTCGGCCGCCATGCACAGGGCGCTGTAGCCGGTGAAGGTGCCCACTTCGAGGATGCGGCGAGCGCCGGTGAGCTTCACCAACAATGCCATGAACTGGCCCTGCTCCGGTGCGATCTGCCAGCGCGCCATGGGCAGGGAAGCGGTTTCCGACCGCAGGCGCTCCAGCAGCGGCGACTCCCGCAGCGAAACCTCGAGGAGGTAGCCGTAGAGGGCGTCATCGAGGTTCAGCGTGCGGTTGGTCATGGATGCCTCAGTGGGATTGCGCCAAGCGTGGGTCGAAGATTACGCGCTTGGCACTGAGATAGCTGCGTTGCCAGTAGCTGTTCGACAGGCTGTCGAGGCGCACCGTTCCGCCAGTGCGCGGCGCATGGACGAAGCGGCCTTCGCCCACATAGATGCCGGCATGGCTGACCTGCCCGCCGCCATTGGTGGCGAAGAACACCAGGTCGCCGCTTTGCAGGGCATTGAGGCCGACGCTGGGCGCGCGCATGGCAATCAGCTCGCGAGTGGAGCGCGGCAGGCTGATGCCAGCAGCATCGCGGTAGACGTAGCCGATGAGGCCACTGCAGTCGAAACCGCTGTCCGGGGTATTGCCGCCCCAGCGATAAGGCGTGCCCACCAGGCCGAGGGCGCGGAACAGCACATCTTCAGCCTCCGGGGAGAACTGCTGGGAAGGCGCAGTGACGACAGGTGGGGAATAAGGCGGAGGCGCCTTGCTCGCACAAGCGGTGAGCAGCGAGGCCAGGGCAAGGAAGGCGAGGCGGTTCGGTGCGAGCATGACAAGTCAGTCCTGACTTGAGGAATGCACGCTAATTTGCTGATCTCACGGTGATATTGCAAGCGAAAGCTACACGCCCGGACAGAAAAAGTTCCCTGGCCATCTGCGGAATCCGGTGTTTTTTGCGTTCAAGAAAGCCGCGGACATAAAAAAGCCGAGGCGGCCACTAAGGGCCGCCTCGGCTTTTCGACTCGAATCCAGCTGAATCAGCGATGTAGCGGGCGGCGAGTGGGGGTGTTCATTGCCAGGACGCGCTTGGCTTCCATATAGCTGGCCTTCCAGTAGCGATCGTCGAGGCTGTCGACGCGCACACCGCCGCTGCGGCTGCTGCTGGAGTGAATGAACTGGTCGTCGCCGATATAGATGCCGGCGTGACTGACGCGGCCGCGGCCACGGTTGTTGAAGAACACGATGTCACCAGGCTGCAGTTCGCTGCGGGCGATCACCGGGGCATCCAGGTTGATCATCTCGCGAGTGGAACGCGGCAGCTGGATGCCGGCCTCTTCCTTGAACAGGTAGCCGACGAAGCCACTGCAATCGAAGCCGGTCTTCAGGGAACGACCACCGAAGCGGTACGGGGTACCCACCAGTTCGAAACCGCGCTCCAGCAGGCCGTCGGAGAGAGACGGCATCTGGTAGGGCTCATCGTCGGTGAGGTTCGCCAGATCCAGGGCGGTAGGCTCGCGGTCAGCCAGCAGCGAATCGGGCATGCCGTCGGCTACGGGAGCTTGCGTTTGGGTCTGGGGTTGCTGCTGCACATTACCTGCGCAAGCGGCAAGAAACAGGGCGAAGGTGAGAGGCACGAGGGGTGCGAAGCGCTTCAGCATGGGCACGACCGTGTCGGACAGTTTTTGATGAAGGCGCGACTATGCCCTCTATCAAACCCATTTGCAAATTTAATCGCCTGAAATGTGACTCAGCAGTCCCTGCAAAACATCTAAGGCCTTTCCTCTGAGGTGGACATCGACGACGGGGCTGAGGTCGGTGAGCGCCGGATTGATCTCCACGGTGAAACCGCCTGCTTGGCGGGTGCGGAGGACGGGCTCGATGATGTAAGGAAAGCTCGCCGTGGTTCCCACCGAGATCACCGCATCGAATCCCTTGCGCAGCTCGGCGTAGAGGCTGTCGATGGCTTGCTCTGGGAGCATTTCTTCGAACAGCACCACGGGTGGACGGAGAATACCACCACATTCATGGCATTTGGGAGGCATTTCCCCTGCCAGATGTCGGGCGAGGTCGGGACTTTCCGCGCCACAGGACTGGCAGAAAAGCGGCGACAGCTCGCCGTGGATCTCGATCAGTCGTTCCCGCGGTGAGCCGGCCTGGCGATGGTAACCATCAATGTTCTGGGTCAGCACCCAGCACTCCGGCTTGAGCTTCTGCAATTGGGCGATGGCTTCGTGGCCGGCATTCGGCCGGGCGCCCAGGCAGGCGCGGCCGAGTTGCGCGAGGTATTTCCAGCACAGCGCGGGGTTGCGTCGCAGCATCGGCCCGGAGAGCGCTTCTTCTATAGGCAGCCCTTCCTCCGTCACACCGTTGTAGAGACCGCCCAGCCCCCGATAGGTAGGCAATCCGGAGTCCGCCGACAATCCCGCTCCGGTAATCACCAGGATTCGCTCGGCCGCCTGGATGGCTGCCGCCACACGCTGGATATCCGACATTCTCCCCTCCTCTACCCGCCGACGCCGACTGCCCGTCGTGGCTCAGTGATTGACGGTGTGGGCCAGCATCACGGAAAGCTGGCACAGCGGCCGGCCGCTCTCGGCATGCCACTGATTGAACGCAGCCTGCACCTGGGCCAGGTCTTTCTGGCTGGTGGGCGCCTTGTCGATGATGTCCTGGGCCTTGAGAGCCGCAACCATGTCATCGCTGGGGATGAAGGTGTCCTTGCCGACCATGCGCAGGAAGCGCGGCGCCGACAGTCCGCCCAACTGGTTGCCGTGCTTGGCCAGGTACTTCCACAGGCCAACGATATCAGTCACCGGCCAGTCGGCGATCAGAGCACCGAAGCTGCCCTTTTCCCGCGCCACGTCCAGCACGAACTGGGCATTGCGCGGCACACTCTTGAGCTTGCCAAGATGGCGAATGAGGCGGGTGTCCTGCATTAGCCGCTCCAGATGCTCAGCGCCCATCAGCACCACTTTATGCGGATCGAAGCCGAAGAAGGCCGCTTCGAACGCCGGCCACTTGGCATCCACCAGACTGTGTTTGAGGCCGGCACGAAAGACGCGCAACGCGATGAGCGACAGGTAGCGGTCGTCACTGAGTGCACGCAGCTCGGCTTCGCTGCTCGGCTGCGGCAGGCGCGCTTCCAGGGCTTCGGCCGAGCCGAAGCGGTTCAGGCAGTACTCGTGAAGCCAGCGGTAATCGCGCATGGAGTGTCCTTTCGATGCGGAACGATTCCCTGTAGGAGCCAGCTTGCTGGCGAACCTTCGCGAGCAAGCTCGCTCCTACATGGGCACGGTCAGATGTTGACGACGTCCAGGGTGCGCGGCGCCGCGGTTTCGTCGATGCGCAGATTGACGAAGTCGAACAGGTTGCGGTCCGCCAGTTGCGACGGCACGACGTTCTGCAGGGCGCGGAACATGATCTCGGTACGGCCGGGCGACTTGCGTTCCCACTCGTTGAGCATTTCCTTGACCACCTGGCGCTGCAGGTTCTCCTGCGAACCGCAGAGGTTGCACGGGATGATCGGGAACTCCTTGAGAATGGAGTAGGCCTCGATGTCGGCTTCGTTGCAGTAGGCCAGCGGGCGGATCACCACGTTGCGGCCGTCGTCCGCGCGCAGCTTCGGCGGCATGGCCTTGAGGGTGCCGCCGTAGAACATATTGAGGAAGAAGGTCTCGAGGATATCGTCGCGGTGGTGCCCCAGGGCCATCTTGGTCGCGCCGATCTCGTCGGCGAAGGTATAGAGGGTGCCACGACGCAGGCGCGAGCAGAGCGAGCAGGTGGTCTTGCCTTCCGGGATCTTCTCCTTCACCACCGAATAGGTGTCCTTTTCGATGATGTGGTACTGCACGCCGATGGATTCCAGATAGGCCGGCAGGACGTGCTCGGGGAAACCAGGCTGCTTCTGGTCCATGTTCACGGCCACGATTTCGAACTTGATCGGCGCGACCTTCTGCAGGTACAGCAGCACGTCCAGCATGGTGTAGCTGTCCTTGCCGCCGGACAGGCAGACCATGACCTTGTCGCCATCCTCGATCATGTTGAAGTCGGTGATGGCTTCGCCGGCGAGGCGGCGGATGCGTTTCTGCAGTTTGTTCTGGTTGACCGAAAGGGTGCCCATGGTGCTCTGAAATCCGGGGGGAATGCGAAAAGCTGGCTATTTTACGCACAAAGCGCGTGCGGCCCCAGCCCCATCGTCAGGCTGTGCTAGGCTCCGGCGGATGAACAGCGACCTCGACCCCGCACTGGACCTCAGCGACCAGCTCCACGAACTCTTGTGCGGGGCCCCCGAGGGGCTGAGCGAGTACCAGTTGATCCAGGCCCTCAAGGCCCGCCATTCCACCCACATCCCGCACCTGGAACTCACCGACAAGCTGGTGCTGTTCCGTACGCATTTCCTGGTCTTCAACGCCCTCTACCGCCTGCGCGACCAATTAAACGGTGAAGGCACGGTGCAGCTCGCCATCAGCCCACTGTGCGTGCAACTGCTGCCCCACACACCGGGCACGGCGGCCCTCAGTGAGCTGGACCCGCTGCGCGAGTACTACCTGGACCTGAGCAACCTGCGCGATACCACCGAAAAAGACGTGGAGAAGCTCCTGGCCAGCTTCTGGACCCGCATGCAGGGCAGTGAGGAGAAGCTCGCGGCGCTGGAACTGTTCGGCCTGCACAGCGGCAGCCAGCCGCTCAGCCTCGCGGTGATCAAGCAGCGCTACCGCCAATTGGTGAGCCAGCACCACCCTGATCGGGGCGGCAGCACCTCGCGTCTGCAATCGATCAACAAGGCCATGGAAATACTTCAACGCTATTACAGCTGACGCTGAATCTTCGATTCGCTCTAAGGCGTCGCCGAATCGCCTGCCTATACTGCGACATAAGGTCGCATAGGTCGGCCGAGTACCGGTCAGCGTTGTCCATGCGCTGCCGGCGCTTCGCTGGGGGGCGACCTCATAATAATGAGGAGGTGTTCAGCATGATCCACCACGTTTGGGGGCTCTTCACCCATCCCGATCAAGAGTGGCAAGAGATCCGTGGCGAAGACGAAAGCGTCGGCCACATGTATCTCACCCACGTCCTGATCCTTGCTGCAATTCCCGTAATTTCTGCCTATATCGGCACAACCCAGGTCGGCTGGGTACTGGGCAAGGGCGATCCTGTGATGCTCACCCAGGCCAGCGCGATGCAGATGTCCATCATGTCCTACCTGGCGATGCTGGCCGGCGTGGCGGTGATGGGTGGTTTCATCCACTGGATGGCGCGCACCTATGACGCCAACCCGAGCATCACCGAGTGCATCGTCTTTGCCGCCTACTGCGCGACCCCGTTGTTCATCGGCGGCCTCGCAGCGCTCTACCCGCACCTCTGGTTCGGCGCGACGGTGGGTACCTTGGCCATCTGCTACACGGTCTACCTACTGTATGTGGGCATACCGACCTTCATGAACATTCCCAAGGACGAAGGCTTCCTGTTCTCCAGCTCGGTGCTGGCGGTTGGCCTGGTGGTGCTGGTGGCGATGATCGCTTCGGCCGTGATCCTCTGGGGCTTCGGCCTGGGACCGGTGTACACCAGTTGACGATATGCGCTGACAAGAAGGCCGCCTGCGGGCGGCCTTTTCTTTGGTTCTTCGCGGATTTCCGGGGAGCCATGAAAAAAGAACGGCGAT
>NZ_BDMA01000056.1:0-9627 GCF_002003485.1 Metapseudomonas resinovorans
CAAATCGCCGTTCTTTTTTCATGGCTCCCCGGAAATCCGCGAAGAACCTTTTTTGTGCCTGGTAGGAACTGGCCCGGTAAATCGATTGGAAGTGTCTATCTTGCCGCTTTCGTACTGCTACAAAGACGGCGACGACTTCTTGGCATTGCGATAAGTAGCTACTCCTGAACCAAGCAAAAACAGTGCCGGTGAATTGCCCGGATTTCTCATTTGAGTCAACGGTTGTAATCCGCTGATAAATGGGAAGTCGGTTTGCGGCCGCTCTAGAACGCCACTTTCAGCAGCTCGGAGAAGAGCGTGCCAGGACTGCTGGAAGAGTGCTACCGCATGTTGAATGCCCTCTCCCTTTGATGTGTTTGCAGTTAAGTGTTTTTAATCAATAACTTAACTTGTTTTTACATTTAGAAACATATGTCGACGTTTTATTGACAGTGCGAAAGGCCAGGGCTTTAGTCAGGGTGTGTACGAGCATGACTGTTTTTTGGCACGCAGCAGTGTTGAGGGACATCGCTGTGGCGCCCGCCACAAGAGTGCTAGGGAGAACACCGCAATGAGCATCGATTCATTCTCGCGCAGTGGGCCAGATGGTCCATCAGCTTGTGCCGCCCCTCGGGTTCGCTTTCACGGCCCGCCTTAGCCCTGAGTTGAAGTGCCGCCTTACAGCGCGGCGCGGATAGGGACAAATCCATTCAGTCGGAACTGAGCCACTTCCAAGGCTTGGCGGGTTCGGCCGCGACTGCGATTTGCCCGGCTTGATCGATTTCCTTCGAAGAAACGTGGAATCGCACCCGCGTGGGCGTGATTCGGCCTGACTAATTGCTGTCGGATTGAGGAAAACAACACCATGGCCACCTATATCAAGTCTGATCTTGAGTTCATTCTCCAGCAGATCCTTATCGCTGAAGCTCACGCGGCAGGCGAGGACCTTTCGCTGCTGTTGCCGAACTCGCAGGTACCCTGGGGCCTGCGGACCGTCGATGGTTCGTTCAACCATCTAGTGCTCGGTCAAACCGAGTTCGGGGCTGCGGACAACCTGTTCCCGCGCCTGCTCGATCCGACGTTCCGCATTGCGGAAGGCGGCACCACCTACAGCCAGACCACTGGCCTGGTGATCGATTCGCAGCCGAGGATCATCAGCAACCTGATCGTCGACCAGACCGCCAATAATCCGGCGGCTGTTGAAGCCAATGGTGGCGCGGCTCCTGTCCTCAGCCCGGGCCTCGACGGCATCTTTAACACGCCGGATGACCAAGAGGTGTTCTTCATCCCCAACACCACACCGGATGAAGGCCTGTCGGCACCGTTCAACTCCTGGTTCACCTTCTTCGGTCAGTTCTTCGACCATGGCCTGGATCTGGTGAGCAAAGGCGGCAGCGGGACCATCTTCATCCCACTGCAGCCGGACGATCCATTGTTCAACCCGGCCAGTCCGACCAATTTCCTGGTCCTGACCCGCGCGACCAATCAGCCGGGCCCGGATGGCCTCCTGGGAACCGCGGACGATATCCGCGAGCACACCAACACGACCTCGCCCTTCGTCGACCAGAACCAGACCTACAGCTCGCACCCCTCTCACCAGGTGTTCCTGCGTGCCTATGTCGCCACCGCTGACGGTCCGGTAACCACTGGCAAGCTGATTACCAACCGTAATCTGGTGGATGGTGTCTTCGGCAATGGCAACGACATCGACCTGGGCGGCATGGCCACCTGGGCAACTGTCAAGGCTCAGGCTCGAGACGTCCTCGGCATCAACCTGACCGACGCTGACGTGGGCAACATTCCGCTGCTGGCGACCGACCCCTATGGCAATTTCATCAAGGGACCCAACGGCTACCCGCAGGTCGTGATGGCCGGTCCGGATGGTCTGCCGGGAACCGCTGACGACTTCCTCATGGAAGGCAACCCGGCTGCTCCGATCAGCCTGGTGGGGGCCGTACGTACGGGCCATGCCTTCCTCGATGACATCGCCCATAGCGCCAATCCATTCAACAGTCAGACTGGCGCGCTGCTGACAGCCGACGCCGATGGCGTTGCCGGAACCGACGATGGCAACCCCGCTACCTACGACAACGAATTGCTGGATTCCCACTACATCGCCGGCGACGGTCGGGTGAACGAGAACATCGGCCTTACCGCTGTCCACCAAGTGTTCCATTCCGAGCACAACCGTCTGGTGGACCACACCAAGCAGGTGATACTGGATTCCGGTGATGTGGACTTCCTCAATCAATGGTTGCTGACGCCGGTCGCCGCCATTCCGACCGATACCTCGACCCTTGTGTGGAACGGCGAACGTCTGTTCCAGGCTGCCAAGTTCGGTACCGAGATGCAGTACCAGCACCTGGTATTCGAAGAGTTCGCCCGCAAGGTTCAGCCGAACGTCGATGCGTTCCTGATTCCCACTGGCTTCGATGCCACCATCGACCCATCGATCGTCGCCGAATTCGCCCATGTGGTGTATCGCTTCGGTCACTCCATGCTGACTGAAACCATCGATCGTCTCGACCCGAATTTCGTCAACAGCGAGATCGGCCTGATCGCCGCCTTCCTCAACCCCCTCGCGTTCGCTGCCAGCGGTGCGGATGCGGACGCCGCCGCTGGCGCTATCGTGCGCGGCGTAACCCGCCAGCAAGGTAACGAGATCGACGAGTTCGTCACCGAGGCGCTGCGTAACAACCTGCTGGGCCTGCCTCTGGACCTGGCCACCATCAACATCGCCCGTGGCCGTGACGCCGGCATCCCGTCGCTGAACGCGGCTCGCCGCGAGTTCTTCGCAGTGACCGGGGACAGCCAGTTGGAGGCCTACAGCAGCTGGGTCGATTTCATGGGTGGCCTCAAGCATGAGGCGTCGCTGATCAACTTCATCGCGGCCTATGGCACTCACTCCACCATCATCAACGCGACAGGCGTCGACGCCAAACGCGCAGCCGCAACAGCCATTGTGCTAGGTGGTGCAGGTGCGCCGGAGGACCGGTTGGCCTTCTTGCATAGCACTGGGGCCTGGGCTAGCGGCGCGAATGGCGTGACCACTACCGGCCTGGATCTGGTTGATTTCTGGATCGGCGGCCTGGCCGAGAAGCAGATGCCCTTCGGTGGCCTGCTCGGCTCCACCTTCAACTTCGTCTTCGAGACCCAGATGGAGGCACTGCAGAACGGCGACCGCTTCTACTACCTGGGGCGTCTCTCGGGCCTGAACTTTCTCACCGAGATGGAGCAGAACTCCTTCGCCAAGATGGTGATGCGCAACACCGATGTCGATCGGCTGCCGGCGGACATCTTCTCTGCGCCAGGCCTGATTCTTGAAGTGGACATCGCTCGGCAGTTCAATGCCGGCGTCGTCAATAACCCCGGCGCGGACGGAGTTCTCGGCGACGATCCATCCACCCCCCTGGTCGATGAAAGCGCAGATGACGTCGCGACTCCAGGCGAGGACCCGCTCGGAGACAACGTGCTGGTTCCGCTGGTGATCCGCGACAATCCGGCAACTGCCGGCGCAGATACTAACTACCTGCGCTACACCGGTGACGAGCACGTGGTGCT
Source organism: Metapseudomonas resinovorans (assembly GCF_002003485.1). Taxonomy (GTDB): domain Bacteria; phylum Pseudomonadota; class Gammaproteobacteria; order Pseudomonadales; family Pseudomonadaceae; genus Metapseudomonas; species Metapseudomonas resinovorans_D. The sequence continues at coordinate 3,541 of NZ_BDMA01000056.1, forward strand.
TGGCGGTACCGACGGCAACGATATCCTGATCGCCAATATCGGCGACGACACGCTCTGGGGCGACGGCGGCAACGATCGGCTGGAAGGTGGCGATGGCGTCGACAGCCTGAACGGCGGTGCCGGTGACGACATCATTTCCGACATGGGTGGTGACGATAACATCAAGGGTGACGACGGCAACGACGTCATCCAGGGCGGCAATGGCTTCAACCTGATCCTCGGTGGCGCCGGCAACGACTTCATCATTACCGGCGAAGACGTGTCGGAAACCTTCGGTGGCCCTGGCAACGACTTCATCTATGGCGCCAAGGGCAACCTGCAGACCGCCGGCAACGAGGGTGACGACTGGATCGAGATCGGTACCCAGGACGGTGCCCCCGGCGATAACTTCTCGCCCTTCGCCCTGGACGAGGTCGCTGGCAATGATGTCTTCGTCGGCGGCGGCGGCTTCGACGAAATGATTGGTGAAGGCGGCGATGACATCTTCTTCGGCTCCGAAGGCGCCGATCACTTCGATGGTGGTTCCGGCTTCGACTGGGTGAGCTACAAGTTCGACCCCTTCGGCGTACTGGCCGACATGATCGTCGACGACTTCTTCGAGCCCCCGGTTCCTGCATCCAATGCAGGCATCTTCGACCGCTTCGCCTTCGTCGAAGGCCTGTCGGGCTCCGAGTTCGGCGACGTCCTCAGGGGGGACAACGCGGATGCTGCCGAGATCGCCGAGAACGGTCCGCTGGGCAGCGTGCTGACCCAGGCCGGCATCGACCTCATCAATGGCCTGCAGGAATTCCTCGGTGCAGGCGTCAGCTCCTTCGGCGCCGGGAACATCATCCTCGGTGGTGCCGGCAGCGACATCATTGAAGGCCGCGGCGGCGATGATCTGATCGATGGTGATCGCGCCCTGAACGCCTATGTCAGTGTGCGGGCGAATGCAGACGGCACGGGTGGCGAGATTCGCCGGGTGGACAGTATCGGTGAGCTCATTCCCGACATGCTCTCCGGGGCGATCAACCCGGGGCAATTGGTGATCGTCCGCGAGGTCGTCCAGACCGACGGTTTCAACTACGACACCGCGTTGTACTCCGGCAACTTCGATGACTACGACATCGACATCGACAACAACGGCACCACACTGGACTTTAGCGATGACGTGATCACCGTCACCCACCTGGAAGTCGACGTCAACGGCGATACCGTCATCGGTGCGGACGGCGTAGACCGCCTCACCGGTATCGAGCGTCTACAGTTCAACGATCAGTCTGTCGCGCTGCGGCCGGGTCTCAACGCAGGCCCGCAGGGTCGTCTGCAGATCAACGACACTACGCCGCAGAACGGCCAGGTACTGACCGCCTCGTCGCTGCTGGTGACCGACGCGAACAATGTCACGGGCGCGAATCCGACAGGCGCCATCACCGGTCCCGTTGCCTACTTCTGGCAGGTGGAAACCGTTGCCGGCTCCGGCCTCTTCCAGGACATCGTCAACGAAGCCGGGGAACGACCAGAAACGGCGCAACGCGACAGCTTCCGTGTAACTGCCGACCTCGATGGCCTGGCCCTGCGGGTGCGGGCGGTCTACAAGGACGCCAATGGCGTGCTGGAGAACGTGTTCTCGAACGCTACTGCCGCGGTGAACGGCAACGTGGTGGTGGCGCCGCCAGCAGCCGTGCCGCAGGAGGATTTTGTCGCCAGTCCCGGCGTGCGTATCATCCGCAGCGATCTGCAGTTCATCCTCGACCAGATCATTATCTCCGAACGCCATGCAGCGGGTGAAAGCCTGCTGGATATCGTGCCGAACTCCCGGGGTGCCTTCGGCCTGCGTACCGTGGATGGGTCCTTCAATAATCTGGTTCCGGGGCAGGAGCAATACGGCGCTGCCGGCCAGCCCTTCCCGCACTTGGTGGATCCGGTGTTCCGTGACGATCAGGATGGCGACACTATCGACCTCAACGGCCCTGGCCCCGGCGGTGAGCAGACCAACACCGACTTCGGTGCGCCCGGCAATGTGGTCGATGTCGATCCGCGGGTCATCTCCAATCTGATCGTGGACCAGACCATCACCAACCCGGCGGCAGTTCAGGCCTACGTGGATGCTGGTCTGGGCACCCTGGACCCGAATGGCGTTCTGCTGGACCTGAACGGTGCACCGATCCCGGCTGGGCAGCCGCTGTTCATTCCCAACACTGCGCCGGACGAGGGGCTGTCCGCGGGCTTCAACTCCTGGTTCACCCTGTTCGGCCAGTTCTTCGACCACGGCCTGGACCTGGTGACCAAGGGTGGCAACGGCTTTGTCTTCGTTCCGCTGCAGCCGGATGACCCCCTCTTCGTTCCGGGGGGGACCTCCAACTTCATGATCCTGACTCGCACCAGCACTGATGCGCCAGGGCAGGACGGTGTGATGGGAACTGCCGACGACATCATCGGTGGTGGGCCGCTCAACATCACCACGCCCTTTGTCGATCAGAACCAGACCTACACGTCCCATCCCTCGCATCAGGTCTTCCTGCGCGAATACGAGCTGAACGCCGCTGGTGATCCGGTCGCCACGGGGCGCATGCTCGATGGCGTCGGTGGCTTGCCGACCTGGGCCGAGGTCAAGGCCCAGGCCGCGCAGTTCCTAGGTATCCGGCTGACCGATGGCAACATCGGAAATGTGCCGCTGCTCGCGACTGATCTCTACGGCAAGTTCATCCCGGGACCGAATGGATTCGCACAGATAGTCACCCTGGTGGGCGACGAAATCGTCCTTGTCGAGGGTGTTGCGGGCGGCCTTGCTATTCCGGGCAACGCGCTGTTCACCGGGCGTGCGTTCCTGGACGACATTGCCCATGCAGCCAACCCGTTCAACAGCCAGACCGGTGCGTTGATGACGGCAGACGCCGATACCGATCTCAACAACGCACCCCCGGCTGGAACGTTCGATAACGAACTGCTCGACCGCCACTTCATCACAGGCGACGGGCGTGGTAACGAGAACATCGGGCTGACCTCCGTTCACCATGTGTTCCACGCCGAACACAACCGCATGGTCGATCAGATCAAGGCTGTGGTGCTGGCCAGCAACGATCCGGATTTCATCAGCAACTGGCAGAATGCGGATGGCAGCTGGAATGGCGAACGTCTGTTCCAGGCGGCTCGCTTCACTACGGAAATGCAATACCAGCATCTGGTATTCGAGGAGTTCGCCCGCAAGGTGCAGCCGCAGGTGGACGTGTTCTTCAATGCCACCCAGGTGTATGACACCCAGATCAACCCGGCGATCGTCGCCGAGTTTGCCGATGTGGTGTACCGTTTCGGCCATTCCATGCTCACCGAGACTGTGGACCGGCTGAACCCGGACTTCACCGACGCGGGCAGCATGGACCTGATCGATGCATTCCTGAACCCGCTGGCGTTCAACAATAACGGTGCCTTGTCGGCTGAAGAGGCTGCCGGCAACATCGTCCGTGGTATGACCCGGCAAACCGCCAACGAGATCGATGAGTTCGTCACCGAGGCGCTGCGCAACAACCTCCTCGGCTTGCCGCTGGACCTGGCGACTATCAACATTGCTCGCGGCCGTGACACCGGCGTGCCCACGCTCAACGCGGCGCGCCAGGAGTTCTACAACGCCACGGGCGACAGCCAGCTGCGGCCGTACACCAGTTGGGTCGACTTCGCCGCTTACCTGAAACATCAGACGTCCATCGTCAACTTCATCGCGGCCTATGGCACCCACGTTGAACTGCTGGCGGCTGACGTCAACACGACTGCAGAGAAGCGGGCGGTGGCCTTCGCCCTGGTGTTCGGTGGCGATGCCGTGATCAACGCAGGAACGCTGGAAGAGCGCATCTTCACCGCCAACACCGAGGATCGCCTGGCCTTCCTCAATGGAGCTGCGGCCACCACTGGGGTCAACGACATCGACCTGTGGATCGGCGGTCTTGCCGAGCGGCAGATGCCGTTTGGCGGCCTGCTGGGCTCGACCTTCAACTTCGTGTTCGAGAACCAGATGGAGAAACTCCAGGACGGTGACCGTTTCTATTACCTCGAACGCACGGCGAGCATGAACTTCCTCACCGAGCTGGAGAACAACTCCTTCGCCAAGATGGTGATGGCCAACACCAACGCGACTCACCTGCCGGCGGATATCTTCTCCGATCCTGGCTTCATCCTCGAAGTCAACCAGGCCCGGCAGTTCACGGGTCTCAATGAAGCGGGTGCGGATGGTATCCAGGGCACTACCGATGACGTAGTGGGTGCCGATGGCATTGCCAACAACTCCGATCCGCTGGGTGGCAGCGCCTTGCTGCCGTGGGTGATCCGGGGCAATCCGGTGAGTGCCGACAATGCCGCCACCCCGTTCTACAACGAGGCGAATACCAACTACCTGCGCTACACCGGTGACGAGCACGTGGTGCTGGGCGGCACCGACGGCAATGACGTCCTGATCGCCAGCATCGGCGACGACACGATCTGGGGCGATGCCGGTGCCGACCGCATCGAAGGCGGCGACGGCAACGACCAGATCCGTGGCGGTATCGGCGATGACATCATCACTGACCAGGGCGGCGACGATAACATCCAGGGAGACGACGGCAACGACGTCATCCATGGCGGCAACGGCATCAACCTGATCCTCGGTGGTTTCGGCAATGACTTCATCATCACCGGTGAAGACGCCACGGAAATCTTCGGGGGGGGCGGCAACGACTTCATCCTCGGCACCCGTGGCAACGAAGCGCAGTTCGGTAACGAAGGCGATGACTGGCTGGAACTGGGCGGTCCCGACGGCAATGCGGGTGACAACTTCAACGAGTTCGGCCTGGACAATATCCCGGGCAACGATGTGTACATCGGCGAGAAAGGCATCATCGACCGTATGGACGGCGAGGGTGGCGACGACATCATGCTCGGTAACGGTGGCGAGGGCGACCGCTATGTCGGCGCCTCCGGCTTCGACTGGGCGGTTTTCCGTGACGACCTGCAGGGGGTCAATATCGAGTTCGACCTGCGTGCCTTCGACGAAACCCCGGTCACTCCGTCGACCGCTTCGCTGCTGACTCGCTTCGAGTTTATGGAAGGTCTATCCGGTTCGTCCCACAGTGACATCCTCAAGGGTGACGACCGCGATGCGGCGGCCATATCCACCTCGGGCGTGAACGGCAGCATCCTCACCAACATCGGCCTGATCGCCGGGTTGCAGGAGTTCCTGGGAGCAGGCGTCACCTCTTTCGGTGCCGGCAACATCATCCTCGGCGGCAGTGGCAGCGACATCATCGCGGGCCGGGGTGGTGATGACCGGATCGACGGCGATCGTTCGCTGACCGTCTATATCAGCGTGAAGCAGAACGCCGACGGCACAGGAGCGGAGATCGACCGCGCCTTCAGCATGACCGAGCTGGTGCACGACATGCTCACCGGCCGCTACACCCCCGGTCAGTTGGTGGTCACTCGAGAGCTGCTCGCCGGCAATGGGGCGTTCAACTATGACACCGCCGAGTTCTCCGGCAACCGCGCTGACTACACGGTGATCAACAATGGTGACGGTACCTGGACCGTTCGGGACGATGTTGGGACTGATGGTACCGACCTGCTGAGTGGCATCGAGCGCTTGCAGTTCAACGATGTCAGCGAGGCGCTGGTGGTTGGCCTCAACAGCGGACCGGTGGGGCTGGCATCGATCAACGATACCACGCCGGAAGTGGGTACTCGCCTGGTGGCATCCATTGCTGGCGTAACCGATGCCAACAACGTCGGTGGCACCATTACCGGGCCGGTGTCCTACTACTGGCAGGCAGATGTTGGTGGTGATGGCGTCTTCGAAGACATCATCATCGAGAATGCCGGTGCTGAGCTGGCCCGTGCCACGGGACAGAGCTTCCTGCTCACTGCCGCTCACGCCGGCCTGGCCCTGCGGGTCAAGGCCATCTACAAGGATGCCAATGGCGTGCTGGAGACGGTGTACTCGGCAGTGACTGCGCCGGTATCGGCCACGCAGACCAACGATGCGCCGACCGGTGCACCGGTGATCAGCGATACCACGCCGACCCAGAACCAGTTGCTGACGGCCTCGCGGGGTACGGTGGAGGACGTCGATGGCACGACGAC
>NZ_BDMA01000057.1:0-280283 GCF_002003485.1 Metapseudomonas resinovorans
TGTAATCGCGCTGGCTACGTCGTACACCTTCTGCCATGGAGCGCTCCTGAAAATAAGGGCAAAGGTGTAAACCTTATTCAGGACGGGACACGTCCAACAAAAAAGCCGAGGCGGTGACCCGCGCTCGGCTTTTCTTCCACATGCCCGCGAAAATCAGAGGTTGCGCAAGGCATCCAGCAACGCCTGGTTCTGCTCGGGCGTGCCGATGGTGATACGCAGGAACTGGGCGATGCGCTCCTGCTTGAAGTGGCGAACGATCACGCCCTGTTCGCGCAATCCAGCTGCGATACCGGCGGCATCCTTTTGCGGATGGCGGGCGAAGACGAAGTTGGCCGCCGAGGGCAATACCTCGAAGCCCAGCTTGCCCAACTCAGCCACTAGCAACTCGCGGCTGTCGATCACCTTGCGGCAGGTTTCGTCGAAGTAGGCCTTGTCTTCGAAGGCGACCGCGGCGCCGGCGATGGCCATGCGATCCAGAGGGTAGGAGTTGAAGCTGTTCTTGATCCGCTCCAGTGCCTCGATCAGGTCCGGGTGGCCGACAGCCAGACCAACCCGCAGCCCCGCCAGGGAACGCGACTTGGACAGGGTCTGGGTCACCAGCAGGTTCGGATAACGGTCCACCAAGCTGATGGCGGTCTCGCCACCGAAGTCGATGTAGGCCTCATCAACCAAAACAACGGTATCCGGATTGGCCTTGAGCAGACGTTCGATAGCCTCCAGCGCCAGCAGGCAGCCGGTGGGGGCATTGGGGTTGGGGAAGACGATGCCGCCATTGGGGCGCGCGTAGTCCTCAACGCGGATCTGGAACTGCTCATCCAGCGGCAGCGCCTCAAACGGGATGCCATACAGGCCGCAGTAGACCGGGTAGAAGCTGTAGCTCACATCCGGGAAGAGCAGCGGCTTGCCGTGCTGGAACAGGCCGTGGAACGCGTGGGCCAGGACCTCGTCCGAGCCGTTTCCGACGAACACCTGGTTGGTCTGCACGCCGTAGTAGTCGGCCACCGCCTGCTTCAGGCGATCACTATTCGGGTCCGGGTACAGGCGTAGGTTGTCACCCACCTCAGCCTGCATGGCCGCCACCGCCTTGGGCGATGGGCCGTAAGGGTTCTCGTTGGTGTTCAGCTTGACCAGCTTCGCCAGCTTGGGTTGTTCGCCAGGAACGTAGGGCACCAGCCCCTTGACGAAGGGACTCCAGAATTTGCTCATGCTCACTCCCCCTTGATACGGAATTCGGCGCTGCGCGCGTGGGCGGTCAGGGACTCGCCGCGCGCCAGGATGGACGCTGTCTTGCCCAGTTCGGACGCACCGTCGGCCGAGCAGAAAATGATCGAGGAACGCTTCTGGAAGTCATACACGCCCAGCGGCGAGGAGAAGCGCGCGGTGCCGGAGGTCGGCAGCACGTGGTTCGGGCCGGCGCAGTAGTCGCCCAGGGCTTCCGCGGTGTAACGGCCCATGAAGATGGCGCCCGCGTGGCGAATATGCGGCAGCCAGGCCTGCGGATCGGCAACGGACAGCTCCAGGTGCTCGGGAGCGATACGGTTCGCCACCTGGCACGCCTGGGCCTGGTCGGCCACGAGGATCAATGCGCCACGATTCTGCAGCGAGGTGCGGATGATCTCGGCGCGTTCCATGGTCGGCAGCAGCTTGTCGATGCTGGCGGCCACCTTGTCGAGGAAGGCGGCATCGGGGCTGACCAGAATGGCCTGCGCGTCCTCATCGTGCTCGGCCTGGGAGAACAGGTCCATGGCGATCCAGTCCGGATCGGTTCCGCCGTCGCAGACCACGAGGATTTCCGACGGACCGGCGATCATGTCGATGCCGACCTGGCCGAAGACGTGACGCTTGGCCGTGGCGACATAGATGTTGCCCGGGCCGACGATCTTGTCCACCTGGGGGACGCTCTCGGTGCCGTAGGCCAGTGCGGCCACGGCCTGGGCGCCGCCGATGGTGAAGACGCGATCCACGCCGGCCACACAGGCGGCCGCGAGGACGATCTCGTTGATTTCACCACGCGGCGTCGGCACGACCATTACCACTTCGGCGACGCCGGCGACTTTGGCGGGAATTGCGTTCATCAGCACTGACGACGGATAGGACGCCTTGCCACCGGGTACGTAAAGACCGGCGCGATCCAGCGGAGTCACCTGCTGGCCCAGCACCGTGCCATCGGCTTCGGTGTAGGTCCAGGAATCCTGCTTCTGCTTCTCGTGGTAGTTACGTACGCGAGCGGCAGCGGTTTCCAGCGCCTCGCGCTGCTCGGCGGTGATGCGGGTCAGGGCCAGTTCCAGACGCTCGCGCGGCAGGATCAGTTCCGCCATGGTGGTCGCCTGCACACCGTCGAAACGCTGGGTGAATTCAACTACGGCAGCGTCGCCACGCTCACGTACAGCCTGGATGATGTCGAGGACACGTTGATTGACCGCTTCGTCGGACACGCTTTCCCAGCTCAGCAGATGATCCAGGTGTCGTGCGAAGTCCTGATCAGCGGCATTGAGTCGGCGGATGGCGATTGGAGCGGTCATAGCGGGCCTCTTGAATGGCAATTGCTCGGGCGCCGCTAGAGTAGCAAGCCCACCGTGCGGGCACCCGAGAATATTGGCTATGACACGGATAGGCGCGTGCGGCGCAGGGCCGCACTCAAGGTGTCAGCTTTGGTGTCGCGACTCGACCGCGCCGCGCAGCACTTCGATCAGTGCCTGGATGCGCGCGTGCTGCATCTTCATCGATGCCTTGTTGACGATCAGTCGCGAGCTGATGGTAGCGATCAGCTCCTGGGGCTCCAGGCCGTTGGCGCGCAGGGTATTGCCGGTGTCGACGACGTCGATGATTTTGTCAGCCAGACCCACCAGGGGCGCCAGCTCCATCGAGCCATAGAGCTTGATCACGTCGACCTGGCGGCCCTGCTCGGCGTAGTAGCGCTTGGCGACGTTTACGAATTTGGTGGCTACACGCAGGCGCCCCTTGGGCTCAGGCGCACCGACCGCACCTGCGGTCATCAGCTTGCAGCAGGCGATCCGGAGGTCGAGGGGCTCATACAGGCCCTGGCCGCCGTACTCCATCAGCACGTCCTTGCCGGCAACGCCGAGATCGGCCGCGCCATGCTCGACGTAGGTCGGCACGTCGGTGGCACGCACGATGAGCAGGCGCACATCCTCCTGGGTGGTGGGGATGATCAGCTTGCGGCTCTTGTCCGGATTCTCGGTGGGTACGATACCGGCCTCGGCAAGCAGCGGCAGGGTGTCGTCGAGAATTCGGCCCTTGGACAGCGCGATGGTGAGCATGAAACTGGATTTCCTTGGCTACGGCCCTCTGCGGGCCTATTGCGCGGTCGTAACGGACCGGCCCACTCAGGGCCGGCCCTCGTTTCGACCTAACCCGGCACGCGGCGAATCTTGGCGCCGAGCAACTGCAGTTTTTCTTCGATGCACTCGTAACCACGGTCGATGTGGTAGATGCGATCGATCAGGGTATCGCCCTCTGCCACCAGGCCGGCGATCACCAGGCTGGCGGAAGCCCGCAGGTCGGTCGCCATGACCGGGGCGCCCTTGAGCTTCGGCACGCCGGTAACGATGGCGGTGTTGCCTTCCACCAGGATCTGAGCGCCCATGCGATTCATTTCGTAGACGTGCATGAAGCGGTTTTCGAACACGGTCTCGATCACTGCACCGGTGCCTTCGGCCACGGCGTTCATGGAGATGAACTGGGCCTGCATGTCGGTGGGGAATGCCGGGTACGGCGCAGTGCGCAAGTTGACCGCTTTCGGGCGATTGCCCTTCATGTCCAGCTCGATCCAGTTGTTCCCGGTGTTGATGTGTGCACCGGCCTCTTCCAGCTTCTGCAGCACGGCTTCGAGAATGGTCGGATCGGTGTCCTTCAACTTGACGCGGCCACCCGTGGCGGCAGCGGCCACCAGGTAGGTGCCGGTTTCGATACGGTCGGGCATCACGTTGTAGCGAGCACCGCCGAGGCGCTTCACGCCATCGATGGTGATGGTGTCGGTGCCGGCGCCCTGGATCTGCGCACCCATGGCGATCAGGCAGTTGGCCAGGTCGACCACTTCCGGCTCGCGGGCGGCGTTCTGCAGAACGCTGCGGCCATTGGCCAGCGCTGCGGCCATCATGATGTTTTCGGTACCGGTCACACTGACGGTGTCGAAGAAGAAGTTGGCACCACGCAGACCGCCGGCCGGAGCCTTGGCCTTGATGTAGCCGCCTTCGACGTCGATCTTCGCACCCATGGCCTCGAGGCCGCGGATGTGCAGGTCTACCGGACGGGAGCCGATGGCACAGCCGCCGGGCAGCGCGACTTCAGCTTCACCAAAGCGAGCCACCATCGGACCAAGTACCAGGATGGAAGCGCGCATGGTCTTGACCAGTTCGTATGGCGCGACCAGGGTCTTGATGCTGCTGGCGTCAACTTCGACGGCCAGCTTCTCGTCGATCACCGGCTGCACGCCCATGCGACCGAACAGTTCGATCATGGTGGTGATGTCGTGCAGGTGCGGCAGGTTGGCCACGGTGACCGGGGTATCAGCCAGCAGGGTAGCGGCCAGGATCGGCAACGCGGAGTTCTTCGCGCCGGAAATGCGGATCTCGCCATCGAGGCGTTGACCGCCGGTAATAATCAGTTTGTCCATAGCTCTCTCGAAAGCTGGCTCAGGAACGCTGGGCCCAATCGGCCTGGCTGAAGAATTTCATGGTGACGGCATGGATGCTGCCATCGGCGATCCAGGCATTCAGGTGGGCATATACCTGCTGCTGACGCTTCACCGGGCTCAGGCCGGCCAGCTCGTCGCTGATCAGGTTCAACTGGAAGTTGCAGCCTTCCCCTTCAACTTCCACCTGGGTACCTGGCAGTTTCGCCTCCAGGAGGCTTTTCACTTCTACGGCCTGCATGCTCAACCTCAATCGGCGCCCAACGCGCGCGGGTCGGCCATGATACAAAAAAGCCCTCCACCTGCGAACCCCGCGCGCGCGGGGCCTGACGGAGGGCCGTTGGACCGGCTCAAGCTTCCAGTGGCAGCAGCTCGGTCAGCCCGGAGACGTCGGCGATCTGCCGCATGTCCTCCGGCATTCCACGTACCGTCATCGACTTGCCGGCAGCGCTGGCATCGCGCATGAACGCCAGCAGCAGGGCAAGGCCGACACTGCTGGTCCTCTCTATTGCCGAGCAATCCAGCATCACGGAGGCGGTACTGCTCGCCTTGATCAGTTGCCTACCGGCCTCACGCAGCTGCGGTCCGGTGCTGTAATCGAGCACACCGACCAGGCGCAGCTCGCCCGGAGCGGCCTGCTCGATACGGGCCTCGCTCATTGACCGCCCGCCTGCTTGGCTTCTTCGGTCGCTTTGGCCTTGGCGACCACTTCGGCCCAACCATTGATGGTCTTGTCGAGATCATTGCCATTGCGCTGCATGCTGTCGGCGAACTGGTCGCGGAACAGCTTGCCGATGTTGATGCCATTGATGATCACGTTGCGCAGCATCCACTGCCCATTAATGCTCACCATGGTGTAAGACACCGGATAGATGGAACCGCTGCGCCCTGTGACTTCCATATTGACGCTGGCGCGCCCATCACCGCCTTCTTTGGCGTTGAGTACGCGGATGTTCTGGTTGTCGTACTCCAGCAAGGCGTTGCCGTAGAACTGGATCAGGCTGCGTTTGAAGTTCTCCTGGAAGCGGGTCATCTGCTCAGGAGTGGCGTTACGCGAGTATTTCACGGTCATGATGCTGCGGGAGATGCCATCGGTATCCACCACTGGGCCGAGGATTCCGTTCAGAGCGTCGTAAAAGGCATCCGGGTTGGTGCGATATTGCTCTTTGTTGGCCTTGAGATCGGCCAGCAGTTGGTCGGTGGTCTGCTGCACCACATCGCGCGCGTTCGGCGCGGCGGTAGCCAGCAGGGGCAGGGCCGCCAGCAGGACCAGCAGGCCGTTTCGCAGGGCTTTGATCATGTTTCGAATCCTCATTTGCTTTCTTTGTTGACCGTGTTCAGCAGGAACTTGCCAATCAGGTCTTCCAGCACCAGGGCCGACTGGGTGTCACGGATGGTGCCGCCATCCTTGAGCAACTCCTCGTCGCCACCGACGCTGATACCGATGTATTTCTCGCCCAGCAACCCGGCCGTGAGGATGGAAGCGGTGGAGTCCGTCGGCAGGTTGTCCACACGCTTCTCGACTTCCATCGTGACGCGACCGGTATAGCTATCGCGATCCAGATCAATAGCGGTGACCTTACCGATGGTGACACCGGCCATGGTGACCTTTGCTCTGACAGTCAAACCGGCAATATTGTCGAAATGCGCGTAAAGCTTGTAGGTGTCTTCACTGGCGCCGTAGGACAGGCCGCTGACCCGCAGGGCCAGAAGCAGCAAGGCCAACAGACCGGCCAGGAGGAACAGGCCGACACCAATCTCCAAGGTGCGGATTTGCATCAGAAATCTCCAAACATCAAGGCGGTCAGGATGAAGTCCAGCCCCAGCACGGCGAGTGAGGCGTAGACCACGGTTTTAGTCGTTGCGCGGCTGATCCCTTCCGAGGTCGGCTCGCAGTCATAACCCTGGAACACGGCGATCCAGGTCACCACGAAGGCGAATACGACGCTCTTGACCACGCCGTTCAGCACATCCTCGGTGAATTGCACGCTGTTTTGCATGTTGGCCCAGAAGGAGCCCTCATAAACGCCCAGCCAGTCCACGGCCACCATGGCGCCGCCCCAGATGCCCACCACACTGAAGATCATCGCCAGCAGTGGCATCGAGATGAAACCGGCCCAGAGCCGTGGGGCAATAATGTACTTGAGCGGGTCGACACCGATCATTTCCAGGCTGGAGAGCTGCTCGGTGGATTTCATGTTGCCGATCTCGGCAGTCAGCGCCGAACCCGCACGACCGGCGAAGAGCAGGCCGGTCACCACCGGACCAAGTTCCCGCAGCAGGGTCAGCGCAACCATCTGCCCCACCGCCTGTTCTGAACCGTAGTCGACCAGGATGTTGTAGCCCTGCAGGGCCAGCACCATACCGATGAACACGCCGGAAACGACGATGATCGCCAGCGACAGCACCCCAACGGCATAGAGCTGTTTGAGCAGCAACTGGAAGCCATTGCCGACGCCGGTGCGACCGAACAGGGCATGCAACAGGAACAGCGTGGAGCGCCCCAGCGCTTGCAGCACGTCCAGACCGGAACGCCCGAGCAGGCGAATGCGCTCGAGCAAGGATTTCTTGCGCATCAGCGCCCCCCCAGCAAGTCTTTACGGTAATCAGGTGCCGGGTAATGGAAGGGCACCGGTCCATCCGGAATGCCTTTCATGAACTGGCGGATACGCGGGTTTTCGGAATTCATCAGCTCGTCAGGGGTCCCCTGCCCCAGTACCTGGGCATCTCCCACTACATAGATGTAGTCGGCGATGCTGGCGGTTTCCGCCAGGTCGTGGGAAACCACGATGCTGGTGATACCGAGCGCGTCGTTGAGCAGGCGGATCAAGCGCACCAGCACCCCCATGGCAATGGGGTCCTGGCCGACGAACGGCTCGTCGTACATCAAGATCTGCGGATCGAGGGCAATTGCACGCGCCAGCGCCACACGCCGCTTCATGCCCCCGGACAATTCGTCCGGCATCAGCTCAATAGCGCCGCGCAGTCCCACTGCCTGAAGCTTCAGCAGAACAATGTCACGAATCATTTCCTCGGGCAGTTTGGTGTGTACCCGCAGGGGAAATGCAACGTTCTCGAAGACATCCAGATCGGTGAACAATGCACCGCTCTGGAACAGCACGCCAAACTGCTTGCGCATGTCGAACAGGTCGGCGCGGGAGAGTTTGGGCAGATTCTGTCCGTTGACCCAGACCTCGCCACTGGCAGGCTTGAGCTGGGCTGCGATCAGGCGCAGCAGCGTAGTCTTGCCGCAGCCGGAAGGCCCCATGATGCCGGTGACCTTGCCGCGCGGGATACGGATATCGACATCTTGGAAAATGCTGCGCGTGCCACGTTTGAAGGTAACCCCCTTCAATTCCACGGCGTAGGTGTTTTCGGCACTCATCTAGACTCCTTGCGATACAGCCTCCCTTGAAGACGACGCGCCCCGACGCAAGGACACTCCGCTCAGGACGGGCCGAACAAGGCGCGAACTATATCACCGCGCTATTGCGCCTCCCAAGGCCACGCCTGCGTCTGTTCAGCTTTGCGACAGCTTCCACGGCATTGGCGCGTGAGCTAAATCACCTTTATCGCTATAATCGGCGCCTTTTCCTACGGCCACTGCACGCCCCATGAGCCAATCCAGCGATCTCATCAAGTCCGCACAACGCACTATCCAACTCGAACGCGAGGCGATCGACGCCCTCCTGCCGCGCATCGACGCCGATTTCGTTCGTGCCTGCGAGCTCATCCTGGCCTGCAAAGGACGCGTTGTGGTGGTAGGCATGGGCAAGTCCGGGCATGTCGGCAACAAGATCGCAGCAACTCTGGCCAGCACTGGCACGCCGTCCTTCTTCGTACACCCGGCCGAGGCCAGCCATGGCGACATGGGCATGATCACCCGTGAAGACGTGGTCCTGGCGCTCTCCAACTCCGGATCGACTGCCGAGATCGTCACCCTGCTGCCGCTGATCAAGCGCCTGGGGATCACCCTGATCAGCCTCACCGGCAATCCCGACTCGCCGCTGGCCAAGGCTGCGGGCGCCAATCTGGATGCCCGCGTGGCCCAGGAAGCCTGCCCACTGAACCTGGCCCCCACCTCGTCCACCACGGCCGCGCTGGTTCTGGGCGACGCTCTGGCCATCGCCCTGCTGGAAGCCCGCGGTTTCACTGCCGAGGATTTCGCCTTTTCCCATCCGGGTGGCGCACTTGGCCGTCGCCTGCTGCTGAAGGTGGAGAACATCATGCATGGCGGCGACAGCCTGCCCAGCGTTGCGCGCGGTACGCCGCTTCGCGAGGCTCTCCTGGAAATGACCCGCAAGGGCCTGGGTATGACCGCAGTGGTGGAAACTGATGGCCACCTCGCCGGCATCTTTACCGACGGCGACCTGCGCCGCACCCTGGACAAGGGTGTCGACGTGCGCCTGGCCAGCATCGACGATGTCATGACCATCCACGGCAAGACGGTACGCCCGGACATGCTTGCCGCCGAAGCGCTGAAGATCATGGACGACCACAAGATCAACGTGCTGGTCGTGGTCGACACAGATGACCGCCCCATCGGCGCGCTGCACATCCATGACATGACCCGCGCAGGAGTGATCTGATGAGCAATGAACTCCTCAGCCGCGCCAAGGCCGTTCGCCTGGCCGTGTTCGACGTGGACGGTGTGCTGACCGACGGCCGCCTCTACTTCCTGCCCGGAGGCGGAGAATTCAAGACTTTCAACACCCTCGACGGCCAGGGCATCAAGATGCTGATGAATGGCGGAGTTCGCACGGCCATCATCAGCGGTCGCCAGTCGGAAGTGGTCGAGCGCCGCGCGCAGAATCTCGGTATCCAGCACCTGTTCCAGGGGCGCGAAGACAAACTGGTGGTTCTTGATGGCCTGCTCGCGGAGCTGGGCCTGAACTATGACCAGGTCGCCTATCTCGGCGACGATCTGCCCGATCTTCCAGTGATTCGTCGCGTCGGCCTGGGCATGGCCGTGGCCAACGCCGATGCATTCGTTCGCCAGCATGCCCACGGCATCACCCAGGCGCGCGGCGGCGAGGGCGCGGCCCGCGAGTTCTGCGAACTCATCCTGCGCGCCCAGGGCAGCCTGGAAGCGGCGCAAGCCGCCTATCTCTGAGGTCCCGATGCCAAAGAACATCCGCCTTGCGCTGATCCTGATCCCGATCGCTGCACTACTCATCGCTCTGGGCTACTGGAATATCCGTCCTGAAAGCTTCATGGACCGGACAGTCGCTCCAGGCAACGACAACGCCATCGATTTCTACGTGGAAAACGGCAAGAGCACCCAGTTCCAGGAAGACGGCAAGCTCCACTACGAAATGACCGCCACCCGTCTCGAACATATAAAGGCCACCGATGTCACACTGCTGACCAGTCCGGACCTGCTTCTGCACCGCGGCACCGCCTATCCCTGGCATGTACAAAGCGAGCGCGGTGAAGTCGGCCCTGAAGGCAAGCAGGTCGAATTGATCGACAAGGTCCGAGTGGCGCGCACCGACGGCAAAGGCCGCCCGACCATCCTGACCACCAGCCGCCTGACCGTGTTCCCTGACGAGGAATATGCGCAGACCCAGCAAGCCGTTAGAATCGACGCGGCCAATGGGGTGACCACGGCACAAGGAATGAAAGCGTACTTGAATGACAGCAGGATGATCCTGCAGTCCAACGTAAGAGGCCAGCATGAGGTTCGTTAAAACCCTCCCCCTGTTGCTCAGCCTGGGCACCGCACTCGGAAGTGCTGCCGCCTGGGCCCTGCCCACGGACCGCGATCAACCGATCCGCGTCCAGGCCGACAGCGCCGAGCTCGATGACAAGCAGGGCGTCGCCGTCTACCGCGGCAACGTCGTGATCACCCAGGGCACCCTGAAGATCACCGGCGACACCGTCACCATCACCCAGGACGCGAATGGCGATGTCGAGGTCTTCACCTCTGTCGGCAAGCCCGCGTACTACGAACAGAAGCCCGCAGTGGACAAGGAAATCGTCAAGGCCTACGGCCTGACCATCCAGTACTTCGCTGCCAACGAGCGCATCATCCTGCTCGACCAGGCCAAGGTGATCCAGGAAGGCAATACCTTCGAAGGCGAGAAGATCGTCTATGACACCCAGCGCCAGATCGTCAACGCAGGACGCGCTACTGGCACCAATGTCAGCACGCCGCGTCCGCGGATCGACATGGTTATCCAGCCGAAGAAGAAAGAGCAGAAAGCACAGTAATGGCGACTCTCAAAGCCCAGCATCTGGCCAAGAGCTACAAGAGCCGCCAGGTGGTACGCGATGTCAGCCTGTCGATCGACAGCGGACAGATCGTTGGCCTTCTCGGCCCCAACGGCGCCGGCAAGACCACCTGCTTCTACATGATCGTCGGCCTCGTCCAGGCCGACCAGGGCCGCGTCCTGATCGACCAGCAGGATGTCACCCACCAGCCCATGCACGGCCGCGCCCGTGCGGGTATCGGCTATCTGCCGCAAGAAGCGTCGATCTTCCGCAAGCTCAGTGTGGCCGACAACATCATGGCGATCCTCGAGACCCGCAAGGACCTCGATCGCGCCGCACGCCGCAAGGAGCTGGAAAGCCTGCTGCAGGAGTTCCACATCAGCCACATTCGCGACAGCCTCGGCATGAGCCTGTCGGGCGGTGAGCGCCGCCGTGTGGAAATCGCCCGTGCGCTGGCCACCTCCCCCAAATTCATCCTGCTGGACGAACCCTTCGCCGGCGTGGACCCCATTTCCGTGGGCGACATCAAACAGATCATCCATCACCTCAAGGCGAAGGGAATCGGTGTACTCATCACCGACCACAACGTGCGTGAGACCCTGGACATCTGCGAGACCGCCTACATTGTCAGTGACGGACAACTGATCGCAGAAGGTAGCGCGGAAGCCATCCTGGCCAACCAGTTGGTGAAGGAAGTCTATCTCGGCCACGAGTTCCGCCTGTAGCGTTCCGCAGCATCGCCTACAAGATGGCTTGCGCGAGCTAGGAAAATCCTTCAAGGTCAGGCATATAATTTGCTTCCTGGTGGCGCTTCGGCGCCCTGTAGTGGATGGCGCGTGAGCGCCGGCGAATCAAGGTGCAAAGCCCTCTGCCATGAAACCATCGCTAGTCCTCAAGATGGGCCAGCAGCTGACGATGACCCCGCAGCTGCAACAGGCCATCCGCCTGCTCCAACTCTCTACCCTGGACCTCCAGCAGGAGATCCAGGAAGCGTTGGAATCCAACCCGATGCTCGAGCGGCAGGAGGATGGCGACGATTTCGACACCTCCGACCCAATGGCCGAAGGTGACCAACAGCCCAATACGGGCAACCAGGAAACCAGCTTCCAGGAGTCCAGCGTCGAGACCAATGCCGAAGCCATGGAAGATGGCGAATGGCATGAACGCATTCCGAGCGAGCTCCCGGTCGACACGGCCTGGGAAGACGTCTACCAGACCAGCGCCAGCAGCCTGCCGAGCAATGATGACGACGAGTGGGATTTCACCTCGCGCACCTCGGTCGGCGAAAGCCTGCAAAGCCACCTGCTCTGGCAGTTGAACCTGGCCCCCATGTCGGACACCGACCGCCTGATCGCGGTCACCCTGATCGACTGCATCAATAACGACGGCTACCTCGAAGAGTCGCTGGCAGAGATCGTCGAAGCCTTCGACCCCGAGCTCGGCATCGAGCTCGACGAAGTCGAAGTCGTCCTCCATCGCATCCAGCAGTTCGAGCCCGCCGGCATCGGCGCCCGCGACCTGCGCGAATGCCTGATCCTGCAACTCCGCCAACTGCCACCGGGCACCCCGTGGCTGATCGAGGCCCAGCGCCTGGCCGGCGATTTCCTCGATCTGCTCGGCAGCCGTGACTACAGCCAACTGATGCGGCGCATGAAGGTCAAGGAAGATGAGCTGCGTCAGATCATCGAACTGATCCAGGCCCTGAATCCGCGTCCCGGCTCGCAGATCGAAGCCAGCGAACCTGAATACGTGGTGCCCGACGTGATCGTCCGTAAGCACAACGAACGCTGGCTGGTTGAACTGAACCAGGAAGCCGTACCACGCCTGCGGGTCAACCCGCACTACGCCGGTTTCGTTCGTCGCGCCGATTCCAGCGCCGACAACACCTTCATGCGCAATCAGCTTCAGGAAGCGCGCTGGTTCATCAAGAGCCTGCAGAGCCGCAACGAGACCCTGATGAAGGTCGCCACCCAGATCGTCGAGCACCAGCGCGGCTTCCTGGAATATGGCGATGAGGCGATGAAACCCCTGGTCCTGCACGACATCGCCGAAGCCGTGGGCATGCACGAGTCCACCATTTCGCGCGTGACCACGCAGAAATACATGCACACTCCCCGCGGAATCTACGAGCTGAAGTACTTCTTCTCCAGCCACGTCAGTACCTCCGAAGGCGGCGAATGTTCGTCTACCGCGATCCGCGCCATCCTCAAAAAACTGGTCGCAGCGGAAAATCCGAAAAAGCCGTTGAGCGACAGCAAGATCGCTGGTTTACTGGAGGCACAGGGCATTCAAGTGGCCCGTCGCACAGTAGCCAAGTATCGCGAATCCCTTGGGATAGCGCCTTCCAGCGAGCGGAAGCGACTGATGTGACGCGGAAATTGACCCACGCCAAAGTGTTCCGGTGGCAGGCCCGTTAGCCTGTCTCTTATACACGGGCAATAAGGAGAAAGCGGTATGCAAGTCAACATCAGTGGACATCAACTGGATGTGACCGACGCCCTGCGCGATTATGTCGGCGAGAAACTTGGCCGGCTCGAGCGCCACTTCGACAAGATCACCAATGTGCAAGTCATCATGGAGGTCGAGAAACTGAAGCAGAAGATCGAAGCCACCTTGCACATCGCTGGTGGGGAGGTCGTGGCCAATGCGGAACATGAAGACATGTACGCCGCCATCGACCTGCTTACCGACAAACTTGACCGCCAACTGATCAAACACAAGGAAAAGCAGTTGAATCGCCAGCAGGGCGCTACGGCCCGCTGACACTCTTCCCCTTCCTATGATTCGACTCGAGCAAATCCTGACCCCCGGCCGTTCCCTGGTGAACGTGCCGGGCGGCAGCAAAAAGCGTGTACTGGAACAGATTGCCAAGCTGGTTTCCCGTGATCTTCCCGACCTCGACAACCAGGATATCTTCGAAAGCCTGGTAGCCCGGGAGAAGCTCGGTTCCACCGGTTTCGGCAACGGCATCGCCATTCCCCACTGTCGCCTCACCGGCTGCATGGCACCCATAAGCGCCGTGCTGCGCCTTGACGCTCCAGTCGATTTCGACGCCATCGATGGTGCTCCGGTTGACCTGCTGTTCGTCCTGCTGGTCCCGGAAGCTGCTACCGATGAGCACCTTGAACTGCTCCGACAGATAGCCAGCATGCTCGACCGCAGCGATGTACGCGAGCGACTGCGCCAGGCTCCCGACAGCGCCAGCCTCTACCAGGTAGTGGTGGACGTGCAGAGCGGACGCTAGGGCTTCACCATGCGCCTGATCATCGTCAGCGGCCGCTCCGGGTCGGGCAAGAGCACCGCCCTCGATGTTCTCGAGGACCACGGCTACTACTGCATCGACAACCTCCCCGCCGGCCTGCTTCCCGAGCTAGCCGAACGGGCGTTGTTGCACACCGAACTGCTGCAACCCCAGGTCGCCGTCTCTATCGACGCGCGCAACCTGCCCAGCCATTTGCAACGTTTCCCCGAGCTACTCGCCGAGGCCCGCAATCGTCACATCAAATGCGACGTGCTCTACCTCGACGCCGAGCACGACACCCTGCTCAAGCGCTTCTCCGAAACGCGCCGGCGCCATCCACTGACCAATGACAATCGCTCCCTGGCCGAGGCCATTCGGGACGAGGAAGTGCTGCTGGCACCCATTGCCGATCTCGCTGACCTGAAGATCGACACCACGCATCTCAACCTCTACCAGCTGCGCGACAGCATCAAGCTACGCCTGCTCAATCAACCCGAGCCTGGTACAGCCTTCCTGATCGAATCTTTCGGCTTCAAGCGCGGCATGCCTGTGGATGCTGACCTGGTGTTCGACGTACGTTGCCTGCCCAACCCCTACTGGAAGCCTGAATTGCGCGACCATTCGGGGCTTGATTCGGTGGTGGCCGAATACCTTGCTGGCCAGCCGGATGTGGAGGAGATGTATCAGGATATCCACAGCTACCTGAGCAAATGGCTGCCACGCTTCGCCGCCAGCAACCGGGCTTATGTCACCATCGCCATCGGCTGCACCGGCGGGCACCACCGCTCGGTGTACATTGCCGATCGCCTGGGAGCAGCACTGAAACCCAGTTTGACGAATGTCCAGGTTCGCCACCGCGACCTCAGTTAGAAGGATTGGAAACGCGATGCCTGCCTGCGAGATCACGATCATCAACAAGCTTGGCCTGCACGCCCGGGCGGCGGCGAAGTTCGTCGGCGTGGCCGGTCGCTATCCCTGCCAGATCCGCGTGGGTCGCAGCCCCGAAAGCCTGGTCGACGGCAAGAGCATCATGGCGGTGATGATGCTGGCTGCGGGCAAGGGCACGCCCATCCACCTGCATACCGAAGGTGATCAGGACGACGACGCCCTCAATGCCTTGATCGAGCTGATCAACAACAAGTTCGACGAAGGTGAATGACTGTCATCTGCCCCAATGAAAAACGCGCCCATCAGGGCGCGTTTTTCATTCTGGAGACAGGCAGCCTCAGCTACCGGCCACCGTCATTTTCTCGATGAGCACCGAGCCGGTGCGGATATTGCCACGCAGCTCCAGGTCGCTGCCCACGGCCAGGATCTGGCGGAACATATCCTTGAGATTGCCGGCGATGGTGACTTCCTGCACCGGGAACTGGATTTCTCCGTTCTCCACCCAGTAGCCAGCAGCGCCACGGGAGTAATCACCGGTCACCATATTCAGCCCCTGCCCCATCAGCTCGGTCACCAGCAGGCCGCGGCCCATGCGACGCAACAGGGCTGCGAGGTCTTCCTGGCCATGGCTGACGAAGAGGTTGTGCACACCGCCGGCGTTGGCCGTGCTCGGCAGGCCCAGCTTGCGGCCGGAATAGGTGCCGAGGATGTAGGACACCAATTCGCCTTTCTCGACGAAGGGCTTGGCATAGGTTGCCAAACCGTCGTTGTCGAAAGCCGCGCTGGCCATGGCTCGCGGAATGTGCGGACGCTCGTCGATGGACAGCCACTCGGGGAACAACCGCTGGCCCAGGGCACCCTCGAGGAACGAGGATTTACGGTACAGGTTGCCGCCGGAGATGGCGCCGAGGAAGCTGCTGAACAAACCGGTGGCCAACTCGGCGGCGAACAGTACCGGTACCTCGCAGGTGGGCACCGGGCGGGCGCCAAGACGGGCCGCGGTGCGTTCGGCAGCGCGACGGCCAATGCTGGCCGGATCGGCAAGCTGACTGCCAATGCGGCTGACGTCATACCAGTAGTCGCGCTGCATCTGCCCCTGCTGCTCGGCAATCATCACGCAACTCAGACTGTGCCGCGTGCTCGCATAACCACCGACGAAACCATGGCTGTTGCCGTAAACGCGGCAACCCTGGTGGGTATTGAGGGTGGTGCCGTCCGCCTTGCTGACACGCTTGTCGGTCTCGAAGGCCGCCGTCTCGCAAATCAGCGCCTGCTCCACCGCCTGCTCGGGGGTGATCGACCACGGATGGTAGAGATCCAGTTCCGGCAGGTCGCGGGCCATCAGCGCGGCATCGGCCAGGCCGGCGCATTCGTCTTCCGAGGCATGCTTGGCGATGGCGAGCGCAGCGGCGACGGTTTCGCGAATCGCGTCCTCGCCGCTGGCCGAGGTACTGGCCGAGCCCTTGCGCTGGCCGACATACAGGGTTATGCCGAACCCCTGGTCACGGTTGAACTCGACTGTTTCCACCTCGCCATGGCGAACCGTGGTGGAGAGTCCCTGCTCTACTGAAACAGCCACCTCACAGGCGCTGGCGCCCTGGCGCCGGGCCTCGGCGAGGATGCGTTCGACCCGCGCCTGCAATTCCGGCAATGCTTCCGGGCCGACCACTTCTACTTCACTCATAGCCACTCCAGTTCAAATAGTGTTCGACGCGGCAGACGCAACCCGGCGCCCCGCCGCATTTACCGCACTCCGGCGGCGCCAGCCGGGCCGGACAACGCGGCCCCGACTGGTTATCATGGCGGCGTTTCCCATTGGACCACCCCCATGTCTGAATTCCTCGACGACGACTTCTCTGGCGAGAAGAGCAAAACCCAGGTCAAACGCGAGCTGCATGCCCTGCAGGAACTCGGCGAGCGCCTGACGACCTTCAAGGCCGACGTGCTGGCCAAGCTGCCGCTGACCGACGCCCTGCAAAAAGCCCTGGCTGAAGCGCCGAAGCACAAGGCGAATGTCGCCCGCAAACGGCACATCCAGTACATCGGCAAGCTCATGCGCGAGCAGGACGTCGAGGCCATCGTCGCCCTCATCGACCAGCTCGACAGCTCCACCCGTGAGTACAACGAACGCTTCCACGCCCTGGAGCGCTGGCGCGACCGCCTGATCGAAGGTGGCGATACCGCCCTGGAAAGCTTCGTCGCCGACTACCCGGAAACCGACCGCCAGCATCTGCGCGGCCTGATCCGTCATGCCCAGCACGAAGCGGCCCACAACAAACCGCCGGCCGCTGCGCGCAAGGTGTTCAAGTACATCCGCGACCTGGACGAAGCCAAGCGCGGCTTGCGCTGATCCTTCCGGGGGCCGCCATCAGGCCCCCGTCCCACCGACCGTGATCGCATCGATCTTCAGGGTCGGCTGACCCACGCCAACGGGCACCGATTGCCCATCCTTGCCGCAGGTACCCACGCCGCTGTCCAGCGCCAGGTCATTGCCGACCATGGACACCCGGCTCATCGCCTCCGGACCGTTGCCGATCAGGGTGGCGCCCTTCACCGGCGCGGTGATCTTGCCGTTCTCGATCAGGTAGGCCTCGCTGGTGGAGAAAACGAACTTGCCACTGGTGATATCCACCTGGCCGCCTCCCAGGTTCGCGCAGTAGATACCGCGCTCCACCGATTCGATGATTTCCTGGGGATCGCTCTTGCCGGCCAGCATGTAGGTGTTGGTCATGCGCGGCATCGGCAGGTGCGCATAAGACTCACGGCGGCCGTTGCCGGTACGCGCCACCTTCATGAGGCGGGCGTTCAACTTGTCCTGCATGTAGCCCTTGAGCACGCCATTCTCGATCAGGGTGGTGCACTGCGTCGGTGTGCCTTCGTCGTCGACGCTGAGGGAGCCTCGGCGATAGGCCAGGGTGCCGTCATCAACGATGGTGCAGAGGCTGGAAGCGACCTTCTCGCCGATGCGACCGCTGTAGGCGGAGCTGCCCTTGCGGTTGAAATCGCCTTCAAGGCCGTGACCCACGGCTTCGTGCAGCAGCACGCCGGACCAGCCCGCCCCCATCACCACCGGCAGGGTGCCGGCCGGCGCGGGAATGGCTTCCAGGTTGACCAGCGCCTGGCGCAGGGCCTCACGGGCGTAGCCCATGGCACGGTCTTCCTGGAGGAAGTAACGATAGTCGGTACGCCCGCCGCCACCGTGGCCACCGCGCTCGCGACGACCATTCTGCTCGACGATGACGCTGACGTTGAAACGCACCAATGGGCGCACATCCGCGCCCAGGCTGCCATCGCTGGCGGCGATCAGAATGCGTTCCCACACACCGGCCATGCTCACGGTGACCTGCTTGATGCGTGGGTCCAGCGCGCGGGTGGCGGCGTCCACCTGCTTCAGCAATTCCACTTTCTCGGCACGGCTGATCACGTCCAGCGGGCTGCTGGAATCGTAGAGCCGGGTGATCTGCGGGCTGGCGAAGGCCTGGACTCTACCCTCCTGGCCAGCGCGGGAGATCGAACGTGCGGCGCGCGCCGCCTGGCGCAGCGCTTCGCCGGTGATGGCGTTGCTGTAGGCGAAGCCGGTCTTCTCGCCGGACTGGGCACGCACGCCCACGCCTTGATCGAGGTGGAAACTGCCTTCCTTGACGATGCCGTCCTCCAGCACCCAGGACTCGGAGATTTGTCCCTGAAAGTAGAGATCAGCGGCATCGATACCAGGACCGGCCAGCTCGCCGAGGATCTCCGGCAACTGCTCGATGCTGAGGTCGCCGGGCGCCAGCAGATGCTCGCTGACGGATAACAAGAGGTCGCTCATAACTTCTCCGTACGCGCCGGCCCGGGAGTGGCCGGCGTAATGAATCTTCTGTGGGTGCTTACCGGCATGCGCTGGCGGACCGCCGCCTGTTCCTCGGCATCGCGTTCCGCAATCAGTACACCTTCGCCACTGGGCTTCTCGGCCAGCACACGGCCCCACGGGTCGACGATGGCGGAATGGCCGAAGGTTTCCCGTGGGCCGGGATGTACACCGCCCTGCCCGGCTGCCAGCAGGTAGCACTGGGTTTCGATGGCGCGGGCGCGGACCAGCACCTGCCAGTGAGCAGCGCCCGTCACGGCGGTAAAGGCTGCGGGCGCGGTGATCAGCTCGGCACCGGCCTCGCGGAGGGCGCCATAGAGCTCGGGGAAACGCAGGTCATAGCAGACGGTCAGGCCAAGACGCCCTACCGGAGTATCGGCCACCACCACCTGGGCGCCGTGGGCATAATCATCGGACTCACGATAGCGGCCACGATTGTCGGCCACATCCACATCGAACAGATGGATCTTGTCGTAACGCGCGACGCGCTCGCCCTGCTCGTCGATCAGCAGGGAACAGGCATTGGCCTTGTCCGCTGGCCGTCCGTCGGGCGGCAAGGGCAAGGTACCCGCCACTATCCACAGTTTGAGATCGCGCGCCGCCTGGCGCAGCCAGGGCAGGATCGGACCCTGCCCTTGCGCTTCGGCGCGGCCCAGGTCGGCCAGGTCGCGACGACCGATGGCCGCGAAGTTCTCTGGCAGCACGGCCAGGCGGGCGCCACCTTCAGCGGCCTGTTCCAGCAGGCGCCGGGCGCTGGTGAGGTTGGCCAGGACATCGTCCTGACTGACCATC
This sequence comes from Metapseudomonas resinovorans, assembly GCF_002003485.1. Taxonomy (GTDB): domain Bacteria; phylum Pseudomonadota; class Gammaproteobacteria; order Pseudomonadales; family Pseudomonadaceae; genus Metapseudomonas; species Metapseudomonas resinovorans_D. The sequence goes on from NZ_BDMA01000057.1 coordinate 19,639, forward strand.
TGAATCACGGCAAGGGACATCGGAATCTCCGCACAAGGCATGGGATGCATGCTACCCCAAGCCACGAAAGCTCGCTTTAACGAGACTTCTCAAATGGCTTTTCAAAGGTGATCTTGGGGCTCTTCCAGGAACCTTCAACCTTGTATTGCACGCTGGCGAAGCGCGCCACCTTGTCGCCCAGCAGCTTGTCCACGACGAAGAGCGCGCCACCAATGGCCGGCGCACCGACGATCAGCGCCGCCAGCGGCAGGTTGTTGGTCACGGGGAGGGTCACCAGCAGCTTGGCGTCGATGCGATCGGCTGCCAGGTCCAGGGTGCCGTCCAGTTCCAGTCCGCTGGACGGGCCTTCGAGGGTGATCGGCTTGCGCGTCACGAAACGTCCCTCGCTTCCCACCAGCAATCCCTTGACCCGGTCGTAGGCCAGGCCCTTGCCCAGCAGGTCAGAGAAATCCAGGCGCAGACGGCGGCCGATGGAGTTGAAGTTGAGCAGGCCGAACACCCGCAATGCCTGGGCGCCACCTTCCACTTCGACGAACTGGCCATTACGCAGGCTGGCATCCAGAGACCCGGAGAATCGTTTCAGGCTGACCCAGGCCGGAGATCCGGGCCAGCGGCCATCTGCGTCGAGGCGGAAGCGCTCGCTGGTGGCTGAAGGGGCGAAGTTCCAGGCCTTGAGCACATCAGCCAGGTTCTTGCCTTCGAGCCGTCCCTTGTACCAGGACGCACTGTCTTCAGCCGCTCCCTCCCAGCCTGCCGTCCCGGAGACTTTCAGCCCCTTGAGGTCGAGGTCCAGCTCACTAAACGCCACGCCTTTGGCACTGGGACGAGCCTTGAACGACCAGGCACCCAGCGGAGAGTCGCCCAGCATCACCTGATCGATACGCACGTCCATTGCCGGGACCTTATGGGGGTCGATGCCCGCCATAGGGTCGGGTCTGGCGTCGGCTTCCGCATCGTTTTCAGGAGGCTTGGGCAGTCGAATCTGCTTCATGCGGATGGCAATGGGCACATCCTTGGCGTCCGCCATCACGACCGTTCCCTGCATGAGGGCGCTGTCCAGCCCGAGATTCCAGCCCGCACTGGAGCGGTCGAGCTTGACCTTGAGATTCTCGAAGGTCGTGCCGAAGCCCTTGAACTGGCCGATCTCCAGATCAGCGCTGCGCAACATGCGGGCCTTCTCGGCGCCGTCCTTCGGTGTGTATTGCTTGGCCAGCGCCAGCCAGGGCGCTGTGTCCAGCTCCGCGACTCGGCCCCGGACACTCAGGCCCTTGGTACCCGGCGCCATTGCGGCGCCACCGCCCAGCACCAGCTCGCCACGTCCGTCTTCCAGCTTGCCCACCGGTGCCGCCAGGGCGAGGCTGGCGAGCCCTGCGTAGTCCAGCCAATAGCTCCGCTCGTCGCCTTCCAGGGTCATGCGCCAGCTGGCATCGCGGCTGTCGTCAGCGGCCTTGCCGAACGGCGCCGGCAGGTCGATTGCCAGCCCCTTGAGGTTGGAATCGATGCGCAGCTGGCTGTTCGGTCCATCCAGGCTCAGGTTCAAGTTGTAGGGCAACGAGCCCGAAGCCGGCAACGGCTGGGTGACGCCGAGCCATTTGGTGAGGTCGTTCAAGGCGATGCTGCTGGTTGCGAGGATTCGCGAGCGGGCCTTGCCGTTGCTGCCCTCGGCCTTGGCACTGGCGCGGACCTCGTGACCGAACGCTTGGCCACGAATATCCTGGGCGCTGAGCCCCGTGTCGGTGTCGTAGCGGAAGGCGCCCTTGAGCTGGCTGAGGGACAACTCCGGACGGGCGATCTTCAACTGCGCGCCCTGGGTGGCGAGGTCCACCACCACATGGGGCGCATGCCCCTTCTCCAACGGGATGTCCAGCTTCAAATTGCCGTCGAGGGTGCCCTGCCCCTGCCAGCCGGCGAAGATGCTCGCCGTTCCCATCGGGGCTTGCTGAAGGATTTTCAGTCCATCGGTGAAGCTGCTGTCGAGCTTGGCATCCAGTTGCAGGCGCGCCACTTGCCCGGGCTCGACATGGGGCACCTCGGCCTCGGCATCGCTCACCCGGGAGTCGAGGATGCGCCCGGCCGGCACCTTGATGCGCACGCCGGTGTCCTCGATGAACACGTCGCCGCGAGCCTCGCGCAGTTCCGGCCACCCGGGCTGATAGGCGAGTTCGGCATCGTGGACCTTGAAAAACAGGCTGATGGAACGGGCCGCAGGACTCGCCTCACGGGCCAGGGAGCCCTGGTACTGGAAGAAGCCCTCGTCCACCGCCCCGCCCTTGATCGCCTGCTTGAGCCATTTGGCCAGGGCCGGGCTAAGCCCTGGAGAGCGGGTGGGCAGGTACTTCTCGGTGTAGCGGGCATCGCCATCGCGCAGTCCCACCCGCAAGTCCATGTAGTCCTCTGCCTCGGGATCACGCATTAGCCGGATCAGCATGTCGCCGGCAATGCTGCCCTCCTCGCCTTCCAGCCGCATGTAAGGGCTGGCCAGGGTCACGGCGGTTTCGTCCAGGCTCCAGGTCAGCCGGGCATTGGCCTCCCGATAACGCCAGGCCTTGGGGAACAGGTGATCGAGGTGCAGGGCGAAGTCACTCGAATCCAGGCGCAGTTCACCCTGGTGGAGATCCCCCGTCACGCTGCCGCTGACGTTCTCGACCGCCGGGGCGCCGTGGTAGGCGTCGATACCGACGGAGTCCAGGTTGCTGCTGAACTCCAGCCGTTTGGCACCTTCCTGTTGCGGACGGTAATGCAGGCTGAGGTTGCGCAGGGCACCACGAGGCTTGAGGCCGGCGACAGCAGCTGCCGCCTGCTCTGGAAGCGGTGCGAGGGCCTCCACTACAGGCAGCAGCGGCCCTACGTCGAGACGATCGGCAACCAGCGACCATTCCGGCTGCTCGCCGGACTTGTGGTCGAGACGCAGGTGGGCCTCGCCCCAACGCTCCTTGCCGATGTTCGCGGCAAGGGAATCGAGCAGGACCTGAAAACCTTCATCGGTCCGGGTAAAGAAGATATTCAACCCGAGGTTCGCGAGGGTGACCGCCTTGCGCTCGGCATAGGCGCCGCGAATCTCCGGCGCATGCAGACGCATTGCCGCACGCTGCAAACCACCCTTGGCCCACTCGCCCCAGATTTCGCCACCGGCCTGCAGGCGCTGCAGATGCCAGTCGCGGGTGAGGCTGGCAGGCAGCCAGCGTGCCCAGTCGGTTTGCGGCAGGCTGAGATAGAGTTCGGCCTCGCTCTGCAGCCAGGCGTCGGCATTGAGACGGGAACGCAGGCGCACGGCCATGGGTTGCCCATCCGGCAGTGTCAGGTGGCCATCGAGGCGCTGGCGACTACCGCTGGCCCTCAGGCTGAGGCTGACATCGGTAAGGCTTGCGGGTTTGTGCCCGTACGGCTCCAGAGTGAGCTGGCTGTTCAGCACGGATACATGACCGACCTGCTTCAGCAGGTCGCGCAACTGCCTTGGACCCGGCAGGGGCTTGTCGGAACTGGAAGCGAGCCCTTCGAGCTTCCATTTACCGGCTTCGTCCTGGTGCAAGCCAAGCTGCACCCCGTCCAGTTCCAGGCGGGCAATCCGTGGCTGCTGCGCCAGCAGGCTGCCCATGACGTCGGGCATCAGACGAATCTGATCCAGGCGCAGGGCATTGTCGCCCTCCCCCAGCAGCACATCGTGAGCGATCAGCAGCGGAGACAGCCCGTGCCAGCGGCCCTCCAGGGCGCCAAGCGTCACCCGCTGCCCCAGTGCCGCCGACGCCTTGGCTTCCGCCTCGGCGCGGTACTCGGCCACCAGGGGCACGAGTTCCCGTCCGAGGCTGACGTAGAGCGCGGCCAGCACCAGGAAAAGCGCGCAAAGCCCCAGCGACCAGCGCAGGAGGCGCATCAACCAGCGGGCGAAGGCGTCCACTCAGCGCCTCAGAGCAGGACCACGTCGTACTGTTCCTGGGAATACATGGTTTCCACCTGGAACTTGATCGGACGGCCGATGAAGGCCTCCAGATCGGCGACGTTGCCCGATTCTTCGTCCAGCAGGCGATCCACGACCTTCTGGTTCGCCAGCACCAGATAGCCTTCCGCCTGATAGGCCCGGGCCTCCCGCAGGATTTCGCGGAAGATTTCGTAGCAGATGGTTTCCGCGGTCTTCAGCAATCCGCGTCCCTGGCAGCACGAACAAGGCTCGCAAAGCACCTGGATCAGGCTCTCGCGGGTGCGCTTGCGGGTCATCTGCACCAGGCCAAGTTCGGTGATACCGATGATGTTGGTCTTGGCGTGGTCGCGCTCCAGTTGCTTTTCCAGGGTCCGCAGCACCTGGCGCTGGTGCTCTTCATCTTCCATGTCGATGAAGTCGATGATGATGATGCCGCCCAGGTTGCGCAGGCGCAGCTGGCGGGCGATGGCGGTGGCAGCCTCGAGGTTGGTCTTGAAGATGGTCTCCTCGAGGGTGCGGTGACCAACGAAGGCGCCGGTGTTCACATCGATGGTGGTCATCGCCTCTGTCGGGTCGATGATCAGGTAGCCGCCGGATTTCAGCAGGACCTTGCGCTCGAGGGCCTTCTGGATTTCGTCCTCGACGCCGTAGAGGTCGAAGATCGGCCGCTCGCCGGGGTAATGCTCCAGACGGTCGGCGACTTCCGGCATCAGTTCATCGACGAACTGCGTGACCTTCTGGAAGGTTTCCCGGGAATCGATGCGGATCTTCTCGATGCGCGGATTGACCAGGTCGCGCAGGGTTCGCAGCGCCAGGCTCAGGTCTTCGTAGATGACCGAGGGCGACGAAGCGGTCTGCATCTGCGAGGAAATCTGCTCCCACAGGCGGCGAAGATAGCGGATGTCCGCAAGGATCTCGTCGGCGCGGGCACCATCGGCGGCGGTACGCAGGATGAAACCACCCGCTTCCTCGATGCCCTCGGCGGCGATGCAATCGGCCACGACCTGCTTGAGGCGCTCACGCTCGGCCTCGTCCTCGATCTTCAGCGAAATGCCCACATGGCTGGTGCGCGGCATGTACACCAGGTAACGCGACGGAATCGACAGCTGGGTGGTCAGACGTGCGCCCTTGCTACCGATGGGGTCCTTGGTGACCTGCACCACCAGGCTCTGGCCTTCGTGGACCAGTGCACTGATGCTCTCCACCGCGCTGCCTTCGCGGTTGCTGATTTCCGAGGCATGGATGAACGCGGCGCGGTCCAGGCCGATATCGACAAACGCTGCCTGCATTCCCGGCAGCACCCGCACCACCTTGCCCTTGTAGATGTTGCCGACGATGCCACGACGCAGGGTGCGCTCGACATGCACCTCCTGCAGCACGCCGTTCTCCACCACCGCCACGCGCGACTCCATTGGGGTGATGTTGATCAGAATCTCTTCGCTCATGCCGTTGACCTATCCCAGGTGCTGCCAACAAGGAATGCCGAAACCGGCGAGCAACTCCGCCGTTTCCAGCAGCGGCAATCCCACTACCGCTGAATAACTGCCTTCAACGCGACTGACGAATACCGCACCCAGCCCCTGAATAGCGTAGCTGCCGGCCTTGTCGGCGGGTTCGCCGCTGGCCCAATAGGTTTCCAGCTCGGCTCGCGCGATGGCGCGAAAGCGCACCCGGCTCGCAACGACACGCGTTTCGCAGCGGTTCGCGGAGGCCAGGGCGATGGCGGTGAGCACTTCGTGCTCGCGGCCGGACAACAGTTCGAGGGTCGCCAGGGCGTCGTCGCGATCGGCCGGCTTGCCGAGGATGCGACCATCCAGCACAACGGCGGTATCCGCACCCAGCACGCAGGCGTCGCCGGGCTCGGCCAGGCTGGCGAGACCGGCCAGCGCTTTCTCGCGGGCCAGGCGCTCGACATAGGTCGAAGCGACTTCGTCAGGCTGGGCGGTTTCGTCGATGGAGGCGATCAGGGTGATATGGGGAACGCCGATCTGCGCCAGCAGTTCACGCCGGCGCGGCGACCCCGAAGCCAGGTACAGCGTGGCCATGCGGACTTCTCCCTGTCGAGGACAGAGGCTTGCGACATGGCCGCAAGCCGATCAGTTGACGTTGAGGCGGCGACTCGTACCGCGCAAGGCGGCGTATACCCAGGGCCATAGCAACGCGCTGACCAGTGCGGGCAGCAGGAAGACCAGGGTCGGGGGACGATTACCGGTGAGGGCATTGAGCCACAGCTGCACCAGCTGGGCCAGACCGAAGACAACGAGCAGGACGAGGCACTGCTGCCACATGGGGAACATGCGCAAGCGCTGGTGCAGGGTCAGCACCAGGAATGTGATCAGGGCAAGGATGAGGGCGTTCTGCCCGAGCAGGGTGCCATACAGCACGTCCTCCGCCAGACCCAGCAACCAGGCCGTGGTCATGCCCACGCGATGCGGCAGGGCGAGCGTCCAGTAGGTGAGGAAAAGCGCCAACCAGAGCGGACGGCCGATTTCCATGAAGCTGGGGATAGGGCCGACGCTGAGCACCAGGGCCAGGATCAGGCTGATCCATATGACCCAGCCGTTGTTGGAGCGCTGGCCGACCATCAGTGACTCTCCTGGGTGTTCTGCGCGGCGGGCGGTTTGTTCGGCGCGGCGGGCGCGGCAGCGGGAGCGGCCTGAGCGGCAGGCGCTGCGGGAGCGTTTCCAGCAGCAGGTGCCTGGGCTGCCGGTGCTGCCGGTACAGCCGGTGCAGCCGTGCCGTCGGCTGCCGGCTGACCAGCCGCTTCGCGATCGGCGGCCTCCTGGGCCTTGGCCGCAGCGTTGGCGCGCTCTTCGGGGCTACGGGTATCCGTGAACACCAGCAGCATGTAGCGGCTGCGATTCAGTGCAGCGGTCGGGACGGCGCGAACGATGGCGAAAGGCTGGCCGGAGTCATGGATGACTTCCTTGACCGTCGCTACCGGGTAGCCGGCCGGGAAGCGCTGGCCAAGACCGGAACTCACCAGCAGGTCGCCTTCCTTGATGTCGGCGGTGTCCGCGACGTGACGCAGTTCGAGGCGCTCCGGGTTTCCGGTGCCGCTGGCGATGGCGCGCAGGCCGTTGCGATTCACCTGCACCGGGATGCTGTGGGTGATATCGGTCAACAGGAGTACGCGCGCGGTGTACGGCATCACTTCGACCACCTGGCCCATCAGGCCACGGGCATCGAGCACCGGCTGACCGAGGAACACGCCGTCCTTCTCGCCCTTGTCGATGAGGATGCGGTGAGTGAAGGGATTGGGGTCTACGCCGATCAGCTCGCCGACCAGGACTTTTTCATCCACGAGGGCAGAGGAGTTGAGCAGCTCGCGCAGCCGCACGTTCTGCTCGGTGAGCGTCGCCAGCTTCTGCAGGCGGCGCTGCATCAACAGGGCTTCGGCCTTGAGCTTCTCGTTCTCGGCGATCAGCGTGCTGCGACTGGTGAACTGGTCGCTGACGCCATCCCAGGCACGGACCGGTAGATCAGCCAGCCAATAGAAAGGCGTGAGGAAAAGCCCCATCTGACCGCGCATGGGCTTGAGGGTGTCGAAACGGGCATCGACCACCATCAGTGCGGCCGAGAGCACGGCGAACACCAGAAGGCGTACGCCGAGCGAAGGTCCCTTGGTGAATAGCGGCTTGATGGCCCGCTCCTATGGCTATGCGCTCTCCAACCTTATTCGGTGGAGAGCAGGTCCATCGCGTGGCGGTCCATCATATCCAGGGCACGGCCGCCACCACGGGCGACGCAGGTCAGCGGGTCTTCGGCGACGATCACCGGCAGGCCGGTTTCCTGGGCAAGCAGCTTGTCCAGATCACGCAGCAGCGCGCCACCACCGGTCAGCACGAGGCCGCGTTCGGCGATGTCGGAGGCGAGTTCCGGCGGGGATTGCTCCAGGGCGCTCTTCACTGCCTGGACGATGGTCGCCAGGGACTCCTGCAGGGCTTCCAGCACTTCATTGGAGTTCAGGGTGAAGCTGCGCGGTACGCCTTCGGCCAGGTTGCGACCGCGGACGTCGATCTCGCGGGTCTCACCACCCGGGAAGGCGGTGCCGATTTCCTGCTTGATGCGCTCGGCGGTGGATTCGCCGATCAGGCTGCCGTAGTTGCGGCGCACATAGGTGACGATGGATTCGTCGAAGCGGTCGCCACCGACACGTACGGATTCGGCATAGACCACGCCGTTCAGGGAAATCAGGGCGATTTCGGTGGTACCACCACCGATATCCACGACCATGGAGCCGCGGGCTTCTTCCACCGGCAGACCGGCACCGATGGCGGCGGCCATGGGCTCTTCGATCAGGAAGACTTCGCGGGCGCCGGCGCCCAGGGCGGATTCACGGATGGCGCGGCGTTCCACCTGGGTGGATTTGCACGGCACGCAGATCAGGACGCGCGGGCTCGGCTGCAGGAAGCTGTTCTCGTGAACCTTGTTGATGAAGTACTGCAGCATCTTTTCGCAGACGCTGAAGTCGGCGATCACGCCATCCTTCATCGGGCGGATGGCGGAAATATTGCCAGGAGTACGGCCCAGCATGCGCTTGGCGTCGGTACCTACAGCTACCACGCTCTTCTGATTGCCATGGTTACGAATGGCGACCACGGAAGGCTCGTTGAGGACGATACCGCGCTCGCGCACGTAAATAAGGGTATTGGCAGTGCCCAGGTCGATCGACAGATCACTGGAAAACATGCCACGCAGTTTCTTGAACATGGGAGAGGGACCCTAGGCAACGCGTGGGTAAAAAAGTGCGGCAAACTCTAACAATGACAGGGATTTTGGGCAAGGCGCCGATATGTTAAATTGCCTGTTTTTCCGGGCCAGCAAGGCCCATCATCGCGGCCTTTGACCGCCCGTTCGCAGCACCGTTCCCCGCTCGATTCCCGCACGGTCGACTGCCACGCAGGCCGCTTCTAGTTGGAGACCCCCGATGGCGCTTGAACGCTCCGACGTGGAAAAAATCGCCCATCTCGCCCGACTGGGCCTGAACGAGGCCGATATCCCGCGTACCACCGAGACCCTGAACAACATCCTCGGCCTGATTGACGCCATGCAAGCGGTGGATACCGACGGTATCGATCCCATGGCCCACCCCCTCGACGCCACCCAGCGCCTGCGCGCCGACAGCGTCACCGAGGAAAATCGTCGCGACGCCTACCAGGCTATCGCACCGGCCGTCGAGAACGGCCTGTACCTCGTGCCCAAAGTCATCGAATAAGGAAAGGGTTCCCCATGCATCAACTGACCCTCGCCGAGATCGCCCGCGGCCTTGCCGCCAAGGAATTCTCCGCCGAAGAGCTGACCCGCGGCCTGCTCGCGCGCATCCACCAGCTCGATCCGCAATTGAACAGCTTCATTACCGTCACCGACGAACCGGCCATCGAACAGGCCAAGGCAGCCGACGCACGGCGTGCCGCCGGTGAGCAAGGCGCCCTGCTCGGTGCCCCGATCGCCCACAAGGACCTGTTCTGCACCGAAGGCGTGCTGACCAGCTGCGCCTCGAAGATCCTCAGCGGTTTCAAGGCTCCCTACGACGCCACCGTGGTCGCGCGCCTCAAGGCCGCCGGTGCGGTCAGCCTCGGCAAGCTGAACATGGACGAGTTCGCCATGGGTTCGTCCAACGAATCCAGCCACTACGGCGCGGTGAAGAACCCCTGGGCGCTGGACCGCGTCCCCGGCGGCTCCTCGGGCGGTTCCGCCGCCGCCGTCGCCGCGCGCCTGGTGCCCGCCGCCACCGGCACCGACACCGGCGGTTCGATCCGCCAGCCGGCCGCCTTCACCAACCTCACCGGCATCAAGCCTACCTACGGCCGGGTTTCCCGCTGGGGCATGATCGCCTATGCCTCCAGCCTCGATCAGGGCGGCCCGCTGGCCCGTACCGCCGAGGACTGCGCGCTGATGCTCGGCGCCATCGCTGGCTTCGATCCCAAGGATTCCACCAGCGTCGACCAGCCGGTCGATGACTACCTCGCCAGCCTGAACCAGCCGCTGGCCGGCCTGCGCATCGGCCTGCCGAAGGAGTACTTCGGTGCCGGCCTCGACAGCCGCATCGCCGATGCCGTGATGGCCGTGGTCGAGGAGCTGAAGAAGCTCGGCGCTACCGTGAAGGAAATCAGCCTGCCGAACATGCAGCACGCCATTCCGGCCTACTACGTGATCGCCCCGGCGGAAGCGTCCTCCAACCTGTCCCGCTTCGACGGCGTGCGCTTCGGCTATCGCTGCGAGAACCCGCAGAACCTGGAAGACCTGTACAAACGCTCCCGCGCCGAAGGCTTCGGCGCCGAAGTGAAGCGTCGCATCATGGTCGGCACCTACGCCCTGTCGGCCGGCTATTACGACGCCTACTACCTGAAGGCACAGAAAATCCGCCGCCTGATCAAGAACGACTTCGTCAGCGCCTTTGGTGAGGTCGACGTGATCCTCGGCCCGACTACGCCGAACCCGGCCTGGAAACTCGGCGAGAAGAGCAACGACCCGGTCGCCCAGTACCTGGAAGACATCTACACCATCACCGCCAACCTGGCGGGCCTGCCGGGACTCTCCATGCCCGCCGGCTTCATCGATGGCCTGCCGGTCGGCGTGCAGCTGCTGGCGCCCTACTTCCAGGAAAGCCGCCTGCTCAACGTCGCCCACCAGTATCAGCAGGCGACCGACTGGCACAAACGCGCTCCGGCCGGATTCTGAGGACGACTCACATGCAATGGGAAACAGTGATCGGGCTGGAAATTCACGCCCAGCTCAGCACCCAATCGAAGATTTTCTCCGGCAGCGCCACCACGTTCGGCGCCGAGCCCAACACCCAGGCCAGCCTGGTTGACCTCGGCATGCCCGGCACCCTGCCGGTGCTGAACGCCGAAGCGGTTCGCATGGCCTGCAAGTTCGGCCTGGCCATCGACGCCGAAATCGCCGGGAAGAACGTCTTCGCCCGCAAGAACTACTTCTATCCGGACCTGCCCAAGGGCTACCAGACCAGCCAGATGGACCTGCCGATCGTCGGCAAGGGCCACCTGGACATTACTCTGGAAGACGGCACCGTCCGGCGCATCGGCATTACCCGCGCACACCTGGAAGAAGACGCCGGCAAGAGCCTGCACGAAGACTTCCACGGCATGAGCGGCATCGACCTGAACCGCGCGGGCACCCCTCTGCTGGAGATCGTTTCCGAGCCGGACATCCGCAGCGCCAAGGAAGCGGTGGCCTATGTCAAGGCCATCCACGCCCTGGTCCGCTACCTCGGCATCTGCGACGGCAACATGGCCGAAGGCTCCCTGCGTTGCGACTGCAACGTCTCGGTGCGCCCGAAAGGCCAGGAAGCCTTCGGCACCCGCGCCGAGATCAAGAACGTCAACTCGTTCCGCTTCATCGAAAAGGCCATCAACCACGAGATCCAGCGTCAGATCGAGCTGATCGAGGATGGTGGCAAGGTGGTACAGGAAACTCGCCTGTACGACCCGAACAAGGACGAAACCCGCTCCATGCGCAGCAAGGAAGAAGCCAACGACTACCGTTACTTCCCCTGCCCCGACCTGCTGCCAGTGGTGATCGAGCAGAGCTTCCTCGACGAGGTGCGCGCCCAGTTGCCGGAGTTGCCGGTGCAGAAGCGCGAACGCTTCGAGAGCCAGTTCGGCCTATCCACCTACGACGCCACGGTGCTCGCTGCCAGCCGCGAATTGGCCGATTACTTCGAGGCCGTCCAATCGGTCTGCGGCGACGCGAAGCTGGCCGCCAACTGGGTGATGGGTGAGCTCTCCAGCCTGCTCAACAAGGACGGCCTGGAGATCGAGCAGTCGCCGGTTTCCGCCGAGCAACTGGGCGGCATGATCCTGCGTATCAAGGACAACACCATCTCCGGCAAGATCGCCAAGATGGTCTTCGAAGCCATGGCTGCCGGCGAAGGTTCTGCCGACGAGATCATCGAGAAGAAGGGCCTGAAGCAGGTCACCGACACCGGCGCCATCGATTCCATGCTCGACGAAGTGCTGGCTGCCAACGCCGCCCAGGTCGAACAGTACCGCGCCAGCGACGAAGCCAAGCGCGCGAAGATGTTCGGCTTCTTCGTCGGCCAGGCGATGAAGGCGTCCAAGGGCAAGGCCAACCCCGGCCAAGTGAACGATTTGCTCAAGAAGAAGCTCGAAGGCTGAAATACCCTTTGAGGACGCCGGGCATGCCCGGCGTTTTCTTGTCCGAGGCATGCACGATGTTTCGATCCCTGTTCTGGGTTCCCACGTTCGCCCTTCTGCTTGCAGGTTGCAGCACCTCCCCCTTTGGTGGCGGTGACAGCGAGTCCGGCCACGGCTATAGCGCCGAAGGCAAGGCCTCCTATTACGGTTCCCGCCACCATGGTAGGCGCACGGCAAGTGGAGAGCGCTTCGACCAGCATGCCCTCACGGCCGCCCACCGCACGCTGCCTTTCGGCACCCGGGTGAAAGTGACCAATCTGAACAACGACCGCACGGTGGTGGTTCGCATCAACGATCGCGGCCCGCATATCCGTGGCCGGATCATCGACCTGTCGCGCGAAGCGGCCGAACGGCTGGGCATGCTGCGGGCCGGCGTGGCCCCCGTGCGCGTGGAATCCCTCGACTGACTGGAGAATCACAATGAGCGCAGAACGCAAATCCGGCCTGCAGGTGCGCCGGGAAGTCATGGGCGACGCCTTCGTCGACCGCGCCCTGGGCAATGCCACCGAGTTCACCCAGCCGCTGCAGGACTTCGTCAACGAGCACGCCTGGGGCGGCGTCTGGAACCGCGAAGGCCTGCCACGCAAGACCCGCAGCCTGATCACCCTGGCCGCCCTCACGGCGCTGAAGTGCCCGCAGGAGCTGAAGGGCCATGTGCGAGGCGCGCTGAACAATGGCTGCACGGTGGAGGAAATCCGCGAAGCGCTGCTGCACTGTGCCGTCTACGCTGGCGTTCCCGCCGCTATCGACGCCTTCCGCGCCGCCCAGGAAGTCATCGACGACTACCAGAAGTCCTGAATCCCCCCTCACACGTAGGGTGCGCTGCGCGCACCGCGGCCTCTGACGCGACGGTTTCGGTGCGCATAGCGCACCCTACCCCGAGGCGCTGGTCCCGCCGGGGCCCACTCAGATCAACCCGGCCCACTGCAGGATGAACAGCCCGATATTGGTGGTCACCACGGCCCCCAGGGTGGTCATCACGATGATGGCCGCCGCCAGCTCATGGTTGGCGTTCACCGCACGAGCCATCACGAAACTCGCCGCCGCAGTCGGGCTGGCGAAGTAGAGGAAGAGGATCGCCAGGTCCGCCTCGCGGAACCCGCACAACCAGGCACCGAAGGTCGCGAGAATTGGCAGCCAGACCATTTTCATCAGGCTGGCGCTGACGGCGATCTTGCCGCTGGAGCGCAGGGACGCCAGCGAGAGGGTGCCACCGATGCAGATCAGCGCCAGCGGCAGGGTCATCTGCGCGAAGTACTCGCCCGAAGTCATCAGCCATTTCGGCAGCGGCAATTCCCAGTACGCGACCGGAATCGCCGCCAGTACGCCGATGATCAGCGGATTACTGATGATGCTTCTGGCGAGACTCAGCGGGTCGCTCTTGGCATTCGGACTGTAGATCGCCAGGACGATCGACGAGAGGGTGTTGTAGCTGAGGATCACCACCGCGCCGAGGATACTGCCCACCGACAGGCCGTAGTCGCCATACATGCTGGTGGCCAGGGCAAGGCCGACGATGCCGTTGTTGCCGCGGAAGGCGCCCTGGGTGTAGATGCCCCGATCCTCCACCGGGCAACGCAGGATGGCCCAGCCCCAACCGATCAGGAAACAGACGATTGTCGCTGCGACAAAGTAGGCGAGCAGGGCCGGCTGCAATGCCGTCCGTAGGTCCGCCTGGACGATCCCGAGGAACAGCAGGGTCGGCATCGTGCCCTTGAACACCAGTGACGAGGCGGTGTTGATGAAGGCGTCATCGATCCAGCGCAGGCGCTTGAGGCCAACGCCCAGGAACAGCATGGAAAACACCGGGGCGGTGATGCTGAGGGTCTGCTGGACGACGGCGAGCATGGGGCAACCTTGGCGGCGGAAATAGTTAGGCGGCTAAGGATACCAACTGCGGAAGGGAAATTACCCTGTAGGGGCGAATTCATTCGCCAAGCAGGCCGCAGGTCTGCCTTGCGGACTTGAAGGGGACACTTCGTGTCCCTTGGCGAATGAATTCGCCCCTACAAGAAAGCGAATCCGATCGAAACGGGTTCAGCGGCGCACGGGGCGCTTCTGCAGTTTGCGCTGCAAGGTCCGGCGGTGCATGCCCAGGGCACGGGCCGTGGCGGAGATGTTGCCGTCATGCTCGGCCAGCACACGCTGGATGTGCTCCCACTGCAGGCGGTCCACCGACATCGGGTTTTCCGGCACCAGGCTGTCCAGGTCGGCGTGCTCGGAGAGCAGCGCGGTCAGCACATCGTCGGCGTCGGCCGGCTTGCACAGGTAGTTGGTGGCGCCGCGCTTGATGGCTTCCACCGCGGTGGCGATGCTCGAATAGCCGGTGAGGATCACCACGCGCATTTCCGGGTCCAGTTCCAGCAGCTTGGGCAGCAGCACCAGGCCGGAATCGCCGTCCATTTTCAGGTCCAGCACGGCGTAGTCGGGCAAGTCATCCTTGGCCAGCAGCAGGCCTTCTTCAGCGGAGCCGGCAACCGAAACGCGCAGGCCGCGACGGGCCATCGCCCGGGCCATCACACGGGTGAAGGTGGCGTCGTCGTCCACCAGCAGCAGATGGGGTTGTTCTTCGCCTTCGATCAGGGGTTCGTCAGTCATCTCGCTTCCTCTTCGTCAAGGCACTCAGGCGACGCCGTAGCTGCGTGGCAGACGCAACTCGGTCAGGGTGCCGCCTTCTTCATGGTTATAAAGTTTAACCGTACCGCCGGCACGGGTGACGCTGGCCTGACTCAGGAACAGGCCAAGGCCGAAACCCTTGCCTTTGGTGGTGAAGAAAGGCCGGCCGATCTGTTCGGCGATTGCCAGGGGTACGCCAGCACCGTGGTCACGGATGGTCAGCACCATCCACTGGTGATCCCAGTTCACGCGGATGTCGAGCTTTTCCGGGCAGGCATCAGCGGCGTTATTGAGCAGGTTCAGCAGCGCTTGGCTCAGGTCCGCTGGCGGCTTCAGCCGGGGCGCCACGCCGAGGCCCGTGCACTGGTAGCGATAGGTCGCCTCAGGGCGCATCAGATGCCAGCGATTGAGGGTGACCTCCAGCCATTCGATCACCGACTGCTCCACCACCGCCTGGCGACGATCCGCCTCGGCGGCGCGCACCAGGTGCTGCAGGGTGTCCTTGCAGAGCATCACCTGCTCCTGCAGCAGGGCGAGGTCGTCCTGCAGGCCGGGCTTGTCGCCGTACTCCTGGCGCAGTTCCTTGAGCAGCACGCTCATGGTCGCCAGCGGGGTGCCCAGTTCGTGGGCGGCACCGGCGGCCTGGGTGGCCACGGCCAGCAGTTGCTGGTCACGCATGCTTTCCTCGCGGCGCACCGCCTGCGACTGGTCCTGCCGGCGCAGCTCTTCAGCCATGCGGGCCACGAAGAAGGTAATCAGCGCCGCGGCCAGGGCGAAGCTCAGCCACATGCCATAAATCAGCAGGGACTCCCGCTGGCCGGTGGGCATTTCCAACGGATGGAACAGCACCAGCAGCAGCGTGTAGGCAGCCAGGGCCAGGCCAGCGAGGGTGAGCGTATAGAGCCAGGGCAGGGTCGCTGCGGCGATGGTCAGCGGCACCAGGTAATAGGAAACGAAGGGGTTGGTGGAGCCCCCGGAGAAATACAGCAGCACGCTGTGGATAACCAGGTCGAAGCCGAGTTGGACCGAGTATTCCAGCTCCGTCACCGGCCAGGGGCCGCGCAGGCGCAATGCCGTGCCAACGCAAAGTACCAGCGATACCCCGAGGGTCAGGCTCAGGGCGATCCAGGGCAACTGCAGCAGTTGAGCTTTGTACGCAAGGCCCACCGAACCGGCCTGGGCGGCCAGGACGAGGATGCGGATCAGGGTCAGTCGCAGGAGGTTCTGGCGGCTGGCAGACAGTAGTTGTACGGGTTCTAGCATGGGCACTCCCAGGAATCGCCGGAGTATAACCAAGGCGCGCCCCGGCCCGCCTCTGTGCGGCAACTCGCCGCAGCGGGGCGGATGGGGAATATCTGTAGGGGCGAATTCATTCGCCAAGGGCAGCGCAGCTGCCCCATTTCGACACTGCCGGGCAGACCTGCGGTCTGCTTGGCGAATGAATACGCCCCCACAAGGTCATCAGAAAGCCAGCATGGCCTGGAACATCCGTCCCTATTTCTGGTCAATTTGCGTCGCTGTTAACCCGAATGGCCGTTTACCCTCGTCCAATACGGAGAATCACCGCGCGACCCGCGCGGCAACCTGTCCCACAAGGAGTTGTCATGCCCAAGTTCACTCGCCTCGCCGCCGCCCTCGCCCTTTGCGCCGCCAGCGTTGGCAGCCTCTCGGCCCAGGCCGCTGACGAAGTGCACTACAACCAGGTGGCCGTGCGTGCCGAGGTCAGCCAGGAAGTGGCCCACGACCTGATGCACGTCACCCTCTACAGCGAGTCGCAGAACACCGACCCGGCCAAGCTCGCCGACGAGATCACCCGCAGCCTCAACGCTGCCGTGGAAAAGGCCCGCAAGACCAAGGGCGTCACGGTCAGCCTGGGCAGCCGCAACAGCTACCCGGTGTACGACGACAAAGGCCAGAAGATCACCGCCTGGCGCGAGCGCGCGGAACTGCGTCTGGAAAGCGCCGACTTCGCCACCCTGTCCCAGCTCAGCGCCGACATGCTGGGCGACCTGAAGATGGCGGGGATGAACTTCAGCATCGCCGACAAAACCCGCAAGACCCACGAAGACGAGCTGATCAAGCAGGCCGTGGACGCCTTCAAGGCCCGCGCCCAACTGGCCACCAGCGCCCTCGGCGGCAAAGGCTACAAGCTGGTGAACCTGAACCTGAACAGCGCCGGCTTCCAGCCGCCACAACCGATCATGATGCGCGCCATGGCTGCCAAGGGTTACGCCGACGGCGCCGCCGCACCGGAGATCGAAGCCGGCACCAGCCGCGTCAGCGTCAGCGCCGACGGCACCATCGAAGTGCAAATGCCCTGATCCGGCATCGGGCGCTGCCGTTTCCCGGGGCGGCGCCCTTCCCTCTCCTGCGGCCTGGATTTGCAGAATTGCGACAAGGCCTTACAGCTTTATTCCGCCGACTACACTCTTTCCCGTCCAGCTATTGCGTCGGGCATATGCCCTGCATAGCTTCTCGCAAGGCCCTCACAAAGGGCCCCTCACGATGACAAACAGAATAAATATGAGGTCAACATGCGTAAAAACGCCGTCATCCAGGCACTTGTCGCGGCTGGGCTGATCGCCAGCGCACCTTTCGCCAGCGCTGCAAGCAACCTGGTGTTCTGCTCCGAAGGCAGCCCCGCCGGCTTCGACCCGGGCCAATACACCACCGGCACCGATTTCGACGCCGCCGCTGAAACCGTCTTCAACCGCCTGACCCAGTTCGAACGTGGCGGCACCGCGGTAATCCCGGGCCTCGCCGAGAAGTGGGACGTTTCCCCCGACGGCCTTACCTACACCTTCCAGCTGCGCAAGGGCGTGAAGTTCCACACCACGGACTACTTCAAGCCGACCCGCGACTTCAACGCCGACGACGTGCTCTTCACCTTCCAGCGCATGCTCGACAAGGACCACCCGTTCCGCAAGGCGTACCCCACCGAATTCCCCTACTTCACCGACATGGGCCTGGACGCAAACATCGCCAAGGTGGAGAAGGTCGACGACAACACCGTCAAGTTCACCCTCAATGGCGTGGATGCAGCCTTCATCCAGAACCTGGCCATGAGCTTCGCCTCCATCCAGTCCGCCGAATACGCTGACCAGCTGCTCAAGGCCGGCAAGGCCGCCGACATCAACCAGAAGCCCATCGGTACCGGCCCGTTCGTCTTCAGCCGCTACCAGAAAGACGCGCAAATTCGCTTCAAGGGCAACAAGGACTACTGGGTGCCTGGCGATGTGAAGATCGACAACCTGATCTTCGCCATCAACACCGACGCGTCGGTGCGCATGCAGAAGCTCAAGGCCGGCGAATGCCAGGTCACCCTCTTCCCACGTCCGGCCGACCTGGACGCGCTGAAGAAGGACACCAACCTGAACATGCCGTCGCAGCCAGGCTTCAACCTCGGCTACATCGCCTACAACGTCACCCACAAGCCGTTCGACAAGCTTGAAGTGCGCCAGGCGCTGGATATGGCGGTGAACAAGAAAGCCATCATCGACGCCGTTTACCAGGGTGCCGGCCAGCTCGCCGTGAACGGCATGCCGCCGACCCAGTGGTCCTACGATGAGTCCATCAAGGACGCCGGCTACAACCCGGACAAGGCCAAGGAACTGCTGAAAGCCGCCGGCGTTGCCGAAGGCACCGAGATCACCCTGTGGGCCATGCCGGTTCAGCGTCCCTACAACCCCAACGCCAAGCTGATGGCCGAAATGCTCCAGTCCGACTGGGCCAAGGTGGGCGTCAAGGCCAAGATCGTCACCTACGAATGGGGCGAGTACATCAAGCGCGCCAAGGGCGGCGAACACGACGCCATGCTGATCGGCTGGAGCGGCGACAACGGTGACCCGGACAACTGGCTGGGTACCCTCTACGGCTGCGACGCCGTCGACGGCAACAACTTCTCCAAATGGTGCGACGCCAGCTACGACAAGCTGGTGAAAGCCGCCAAGGCCACCAGCGACGTCGCGAAACGCACCGAGATGTACAAACAGGCCCAGCACATCCTGAAAGACAACGTGCCGATCACCCCGATCGCCCACTCCACTGTCTACCAACCGATGCGCAAGAACGTGCAGGACTTCAAGATCAGCCCGTTCGCGCTCAACTCCTTCTATGGCGTGAGCGTCGGCAAGTAAGCCGGTAAACGGGGCCTTCGGGCCCCGTTTTCATTTCGGTACAAAGGAAGCCCGATGCGTCGAAACCTGTTGTCCCTCGCCCTCTGCCTTCCCCTCCATGCAATGGCCAGCCAATCCCTGGTGGTCTGCACCGAAGCCAGCCCCGAAGGCTTCGACATCGTCCAGTACACCGCGGCCACCACGGCCGATGCTTCCGCAGAAACCATCTTCGACCGCCTGGTGCAGTTCGCTCCCGGCACAACCCGGCTGCAACCGGGCCTGGCGGAAAGCTGGACCATCAGCCCCGACGGCCTCACCTACGAATTCGAGTTGCGCAAGGGCGTCACCTTCCACAGCACACCCTGGTTCACCCCCAGCCACGACTTCAATGCCGACGATGTGCTCTGGAGCTTCCAGCGCCAGCTGGACCCCGGGCATCCCTGGCACAAGCTGTCCCCGCGCGGGTTCCCCTATGCCGAATCCATGGCCTTCGCCCAATTGATCGGGCGGATCGAGAAGCTCGGCGAGCACCGCGTCCGCTTCACCCTGAAACACCCCGAGGCGCCCTTCCTCGCCGACCTGGCCATGGGCTTCACCTCCATCTACTCCGCCGAGTACGCCGACCAGTTGCTCAAGGCCGGCAAGGCGGACCAGCTAAACCGCGAACCGGTGGGCACCGGCCCCTTCGTCTTCGAGCGCTACCGCAAAGACGCGCAGATCCGCTTCCACGCCAACCCGACGTACTGGGCGGGCAAGCCAGCTGTGGAAAAGCTCCTGTTCGCCATCACCCCCGATCCCAACGTGCGCGTACAGCAGCTCAAGGCCGGCGCCTGCCAGGTCGCGGTCTATCCGCGCCCCACCGACATCGCCGCCCTGCGCCAGGAGCCTGAGCTGCAAGTGCTGGAGCTGGACTCCCTGCTCACCGCCTACGTCGGCATCAACACCCGCCATCCACCCCTGGATGACGTTCGCGTGCGCCAGGCCATCAACCTCGCCTTCGACACCCGCGCCTATCTGCGCGCGCAGTTCGGCGAAGGCAACGCCAGCCTCTCCGTCGCGCCGTATCCGGCCACCCTGTTGGGCTTCAACGACACGATCGCGCCCTGGCCCCATGACCCGGAGAAGGCTCGCCAGCTGCTGGCCGAGGCCGGCCACAAGGACGGCTTCAAACTCGCCATCTGGACCCGCCCCGGCGGCGGCCCGACCAACCCCAACCCGGGCATCGGCGCGCAGATGCTCCAGGCCGATCTGGCCGCCATCGGCATCAAGGCAGAGATTCGTGTGTATGAATGGGGCGAGCTGATCAAGCGCGCCAAGAATGGTGAACACGATCTGGTGTTCATGGGCTGGGCCGGCGACAACGGCGACCCGGACAACTTCCTCACGCCGAACCTGTCCTGCGCAGCGGCGAAATCCGGCGAGAACCAGGCCGGCTGGTGCAACGAGAAATTCGACGCGCTGATCCGCGAAGCCCGCGCCATCACCGACCCGGCCCAGCGCGCCGAACGCTATCGCCAGGCCCTGGCGATCTTCCACGAACAGGCGCCGTGGATTCCCCTCGCGCACCCCAAGCAGTTCGCCGCCGTGCGCAAGGGTGTGGAAGGGTTTCAGTTGAACCCGATGGGCTCGAACAATTTCGCGAAGGTGAAATTGGCGAAGTAGGTTGGCGTGGCGCCTGTGGGGGCGAATTCATTCGCTAAGCAGACCGTAGGTCTGCCCTTTAGAGTCCGAGCGGACCTAGACCACCCTCACCCCAACCCTCTCCCAGAGGGAGAGGGAGCTGTCCGCACAGAGGCGAGTCCCGGCGCAGTCCTGTAGGGGCGAATTCATTCGCCAAGCAGGACGCAGTCCTGCCCTTCCCTCTCCCCAACCCTCTCCCTGAAGGGAGAGGGAGCTATCCGAGCGGGCCCGCCCTCAGGCTTCCAACCCAAACGGATCGTCGATGGAATGGCTCGGCTGGGTAAACCAGCGCGGCCCGGACGCCGTCATGTAGAAGTGATCCTCCAGGCGAATGCCGAACTCGCCCGGCACGCAGATCATCGGTTCGTTGGAGAAACACATGCCCTCGGCCAGCGGTGTCTCGTCGCCACGTACCAGGTAGGGACCTTCGTGGATATCCATGCCGATGCCGTGGCCGGTACGGTGCGGCAGGCCCGGCAGCTGGTAGTCCGGGCCGAGGCCGGCGGCTTCCAGGCAACGGCGCGCGGCGGCGTCGACCGAGCCGCAGGATTCGCCAGGACGAGCAGCATCGAAGGCGGCCTGCTGTGCGGCCTTTTCCAGGTTCCAGAGCGCGCGCTGGCGTTCGTTTGGAGCTCCGAACACGTAGCTGCGGGTGATATCCGATTGGTAGCCGTGGAGTTGGCAACCGGTGTCGATCAGCACCATGTCGCCGTCCTTGAGTACCTGCGCATGCTTCACACCGTGCGGGAACGCGCTGGCTTCACCGAACAGCACAATGCAGAAAGTCGAACCCGGCGCGCCCACCTTGCGGTGCGCCTGCTGGATGAACTCGGCGACCTCGGTGGTGCTGATGCCTTCATGCAGGATGCTGGCGGCGGCCTTGTGCACTTCCAGGGTCATGTCCTTGGCACGTTGCATCAGCGCCAGTTCGGTAGCGGACTTGTGGAAACGGCAGGGATTGATGACGCAGGCGGCATCGACGAAGTCGAAGGCGGAACCCAGGCGACGGATGCCGTCGTACATAAAGAAGGCCATGGACGGGCAGAGACCGATGCTGGCCTCAGCAGCGATGCCCATGCCGGCCAGCATCTCCAGCAACAGGCGATAGGGGCTTTCGTGTTCCTGCCAGGTGTGGATAACCCCGTCCACCTCGCGGAAATCGCGGATGGTGCCTTCCTCGAACGCGGGGGCGATGTAGGCCAGTTGGCCATTGGCAGGAAGTACGGCACCGACCATGCGTTCGCTCGGGCTCCACTTCACCCCGGTGAAGTAGCGCAGGTTGCTGCCGGCGTTCAGGTAGATGGCCGCGACGCCCTGGTCACGCATCAGGCCCTGGGCCTTGGCGATGCGCGCCTGGTACTCGTCCAGGCCGATGGGGCCCATGCCCGCGACCATGTTCGACAGTCCGGCCAGCGCCTGTTCCGGAGTCTTGCCACCTACACCCACTGTCATGTCGTTCTCCCGAGTCGAGTTGCAGTGCGCCGAATTTAAGTCCGACTTAAATAGTCGTCAACGCCATTTTTCAGTCCTACTTAATTTCAATAAGGCGACAAGCCTTTTCTACAATGCGCCGCCCGTTATACTGGCGCCCTTCAGAACAAGAGCCACGCCAATGACCGTAGAACAGATCGGCGAACGGTTGCGCCGCTATCGCCGCGCCGCCAACAAGACCCTGAACCAAGTCGCCGCCGAATCGGGTCTCACGGCCAGTTTCCTTTCCCAGGCAGAGCGCAATCTCACCGGTGTGTCGATCTCTTCCCTGGCGAACATCGCCAAATCCCTGGGCATTCCGCTCAACGCCCTGTTCGACCAGCCCCTCCAGCACCAGCCCGACTCCCACCACGGCCAGCGCGTGCGCTACACCATCGGCGGCCAGCCGCTGGCCTACGAGCGCCTGTCCAGCAACTTCCCCGGCAACCTGATCAACGCGGTCAAGATGAGCATGCCGGTGGGCTACCAGTCCGAGCTCATTTCCCATGAAGGCGCCGAGTTCGCGTATGTCCTGTCCGGGCAGATCGTCTACACCATCGAAGGCCGCAACTACCCGCTCGGCCCGGGTGACTCGGTGCATTTCGACGCCGCCAAGCCGCATTTCCTCGCCAATGCGGGCGAGGAAGTGGCCGAGGTGCTGACCGTCACCACCATGGGTCTTTTCGACGATCACCCCACGCCCTGACTGACCGGTTTCCGGAAGTAAGCGCCACTGAATTTAAGTTGACCTTAATTTCAGCATCACTTAAGTTCGGCCTCGGCCGGCGGAGGGCAAATACTCCTTCCCCTTTCGCCGCCATCGCCCGCCCGGGCATGCCGGCATCCGGCCCCTCGGCTCGCGAATGACGGGCAGCCTGCGGCCCACGAAGCCGCAGGGTCAGGTGCAACGGACACCACAGGCTTCGATCACCTGATACGCCGCCCTCAGAACAACAACAACGAGGTTCGCATGCGTCAGAAAACCGCGCTCAAGTCCATGATTGCCGCTGGTCTCATCCTCGGCTCCGGCTTCACCCACGCCGCCAGCAACCTGGTCTTCTGCTCCGAGGGCAGCCCCGCCGGCTTCGACCCGGGCCAGTACACCACCGGCACTGACTTCGATGCGGCCTCGGAAACCCTCTTCAACCGCCTGGCCCAGTTCCAGCGTGGCAGCACCAAGGTCGAACCGACCCTGGCCAGCAGCTGGGACATCAGCGAAGACGGCAAGCGCTACGTGTTCCACCTGCGCCAGGGCGTGAAGTTCCACACCACCGACTACTTCAAGCCGACCCGCGACTTCAACGCCGACGACGTGCTCTTCACCTTCCAGCGCATGCTCGACAAGAACCATCCGTTCCGTAAGGCGTATCCGACCGAATTCCCCTACTTCACCGACATGGGCCTGGACAAGAACATCGCCAAGGTGGAGAAGGTCGACGACATGACCGTGGCCTTCACCCTGAACGAGGTGGACGCCGCCTTCATCCAGAACCTGGCGATGAACTTCGCCGCGATCCAGTCCGCCGAATACGCCGACCAGTTGCTCAAGGCCGGCAAGGCCGCCGACATCAACCAGAAGCCCATCGGCACCGGTCCCTTCGTGCTCAAGCGCTACCAGAAGGACGCGCAGATCCGCTTCACCGGCAACAAGGACTACTGGAAACCGGAAGACGTGAAGATCGACAACCTGATCTTCGCCATCAACACCGACGCCTCGGTGCGTACCCAGAAGCTCAAGGCCGGTGAATGCCAGGTCACCCTCAACCCGCGCCCTGCCGACATCGAGGCCCTGAAGAAGGACCCGAACCTGCTGGTGCCGAGCGAGCCCGGTTTCAACCTCGGCTACATCGCCTACAACGTCACCCGCGCCCCCTTCGACAAGCTCGAAGTGCGCCAGGCGCTGGACATGGCAGTGAACAAGAAAGCCATCATCGACGCCGTCTACCAGGGCGCCGGCCAACTGGCCGTGAACGGTATGCCGCCGACCCAGTGGTCCTATGACGAGACCATCAAGGACCGCGACTTCAACCCGGAGAAGGCCAAAGAACTGCTGAAAGCCGCCGGCGTGAAGGAAGGCACCGAAATCACCCTCTGGGCCATGCCGGTCCAGCGTCCCTACAACCCCAACGCAAAACTGATGGCCGAAATGCTCCAGGCCGACTGGGCCAAGGTGGGCATCAAGGCGCGCATCGTCAGCTACGAGTGGGGCGAATACATCAAGCGCGCCCACGCCGGCGAGCACGACGCCATGCTGATCGGCTGGACCGGCGACAACGGTGACCCGGACAACTGGCTGGGCACGCTCTATGGCTGCGACTCGGTGGACGGCAACAACTTCTCCAAATGGTGCGACACCGGCTACGACAAGCTGGTGAAAGCCGCCAAGGCCACCGCCGATGTGGAGAAACGCACCGAGCTGTACAAGCAGGCCCAGCACGTCCTGCAACAACAGGTACCGATCACCCCGATCGCGCACTCCACGGTCTATCAGCCGATGCGCGCCAGCGTGAAGGACTTCCTGATCAGCCCCTTCGGACGTAACAGCTTCTACGGCGTCTCCAACGGGCGCTAAGTGAACGAGGCCGGGCAACCGGCCTTCTTCGCATCCTCAATCCGACGATTAGATCGGACGAGGCCAATCTCACCTGCCATAAAAAACGCAAGGTAACCGGCCCCCTCGGGCCCGCGCCTTTACCCACGCGGCCTAAACTGCTGGGAGCGGTCAGTGCACTGGCCGGCAAAACAAAAGATGAGGAGTGATTCGCCCAAATGCTGAGTTTCATTGCACGCCGACTGGGGCTTCTGATCCCCACCTTCTTCGGCGTCACCTTGCTCACCTTCGCCCTGATCCGCCTGATTCCCGGCGACCCGGTGGAAGTGATGATGGGTGAACGCCGGGTCGACCCGGAAATGCACGCCCAGGCCATGGAACGCCTCGGTCTCAATAAACCGCTGCCGGAACAGTATCTGGATTACATCGGCAAGCTGGCACAGGGCGACCTGGGCGAATCGCTGCGTACCCGCGAAGGCGTCTGGAATGAGTTCCTCACCCTGTTCCCCGCCACCCTGGAACTGGCCATCGCCGCGCTGATCTTCTCCGGCACCCTCGGCGTACTCGCAGGCGTGATCGCCGCCTTGAAGCGGGGCTCGCTGTTCGACCACGGGGTGATGGGCATCTCCCTGGCGGGTTACTCGATGCCGATCTTCTGGTGGGGCCTGCTGCTGATCATGTTCTTCTCCGTGTGGCTGGGCTGGACGCCAGTGTCAGGGCGGATCGACCTGCTCTACGACATCGAGCCGAAAACCGGCTTCATGCTCATCGACACCCTGTATTCCGAAGAGGAAGGCGCCTTCGTCGATGCCCTGCGCCACCTGATCCTGCCGGCCATCGTGCTGGGCACCATCCCGCTGGCGGTAATCGCCCGCATGACCCGTTCGGCGATGCTCGAAGTGCTGCGCGAAGACTATGTGCGCACCGCTCGCGCCAAGGGCCTGTCGCCAGCCCGCGTGGTCTTCGTCCACGGCCTGCGCAACGCGCTGATCCCGGTGCTCACCGTGTTCGGCCTGCAGGTGGGCACCCTGCTGGCTGGCGCGGTGCTGACCGAAACCATCTTCTCCTGGCCGGGCATCGGTAAATGGCTGATCGAAGCCATCGGTGCCCGCGACTACCCGGTGGTGCAGAACGGCATCCTGCTGATCGCCTGCCTTGTGATCGTGGTGAACTTCGTCGTGGACATCCTCTACGGCCTGGTCAATCCACGTATCCGCCATCAGCGTTAAGGAGACCTGACGTGACCACAATGCAACCCCAGGTCGACCCGAGCGTCCTCTACCCGTCGCCGTTCAAGGAGTTCTGGAAGGCCTTCGCCCACAACAAGGGCGCCGTCGGCGGCCTCGCCTTCATGATCCTGATCGTCTTCTGCGCCCTCTTCGCACCCTGGGTCGCCCCCCATGACCCGAGCGAGCAGTTCCGCGACTTCCTGCTGACGCCCCCGGTCTGGCTGGAAGGCGGCCAGGCGCAGTTCCTGCTCGGCACCGACGAACTTGGCCGCGACGTGCTCTCGCGTCTGATCCACGGCGCCCGCCTATCGCTGCTGATCGGCCTGACGTCGGTGGTGATGTCGCTGATCCCCGGCATCCTCCTCGGCCTGGTGGCGGGTTTCTTCCCGCGCCTGCTGGGCCCATCGATCATGCGCCTGATGGACATCATGCTGGCCCTGCCGTCCCTGCTGCTGGCCGTGGCCATCGTCGCCATCCTCGGCCCAGGCCTGATCAACACCGTGATCGCCATCGCCATCGTCTCCCTGCCCTCCTACGTGCGCCTGACCCGCGCCTCGGTGATGGGCGAGCTGAACCGCGACTACGTCACCGCCTCGCGCCTGGCCGGCGCCGGCCTGCTGCGCCTGATGTTCGTCACCGTGCTGCCCAACTGCATGGCGCCGCTGATCGTCCAGGCCACTCTGAGCTTCTCCTCGGCCATCCTCGACGCCGCCGCCCTGGGCTTCCTCGGCCTCGGCGTGCAACCGCCCACTCCCGAATGGGGCACCATGCTGGCCTCCGCGCGCGACTACATCGAACGCGCCTGGTGGGTGGTTTCGCTGCCCGGCCTGACCATCCTGCTCAGCGTGCTGGCGATCAACCTGATGGGCGACGGCCTGCGCGATGCGCTGGACCCGAAACTCAAGAATGCAGTCTGAGGAGCCCGCCATGAGAATTTCCGTTCCGCAGCTGCTTCCCGTAGGAGCCAGCTTGCTGGCGAACCTGCTGCCCCCCTTCGCGAGCAAGCTCGCTCCTACAACGTCGCGCTCAATCGCTGCGCCATACCAGGAGACCGCCGTATGAGCCTTCTGGAAATCAAGAACCTCAGCGTGCGCTTCGGCGACGCCAACGCCGTCCCGGTGGTGGACGGCCTCGACATCTCGGTGGACAAGGGCGAAGTACTGGCCATCGTCGGCGAATCCGGTTCCGGCAAGTCGGTGACCATGATGGCGCTGATGGGCCTGATCGACGCCCCCGGCCGCATCACCGCCGACAGCCTGCGCTTCGACGGCCACGACATGCTCAAGCTCAAGGGCAGGCAGCGTCGGCACATCGTTGGCAAGGACCTGGCGATGGTCTTCCAGGACCCGATGACCGCACTCAACCCCAGCTACACCGTGGGCTTCCAGATCGAGGAAGTGCTGCGCCAGCACCTGGGCCTGAAGGGCAAGGCCGCCCGCCAGCGCGCCCTGGAGCTGCTAGAACGGGTCGAAATCCCCGGTGCCGCCAGTCGCCTGGATGCTTATCCGCACCAGCTCTCCGGGGGCATGAGCCAGCGCGTGGCCATCGCCATGGCCATCGCCGCCGAGCCCAAGCTGCTGATCGCCGACGAACCCACCACCGCCCTGGACGTGACCATCCAGGCGCAGATCATGGACCTGCTGCTGGACCTGCAGCGCGACCAGGGCATGGCCCTGGTGCTGATCACCCATGACCTGGCCGTGGTGGCCGAAACTGCCGACCGTGTCTGCGTGATGTACGCCGGCCAGGCCGTGGAAATCGGCGAAGTGCCGCGCCTGTTCAACGAACCCACCCATCCCTATACCGAAGCCCTGCTCAAGGCGATCCCCGAGCACAGCCTGGGCGCCCACCGCCTGTCGACGTTGCCCGGCATCGTCCCCGGCCGCTATGACCGTCCCCACGGCTGCCTGCTGTCGCCGCGCTGCCCCTATGGTCAGTCCAATTGCGTGGCCCAGCGTCCGACCCTGGACCCGCATGCCCATGGTGCCGTGCGCTGCTTCTACCCCCTTAACCTGATCGAGGTGGCGCGATGAGTGCCGTATTGACCGCCCGAGACCTGCACCGTCACTACGAAGTCTCCCGAGGCCTGTTCAAGCCTCACGCCCTGGTGCGCGCCCTCAACGGGGTGTCCTTCGAACTGGAGGCTGGCCGCACGCTGGCCGTGGTCGGTGAGTCCGGCTGCGGAAAATCCACCCTGGCCCGCGCCTTGACCCTGATCGAGGAACCTTCTTCCGGCTCACTGCAGATCGCCGGCCACGAAGTGACGGGGGCCAGCAAGGACGAACGCAAGCAACTGCGCCGTGACGTGCAGATGGTCTTCCAGAACCCCTACGCCTCGCTCAACCCGAGGCAGAAGATCGGCGACCAGTTGGCCGAACCATTGGTCATCAACACCGGCCTGTCCCGCGTCGAACGCCGCGAGCAGGTACAGGCGATGATGCAGCAGGTAGGCCTGCGCCCTGAGCACTACCAGCGCTACCCACACATGTTCTCCGGTGGCCAGCGCCAGCGCATCGCCCTGGCCCGCGCCATGATGCTCAATCCGAAGGTACTGGTGGCGGACGAGCCCACCTCGGCCCTGGACGTGTCGATCCAGGCCCAGGTGCTCAACCTCTTCATGGACCTGCAGGAGCGCTACAACACCGGCTACGTGTTCATCTCCCACAACCTCGCGGTGGTACGTCACGTCGCCAACGATGTGCTGGTGATGTACCTCGGCCGTCCGGCGGAAATGGGCCCCAGCGAGCTGATCTACGAGCGTCCGCTGCACCCTTACACCAAGGCCCTGCTCTCGGCCACGCCGGCGATCCATCCGGACCCGAGCAAGCCGAAGATCAAGATCGCCGGTGAACTGCCCAACCCGCTCAACCCGCCGTCCGGCTGTGCCTTCCACAAGCGCTGCCCTTACGCGACCGAGCGCTGCACGGTGGAAGTGCCCGAACTGCGTCTGCTCGACGCCCGCCAAGTGGCCTGCCACAACGCGGAAACCATCAACGGCTGAGGGGTGACCGGGAAACCCTTGTAGGGGCGAATTTATTCGCCAAGCAGGCCAACGGTCTGCCCGGGACAACTGCCGGGGATGCTGCGCATCCCTTGGCGAATGAATTCGCCCCTACAGATCTTTCAGCACCGCTAGCCTCACCCCGAACCCCACCAGCACGCCGCCGAACAGCCACTGCTGGACGCGTTGCACCAATGGCCGGCGTCCCAGCCAACGCCCCAGCCCGGCGCCCATCAGCGCATAGGCCGAATCGAAGACCAGCCCTACGGCCACCAGCACTGCGCCAAGTAGCGCGAATTGCAGCCCCAATGGCCCATCAGCCGGATCGACGAACTGCGGCAGCAGCACGGAACAGAACACCAGCGCCTTGGGATTGAGGAGATTGGTCAGCAGCCCACGCCGCATGGCCTGTCCGTACGCCCGCGAAGGCTGCAGCGCCCCGTCCACCGCCAGCGCCGAAGCCTCCGCCTGGAACAGCTTCACCCCCAGCCAGAGCAAATAGGCCGCACCGACGAGACGCACGGCGTCGAAGGTCCAGGGCGCCGTCCGGAACAGCACCGCGAGCCCCAGACCGGCAAGCGCCACGTGGCAACCCCGTGCAAGCGCCAGCCCCAACGCGGTTGCCAGCGCCATGGCGCGCCCCTGCCGGGCGCCGGTTTGCAGCAGGAGAATCATGTCAGGCCCGGGCAGCAGGTAGACCACCGCCAGGGCGATCAGGAAAGCGGTCATTTCTTCGCTCCAGATCGGGATATGGAGCAGAAATTCTAGAGCCGGAAGTCAGGGCAGGTGCTTGCGTATTTGACTATTGGAGTCATGCTGATTGGCATTTCCTACCAAGAAAAACCAATCAACAGGCCGCTTATGCCAAAACTAAAACTTGACGCCCTCGACCACCGAATACTCGCCGCCCTGCAGCGCGACGGCCGCCTGTCCAACGTGCAACTGGCGGACGAGATCGGCCTCTCCGCCTCCCCTTGCCTGCGCCGGGTGCGACTACTGGAAGAGGCGGGTGTAATACGCGGATACCACGCCAACCTCGACCGCGACGAGGTCGGGTTGGGTTTGACGGTGTTCGTGGGAATCAAGGTGGAGCGCCACGGCGAGGAACAGGCCAACGCCTTCCGCGAAGCAGTGATCAGCCTTCCCGAAGTGATCTCGGTTCACCTGGTATCGGGTGAGTCGGACTTCCTGCTGCAAGTGGTAGTGCCAGACCTACGCGGCTACGAGCATTTCCTCACCGGGACCTTGCTGAGGCTCCCCGGCGTCAGCGATATCCGCAGCAATTTCGCCATCCAGACCGTGAAGGCGCCGTCGCCGCTGCCGTTGAATCACCTGCCGAAATGATCCGCTGCACGGACGGGCTCGAGGGCGAATCCACCCAAAGCACAAGGCCGACAACTTTAGCTCGGTCTGGACTGTAGGGTGCGCTGTGCGCACCGACTTCAGGATCAACTTCGGCACCCCGTCAAACCGCCGGTGCGCACGGCGCACCCTACCGGATCGGCTTCATCAATGATCCGTTGCACGGACAGGCTGGGGGGCGAATCCACCCAATGCACAAGGCCGACAACTTTAGCTCGGTCTGGACCGTAGGGTGCGCTGTGCGCACCGACTTCAGGATCAACTTCGGCACCCCATCAAACCGCCGGTGCGCACGGCGCACCCTACCGGATCGGCTTCACCCTGCGAGCCCGGGGATGCGAATCGTCACAGGCATCATGACTACGTCGTCAGGACGTGGCTTCCCAAGTTCAAATGAATTCGTCCCCACAGCAAAAGTGCAAAAGACCTAACGCCCGAAGAAGCGATAGAACGCCCGCAGTTCATCCTGGGCATCTTCGAGCTTCATGGGGGTGAAGCGCAGGACCTGGTTGGCCGGACACTGGGCCAGACGCCCGACGTCCAATGGGTGGACCCAGCCGAGTACCGGGTAGCCGCCCATGGTCTGCCGATCCGCCGTGAGAATAATCGGCTGGCCATCCGGCGGCACCTGGACAGCGCCCATGACCACGCCCTGGGACCACTGCCGCTGCGGCGCGACCAGGGCCTCGCCTGCCAGGCGTGCGCCCATGCGGTCGGATTGTGGGCTGAGCAGCCAGGCGTTTTCGAAGAAGGCTCGCAGCTGCTGCTCATCGAAGCTGGCGGCATCACCGCCCACCATCACTCGCAGCAACTGCGCAGACGTGTAATCCGGCTGCCAGGGCCAGGGCACGCTGGCACCACGGGGAAAGTCGCCCCGGTCGCCGGCTAGCAGGTCACCCTTGGCCAGCCGAACACCCTCGCCGTCCAACCCGCCCAGGCCTTCGCGCATCTGGCAGGCGACGCTGCCCAGCACCGGTTCGGCGCGAATGCCGCCTACCAGCGCCAGGTAGCTGCGTTGGCCACTGCGGGCATAGCCGATCTGCAGACGCTGGCCCGGCTCGAGGCGAAAGCGTGACCAGTTGAGACGGGGCTCGCCATCCACGCTCAGCGGCATATCGGCCCCGGTCAGCGCCACCCAGAGCGCCTCCTCGGCTTCCAGTTCCACCCCGCCGAGGGAAATCTCCAGAACCGCGCAACCTCCGGTGTTGCCCAGCAACCGGTTGGCCCAGGCCGCCGCCAGAGGGTCCATCGGGCCCGCTGGGGATACGCCCAGATGCTGCCAGCCACGACGGCCGGCGTCCTGCAGCAGGCTCAGGGGGCCGGGCTTGATCACCCGCAGGCCACTCATGCCTCGCCTCCGCCTTCCGCGCGGTAGCGGGCTTCATCGATGGCGAAGAAGCGCACGCGATCCCCCAGGGCAAACGGGCACGGCGGCTCGCGATGCGCATCGAACAGCGTCCAGGGACACAATCCCAGCAAGTGCCAGCCCCCCGGGGAGGCCTGTGGATAAATCGCCGTCTGGCGCTCGGCGATGGCCAGGCTGCCGGCCGGCACGCGTATGCGCGGGCTGCTGCGACGCGGCAGGGCCAGGCGCGGATCGAGGCCGCTCAGGTAAGCGAAGCCGGGCGAGAAACCGATAGCACCGACCCGGTATTCGGCGCTGCTGTGAACATCCACCAGTTCGCCGATCGACAGGCCGCAGGCCTCGGCCACCCAGGTCAGGTCCTCACCACAGTACCAGATGGGGATTTCATGCACTTGGCCGGATTCGCTCACGGCTGGCACCGATAGCCAGGCTTCCAGCAAGGGCTCGATGCGTTCGGCCAGTGCGAGGTGGTCGGTGCGGGTCAGGTCGTAGTGCAGCAGCAGCGTGGTCCAGCCTGGCACCAGGTCGAGCAGCAGGTGCCCCAGCTCACGCCGCAAGGTTTCGGCCAGCGCCGCGATGCGCTGTGGCAAGCCGGCATCCGGTTCGTCGGCCAGCACTAGCAGCAATGCTTCGGCGCCGGCGGGCTCGAGGCGGATCATAGGGCGTCCAGTTTGCCTCGCAATCGGCGCAACACGGCCAGGGATTCAGGGTTGTCGCCGTGCACGCAGAGGCTATCCGCGACCAGTCGCAGGGGCTTGCCATCGATGTCCGGAAATGGCTCGCCGACGGCGATGGCCAAAGCCTGGTCGAGGATGCGCTCGGCATCGTGGTGCACCGCCCCGGCCATGCGCCGGGGCGCCAACTGCCCGTCGGAGAGGTAAGCGCGGTCGGCGAAGGCTTCGAACATCAGCGGCACATCGGCCGCGTCGGCCAGTTGCAGCTCGCGGCTGTTGTCAGCCAGGGCCAGCACCATCAGCGGCAGGCCCTTGCGATAGCTGGCGCAGGCATCGAGCACCGCTTCGAACAGCGCATCGTCACGCACCAGGTCGTTGTACAGCGCGCCGTGCGGCTTCACATAGGCCACCTGGGTTCCGACCGTGCGGCAGAAGGCTTCCAGCGCTCCGATCTGGTAGAGCACCTGGGCGCGCACTTCTTCCGGCGAACAGGCCATATGGCGCCGCCCGAACCCGGCGAGGTCCGGATACGCCGGATGGGCACCGATGCGCACGTTGTGGCGCAGCGCCAACTCGACGGTGCGTTGCATGGTCAGGGGATCGGCAGCATGGAAGCCGCAGGCGAGGTTCGCCTGGTCCACCAGCGGCATGGCGTGCTCGTCGTCACCCATGCGCCAGGCACCGAAGCTTTCGCCCATGTCGCAGTTCAGCAGGATTCGTCTGTTCATGAAGCGGATTATGGCTAAAAGCCGGCAGCCTTGTAGGAGCGAATTCATTCGCGAAAAGGGTTGGCACCGAGCTGGCCTGACGTTGCCCTCACCCCCCCGCCCTCTCCCGCAAGCGGGAGAGGGGGCTGTAAGTGCCACCCGGTTGTCCCTCATTTTTCCTGTGGGAGCGAATTCATTCGCGAAAAGGGTTGGCACCGAGCTGGCCCGACGTTGCCCTCCCCCCCGCCCTCTCCCGCAAGCGGGAGAGGGGGCTGCACGTGCCGCCCGGGTTGTCCTTCATTTTCCTGTAGGGGCGAATTCATTCGCCAAGCAGGCCGAAGGTCTGCCCGGGCGATGCAAAAAAAACGCCCCGCACTTGGCGGGGCGAACGTTCCCAAGGAGCTGGGATCACTCGTTTCGGCGCATGCCGCCGTCAATACACGTCGCGGCGGTAGCGGCCTTCGTCATTCAACTGCTGCAACGCCTCGTCACCGAGGATGTCGCGCAAGGCGCGGTCAACGCCTTCGGCCATGCCCTGCAGGCTGCCGCAGATGTAGATCACCGCGCCTTCGGCGAGCCAGGCGCGCAGTTCGTCGGCGGCTTCGCGCAGGCGGTCCTGAACATAGACCTTCTCGGCCTGGTCACGGGAGAAGGCCAGGTCCAGGCGTTGCAGCTCACCGTTGTCCAGCCAGCCCTGCAGTTCCTCGCGGCAGTAGAAGTCGTGGGCCTGGTTGCGCTCGCCGAAGAGCAGCCAGTTTCGATTGCGTCCGGCAGCGATGGCCGCCTTGAGCAGGCTGCGCAGGCCGGCGAGGCCCGTACCGTTGCCGATGAAGATCAGCGGACGATCCTCGTCTATCAGATGGAAGCGGCTATTACGGCGCAGGCGCAGCGGCATCACGGCGCCTTGCGGCAGGTAATGGGTCAGCCAACCGGAAGCGATGCCCAGGCTGCCGTCGGCATGTTGTTCCTGGCGCACGATCAGTTCCAAAGCACCGTCGCTGGCCAGCGAGGCGATGGAGTACTGGCGAACCGACAGGCCGATCAGCGCCTGCACCAGGGCTTGAGGCTGCAGGCCCACCAGATGCTCGAACGAACTCGGCAGCAGACGTCCGGCCAGTGCCTGGCGCAGCGACTGGCGCAGGCCGTCCAGCTCCACCGGGGCGTCGCCGTCGAGGTGGTGTTTTGCCAACCACGCTTCGATGACGGGCTCGGCCTGGCTCGGGAGGATTTCCACCAGGTCGCCGGCCTGCCAGTCCACCTGGCTGCCCGCCGGGGCACGCAGGCGCAGTAGCCAGGTGGATTCTCCCTGGCTACCGGGGTTCAGGTGCTCGCGGCTTGCAAGCGTCCAGTTTTCGAAGGCAGGACCGCTCCAGGGCGTCAGCACCGCGCCGCCGGACACGTGGGCCAGTTGCTGTTGCCACTGTTGCAGTGCGCCGCTGTCGCCGTTGTCCACTTCCACCGGGTCGAACAATTGGCTCGCGCCCTGCCCTTTCAGCCAAGACTGCAGACGGCGGCCGAAGCCACAGAACTGCTCGTACTGGCGATCCCCCAGAGCCAGCACGGCAAAGCGCAGACCAGCGAGCTGGGAGGCCTGGCCGAGTACCTTGCGCTCGAAGCCACGGGCGTTGTCCGGCGCTTCGCCGTCACCGAAGGTACTGACCACAAACAAAGCATTGCTGGCCTGCGCCAGGGTCGCGCCATCCAGGGTGGCGAGAGGCTCAACACGTACCGGCAGGCCGGCGGCCTGGAGCTGACCGGCGCTCTGCCAGGCCAGTTGCTCGGCGAAGCCGCTCTGGCTGGCGAAGCCGATCAGCCAGGAATCCGTGCCGCCGCTCTCGGCCAGGCCGCCACGGGCCGCCCTGACCGCACGTTTCTTGCGCCGGCGGTCGAGATAGAGCAGCCAGCCGGTGATGAAGAACAGCGGCATGGTCAGGCTCGCCAGCATCACCAGGATGCGCCCCGTCAGGCCGAAGTACTCGCCCACATGCAGCGCATAGACGCTGGTCAGCAGCTGCGCCTTGAAGCTCTTGTCGGTGTAGCGGTCGCTGCGGGTGACCTTGCCGGTGGCCGGATCGAGGACGATCTGGTTCAACGCACGCGGGTGCGCGGCGTCCTCCAGCAGGTAGTACACCTGCGCCGGCTGGCCGCCCACCGGCGGCAGTCGCAGGTTGTAGGCGCTCATGGTCGGGCCGGCGATTTCGCGGATGCTCTTCCATACGGCGTCGTAGTCCACCACCAGCGGCGGACCGGAAGGGGCCTGCATGCCGGGGCGACCACGGCCCTCACCACGACCTTCGCCACGGCGCTCGCCTTGCTTGCCTTGCTGGCCGGCGGGGGCGTCCGAGAGGAGGCGATTGAGACCTTCGCGGTACCAGTCGTAGGACCAGAACAGGCCGGTCAACGCAGCCAGGAGGTAGAACACCAGGCACCAGGTGCCGGCCACGGCGTGCAAGTCCCAGTTGAAGCTGCGGCCCTTGCGCGACCAGTCGAGGGTCAGCCAGGCGCGCCAGCTGCCGGCCTTGCGCGGCCAGCGCAGGTACAGGCCGGACAGGCAGAAGAAGATCAGGATCAGGGTGCAGGCGGCAGTGATCTGCTTGCCGAATTCGCCCATGGCGAGGAAGCGGTGCAGCTGCAGCATGAGGCCGAAGAACTGCTGGCCGGTGGGTTCGCCCAGCAGCTCACCGGTGTAGGGATCGAAGTAACGCATGGGGCCACGGCGTTCGCCGGGCGGCGGCATGAAGAAGACACGCGAGGCATGGTCGTTGTTGGTTTCGACCCAGAGGCCGGACACCTTCTTGCCTTCGGCAGCCTCGATCTTGCTCACCAGCTCGGCGGGCGGCAGCACGCCGCTGTCACGCACTTCGACCGACAGGGTCTCAGGGTTGAGCAAACGCAGGATTTCTTCCTGGAAGCTGTAGGCAGCGCCGGTGA
This sequence comes from Metapseudomonas resinovorans, assembly GCF_002003485.1. Classification (GTDB taxonomy): domain Bacteria; phylum Pseudomonadota; class Gammaproteobacteria; order Pseudomonadales; family Pseudomonadaceae; genus Metapseudomonas; species Metapseudomonas resinovorans_D. The sequence continues at coordinate 55,437 of NZ_BDMA01000057.1, forward strand.
TGCCCATCAAGGCCAGTACCAGCCCCGCACTGATACCGAACAGCCAGTGCAGCTGGAACAGGGTCTTCTTCAACACGTGATATCCCTCGGATACGCGTCTGGCGACGCGTCGAATCGCTCGTTCGCGGCAGGCCCCATGCCTGGCCGGATGGCGATTCTATTTGAGAACGGGATGCATAAACTCAGGAATCAGATCTTTTACCTTTTATTTACAGCCATATCCGAGGGCCCTTGCGCAGGGCCCTCGGCTCGTTCATCAGAACGAGTAGGTAGCGCTGAGGATCGCCGAACGGGCATCGCCGTATTCGATGGCCGAGGAGCGAGCGCTGGTGCCGTTCTGCAGGCGTACACGCTCCACGTAGTCCTTGTCGAACAGGTTGTTGACGTTCAACTGCAGGTCCAGGTTCTTGCTGACCTGGTAGCCGACCATGGCGTTGTGCAGCCAATAGGCGTCCAGCTTGGCGGTGGTGCTGGAGCTCACGTTGCGTTCGCTGACGTAACGCGCGCCGTAGCCCAGGGTCCAGCCTTCCGGCAGCTCATAGGTGGTCCACAGGTTGAAGGAGCGCGGCGGCGTATTGCCCAGCGCCTGGCCTTCCCGAGCGATACCGGCAGCGGTATCCGCAGCCTTGAGGGTTTCGCTGGACTGGAAGGTGTAGTTGGCGAACACATCCCATTGGTCGGTGATGTGGCCGGTCAGACCCAGTTCCACGCCCTCGACGCGCTGCTTGCCAGCCAATTGGGTGGAACCATCGAGCATGGTTTCCCGTGCATTGGTTTTCTCCACCCGGAACAAGGCGCCGTCCAGCTCCAGATTGCCGCCGAGCAGTTCCCACTTGGTGCCCAGCTCCCAGGTTTCGTTCTTCTCCGGATCGAGGTTCTCGGTCGCGGCGGTCAGGCCACCACCGTTGGAGGCGATGCCTTCGGCAGTGGGGTTGAACGAGTTGCCCCAGGCTACGTAGAAGCGGCCGTTCTCCACCGGTTTGTAGACCAGGCCCGCGCGGCTGCTGAGCTTCTCGTCCTTGGAGGTGAAGCTGCCGTTCTGCACATTCGCCGCCGTGAAGGTATCGCTGTGGCCCTTGAACCAGTCGTAGCGCAGGCCGACGTTGAAGTCCCACTGCTCGCTCAGGGCGATGGTGTCGAAGACATACAGCGCCTTGTCGTCCAGCTGGTTCTCGGTGTAGCTGCTGACGGTCTTGTTGACCGGGCCTACCCAGTGGCCAGGCGGATTGGCCAGGTCATAGCCATTGCCCGGATAGACCGAGTTGCCCAGGCCGTGGTTGTAGCTCTTGAGATCGAAGTCCTCGCGGGAGATTTCCGCGCCGGTGACCAGTTCGTGGCCAAGACCGAAGGTGTCGAAGCTGGCACGCAGGTTGGTCTGGTTGATCCACATCTCGGTGGTGGTGTCACGACCGGAAGCCTGCGGGCCCGCCGGGCGATAACGGCCGGGTGGCACGCCGTCGAGGTTGACGTGGGACGCGGAAACGATGGTGTTCCGGTCGATGCGGCTGTATCGGGTCAGGTTCTGCAGGCGCAGGTTGTCGTTGATGTCGTGCTCGAGGTTCGCAGTGAAGGCGTTCTGCTCGATCTCATCCTTGTCCAGGTTGTCCCAGCCGAAGTAATCCTCGCGGCTGACACCGCCGAGCTTTTTGCCGTTCAGGGCCGGCACGCCATAGTCAGGCAGGTTGTCGTCGGTCTGATGGAACGCGCTCAGGGTCAGGCGGGTGGCATCGTTGAAGCCCAGGCGCAGGGAGGGCGCAACGCCCCAGCGCTCGCGATCGATCTCGTCGCGGCCCGGCACGTCGTTCTCGTGGGCCATCAGGTTCACGCGGAAGGCGCTGTTGCTGCCCACACCGTCCAGCGGCTGGTTGGCGTCCAGGGTGAGGCGATGGTAGTTGTCCGTCCCGAGGCCGCCACCGAGGGTGGTGAAGGCGCGGTCCATGGGCTGCTTGCTGATGATGTTGATGCTGCCGCCGGTGGTGCCGGCGCCGCCGAACACCGAGTTCGGGCCTTTGATGACCTCGACCTGCTCGATGTTGAAGGTGTCGGTACGGCTGGTCTGGGCGCTGTCGCGCAGGCCGTCGATCTGGATGTTGTTGTTCGCGGAGAAGCCGCGAATGTTGATGCTGTCGCCAGAACCACCGCCGCCTTCACCGGCGTTGAAGGTGATACCGGACACGTTGGACAGCACCTGGCGCAGGCTCAGGGCCTGCTGCTCCTGGATCACTTCCTTGGGCACCACGGTGATGGTTTGCGGAGTATCCAGCAGCGGGGCGGTGTATTTCACCGAGGAGGATTGCTCGACCTTGTAGGTTTTCTTGGCCGCTTTGCCATCGACCTTGACGGTGCCGAGTTCGAGGGCCTTGCTCTGTTCCGCGGCAATGGTCAGGCCGGTAGTGGAAGCAGTGGCGATACCGATGGCAGATGCCAGAAGAGCACGCTGCGACAAATTATTCTTTTTGCTCATAAGAATCACTCCCCAGTGAATTTGAGGCGCGATTCTATTTGAGAATGTTTATCAGTAAAGATTTTTATACGAACTTTACACAGTCTTTACATTTCTCGCGCATTGGTACGGAATTACTAAAAAAGCATGCTTTCTCGATCATGCGCCAATAATTCACAAAAATGACTGGATAAAGCGACATCTATACGACGCTAAGGCTCGCAAGAAATACCGTGACCGGCCGGTCACTTTCTAGCCTTGAAAGGAAGCCTGACGAGCTCATCAATCAGAAAAAACCAGGCAGATGGGCCCTGATCAGGTCATTGCTCGCTGCTGGCAGGGTCGGCAGGTTCAGCGCCAGATCAGCGAAGCATCAATATCGGTCAGCCTGGCACAGCCAGTAAGCGCCATGGCCACCTCCAGCTCAGTGCGCAGCAGGTGCAGCACATGGGCCACGCCGGAGGCCCCCGCAACAGCCAGGCCGTGCACGTAAGGCCGGCCGATCATTACGGCACTGGCGCCCAGGGCGAGTGCCTTGAATATGTCCGTGCCGCGACGTACGCCACCATCCAGCAACAGCGGCACCCTGCCCTGCACCGCCTGGGCGATCGCGGGGAGCACATCCAGGGTCGCCGGCAGGCTATCCAGGGTGCGGCCGCCATGGTTCGACACCACGATGCCGGCCACGCCCTGCTCCACCGCCCGAACCGCATCGCGCGGGTTCATCACGCCCTTGACCAGTACCGGCAGGCGGGTGAGCGATTGCAGCCACTCGAGGTCTTTCCAGGTTGGCGCGCTGGCCAGCAGCGGGCTGCCGAACAACGGACTGGAGCCTGGCTGGGCGACGCTCGGCGGTAGGCTGCGCATGCCCTTCAGGTTGATTGCTTCGACGTTGGCGGGAAGCGTGAACGCGGCCCGCTGTTCGCGGTTGCGCAGGCCGTTCACTGGCGCATCGACCGTCACGACCAGTGCGCGATAACCCGCCGCTTCGGCGCGCCGCACCAGTTCGCGGGTGAATTCGCGATCCGGCTGGATGTAGAGCTGGAACCAGAGCGGCGTTTGCGCCGCCTGGGCGATGTCTTCCAGGCTGACGCTGGCCTGGGTACTGACCACCATCGCCGCACCCATGGCGGAGGCGCCGAGCACGCTGGCCAGTTCGCCGTCCGGGTGGGCCAGCTTCTGGTACGCCACAGGCGCCAGCAGAATCGGGTAATCGAGTTCGAGCCCGCAGAGTTCGAGGCGCGTATGTCCACCGCCAAGGTCTTCCAGCACCCGGTTGAGCAGGCGCACGCGCTGGAAGGCGGCCAGGTTGTCCGCCAGGGTCAGCTCATCGGCCGCTCCACCGTTGAGGTAGGCCCAGGCCGCGGGCTTCATGCGCTCGCGGGCGAAGGCTTCGTAATCGGCGACAGCGGCGATTTCAGCGGGTATTTGGACAGTCACGGCGGCAGGCACTCCTGGCCCGCAGGGAGCCGGCTGACAAGCGATTGCAAATGGAAACGGCGCTCATCTTACTGCCGCTGCGTAGCGCGCGAAATGACAGGCGCTGCGACACGGAATCGCCCCGTACAAACGACAAGGCCCGCCATGAAGGCGGGCCTTGTGTGAAGCACTCGAAGGCTTACAGGTAGAAGGCCTTCAGCGGCGGGAAGCCGTTGAATTCCACCGCGCTGTAGCTGGTGGTGTAGGCGCCGGTGGACAGCCAGTAGAGGCGGTCTTCAGCGGCCAGGTTCAGCGGCAGGCCGTACTTGTAGTTCTCGTACATGATGTCGGCGCTGTCGCAGGTCGGGCCGGCGATCACCACTTCTTCCATCTCGCCTTTCTTCTCGACCCAGATCGGGAACTTGATGGCCTCGTCCATGGTTTCGATCAGGCCGGAGAACTTGCCCACGTCGGTGTAGATCCAGCGCTCGACGGCGGTGCGCGACTTGCGCGCCACCAGCACGACTTCGCTGACCAGGATGCCGGCGTTGGCGATCAGGGAACGGCCTGGTTCGAGGATGATTTCCGGCAGTTCGTCGCCGAAGTCTTCCTTGAGGAAGCGAATGATTTCCTCGGCGTAGGTTTCCAGGCTGTTGGTGCGCTGGATGTAGTTGGCCGGGAAGCCACCGCCCATGTTGATCATCTGCAGGGTGATGCCGTCTTCTTCCTTCAGGCGCTCGAAGATCACCTTCACCTTGGCGATGGCGGCGTCCCAGACGTCGATGTCGCGCTGTTGCGAACCCACGTGGAAGGACACGCCGTAGGGCACCAGGCCCAGTTGCTTGGCGAGGATCAGCAGGTCCAGGGCCATGTCCGGGTTGCAACCGAACTTGCGCGACAGCGGCCAGTCAGCCGAGGTGGAACCTTCGGTGAGGATGCGCACATAGACCTTGGCGCCCGGGGCGGCCTTGGCGATGTTGCGCAGGTCGGCTTCGGAGTCGGTGGCGAACAGGCGCACGCCCTTCTCGAAGAAGTAGCGGATGTCGCGGGCTTTCTTGATGGTGTTGCCGTAGCTGATGCGCTCGGGGCCAACGCCGGTCTTCATCACCTTGTCCAGCTCATAGATGGAGGCGATGTCGAAGTTGGAACCCTTGTCACGCAGCAGTTCGGTGATCTCGGTGGCCGGGTTGGCCTTCACCGCGTAGTAGACCTTGGCGAAGGGGAAGCAGCTGACCAACTGATCGTAGGAATCAGAAATGGTCTGCTTGTCGATCACCACGAACGGGGTTTCTTGCTTGTCGGCGAATGCCTTCATGCGCTGGAAAGTTTCGGGCGAGAAATAGTCTTCGACCTTGATCGACATGCGAGGGACTCCATATGGCAAAACAAACGAAAGTTGTTAGGGGTGGCCCGGTGTTGCGTTGGACAACAGGCCTGAACGTCTGATCAGTTTCCCCACTTTGGTTCGCCTACTTCCCAAGGCATGTCGCCGAGGATCTTCAGTCGTTTCCGACATCAAACCTCTCGTCGTCAGTACTTGAGCCGGATGGATCGTTGCCAGCATGGACGTTCGGGCGCGAACTTTAGGACCACAAGAAGCGCAGATCAATCAAAAATTGCCGCTTTCTCGCATCCCTTTGTCGCTTGCCCTGTTGACTGTTTCGAATCCTCAACAAAACGTCATGAAATGCTGCACACATGCGGGTTTCAGGGTGATGACAGGGGGGGCTCTGGCGGAGGTGATTTGATGAGCCCTGTAGGAGCGAGCTTGCTCGCGAACAGCCCCAAGCACGATCTTTCGCGAGCAAGCTCGCTCCTACAAAGTGTGTAGGCCCGGCTGGTGATCCGGGCGTAGGGTGCCCCCGAATGCCCGGCGGCGCTGAACGACCGCCCATTTCCCGTTATAATCCCGCGTTTTTCCGGGCCGTCCGCTGCCCGTCACATTTCCAGTCAGGCACGCACCCATGACCATCCAGGCCGCCGAAGTCGCGAAACGCCGCACCTTCGCCATCATTTCCCACCCCGACGCCGGTAAGACCACCATCACCGAGAAGCTGCTGCTGATGGGCAAGGCCATCGCCGTGGCCGGTACCGTGAAGTCGCGTAAATCCGACCGTCACGCCACCTCCGACTGGATGGAGATGGAAAAGCAGCGCGGCATCTCCATCACCACCTCGGTGATGCAGTTCCCCTATCGCGAGCACATGATCAACCTGCTCGACACCCCCGGCCACGAAGACTTCTCCGAAGACACCTACCGCACCCTGACCGCGGTGGACTCGGCGCTGATGGTCCTCGACGGCGGTAAGGGCGTAGAGCCGCGCACCATCGCCCTGATGGAAGTCTGCCGCCTGCGCGACACGCCCATCGTCAGCTTCATCAACAAGCTGGACCGTGACATCCGCGATCCCATCGAGCTGCTCGACGAAATCGAAGCGGTGCTGAAGATCAAGGCTGCGCCCATTACCTGGCCGATCGGCTGCTACAAGGACTTCAAGGGCGTCTACCACCTGTCCCAGGACAAGATCATCGTCTACACGCCGGGCCACGGCCACGAGCGCACCGAGATGAAGGTGATCGACAAGCTCGACTCCGACGAAGCGCGCACCCACCTGGGTGACCTCTACGACCGATTCATCGAGGAGCTGGAGCTGGTGCAGGGCGCCTGCCACGCGTTCGACAAGGAAGCCTTCCTCAATGGTCAGATGACCCCGGTGTTCTTCGGTACCGCCCTGGGCAACTTCGGCGTCGACCAGGTGCTCGATTGCATCGTCGACTGGGCGCCGAAGCCGCTGTCCCGCGCCACCCATGAGCGCAGTGTCGAACCGATCGAAGAGAAGTTCTCCGGCTTCGTGTTCAAGATCCAGGCGAACATGGACCCGAAACACCGCGACCGCATCGCCTTCATGCGCATCTGCTCGGGCAAGTACGAGAAGGGCATGAAGATGCGCCATGTGCGCCTCGGCAAGGACGTGAAGATCGGCGACGCCCTGACCTTCTTCTCCTCCGAGCGTGAGCAGCTGGAAGAAGCCTTCGCGGGCGACATCATCGGCCTGCACAACCACGGCACCATCCAGATCGGCGACACCTTCACCGAAGGTGAAGCCCTGGGCTTCACCGGTATCCCGCACTTCGCCCCGGAACTCTTCCGTCGCGTACGCCTGAAGGACCCGCTGAAGTCCAAGCAGCTGCGCCAGGGCCTGCAGGAGCTGGCCGAGGAAGGCGCCACCCAGGTGTTCTTCCCCGAGCGCAACAACGACATCATCCTAGGCGCCGTGGGCGTGCTGCAGTTCGATGTGGTCGCCAGCCGCCTGAAGGAGGAATACAAGGTCGAGTGCGCCTACGAGGCGATCAACGTCTGGTCGGCACGCTGGATCGAATGCAAGGACGAGAAGAAGCTCAAGGAGTTCCAGGACAAGGCCTTCGAAAACCTTGCCGTGGACGGTGGCGGCCACCTCACCTACCTGGCCCCGACCCGCGTGAACCTCAGCCTGATGGAAGAGCGCTGGCCGGACGTGAAATTCCGCGCCACTCGCGAGCACCATTGACGGCTGCCCGTGCTGCCATCCCCTCCGTAGGGTGCGCCATGCGCACCGAGCCCCAGCGCGGGAGTCGCGGTGCGCGCAGCGCACCCTACGGTCGGAAGGCGCCGAATCACGGATCGAGGGCGCCGGAAGTCCAGGTGCTCGAGGGCGCAGAACCGGTGAACTTGGCAGCTATCGCGCCTTCCGGGATCAGCCGGTCGCGATAACGAGTGACCATCACCCCCGCCTGAGGCGCCAGCAGTCGGTGTTCGCTGGACGGATCGCCGGGGATGGTGATGACACGGGCGAAACATTCACCGGCCTGAACGGCGTCGCCAAGCTCCCGCTCGAACACCAGGACCCCGGAAGTCGGCGCGAACACGGTTTCCATATGCCCGATAGGCACCGCCCTGCCCTGCCACGCCGGTAGCTGCTCCGGCTCGGCGATAAGGCCACGGGCACAAAGGAAGGTGTAAAGCCCATCGGCGTCCTGTTGCGCCAGGGTGTCACTGACGTCCGCCTGCCCACGCAACTCGACGGTGGACACCAGGCGACCTTCCACACGTCCCTCCGCCAGCCAGGGCGCAATCACCACCTCTTCGAAGGCGCCATCGCCATCTCCCTCCCAGATGATCGCGACCTCGGCCCCAAGGGCTGCCGCAAGGTCCTGGCCGGCGGGCCAGAAGCACTGGTGCAGGTAGACGTATTGCAGCGCTTCGTCGTCCGTGTGCAGGTCAAGAACGATGTCGGCATCTGCCGCCAGTCCGGACAAGGCCTTTTGCCAGACTGCCAGGTTGCCCACGGGCCGGGCCTGCGCCGCTGACCCGGGGAAGCCGCGATTGAAATTGCGGCTGCTGGACTCGTGCACGCGACCCAGGATGCGCCCATGACGGAACTGGCCGATGCCCAATGGGTTGGCCTGGGGCACCACGGTGACGCAGCCGCGCAACAAACCGTTATCAGCGGCCTGGACGAGGAGCGGCAGCAGCTTGTGCAGCACCAGCATGCCGGCGATCTCGTCCGCGTGGACCCCTGCCTGCAAGTGAACCCTGGGGCCCGGTTTGCCACTGTCCAGGCGCCAGGCCGGTACCCGCAGCTGGACACCGGAATCACTCGGAACATACAGGGAGACGTCTTCGATCATGTCCTACCTCCTCTTGGCCGCCAGACGAGTCCGGACGGTTGGTTTGTCCTCGGGCCAGGCGGTACTATCCAGGCCCATCGAGCGAAGGAAATCGCCCCTTGGATACGCCCCGCGAACGACAGCCCCGCACCAACCCCGACGAACGCCGTGAACATCTGGTGCGCGCGGCGCTGCGCTGCCTGGTCGCCGAGGGCCACGCGGGTATTTCGGTGCGCCGCATCGCCAAGGAGGCCAACGTCGCCGTTGGCTTGATCAATCATTACTTCGGCAGCATCGACGCCCTGGTCGCACAGGCCTACGAGACCCTCGCCAGCGAGGTCGCCCAGGCCCTGGTCGCCCGCATCGATGCCGCCGGCCCGGCACCTGCCGCGCGCCTCGAAGCCTTCCTGACCGGCTACTTCTCGCCGGTCACCCTGGATCCCGACCTACTCAGCCCCTGGGTGGTGTTCTGGAGCCTGATCCGCCATTCCCCGCAAGTGAACGAAGCCCACGAACGCACCTACGGCGGATCCCTGGTGCTGCTGGAAAAGCTGCTCTCGGAGCTGGCTCGCGAAGAAGGCTTTTCCATCGCCAAACCGCGTCTGGCGGCCATCGGCCTTTCGGCCATGCTCGACGGACTGTGGCTGGAGTGGTGTCTCAATCCCGCCAACTTCAGCGCTGAAGAAGGCCTCGAGATCAGCCGCCGCTGGGTCGATAGCCTGCGGCGCGGGGCTTATGCCTGAACCTATAAAAAGCCCCCTTCGCCCCTCATCACCACGCGTCCTAATTCGCCCGGCGAAACATGCTTCGTCGCTCCGCCAGGCCGAAGCCCATTTCGATCATGAAGGTCAGGCAGACGTAGATGCCCGCCACCAGCAGCAACGGTTGATAGATCTGAAAGGTCTGCGCACGCACCACGTTGGCGGCCCCCAATAGGTCGACCACTGCAACGGTGGAGGCCAGGGCGGTGGACTTGAGCAACATCACCGTTTCACCGGCCAGCGTCGGTAGCAACAGACGGATCGCCCTGGGCAGCCAGACGCGGAGCAGCACCAGGCGCTGGCGCATGCCGAAAGCCGCCGCGGCCTCCAGCTCGCCCCTGGGCACGGATTTCATGCCGCCACGGATGACTTCGCCGACATAGGCCCCCACGGAGAGCACCAGGGCGAAGACGATGTACCAGAAGCCATCGCGCAGGTACGGCCAGAGGAAGCTGCCGCGAATCAATGGGAACTGGGCAAACAGGCTCCCCAGGCCGTAGTAGAAGATGTAGATCTGCACCAGCAGCGGCGTGCCGCGAATCACGCTGGTGTAGGCAAGGCTCGTCCCCGCCAGCAACGGGTTGCGCGACATCCGCGCCAACGCCACCAGCAGTGCGAGGACGAAGCCCAGGCCGGCGGAGATGACGAGGATGAGCAAGGTGGTGCCGAGGCCGTTGAGCAGCAATTTGCCGTAGTCGAATATCCAGGTAACGGTCATCACAGGCCCTCGCTCACACCGACGGGGTCCAGCGGCGGAAGCGCCGCTCGAGCCAGCCGGAAAACAGGTTGGAGAGCACCGTCAGCAGGTAATAGAAGGCTGCGGCGGTGAGGTAGAAAGTCAGGTATTGGCGGGTCGAGCCGGCCGCCTGCTTGGCGGTGAAGAGCAGCTCGTTGGTACCGACCACGCTGATCAGGGCGCTGTCCTTGATCAGGTTGACCCAAAGGTTGGCCATGCCGGCCAGGGCGTTGGGCGCCATGATCGGCAAGGTCACCCGGCGGAACAGGCTGAACCCATTCAGGCCGAATGCGCGTGCCGCCTCGATCTGCCCATGGGGGATGGCCTCGATCGCACCCCGGAATATCTCCGAGGCATAGGCGCCCTGTACCAGGCCGAGCACAGCGATGGCCACCACCGTGCCGTTGAGTTTGAGGTCACCGTAGCCGAGCCAGGCGAACAGCTGGTTGAGCCCCATCGAACCCACGTAGTAGAGCAGCAGGATCAGCAGCAGCTCGGGCACCGCGCGACACAGGGTCGTGTAGCCACGCATGAGCTGCGCAACCGGGCGCGGACCGTTGAGCTTGCCCATGGCGACGGCAAGGCCGATCAGCATGCCGACCAGGAAGGCACCGACGGAAATCTGCAGGGTTACCCACAACCCCTTGAGCAGCGCTGGGCCCCAGCCCTGGGCACCAAAGCCGACCAGTTCAAAGTAAGACTGCATTGCAGGCCCTCATCGAGGCGGAAATGCGCCATCCCGGTCGGGCCGGGATGGCTCCGGAGGTCACTGCTTCGGCGCGACGCTGACGTCGAAGTACTTGGCGGAGATGGTCTTGTAGTCCTCGCTGGCGAGCAGCTTGCCGATGGCTTCGTCGAGACGGGCCTTGAGGGCGGTGTCTTCCTTGCGCAGGCCCGCGCCCACGCCACGGCCGAACAGCGGATCGTAGGGCACCTCGCCCTTGTTCTCGATGCCGGCGGCCTGGGCATCAGGGGATTTGACGAAGGCGCTGACAGCAATGCCATCGGCCATCATCAGATCGATGCGCCCCGCCACCAGATCGGCGTTCACCGAGTCCTGGGTGTCGTAGTAGCGCACGTCGGCGATGGCTTCGTAGTGCTGCTTCAGGTAGTTGGAGCTGACGGTGGAAAGCTGCACGCCGACCACCTTTCCTTTCAGTCCTTCGGGGTTGACGGTGACATCCAGCGCCTTGGGCGCCGCCACGGCGACCGGGGTGTCGTAATAGGCGCGGCTGAAGGCGATCTGTTTCTCGCGCTCCTCGGTGACGGACATGGAGTTGAAAATGACATCCACCTTCTTCGCCATCAGGGCCGGAATCAGGCCATCCCAGGCCACCTCGTCGATCTCGCACTGGGCCTGCATCTGTGCACAGAGCGCGCGGATCAGGTCAGGTTCGAAGCCTGCCCACTGGCCGTCCGGCTGCTTGCTGGAGAACGGCGGATAGGGTTCCGCCGCCATCGCGAACTTCAGGGTTTCGGCCTGCGCGCCCACCGCGCCGGCCATGAGCATTACCGCACCCGCCATCCAACGTGCCAGTTGAGACTTCTTCATGGTTTCTGCCCTGCTTGATGTTGTTGTGGTTAGAGCTTGTCGAACTGGCCGTGCCCGGCGGCCGGAATCAGCGATTCTGGTGGGCGGTGACGAACTGCCGGCAGCGCTCGCTGCGCGGTCTCAGGAACACTTCCTGCGGCGGCCCTTCCTCTTCGATGCGCCCCTGGTGGAGGAAGGCGACATGGCTGGAAACGTCGCGGGCGAAGGCCATTTCGTGGGTGACCAGGATCATGGTGCGGCCCTCTTCGGCCAGGGAACGGATCACCCGCAGCACTTCACCCACCAGTTCCGGGTCCAGCGCCGAGGTCGGCTCGTCGAAAAGCATGACCTTGGGCTCAACCGCCAATGCGCGGGCGATCGCCACACGCTGCTGCTGGCCGCCGGAGAGGAACGACGGGTACTCATGTCGCTTGGCGGCGAGGCCCACCCGCTCCAGCAATGCCTCGGCCCGCTCAGTGGCTTCGGCACGGCTTTCACGCAGCACCTGGATGGGCGCCTCGATGAGATTTTCCAGCACGGTGCGGTGGGGCCAGAGGTTGAAGCTCTGGAACACCATGCCAAGACGCGAGCGAATCCGGGTCAGTTGCTTCTGGTCCGCCACCATCGGTTCGCCGATACGGTTGGTGGTGAGACGAATGCTCTCGCCATCGACCGTGACGGTGCCCTGGTTGGGGATTTCCAGCATGTTGATGCAGCGCAGCAAGGTGCTTTTGCCCGAGCCGCTGGCGCCGATCAGCGACACCACTCCGCCCTCCCGGGCGGTCAGGGAAACGCCCTTGAGCACCTCGAACTGGCCAAAGCGCTTGTGGATCGAGTCCACCTCCACCATTTTCGGCCGCTCGATTTTCTCGGCCCGAACATCGGCGGGAACGGTCGGGCGCACGTCGATGAACGAGCCTGATCCCAGGGTGCTGGCAAAGCGGCGAATGCGTGCGCAGGCGTCCGCCAATTGCGCTTCGCCCAAGCTGTAGGACAGGCGCACGAAGCCATCTGCGGAAGGGCCGAAGGCGGCGGCGTCCAGCACCGCGACGCCGGTTTCGCGGAACAGTTTCCAGGCGAAGTCGAGGGAACTGAGGCCGCTGCCGCGTACGTCCAGCAGGACGAACATCCCCGCCTCGGGCTTCAGTACCTTGAGCGGTGCGCAATTCTGCAGCGCATCGACCACCAGGTCGCGGCGACGGCGGTAGAGCTCACGCATTTCCCCAGTCACCTGGTCGTATGTGCGCACGGCGGTCAACGCCGCTTCCTGCACGAAACCAGGAAGTCCATACAGAACGTTCAACGCCAGGTTTTCGATGTGGGCCACCAGCTCGGGGCCAGCCACCACCCAGCCGGTGCGCCAGCCGGTCATGGCGTGGGACTTGGACAGGCTGCCGATACTGACGGTGCGCTCGTGCATGCCCGGCAATGTGGTGAAGTAGCGATGCGGCTGTTCGAAGGTGAGGCTCTCGTAAACCTCATCCACGACAACCCATAGGTCATGCTGTTGCGCCAGCCCGGCGATGGCCTGCAGTTCCTCGGTGTTGAGTACCACGCCGGTTGGGTTGTTGGGGTTGGCGAAGAAGATGGCGCGAGTTCGTTCGCTGACGGCCGAGCGCAAGGCGTCGAGGTCAGGCCTGAAGCCGCCCTCCGCCGGGCAGGGCACACGCACCAGCGTGGCGCCGGTAGCCTTCAGAGTCGCTTCGTAGGTGACGTAGACCGGATCGAAGACGATGACCTCATCACCAGCTTCCAGCAGGCACATGGCCGCCGCATAGAGTCCGTTCTGCGCGCCAGCCACGAGGATCGCGCTGTCCGCCGTTACCGGCTGGCCGGTCAGGCGGCCGTGCAGATCGGCGATGGCTTGGCGCAGCTCGGGGCGGCCGGCGACGTCGCAGTAGTGGGTGTCACCCGCTTGCAAGGCCTGGATGGCGGCGGTGGTGATGGGTTCCGGGGTGGCGAAGTCCGGGTCGCCGATGCTGAGGACGATCACATCTTCGCCCGCACGTTGGGCGGCGATGGCCGCGTAATGAATATCCCAGGCGGCTGTGCCTGGCCCTGCCATTCTCTCCACAAGCGAAGCGAAACGCATGTTCGGGCCCCATTTCTAAGGGTGGAATCCGGGTCACGTGGCTGCATCGGCGAACCGGCGAGTGGGCCAACCATAGCCCAGCATGAACGAGTGTTCAATAGCGTTTTCAGCCTTGTCTCCCTGGCCCTCCTCGATGCCCCGAGGCAGAGCGGATGCACCGCAAAAATCCGCCCGAACGCCCCGGGAATGGGCATGTCGAACCGGGAAAAGGCGGTATATGCTGGCGCCATGCTGATCGATACCCACAACCACCTGGACTTCCCGGACTTCGACGCCGACCGCGACGAGGTACTGGCGCGCTGCCGCGCACGGGGCGTGCGCCGCCAGGTGCTGCTCGGCGTATTCCGCGAGAACTGGGAGCGGGTCTGGGACATGGCCAACGCCGGGGATGACTTCTGCACCGCACTCGGCCTGCATCCGATCTACCTGGCGCAACACCGGGACGAGCACGTGCGGGAACTGCGCCAGTGGCTGGAACGCCATGCGGGCCACCCCCGGCTTTGCGCGGTCGGGGAAATCGGCCTGGACTACTTCGTCCCTGAACTCGACCGCGATGCCCAGCAGCACCTGTTCGAGGCCCAGCTGAAGCTGGCGGCGGAGTTCGAGCTACCGCCGCTGCTGCATGTACGACGCAGTCATGCAGCGGTGATCGCCACCCTGAAGCGCTTCCGTCTCAAGCGTCCCGGCATCATCCACGCCTTTGCCGGCAGCCTCGAGGAAGCGAAGGAGTACCGCAAGCTGGGCTTTCGCCTGGGCCTTGGCGGTGCGCCCACCTGGCACCAGGCCAATCGCCTTCGCAAGGTGGTGGCGCAGTTGCCGCTGGAGGACATCGTCCTGGAAACCGACTCGCCGGACATGGCCCCCGCCATGCATCCCTATGGCCGCAACAGCCCGGAGTTCCTGCCGGACATTTGCCTGGCCCTGGCGGAGATCCGCGGCGTTACGCCGGAAGAGCTGGCCCAAGCGAGTACGCGCAATGCTTGTGCGGTATTCGGCTGGAGCGATCTGGCAGGGTGAACATTCCGTTGTAGGGGCGAATTCATTCGCCAAGGGCAACGCAGTTGTCCCTCCTGACCACGTTAGGCAGACCTTCGGCCTGCTTGGCGAATGAATTCGCCCCTACAGAAAGACCGCGAACACCGAGCACAAAAAAAGCCCGCCAATCGGCGGGCTTTTTCATGAGGTCAAACCTCAGACCCGGAACGCACCAATCAGCTGCTTGAGCTGCGCGACCTGGCCGGACAGTTCGCGACTGGCCTTCTCGGTCTGGTTCGCCCCTTCGGCGGTGCGCTCGCCCGCGTGGTTGATCTCCACGATGTTCTGGTCGATATCGTGGGCCACTGCGGTCTGCTGTTCAGCGGCTGCGGCGATCTGCTGGTTCTGGTCGACGATCATGCCCACCGCGCCAAGGATGTTCTCCAGCGCTGCCTGCACCTTGCCGGACTGGTTGACGGTGCCGTCGGCCATCTGGTGGCTGACGTTCATTGCCTTGACCGCAGCGCCGACACCGCCCTGCAGCCTGACGATCATCTGCTCGATTTCCTCGGTGGACTGCTGGGTACGCTTGGCCAGCGTACGCACCTCATCTGCCACCACGGCGAAACCACGTCCCTGCTCGCCGGCACGCGCCGCTTCGATGGCAGCGTTCAGGGCCAGCAGGTTGGTCTGCTCGGCGATGCCCTTGATCACTTCCAGCACGCGGCTGATGGAGGCGCTGTCCGCAGCCAGCTGGTTGATCACGTTCACCGACTGGTCGATCTCGCTGGCCAGTTTCTCGATGCTGCCCAACTGGGACTCCACCAGAGCGCGGCCGCTGACGGTTTCCTGGTTGACACTCTGGGCGCTGTCCACGGCTGCGGCGGCACTGCGCGCCACTTCTTGCGCGGTGGCCGACATCTGGTTCATGGCCGTGGCCACCTGCTCGATCTGGCTGCGTTGCCCGGCGACGGCGATGTTGCTTTCACCCGAAACCTGCTCGACGCGCCCGGCCTGGCGCTCCACTTCGGACACGGTATGGCCAACCAGTTCGATCAGGTCGTGGATCTTCGCGACGGTGCCGTTGAACACCTGGCCCAACTCACCCAGCTCATCACGACTCTCAGCCCGGAAACTCACGGTCATGTCGCCGCCGGCAACCTGATCCATCACCTTGCCCAGGCTCTTCAGGGTAGTGCGCGTGGACACATAGAAGCCGCTGTAGAGGTAGACGATGGCGAGGAACACCACCACCAGCGCTACCACCAGCAACACGGTCTGTACGCGCTTGCCAGCCAGGCGGCTTTCCAGCTCTGCCTTGAGGAACGCCAGGGCGCCGTCGTTGAGCTGGTAGGTCTTTTCCAGAGAGGTGCTGACCTGGTCGTAGAACTGCTGCCAGGGCGTGTCGAGAGTGTCGGCCATGATGACCTTGTCCTCGAACAGCGTGGCGTTCTGCTTGAGGGTGTCGCGGCTGGCGGCGGTCAGCGCGTCCAGTGCCTGATGACCGCGCGGGCTGCCGTCGAGGGCATCGGCGATCTTCAGGCCGTATTCGGCGTTGAGTTTGTCCAGGTCCAGCAGCAGGTCGTCGAGCTTGGTGCTGGCGGCGGAGTTGAGGAAGCCCTGGCCCAGGGAATAGGCGCCAATGGCGCGGCCTTTGCCGAGTGCCATGGTGACTTGCGGCGTGGTAGTGGTGACCAGCTCGGTGATCTGGCGAACGTCAGCCTGGTCGTCCTGGCCGAGCCCGGCCTGCCCGGCGACGAACTTCATGAAGACCTGGGAGTTGCCCAGCAACTTCTCGATCATCGCGCTCTTGCTCTGCAGGGACGTCTCGCCCTTGGCAGTCTGCAGGGCAGCGACCAGCTCGTCGCGCTTGGCATTGAAGGCTTCGACCTGCTCAGGCTCGGAGGCGACCGGCGCCAGGCCCTGGAGAGTCTTGAGCAGATCCTGCTCGAGACTGGTGATGCGCTTCTCCAGGTCCCCGGCCTGACCCGACTGGCCAATCATCGAATTGATCAGGACCAGGTCGTTGAGACTTTCCAGATTGCGCCGCACATTCAGGCTGGCACCCAGCAGGTCCAGGCTCTGCAGCTCGGAACGGGTATTGACGAATTGACGGTAGGAGTCGCGCACCAGATAGAAATTGGTGATCAACATCGGCAGGAAGAACAGAACACTGATCAGGCTGAACTTCATGCCGAAGCTGAGTCGGTTCATTAGGGCGATGGCAGGATACAACAGGGTCTTCACGAGACTTCTCCTGTTCTCATTTATTGTTATGGGCGCGTTCCGAATGACTGACAGTGCTCCGCCGAGGCCCGGCAGCTTCTCCCCACTGCCAGACGGCGGCCGGATTTCAATCAGCTGCTTCTGTGAGCCATGTCAGACAATTCTGGCGCGCTCATCTGTGTACCCGATATCGGCAGGAGTTTCTGTAACTAAAGGTTAAGCAGGAAGGGCCCGCCCGACGGTTGCGTCAGGCAGGCGATGGAGCGGAGATCAGAACAGGAGCGCCCAGACGGCGAAGCCGGCGTACCAGAGCACGGCGGCGCGAACCAGCAGTTGCCAGAGAGCGTCCAGGGTTGCCACGCCGGCATCGCCACTGACGGGCTCCGGCAGTTCGGCAGCGGCACGACCGGCCAGTTCGATGTACTGCCGAGCCGAGATGTCCCAGTTCAGCAATTCATGCAGCAGCACCCGGCTGACCCCGACGAAATTGCCCACCAGCGAGAAACTCGCTGCCAGCACGCGGACAGGTAGCCAGTCGAAGGCATGACGAATCGACTCCGCACGCTCTTGCAGGGCAGGCGTCGCAGCATGCTCGGCCGCCAGCGCAAACAGCCGGTAGGCCAGGGCCGCCACGGGCCCCAGCAGCGCATACCAGAAGATCACCGCAAAGAAGCCTTGATACGCCTGCCAGAGCTGATAACCCTGAACCTGTTGCAACAGGTCGCCGCCCTCGTCCGCCTCCAGTCCGAGGTCGCGTTCGGCGACGTGATAGGCAGCCTGGGTGTCACCGCGACGCCAGGCATCACGGAAGGGGCCGAGGTCGGCCAGCACGTCTCCACGTCCCAGGCTGTAGATGATCACCAGCAGGTGCACCGGAAATGCCAACCAGCCATAGGCCACCGGCTCCAGGAGCAGCAGGAGCAGCGCCAGCAACACCAGGGGCGGCAAGACCAGCAGCGCCAGAATCGCCCAGGGACGCTCGCTCAGGCGTGGATTGTTTTCAGCCTTGGCCAGCTCGCGCAGCCAGAAGCCGTCTTGCTGGATATGCCGACGCCAGGCGGAGAATTTCTCGATCCAGAGCACCAGCAACAACACCAGAAAATACATGGGTCCCTCCTCTTCCTAAGGTTTGAGTGCAGCCCGCAGACGCGCCCAATCGAATGCCGGCCCCGGATCGGTCTTGCGCCCCGGGGCGATATCGCTGTGGCCACAGATCCGCTCCGGCGTGATGGTCGGGAACACGAGGCGCAACTGCTCCACCAATGCGATCAGCGCAGCGTACTGAGGTTCCGTGAACGGCAGATCATCGGTGCCTTCCAGCTCAATTCCCAGGGAAAAATCGTTGCAGTTGTCCCGTCCATCGAACAGGGAAACGCCCGCGTGCCACGCGCGTTCATTGCAGGACACGAACTGGGTGACGGCGCCATCGCGCTCGATCAGGAAATGCGCGGACACCTTGAGATCGCGAATACCCTCGAAGTAGGGATGCTCGGCGGGATCAAGGCGATTCTGGAAGAACTCCTGCACCTTCCCCGTGCCGAACTGCGCGGGCGGCAGGCTGATGTTGTGGATCACCAGCAGGGAGACTTCCCCCTGCGGGCGACAGTTGAAGTTGGGCGATGGGCAGTGGCTGATGCCCTGGCACCAACCGGATGCGAGGTCCAGCTGCATGTCGGCTCCTTGGTATGCCGCCCACTTTAGGCGCAGTGGAGCCATTTTAGCGAGAGGCGCAATACGGAGCGGAGCCTTGTAGGGTGCGCTGCGCGCACAGCAACCCTCGCGCGGAGGCGTTGGTGCGCACGGCGCACCCTACCTTCGCTCTAAGTCGTGCCCCCACCAGGCCGACTCAATCAAGCCCCCTTGAGCCGCCGCAGGTTGCCGATCACCGACTCCAGGGCACGATCAAACAGCAGGGCGTCGTCCAGCAGGCGAATCGCCTGACGGCGGAACTCCACCGCGAGGCCCATGCGGGTCTTCTCCAGCACTTTCATGCCGGTACGGTTGACGAAGATATACTTGCCGGTGGGCTTGATCAGCGCCGCCAGCTTGCAACGCAGCTTGTGCTCTTCGTCTTCCTGGAACTCGACCCAGCTGCCGACGCGCAGGTTGTCGACGAAGCCAAGGGCCTCATCGTCATCCGCCAGGCTGACCTCGGGCTCCTGCACCTGGGTTTCACCGGGTGCGGCCAGGACGATTTCCTCGACCACGGCAACCATGGCCGGTGCGTGCTCATCTTCCGGCTCATCTTCATCCGGCAGATCAAGCAGCAGAGGCGGTGACTCGAGGCCGTCGTCGGCAACCACTTCCACCGGTTCGGGCTTGCGGAAACGCTGGAAGGCCTGGACGTGCAAGGCCTCCAGCTGGCTGAAGAATTCACTGGTGGAGAAGGGATCGAACGCGGCGCTGGCCAACCCTTCGCGCAGGGACTTGAGCAGGCCCGGCACCAACTCCAGCAGGCGGGCACGCGCCTCGGGAGCCTCGTGGGGCTCCACGCTCCAGATCAGGTCGTCCATGGTCTGCTGGCTGGCTTGCCATTCAGACGACTCCACGCCGTGCTTGAGGCAGCTCAGCAGCATGACCTTGCTCCAGGCTTCCTGCAGCAGGCGCACCACCACTTCCGGCAGGGTGCGGCCCAGCAGACGCTGGTTGAGCGCTTCCTCTACCTGCCGACGAGCCAGTTCTGCCTTCGCGCGGCCTTCTTCGGCATCGCGGGTGCGCTGCTCCAGGAGCTCGCTGCGACGGCGCTCGTCACCGGTGTAGGAAAGGAACTCGGCAAGCAGCTCGGAGAAGATCGCCGGATCGTCGACGAAGTCGTTCAGCAGGCGCTGCACCACTTGTTCGATGCGCTGGTAGAGGTTGTCGCGCTGGGCATCGTCCTGCTCCACCCACCCCAGGGCGGCAGAGGCAATTTCGTTGAGCAGGCGACGTGCTGGATGGCTGCCGCGGCTGAAGAAGGTCTTGTCCAGCAGGGCGACCTTGAGCATGGGGATCTGCATCCGGCCGATGAGGGCCTTGAGCGAATCCGGCAGGGTGCGGTCGTCGAGGATGAACTCGAAGAGCATGGACACCAGGTTGATGACATCGTCGTCCACCTGACCCACCACCCGTGAACGGCCGCTACGGGCACTGGCGCGGGTCAGCAACTGGTCGAGGCTCACGCGCAGGTCGTAGTCATCGTTGTGCTGTTGTGGCAGGTGCTGCTGCAGGTGCGATAGCAGTCGCATCAGATCGATGCTGCTCACCGGCACCGCGTCGGCGGGATGCTGGCGTGCTGGCAACGCGGTGCCACGAACCTGGGACAGCAGGTCCTGGAGCACCCCAAAAACTTCCTGAACGCCTTCGTCATGGGCCTGGCCAGCGCCCACAGTCGCAGCACCGGACTGGGTCGACGGCGCACTGGGGGCGGAATGATGCGACTGGCGCCGCGCCGGAGCCGAGCGCAGCTCCGGCAGCACGCCGGCCGCCACCAGTTGTTGGTTGGCTTCGGCGTAGATCTGGTCCAGCTCGGTGAGAACGTACTTCTCGAACAGCTTGAGGATGATCAGCTTGACCTTGATCTCGACGCCAAGGCTGCGGCACGCATCGAGGAAAACCTCGCACAGCAGGCGCGGGCCCAGCGGGTTGGACTTGTCGTCGACCTTCTTGCTGACCAGGGTGTTGAGGCGAGTGGTGAGGTGGCCGAGGGCAATACCATCGCGTGCCATCACCTTGGCGACCATGGCGTCCAGCGCCACGGCTTCCTCGAGTTCGTCGTTCTGCACCAGGGACAGGCTATCGAAGGACACCGCGTCCAGTTGCGGCGCCTTGCCTATCTCGTACTGATTGAGGGACGAGAATGACTCGAAAACCTTCTGCAGGAAGGTTCGCTCGATGCTCTTGCGCTTGAGCCGCAGGTCGCGCATCGCCTCGAAGAAGGCATTCTGCTCGGCGTTACTGGTGGCACGGTCCGCCATCTCGAAGAGGGTGTCGTCCGCATTGTCGAACAGCACCTGAAGCGCCTGCTTCAGCTGCAATGCCACTTTGTCGCGCACCTGGATCAAGGCCACGGGCAGCCTTCCTACCGGCGAGGTTGGCGATTGCTGGGCGGCCCCCTTGTTCAGCGGCACCACCTTAGCGTCGGTCTGCATCACGAGCCTCCCGCAGGCCGAGCCCTTCCAAAGGACCTATCGGACCACGATTCGAACATGGGGAGTCATCCATAACGTCAAGCATCTGGCGTCAAAAATAGAAATTTCCGACGTCATTATAGGGATGCTGCCGTGACAACCAAGCGGCGTTTTCCTACAGACATGAATTAAGTCACAGATGCAGGGCTTCCCACCGACAAACGCACGGCACGCCCCGTGACTTCTAGCAGAAAGCGCGGACCGGTTGTTCATCGGCACTGCGCCGGTCGTCGGCAGCCTTTATAATCGCCGCCATCCTGCTTGCGGAGCCCACCATGCCCAACCTTCTTCTCGCTGACCTCGCTGCTGAAATCGAGGCCAACGTACGCACCGCCCTCAAGGAAGACATCGGCAGCGGCGACATCACCGCCCAGCTCATCCCGGAGGATCGCCAGGCCCGCGCAACCGTGATTACCCGCGAAGCGGCCATCATCAGCGGTACCGCCTGGGTAAACGAGGTATTCCGCCAGCTCGATCCGCGCGTGAAAGTGGAATGGCAGGTCCAGGACGGCCAGCGCGCCGAAGCCAACCAGGCCCTGTTCCATCTCGAGGGCCCGGCCCGCGCCCTGCTCAGCGGCGAGCGCAGCGCTCTCAACTTCCTTCAGTGCCTGTCGGCCGTCGCCACCCGCGTTGGCCACTATGTGGAGCTGGTGAAAGACACCCAGGTGAAGCTCCTCGACACCCGCAAGACCCTGCCCGGCCTGCGCCTCGCGCAGAAATACGCCGTGACCTGCGGCGGCGGCCACAACCACCGCATCGGCCTGTACGACGCCTTCCTCATCAAGGAAAACCACATCGCAGCCAGCGGCGGTATCGCCCAGGCCATCGAAGCAGCCCACCGCATCGCCCCCGGCAAGCCCGTGGAAGTTGAAGTGGAAAGCCTGGACGAACTCCAGCAGGCCCTCGACGCCGGCGCCGACATCATCATGCTCGACGAACTCAGCCTCGACGACATGCGCACCGCCGTCACCCTCACCGCCGGCCGCGCCAAACTCGAAGCCTCCGGCGGCGTCAACGAAACCACCCTGCGCACCATCGCCGAAACCGGCGTCGACTACATCTCCATCGGCACCCTGACCAAAGACGTCAAGGCCATCGACCTGTCGATGCGCCTCAGCCTCTGAGCCAAACGCCAGACAACAAAAAGCCCCGCGATTGCGGGGCTTTTTGTTTGGATCATGGTGCCGGTGAAAGGAATCGAACCCTCGACCTTCTCATTACGAATGAGCTGCTCTACCGACTGAGCTACACCGGCGTGCGATGCGCCTCTAGGGCTGCGCGATGATACCCAAACGCGCTACGCAGAAAAAGCCCATCAATCAACGAGCAACAGCTGGAAGCTGCCCATCACGCACATTACTTCGCATCCGGACGAACTCCCTGACTTGGGGGTTGTCCCCACGCCAAATAACGTTATCGATGAAGTAGTGGTGAATATTGATAAAGAGAATAAACGACAGCAGGAATAAGTTAGGCGTGATCTCACCGGAATGCAGTGCCATACCGTCCAAACCTTTCGGTATCAGATAGAAAGCCAATGCAGCGAGAACGAACGCCCCGCCCCACCATAGCAAGTGCCCCTCTACTACACCACGCCCGGAATGCTCGACTTTGTTACGCGTAAAGACGCCACTGAACAGGAGGTACTGTAGGGAATGGAAGAATGGAATCATGTAAAAGAAGAAGTGGTGCGACAGTAACGGCGAGAGCCAAAGATAAATCACCAGCAAGGGCGTCACAGCCGTAAGGCTCGGCAATTTTTTATTGCTCAGGCTTCTTGCAATGAACAGACCTAGCAGCGGAACCACTCCCAAGAAAGAAGCGGCATAGATGAGGTCCGCCCAGTTGGAAAGCAGGGAAAACGTCGCATACTTCAATCCCCAGTAGTCAACCTGTCCCTTCCCCGTGAATAGCTTGAGAAATGACACCCACCACAGGGGAAACAGCGAGTACCTGACAATACACTGCTCTAGCTTACTGAAGTAAACACCTTGGCCGCCCGAATACACAATGAAGCAGCCATAGGCTTGCTTTACATAGTGCCAACCGACGAAGAAGAACATACTATAGAGCAAGCCACTGAAAAGCTGAGATGAGTCTTGAACAAAGCCAAATACGATGACACCCAGCAGTACGAGCGGCACTACAATCCCTGCAAAGAAGAAACGAGGGCTTTTCAAGATTTTTGAGAAATGCCCTCCATAAAAAATCTCATAGCTGATCAGAAAGTGGGGGCCATTTACAAAGAAGGCCAGCACCCACATCCACCAAGCAATATCAAGAATGTCAGAATCAATCCCACTCGCCAAAACCGATATATACACGATTATCGACAAGCCACCGATCAATAGGAAATCAGTGACTGGACTAAAGAACGACCTACTGGCTACGGTATTCATTTTTCTTCACCTAAAAGAAAATGCACCACTGAGGGTGCATTTTCTATACCAATACCGTCGTAAAGATTACGGGGTGGTCGGACCAGGAGTAGCCGGACCAGGAGCAGCGGGAGCAGTGATGTTGTTCTTGGTAATAGCACCTTGAGCAACGGTGTTAGTAACGGTGGTAGTGTTGTTCCAAGTGAGCGAAGAACCACCGGCGTTTGGTGCAGGAGTCATGGTGATAACCAGACCATCCACACCGGTGCCAATGCCAGTTGCCAGGGTCAGAGCAATGACTCCGTCGGTAACAGTTGCGCTAGCAACTTCTTTAGTCGGAGTGAAGGTCGGAATACCAGTTGCACCACCATCACAGGAAGTCAGAACGCCACCTGCTTCTTGCGAGCACAAAGCAACCGCAGTCTTAAGCGAGTCAGCAGCAGTCAGCGCGTTACCAACCTTCGCTTTGATGGTGTAGTCCTGATACTGCGGAATGGCCACAGCAGCCAGAATACCGATGATCGCAACCACGATCATCAATTCAATCAGGGTAAAACCTTTTTGTGCCTTCATTCGTTGATCCTCAAATGTGTCAGGCAAGTTGCCTACGCCACATCTAGCAGAAGGCATGCCAATTCACCCAGCCGCTCTTATATGGCCGAAAATCATTGACCCCAGCGCGCTGCACCGCTGCTGCGGAATCTTGACCGTAGCACTCCATCGAAACTCACAAGCCTCCCCATCCAGCCACTAACTGCCATTTTTTGTCACTCGCCATGGACGCATTTGGCGCCATGGTTCAACTACGTTATAAGGCAGAGTCAAATCCGGCAGACTGACGCTTCCTCATGAACGAGACCGCTCCCACGCTATCTGGCCTGGCCAAACAACTGGTGCTGACCAATCTCCTCGATGAGCGGAGCGCCCTGCAGGCCCATACCCAGGCGCAGCGCAACAAGATCCCGTTGATCACCTACCTGGTGCAGAACAAGCTGCTGAAAAGCCGGGACTTGGCCGAGATGGCGGCAGAACAGTTCGGCGTTGCATTCCTGGACTTGAGTTGCATCGACAAGGACTCACAGCCCAAGGAGCTAGTCAGCGAGAAGCTTATTCGGCAGCACCGAGCCCTGCCCCTGTGGCGGCGCGGTAACAAGCTGTTCGTGGCTATCTCCGACCCCACCAATCATCAGGCCGTAACGGACATCCAGTTCAGCACCGGGCTCAACACCGAAGCCATTCTGGTAGAAGACGACAAGCTCGGCGATGCCATCGAGAAGTTCTTCGACAGTGCCAATAGCGGCATGGAAGACCTGGGCGACGTCGATCTGGATGGTGTTGATGTCGAGGCCGTGGATGACGACAAAAACGACAGCTCCGGCGGCGTAGATGCCGACGATGCCCCGGTCGTTCGTTTTGTCAACAAAATGCTATTGGATGCAATTCGCGGCGGCTCTTCAGACCTGCACTTCGAACCCTACGAGCGCTCCTACCGGGTTCGATTCCGTACCGACGGCATGCTGCATGAAGTGGCCAAGCCTCCGATCCAATTGGCCAGCCGGATTGCCGCGCGCCTCAAGGTAATGGCGGCCCTGGATATTTCCGAGCGACGAAAGCCTCAGGACGGCCGGATCAAGATGAAGATTTCCAAGGCGAAATCCATCGACTTCCGCGTCAACACCCTGCCCACCCTCTGGGGCGAGAAAATCGTGATGCGTATTCTCGACCCTACCAGTGCACAGATGGGTATCGATGCGCTGGGTTATGAGGAGGAACAGAAAGAGCTGTATCTGATGGCGTTGAAGCAGCCACAAGGCATGATCCTGGTGACAGGCCCAACTGGCTCAGGGAAAACAGTTTCCCTCTATACCGGCATCAATATTCTCAACACAGTGGACATCAACATTTCCACGGCCGAAGACCCGGTGGAGATCAACCTTGAGGGCATCAACCAGGTCAACGTCAACCCAAAACAGGGCATGGACTTCGCCCAGGCGCTACGTGCTTTCCTGCGTCAGGACCCGGACGTGATCATGGTGGGTGAGATTCGTGACCTGGAAACGGCCGAGATCGCCATCAAAGCGGCCCAGACTGGCCACATGGTCCTCTCGACGTTGCACACCAACAGCGCCGCAGAAACCCTGACCCGCCTGCGCAACATGGGCGTACCTGCCTTCAACATTGCCACGTCGGTCAACCTGATCATCGCGCAGCGGCTGGCACGTAAATTGTGTAGCCATTGCAAGAAGGAAGTGGATGTCCCTCGGGAGACGCTCATCAATGAAGGCTTCCCGGAAAACCGGATTGGCAGCTTCAAACTTTACGCTCCCGTCGGCTGCGAAAACTGCAATCAGGGTTACAAGGGGCGAGTAGGTATTTATGAAGTGGTTAAAATCACGCCCCCCCTGCAGCAGCTTATTATGGAGGAAGGCAACTCCATCCAGATCGCCCAGCAGGCGCGCCGCGATGGCTTCAATGACCTGCGAACCTCCGGCCTCGTGAAAGCCATGAACGGCATCACCAGCCTCGAGGAAGTCAACCGCGTGACCAAGGATTAAGCATGGCGGACAAAGCGCTGAAAACCAGTACCTTCGCCTGGGAAGGTACCGATAAGAAAGGCTCGAAGGTCAGAGGTGAAATTTCCGGCCAGAACCCTGCACTGGTAAAGGCCCAATTGCGCAAGCAAGGCATCAATCCCACCAAGGTACGCAAGAAGTCTGCCTCACTGCTTGGCGCCGGCAAGAAGATCAAGCCTCTGGATATCGCGCTTTTCACCCGGCAGATGGCGACCATGATGAAGGCTGGCGTGCCGCTCATGCAGTCCTTCGAAATCATTGGGGAAGGCTTCGAAAAGCCGGCAATGCGCAAACTGGTGGAAGAGGTGAAGCAGGAAGTCTCTTCCGGTAACAGCCTTGCCAACTCGCTACGCAAAAAGCCAGAGTACTTCGACGAGCTCTATTGCAACCTCGTGGATTCCGGCGAACAAGCCGGCGCACTGGAAACCCTGCTGGATCGTATCGCCACCTATAAAGAGAAAACCGAAGCTCTAAAGGCCAAGATCAAGAAGGCGATGAACTACCCCATTGCGGTAGTCGTGGTAGCCATCATCGTGTCGGCGATTTTGCTGATTAAAGTGGTACCTCAATTTCAATCGGTTTTCTCGAACTTTGGAGCTGAACTTCCCGCATTTACCCTGTTTGTCATCGGAATCTCCGAGCTGCTGCAGGAGTGGTGGTTTATCGTCTTGCTCGGGTTCTTTGCTGTCGGCTTCCTGCTCCAACAGGCGCACAGGAAGTCGGAGAAGTTTCGTGACTGGCTCGACCATACAGTTCTGAAACTTCCAATTGTCGGCGACATTCTCTACAAGTCCGCTGTAGCCCGTTTTGCCCGCACCCTGGCCACGACTTTCGCTGCCGGCGTTCCCCTTGTAGATGCGTTGGACTCCGTAGCCGGCGCCAGCGGTAATGTGGTTTTCAAGAACGCTGTACTCAAGGTCAAATCGGACGTCTCCACCGGCATGCAGCTGAACTTCTCCATGCGCACCACTGGTGTATTCCCCGCCATGGCCGTACAGATGACCGCCATTGGTGAAGAGTCTGGCGCATTGGATGAAATGCTGGACAAGGTCGCCAGCTTCTACGAAGCCGAAGTGGATAACGCCGTTGACGGCCTTACCGCACTCATGGAACCCATGATCATGGCCGTGCTTGGTGTGTTGGTCGGCGGCCTGATCATCGCGATGTATCTCCCCATCTTCCAGCTCGGCAACGTCGTCTAAACCATGCAATTGATCGACTTTCTGGCCAGCCACGCGCTGGCCTTTGTTTTCAGCGTCCTGCTGCTTGGCCTGCTAGTGGGCAGTTTCCTAAATGTGGTGATCCATCGCTTGCCTGCGATGATGATGCGCGACTGGCAGGAGCAAGCCCGTGAAGCGCTGAGCCTGCCCGCAGAACCCAAGGGACCGGTATTCAACCTGATTCTGCCGAACTCCCGCTGCCCTCATTGCAGCCATGAAATTCGCGCCTGGGAGAATATCCCCGTCGTGAGCTACCTGGCGCTGGGCGGCAAGTGCTCCTCCTGCAAGGCTCCCATCAGCAAGCGCTATCCCTTGGTGGAGCTCTTGTGTGGCGCGCTGTCCACCTATGTCGCCTGGCATTTCGGTTTCGGCTGGCAGGCAGGCACTTTCCTGGTTCTGACCTGGGGCCTGCTGGCGATGAGCATGATCGACGTCGATCATCAGCTGCTGCCAGACGTGCTGGTCCTGCCTCTGCTCTGGCTTGGCCTCATCCTCAACAGCCAAGGTCTGTTCGCCAGCCTGGAAGACGCACTCTGGGGGGCAGTTGCCGGTTACATGAGCCTGTGGTCGGTTTACTGGCTGTTCAAGCTGGTGACGGGCAAGGAAGGCATGGGCCACGGTGACTTCAAGCTGCTGGCGATGCTCGGCGCCTGGGGTGGCTGGCAGGTGCTTCCGCTGACCATCCTGCTGTCGTCCCTGGTGGGCGCGGTGTTGGGCGTGATCATGCTGCGCCTGCGCAACCAGGACACCGCAACCCCCATCCCCTTCGGCCCTTACTTGGCGATTGCCGGCTGGATTGCTCTGCTCTGGGGTGATCAAATAACGGCGACCTATCTTCAATTCGCCGGTTTCAAATGAACAAACCCTGGATTCTTGGCCTTACGGGCGGTATTGGCAGCGGCAAGAGCGCCGTCGCCGCCCACTTCAGCGAGCTTGGCGTGCATCTGGTGGATGCCGACCATGCCGCGCGCTGGGTTGTCGAACCCGGTCGCCCTGCACTAGCGAAAATCGCCGAGCATTTCGGTGATGACGTACTGCAAGCGGATGGCCAGCTTGACCGCGCCGCGCTGCGCCAACGGATCTTCGACAACGCCGACGAACGTCGCTGGCTAGAGGCTCTGTTGCATCCGCTGATCGGCCAGGAAATCAGCCAGTACCTGGCTCGCGCCGAATCCCCTTACGCCATTCTGGTCTCGCCGCTGCTGATCGAGTCCGGCCAGCATCGTCTGACCCAACGCGTGCTGCTGGTGGACGCGCCGGAAGCTCTGCAGGTTCAGCGCACAATGCAGCGGGACAAAGTGCCCGAAGAGCAGGTCCAAGCCATATTGAAAGTGCAGGCCAGCCGCGAGCAGCGCCTCAAGCATGCCGACGACGTGCTGCTCAACGACCGCGGCCTGGATTGGCTGCGTGCCGAGGTGGAGCGCCTGCACAACTTCTACCTGACCCTGCGAGGAGGCCAGCCATGAGTCAACCCGTCACTGTGGAGTGCCCGACTTGCGGCGCTCCGGTGGAATGGGGCCCGCAAAGCCCTTCCCGACCCTTCTGCTCCGAACGCTGCAAGCTCATCGATCTGGGTGCCTGGGCCGCCGAGGAACACGCGATTCCCGGCGACAACCTGGAAGACGAGCTTTTCTCCGGCGACCTGCCCCCGCGCGAACACTGATTCTCAGGGACGCATGAAACCGTAGTCCCGTTCCGGGTCGAGGTTGTCCGCCAGGAAAGTCAGTTCCTGAGCCAGATCGTCCGTCGGGCGCAGTTGCGCGCTGCGCTCGACGACCGCGCTCAGCAAGGCGCGTAGAGCCAGCTCTTCACTGAAATCGTCCCGTTTTGCCGTGTCGAGACTTTGTCCCAATGCGGCTCTCGCCCAATCGTGAATCCCCATGCTGTCTGCCCCCTTGGTTGGCGGATGGAAAAGCGCCATCCACCCTACGAACCCATCCCTGCGAAATACTTGATACAGATCAGGCCTCAGCACGGCATCAAACAGACGAATCCCGGGCAATCAGCGAGGCGTGTCGTCGTCTTTCCAGGGCGCCTGGAGGTAACGGGTGCGATTGAAGGTTTCCAGCCAATCCGGGCAGAACACCACGAAGGCAGTCACTGCCGTGCCGTTGATGAACGCCTCGGGGAACATCACCAGCCAGAGATAGCCGATGAAGTCTTCCAGCCAGGGCGGCATGGGGAAGACGCCATCCATCCACAGCAACCCAAGCCCGATCAGCACACAAAGCAGTGCCGCCAGGGCCGCAGGAAAGAATCCGCAGCAGAAGATGTACACGAACAGATTGCGCGGCTGGTAATGCTCGACCCACTTGGCGCACAGCTCGGTGACCAGGACCGGCAGGAGCACCAGCAAGGCGCCATTGATGCCCAGGGCCGCCAGATCCTGCTTGCCCAACGCCAACAGGGCGAGTTGCGCCGCCAAGCCGCCGAGCACCGCCAAAGGCCAATCCAGCAGCAGAGTAACCGCGGTCAGGCCGATGAAGTGGTAGGACACACCTGACTCGAAATCCCGCCGCATCAACCAGAGCAGGAAGAGCACCAGCACGGTACCGAAAAGCAGGTGCTGGCGGCGGGAATCGCTGAACAGTTCGACCCACGGAGTACGCCAGATCGCCCACACGATGACGGGGAGGTAGATCGCCCAGCCAAGCGTCAGGGTTTCGGTGGACAGGAGCTCTGCAGCAATCACGGCACCAGAGACTCCAGCGCCGTGCGCAATGCCGCAGCGTCACGGAACTCCTGGCGATCTGTCAGCGTTCCGTGGTCCAACTGCAGCCAGAGCACGCTGGACTCATCGCCCGGATAGCGGCTGGCGACGCGGGATTCTCGATCCAGCAGGACGCGATAGTTGTAGTCCTGCATGGCCGGCACCGCAAAGAGCGAGGAAACAAACGAGGGCATACGACTGATATCGGCCACAAACACCGTATTACGCGCTTCCAGGTACCCCTTGGGTTGACCTTCCAGCGCGGATTTCACGAGTTTTCCGCCATCCATGCCGCGGGCTACCAACAGCACCTTCAGGCCTTCGTCGAGGCTGTAGGGCTGATCGAACTGGTCCAGAAGGGTCCAGGGAGCGAGGCGCTCCCCCAATTCGAGCGCCTGACTGAATGAAGTGAGCAGGCAAAGCAGCAGGCCAACGCAGATCCGCATCGATTCAATCTCCAGTGGTCGAGTAAACCCGAATGTCCTCGCGCTCCGACCAGCCCCGCTGCATTTGCCAGAAGGCGAGCGCCTCCGGGGCATCTTCCAGCACGAACACATGGGACTTGCGGATACCCAGCGCGGTCAGCCGTCGCAGCGCTTCCTGCAACAAGGCGCGCGCCCAACCCTTGCCTCGAAACGGCCCATCTACCACCAGGTGCTGCAAATAACCGCGCCGCCCGTCATGACCTACCAGCAGGCTTCCGGCCATATGTCCGTGGTCATCCTCGAGCAGCAGGGAGAGGTCCGGGTTGCGCTGCAGATAGGCGCAGAAAGGTTCAAGTTCATCCTCTGCACGTACGCGAACTCCAGGTGTGCGACGCCAGAGGTCAAGCAGGGCGGCGTGGTCAGCGGAGGTAATGGGGCGAATGCGCATGGTCGGCTCCAGGCAACTGCTGGAAGTTTACACCGCCCAGGCGCCGATCAAGCTGTGTGCATTTGTCGCGAGAGCGTCTCCGCTGGCGCTTCAGGGGTACCCAGGGGCCCAGCGGGAAGGCTAAGCTGCGGAGCATGAACGAGTCCGACTACCTGCGCCTGCTGACGCGGCAGGCCGAGCAAGCCAACGACTTTCTGTCGAATGCGCGCAAGTGGGAACGCGAACGCTGGGTCTGCCAGCGGCTCCTGCAGGCGCTCAACCTGCCCTATCGGCTCGACGACTTCAGTACCGGGCAGGAACCGCCGGACGTGCAATTCCGCGAGGCCAACTTCGAAGTATTCTTCGTGCTCGATGAAGGCCGGCGCCTGAACGAGGAATGGCGAGCTGAACTGGAGCGACGACGCAGCGCGTTTTCTCTCGCGCAACTCGTTCGCCGGGAAAGTCGCCCAAAGCGCATTGGCGCCGCCGAACTCCAGGCGCGTTTGGCACCGACGCTGCGCAAGAAGGCACGCAACTACGGCGAGCGCGGCCTCGATCTGGGCGACCTGGACTTGCTGGCCTTCGTCAATCTCAAACGCGCTACGCCGGACTTCAACAGCCCGTTTCCACCTCCAACCGAGTATTTGCGACAGGGCTGGCGATCGCTGTCGCTCATCGGACCGAACTTCGCCCGAGTGCTTTTCGCCCACGGAGACGCTCCCGACTTCCTGCGCAGCAACCTCGGCCGGACCATTCTCTTCGATGTGGGCATCGGCCTTTGACAAGCACCCCGCAAATTTCCCCCGCCGCGCGTTGAGCCCCTGTGAATTCGCCGGCTAGAATGCCAACCACTCCAGAGTCGAGGCCCCCATGCCCAGCCGCCTGACGCCCGAAGACCAGCAAAAGGTCGACCAGTACCTGAACCTTCCCCAGCACCAGGTGGAACGCCAACCGTTCCGCCCGTGGCGCCTGCTGTGGATCGTACTGGCCATCGTCATCGTCCTGGGCATCCTCAGCCGCCTCCTGAGCCGACTGGTGCTATGAGCTGCCTCCTGCGCTCGCCCTCGGCGAAAAAGAATTCCTATAGCCTTGCGAGACTTTCCCATGTCCCATCGTATCGTGATCGTCGGCGGCGGCGCCGGCGGCCTGGAGCTTGCTACCCGTCTGGGTAGAACCCTCGGCAAGAAAGGCCTGGCCAAGGTCGTCCTGGCCGACGCCAACCTCACCCATATCTGGAAACCCCTGCTGCATGAAGTGGCCGCCGGCTCGCTGAACTCCACCGAGAACGAGCTGAATTACGTGGCCCAGGCCAAGTGGAACCACTTCGAGTTCCAACTCGGCCGCATGAGTGGGCTCGACCGCAAGCGCAAGGTCATCCAGCTGGCCGCGACCCATGACGAGGACGGGCGCGAGTTGGTGCCTGCCCGCGAGCTGGCCTATGACAGCCTGGTCCTCGCGGTCGGCAGCACCACCAACGACTTCGGTACCGAAGGCGCGGCCCAGCACTGCATTTTCCTCGACACCCGCGAGCAAGCCGAACGCTTCCACCGCAAGCTGCTCAGCCACTATTTGCGCGCCCATGCCCAGCAGGACGCGAACGACCAGATCAGTGTCGCCATCGTCGGTGCGGGCGCCACCGGCGTCGAACTGGCCGCCGAACTGCACCATGCGGCCCATGAACTGGCCGCCTATGGCCTGGATCGTATCCAGCCGGAAAACATGCGCATCACCCTGATCGAAGCCGGCCCACGCGTTCTTCCAGCACTGCCGGAACGCATCAGCGCGCCGGTGCACCGTACCCTGGAGAAGCTTGGCGTCACCGTGTTGACCGGCGCGGCAGTGAAGGAAGTAACCGCTGAGGGCCTGCTTACCGCCCAAGGCAAGAATATTCCCGCCAGCCTCAAGGTCTGGGCCGCGGGTATTCGCGCCCCGGGATTCCTCAAGGACCTGGATGGACTGGAGAGCAACCGCATCAACCAGCTCGTTGTGCGCCCGACGCTGCAAACCACCCGTGATGACGACATCTTCGCCTTTGGCGACTGCGCCGCCTGCCCCATGGGCGATGGCACCGAACGCAACGTGCCGCCTCGCGCGCAGGCCGCGCACCAGCAGGCCTCGCTGCTGGTGAAGTCGTTCAAGTTACGGCTGCAGGACCAGCCCTTGCCTGACTATCAGTACAAGGACTACGGCTCGCTGATTTCGCTGTCGAGCTTCAGCGCCGTCGGCAACCTGATGGGCAACCTCATGGGCAGTGTGAAACTGGAAGGCTGGTTGGCGCGGATGTTCTACATCTCGCTCTATCGCATGCACCAGATGGCGCTTTACGGCGCCTTCCGCACAGGCCTGCTGATGCTGAGCGATCGCATCGGCCGCAGCACCGACCCTCGCCTGAAGCTTCACTGATACGCACCAGGCAAGGCGGGGCTTCGAGTACCGAAGCCCCGCCTTGCCTGGCACATCGCGCCGGAGCCCCGTCGTGACACAAAAAATCGACGCAAACAAAAAAGCGGTAAGGCTTTCGCCTTACCGCTTCTTCGGACCTCTCGAGAGGTCTTATATGGTGGGTCGTGTAGGATTCGAACCTACGACCAATTGGTTAAAAGCCAACTGCTCTACCGACTGAGCTAACGACCCAAAATAGAGGTGGTCGGGGTAGAGAGATTCGAACTCCCGACATCCTGCTCCCAAAGCAGGCGCGCTACCGGACTGCGCTATACCCCGTCTGGAAGTTGGCTCCGCGACCTGGACTCGAACCAGGGACCCAATGATTAACAGTCATTTGCTCTACCGACTGAGCTATCGCGGAACTTCGATCTTCCAACTCTTATTCGCTTCACCGTTTTGGTTTAGCGCTTCAGAGGCGCGCCATTTTACGGATAGCGAACGGCCTGTCAACCCCTAAAAAAACGAATTCCTACAATGATTTGCAGATGGCCGTCCGAGTGCTATACCTGAGCCGTGGTGAGATCATTACAGGTCGTGGTCGCGGCCTGTCTCCCTACAGGACAGCTATGAGCAATCAGGATCGCCCTCCACCCCCTACCGGCCCCGTGACGACCCTGGCCAGCCGCGGCATACAACCGCGCTTCGGTGAATTGGTACAAAGCTGCCGCAAGCTGGTCATGAACCGGCTGGCGGAACATCTGACCGGTGTATTTGGCCAGGTGGACGACACGCTCTTCGAATGCGCCGAAAAGGCCGAGAACAACCAGGTCCAGACCCTCTTCTTCGATAGCATGCGGGACATCCGCAAGCAGCGCCCCCAGATAGAACGCGCTTACCACCAGCGCATCGCCAAGACCTTCGAAGATTTTCTCAGTGGAAAGCTCAAACCCGAGCTGAAGGCCAGCGAACTGGACGCGGATCACCTTCAGCTGATGGAAAACGACGAGTACGAGGAAAGCCTGCTGGTCACCAATATGGTCAGCCGGGTCAAGGCGCGCTGCTCGCAATCCCTGTTTGCCCTCGACCAGCGCCTGGCGGTGCTCAACGGAGGGCGCAAGCTGGGTGACGATGAAAACCCCTTCGGCCCGCAAGCCATAGCGTTGGCCTTCCGCGAAGCACTGGAACCCTGCCCATTCCCGCTGCGGATCAAGACCATCCTATATATGCTCTTCGACCAGCATGTGATGCACGGCCTGGACAGCGTCTACGAGGCGCTCAACCAGCGACTGATCCAGGCTGGCGTGTTGCCTAACCTCAAATACGGCGTACAACGCTCCACCAGCGCGACCCAGCCGCAATCGCCCACCGCGAAACAGCCCTCCACCGCCGAGCAACCGCCGCACACGACACAGGGCACTCAGCCCAGCGGCCCGCCGGATCTGACGGGTGCGCCTCCCAGCGACCCCGGCCAGCTGTTCAGTGGCCTGGCCGCGTTACTGGGCGAGCGCCGCACGCACCACAGTGATGCCCCGCTGCCAGGCGGCACACCGAGTATTTCGAGCTTCGCCCCGCGTGGAGCGACGCGCACCTACAGCGCGGCCGAGTTGCTGGAGGCCCTGAACCGGCTGCAGCAGCAATCGGCCCAGGACCTCGCCAGCAAGCTGCGTCAACCGCAGCGGGTCGAGGGCCTGAAAGCCGACCTGCAACAACAACTGGAAAGCCACAGCAGCCTGCCCGGACAGCAGAAACTGTCGGATTACGAAGCCGACGTGATCGACCTGGTGGGCATGCTCTTCGATTTCATCCTTGACGACGACAACCTGGCCGACGTTTACAAGACCGCCCTCTCCCACCTGCACACGCCCTATCTCAAGGTTGCCCTGCAGGACAAGGCGCTCTTCACCCAACACCATCACCCGGCCCGCCGGCTGCTCAACTGCATGGCCCAGGCTGGCGTGCTCTACGCCGGCGAGGGTGAGGAGCGCGGACTGCTGGCGAAAATGCACTGGGTCGTCGAGCGCGTCGTACATGGGTTCAGTGGCGATTTGCTGCTGTTCGACAGCCTGCTGGATGAGTTCAACGAATACGTCGGCACGCTGAGGCACAAGGTGGAGCTGCGCGAACAGCGCGCAGTGGAAGCAGCCAAAGGTCGCGACAAGCTGCTCGGTGCCCGTCAGCAGGCTGTCGATACAGTGGGCCGATTCCTCGCGGGTCGCGAACTCCCCGGCATCATCCAGCACTTCCTCGAACTCACCTGGACCGACGTGCTGGTCTTCGTCCTGCTCCGCCATGGCGACCGCAGCAACGAATGGCAGCGCTCGGTGGAAGTCGCCGAACAGTTGGCATGGAGCGGCACCCCGCTGGACGCCGATGGCCGCGCCCGCCTGCAACAACTGCGCATCCCCATGCTGGAAGACCTGCGCAAAGGCCTGGAATTGCTGGGCGGCTACCACGAAGACGGCATACGCCGCCTGCTGCAGGACCTCGTAGCCTGCCAGCACGCCGTTCAGTCGCAGCAACCCCAGGTGGCCGCGCGCATCGACAGCCCGCTGCCGGAAAGCAAGCTGGGCGAGATGCTCGGTGATGACGCGGATCTGGCCAACACACCGCGCCCGGTCACCCTTTCCAACCGTGCCCAAGCGCTGATCCGGGAACTCTCCCGCCTGGAGTTCGGCACCTGGTTCGAATTCATCGATGGCCCCGACAGCCGAATCCTCAAGCTGTCCTGGTACAGCCCGACCACACGCAACTATATGTTCGTCGACCACAGTGGCCAGCGGGTGGCGATCATGCCTATTACCCAGCTGGCCCTGGACATGGAGCAAGGACTGGCCCGCCTGGTCCCGCCGGACCGCAGCGCCCCGCTGGTGGATCGCGCCCTGGGCGCCATCTACCGGGTACTGCAGCGCTTTACCGGCCGCACCACCTGAGCCCGCCGTAGGAGTTCGCCATGGAAGAACGTCGCCAGCACAGTCGCCATCCCACAGAGCTACAACTGGAAGTATTCGATCTGCACTCGGGACAGCGCCTGGGTCGAATCGTCGATTTGTCGATGGATGGCTTCATGCTGCTGAGCGAGCTGCCACTGGTCGCCGACTCGGTGTGGGAGTGCCGGCTCGTTCCCCTGACCTGGGTGGAAGGGCTGGAGGAAATCCGGCTAGGCGCCGATTGTCTCTGGACGCGCAAGGGCGAAGACCAACACAACTGCTGGGCGGGCTTCCATATCATCGACCTGGCCGAAGACCAGGCCATCGTTCTGGAAGACCTGTTGCAATCCATTCGTACGCCCTGACCCTCTGCGGCGTGACAAAAAAGGGCTATGTCTGCGTTAGCTGTTGCCAGAAATCGATAGTCGGTCCAGGAGCCTTGTAGGAGCTAGCTTGCTAGCGAAAAGAGGCCATTCGCTGGCAAGCCAGCTCCTACGGGCGATGCAGCTACTTACAACACTTAATGCAGACACAGCAAAAAAAGCCCCGCATAGCGGGGCTTCTTCGTATCAGCGGGAATCAGTTAAAGACGATTTCCTCGCCTTCCACCTTGGCCTTGATAGTGGCACCCGGCGCGAATTGGCCAGCAAGAATCTGCTGGGCCAGCGGGTTCTCGATCCAGCGCTGGATTGCCCGCTTCAGCGGACGAGCACCGTAGACCGGGTCGTAACCAATAGCAATCAGCTTGTCCAGGGACTCCGGACTCAGCTCCAGGTTCAGCTCGCGCTCGGCCAGGCGCTTGCGCAGGCGTTGCAGTTGGATCTCGGCGATGCCGCCGATCTGGTCACGCCCCAGGGGCTCGAAGACCACCACTTCGTCGATCCGGTTGATGAACTCTGGGCGGAAGTGCGCACTCACGGCGTCCATCACCGCCGCGCGTTGCGCTTCTCGATCGCCCACCAGTTCCTGAATCTGCGAGGAGCCCAAGTTGGAGGTCATCACGACTACCGTATTACGGAAGTCCACGGTGCGGCCGTGGCTGTCGGTCAGGCGGCCGTCTTCCAGCACCTGGAGCAGCACGTTGAACACGTCCGGGTGAGCCTTTTCCACCTCATCCATCAGCACGACCGAGTACGGTTTGCGGCGAACGGCTTCGGTCAGGTAGCCACCTTCCTCGTAGCCGACATAGCCCGGCGGCGCGCCAATCAGGCGAGCCACGGAGTGTTTCTCCATGAATTCGGACATGTCGATGCGCACCAGCGCCTCCTCGGTATCGAAGAGGAACTCGGCCAGGGCCTTGCACAGCTCGGTCTTGCCCACCCCGGTCGGGCCGAGGAACAGGAAGGAACCGCTGGGACGATTCGGATCGGCCAGGCCGGCGCGGGAGCGACGCACGGCATTGGCCACGGCGACCACTGCCTCGTGTTGGCCGATTACCCGCTTGTGCAGCCCCTCTTCCATCTGCAGCAGCTTCTCGCGCTCGCCTTCCATCATCTTGGCCACGGGAATGCCGGTCCACTTGGAGACCACCTCGGCGATTTCCTCGTCTGTGACCTTGTTGCGCAGCAGCTGGTTTTCGGTCTTGCCGTGCTGATCAACCATCTGCAGGCTGCGTTCCAGGTCCGGAATCACTCCGTATTGCAACTCGGCCATGCGCTGAAGGTCGCCCTTGCGCCGCGCCGCTTCCATATCCTGACGAGCCTGCTCGATCTTCTGCTGAATCTGCGCCGAGCCTTGTACCTCGGCTTTCTCGGACTTCCAGATTTCCTCCAAGTCAGCGTATTCGCGCTCCAGCTTCTGGATGTCCTCTTCCAG
Organism: Metapseudomonas resinovorans; assembly: GCF_002003485.1. Taxonomy (GTDB): domain Bacteria; phylum Pseudomonadota; class Gammaproteobacteria; order Pseudomonadales; family Pseudomonadaceae; genus Metapseudomonas; species Metapseudomonas resinovorans_D. The sequence continues at coordinate 93,293 of NZ_BDMA01000057.1, forward strand.
CTTGGCCAAACGCTTCCGGGTAGCTTCGTCCTCTTCCTTTTTAAGGGCCTCGCGCTCGATCTTCAGCTGGATCAGGCGACGATCGAGCCGGTCCAGTGCCTCCGGCTTGGAATCGATCTCCATGCGGATGCGGCTGGCGGCTTCGTCGATCAGGTCGATGGCCTTGTCCGGTAGCTGGCGGTCGGTGATGTAGCGGTGCGACAGCTTGGCGGCTGCGATGATGGCGCCATCGGTGATGGTCACGCCGTGGTGCACCTCATAGCGCTCCTTCAGGCCGCGCAGGATGGCGATGGTGTCTTCCTCGCTCGGCTCGTCCACCAGTACCTTCTGGAAGCGGCGTTCCAGCGCAGCATCTTTCTCGATGTACTGGCGGTACTCGTCCAGGGTGGTCGCGCCAACGCAGTGCAGCTCGCCACGGGCCAGGGCCGGCTTGAGCATGTTGCCCGCATCCATGGCGCCTTCGGCCTTGCCGGCGCCGACCATGGTGTGCAGCTCGTCGATGAAGAGAATGATCCGGCCCTCCTGCTTGGAGAGCTCGTTGAGCACACCCTTCAGGCGCTCCTCGAACTCGCCACGGAACTTGGCGCCGGCGATCAGGGACCCCATGTCCAGGGCCAGCAGGCGCTTGTCCTTGAGACCGTCCGGAACTTCGCCATTGACGATGCGCTGGGCCAGGCCTTCGGCGATGGCGGTCTTGCCGACGCCGGGCTCGCCGATCAGCACAGGGTTGTTCTTGGTGCGGCGCTGGAGAACCTGGATGGTCCGGCGGATTTCGTCGTCACGACCGATAACCGGGTCCAGCTTGCCTTCTTCGGCACGCTTGGTCAGGTCGACAGTGAATTTGTCCAGTGCCTGGCGGGACTCCTCGACATTGGGGTCATTCACGGCCTGGCCACCGCGCAGGTTGGCGACGGCATTTTCCAGCGCCTTGCGGGTCACGCCCTGGCCAAGCAGGAGCTTGCCGAGGCGGGTGCTCTCGTCCATGGAGGCGAGCAGCACCAGCTCGCTGGAGATGAACTGGTCGCCCTTCTGCTGGGACAGGCGATCAGCCTGGTTGAGCAGGCGCGCCAGGTCCTGGGACAGGTTCACGTCGCCCGTGGGATTCTGGATCTTTGGCAGGTGATCGAGCTCGCGGGTCAGGCCCTGGCGCAGGGCCGCAATGTCGAACCCCACCTGCATCAGCAGCGGCCTGATGGAGCCGCCCTGCTGGTCGAGCAGGGCCAGCACCAGGTGCACGGGCTCTATAGCGGGGTGGTCATGGCCTACTGCCAGGGACTGCGCATCGGAGAGCGCCAGTTGCAGCTTGCTGGTCAAACGGTCAATTCGCATGGATTCGTCCTTCCTTCAGATAGCGGGCGGCACGATGAAGGCGCCGGAAACGAAAACCCGCCGGGATGAAGCTTAGATAGGGACGATTCCTGGCGATTCAACCTTTCCGTGATTGACCGGCATCATGTGGCGTTGCAGCAGACGGCCTGTCGGCGCGAACTCGCTCGCTCCGGTCAGGGAGCGAATCCGCAAACCCCGTAGGATGGGTTGAGGAACGAAACCCATCATCCGAGTCCGATGGCTTGCACAAGACCGTTACAGGCAGTCAGTCGGCCAACCAGACCAGGCTGGCGAAACGGCCGGTGCACGAAGCACGACGGTAGGAGTAGAAGCGAGGGTCGCTTACGGTGCAGAAGCCACCGCCAGAAACGGCGTGCACGCCTCGCGCCGCCAGGCGGATGCGAGCCAGTTGGTAGATGTCGGCCATGAACTTCCCAGCGTTGCTACTGGCCTGAAATGCCTGTTCAGCCTGCGGATGCGGGGTGACGAAGGCTTCGCGCACTTCGGGGCCGACTTCGAATGCCGAGGGGCCAATGGCCGGCCCCAACCAGACCAACACCTCTTCGGGCGGCAGGACCAGCGCATCCAGCGTGGTTTCCAGCACGCCGTTGGCCAGCCCACGCCAGCCGGCATGGGCGGCGGCAACCTTGGTGCCGGCGCGGTCGCAGAACAGAGCGGGCAAGCAATCGGCGGTCAGAACCGCGCTGGCAACACCCGGTTCGTCGGTCCAACTGGCATCCGCTTCGTCCACTTGGGACGGATCGGCCCTGGAAACCCGTACGCCGTGCACCTGGCTCAGCCATGCGGGGCGGCAGCCCAGGGCGGACGTCAGCAGAAGACGGTTCTGTTCCACCGCCTGCAGGTCATCGCCGACATGGCTGCCAAGGTTCAGATCTTCATAGGGAGACTGGCTGAATCCACCCTCGCGAGTGGTGACGCACGCCTTCACCCGCGCCGGGGCGGGCCAGTCGGGCGTCAGCCAGGTATTCATTGCTCGAAGGACTCGCGGTCCTGACGCAGCAGGCTCAGCAGCCAGACGAAATCATCAGGCAGCGGAGACTCCCACTTCATGCGCTCACCGCTCACGGGATGATCCAGTTCGAGGAAGCGCGCATGCAGGGCCTGGCGCGGAAACTCCTTGAGGGTCTGGACCAGCGTCGGGCTCGCCGCGGGCGGAATGCGGAAGCGACCGCCGTAGACCGGATCGCCCACCAGCGGGAAGTTCACATAGGCCATGTGCACGCGAATCTGGTGGGTACGGCCGGTTTCCAGCTTGACGCGGGTATGCGTATGCGAACGGAAGCGCTCCAGCACCCGGTAATGACTGACTGCGGGCTTGCCACCGGCAACCACAGCCATGCGCTGGCGCTGCTGACCATGACGACCGATGGGCGCATCAACCTTGCCGCCAGAGGTGATCACCCCGACCACCACAGCCTCGTAAATACGGCTCACGCTACGCGCCTGCAGCTGCGCCACCAGGCTGGTATGGGCCTCGAGCGTCTTGGCGACCACCATCAGTCCGGTGGTGTCCTTGTCCAGGCGGTGGACGATACCAGCGCGCGGCACGTTCTCCAGCCCCGGCACATGGTGCAGCAGTGCGTTCAGCAGGGTGCCGTCGGCATGGCCGGCGGCCGGATGCACCACCAGTCCTGCGGGCTTGTCCAGCACCAGCAGGTGATCGTCTTCAAAGACGATATCCAGCTCGATGTCCTGGGCTATCCACTCGCCCTGGGACTCCTGCTCGGCATTCAGCTCCAGCAGAGCGCCCCCGTGCACGATGTCGCGCGGACGCAGGACGCTGCCGTCAACGGTAAGGAGCCCGTCCTTGATCCAGCCGGAAAGGCGGGAGCGGGAGTGCTCGGAAAAGAGTTGCGCTGCGATCTGGTCGAGACGTTGCCCGCCCAGTTCGGAAGGCACTTCGGCGCTGAGTTGAATGACCTGCTTGATATTGGAAGACATGCTCGGGAACGGAGGGGGCGCAGCCTTTGGTTTCGGTTGCGCGCTTGTGGTTAAATACTGCGTCTTTGTCCCGGGGGTACCGGGGCGCCCATCATAACAGGACGGCTCCAGCCAAGACAGCCAGCCGTCACAGGGACGCAAGCCGCCATGCAAGTGAAACACCTGCTGCTGATCGCCATTCTCGCCCTCACCGCTGCCTGTTCCTCCAACAAAGAAGTAGTGGACGAGAACCTGAGCGAAGCCGAGCTGTATCAGCAGGCCCAGGCCGATCTGGACAACAGCAGCTACACCCCCGCCATCGCCAAGCTCAAGGCCCTGGAATCCCGCTATCCGTTCGGCCGCTATGCCGAACAGGCCCAGCTCGAGCTGATCTACGCCTATTACAAGAACGTCGAGCCGGAGGCTGCCAAGTCCGCCGCTGAGCGCTTCATTCGCCTGCACCCGCAGCACCCGAACGTCGACTACGCCTATTACCTGAAGGGCCTGGCGTCCTTCGAACAGGACCGTGGCCTGCTGGCGCGCTTCCTGCCGCTGGACATGACCAAGCGTGACCCGGGCGCCGCCCGCGACTCCTACAATGAGTTCGCCCAGCTCACCAGCCGCTACCCGAACAGCCGTTATGCCCCGGACGCCAAGCAGCGCATGATCTACCTGCGCAACCTGCTGGCCGCCTACGAAATCCACGTTGCCGACTACTACCTGACCCGTCAGGCCTATGTCGCCGCTGCCAACCGCGGCCGCTACGTAGTGGAAAACTTCCAGGAAACCCCTGCTGTCGGCGACGGCCTGGCCGTGATGGTTGAGGCCTACCAGCGTCTGGGCCTGAACGACCTGTCTGCTTCCAGCCTGGAAACCCTGAAACTGAACTACCCGGACCACCCGCAACTGGTTGACGGGCAGTTCGTGGCTCGCGAAGAGGAAGCCGACAACCGCTCCTGGCTGGCCAAGTCGACCCTCGGCCTGATCGAGAGCGACGCGCCGCTGCCGCCGGGCGAAACCCGCGCCGCGCAGGACGTGATCAAGCAGTACGAAAACGCCAAGGAAGAAATTCCTGCAGAACTGCTGCCGGAGAACCAGGACGAAGTGCAGGAAGAAGAGCACGAGTCCGAAGCCAACCAGAACGATCGTTCCTGGTTCAGCTACATGACCTTCGGCCTGTTCGACTGAACAACGCTGCAAGCGATAGAGAAGGGAGGCCACTGGCCTCCCTTCTTCGTTTCAGCCGCCTGCATCAGTCCCCCAATCGCCATCCGGAGGTGACCGGATAACGCCGGTCCCTGCCAAATCCCCGCTGGGTCACGCGGATACCGATCGCCGCCTGGCGCCGCTTGTGTTCGTTGCGATCGACCATGGCCAGCACGCGATTCACCATGTCCGCATCGAACCCCTCGGCGATGATGGCGTTGGCCGACAGGTCGTGCTCGATGTAGAGCTTGAGAAGCTCATCCAGCACCGGATAAGGCGGTAACGAGTCCTCATCCCGCTGTCCGGGTGCCAGCTCCGCAGAGGGCGGTCTTTCGATCACCCGCGGCGGAATCACCGGCCCAAGGCTGTTGCGGTACTCGGCAAGACGGAACACCAGGGTCTTGGGCACATCCTTGAGCACATCGAAGCCGCCGGCCATATCGCCATACAAGGTCGAGTAGCCCACGGCCAGCTCGCTCTTGTTGCCGGTGGTCAGCACCAGGCTGCCCTTCTTGTTGGAAATCGCCATCAGGATCGCCCCACGGCAGCGCGCCTGCAGGTTCTCCTCACTGGCATCGCGCGAATGGCCGTCGAATACCGGCGCCAGCACCTGCTGGAATCCGTCGAGGGCAGGCGCGATGGGAAGCACGCGATACGCCACGCCGAGCAGATGCGCCTCGGTCTCGGCATCCTCCAGACTGATCTGCGACGTGTACTGGTAGGGCATCATCACTGCCTCCACGCGCTCGGCGCCCAGGGCATCGACAGCCACGGCCAGGGTCAGCGCCGAGTCGATACCGCCGGACAACCCCAGCACCGCCCCCTTGAAGCCATTCTTCCGCACATAGTCGCGCACGCCCACCACCAGCGCCTGGTAAACGCTGGCTTCCACCTCTGGCAGCTCGGCGCAGTGGGTCCGGCGAGGCAACCAGCGCCCCTCCAGCAATTGCAGGTCCACCGGGTACAGGCCTTCGACGAACGCTGGCGCACGCTGGCAGATCATCCCACTGGCGTCCATGACACAACTTCCGCCATCGAACACCAGTTCGTCCTGACCGCCGACCTGGTTCACGTAGATGATCGGCATCTCACCCTCGGCGCCCCGCTCGGCCAGCACTTCCTCACGCTCCAGTTGCTTGTCCAGATGGAAGGGTGAGGCATTGAGACTGAGCATCAGCTTCGCCCCGGCAGCGCGGGCCTGGGCCATGGGCTCGGGGAACCAGATGTCCTCGCAGATCGACAGCGCCACCGGCACGCCCTTGATATCCACGACGCAAGGTTGGTGCCCCGGCTCGAAATAGCGTTTTTCGTCGAACACCCGGTAGTTGGGCAGGCATTGCTTGTAGTAGCTGGCCAGCAGCTGGCCGTCGGCGATCACCGCGCAGGCGTTGTAGCGCAGCTCTTCTTCGAGCCACGGATACCCCACCACCAGATAGATGCCACGGACTTCGTCGCGCAGTTGCCGCAGCCCCTGCTCGATGCGCCGCTGCATGCTGGAACGCAGGAGCAGATCCTCCGGTGGATAACCACACAGGGACAGCTCAGGGAAGACGATGACATCCGCTTCCCAGGCCTCACGGGCGGCGTTCGCTTCCTCGATCATCCGCTCGACATTGCCCTGGACATCACCGACTCGGAGATTGAGCTGGGCCATCACGATTCGCAGGCTCTGGCGCATGACCGCCTCCCGGGCGTTGAACACGGCATCGAATACGTCTCAACGCCAACATACTCCGCAGCGCCCGCAGCGGAAACCACGCAAGTCGCAACAGCGTGCGACGGGTCTCTGTGCGAGGAGAACCGGCTTGGCTAAACTGCCAGCTTTCCAACAAGAAGAGAGCACCTTCGGCATGTTTCGCCTGCTGTTCTGGATTGTCGTGATCTTCGCCGCCATCTGGCTGTGGCGCCGCTTCAAGACCCCTTCCAAGCCCCGACCCCAGCCGCGCCAGCAGGACGACAACCAGCCCATGGTGCGCTGCGCACAATGCGGCGTGCACGTTCCCCGTAGCCACGCCCTGTCCCAGGACAATCGCTGGTATTGCAGCCGGGCCCACCTGGAACAGGACCAGAGCACTGGTGAGCGCTGATACCCTACCCGCCCCCGCTGCACTCAGCGCCCAGGGACGGCGCATCTTCCGTCTGTACAGCCTGTATCGCCTGCTGATCGGCCTGGCACTGGTCCTCCTGATCTCCAGCGAACTAGACGACAGCCTCCTGGACCTGGCGCGACCGGAGCTGTTCCGCAACGCCAGCTGGTTCTACCTGATCCTCAACACCCTGATCGCCGCGCTGGTACCTCGCCCGCGCAGCATGGTGCAGGTCTTCAGCCTGGCGGTAGTGGACGTGCTGCTGTTGTGCTGCCTGTTCTTCGCGGCGGGTGGCACCCCCAGCGGCATCGCCAACCTCATCGTGGTTTCGGTCGCCATTTCCAACATCCTGCTCCGCGGACGCATCGGCCTGCTGGTGGCCGCGGTCGCGGCGATAGGGCTGATCTACCTCACCTTTTACCTGAGCATCAGTCACCCCCAGGCTGCCAGCCAGTTCGTCCAGGCCGGCGGCTTTGGCGCCTTGTGCTTCGCCGCGGCGCTGCTCCTTCAGGGCCTGAGCCGGCGCCTGCAACTCAGCGAAAACCTCGCGGAGCAACGCGCGGCGGATGTGGCCAATCTGGAAGCACTGAACGCGCAGATTCTCGAACGCATGCGCACCGGCATCCTGGTACTCAACCCGCAGAACCTGATTCTCCTCGCCAACAATGGCGCACAGTCCCTGTTGGGCAAGGAATCGCTGGCCGGACGCCCCCTGGTCGGCCAGTGCCCCGAACTGCTGGAGAGCCTGCAACAGTGGCTGGCCAACCCCACCTTGCGCCCGCAGAGCCTCCAGGCGTTCGCCAATGGCCCAACGCTGCAGCCCAGCTTCGTTCACTTGCAGAGTGGCAATCAGCAGAACGTCCTGGTCTTCCTCGAAGACATCTCGCAGATCACCCAGCAGGCCCAGCAGCTGAAACTCGCCTCCCTTGGCCGCCTGACCGCAGGCATCGCCCATGAGATCCGCAACCCGTTGGGCGCTATCAGCCATGCGGCCCAGCTCCTGCAGGAGTCGGAAGAGCTCGAAGGCCCGGATCGGCGGCTGGCGCACATCATCCAGGACCATTCGCGACGCATGAACCTGGTCATCGAGAACGTGCTGCAACTGTCCCGACGTCGACAGTCGGAACCGCAGCTGCTGGACCTCAAATACTGGCTGACCCGCTTCGCCAGTGAGTTCCGCACCTCTGCCGGCCCCAACCAGACCCTGCATCTGACCACCCTTGGCAGCACCTTGCAGACCCGCATGGACCCGCACCAGCTCACTCAGGTGCTGACAAACCTGGTACAGAACGGCTTGCGCTACAGCACCAAGAAAAACCCCCAGGGCCAGGTCTGGCTCAAGCTCTTCCGCGATGCTGAAAGCGACCTGCCGGTGCTGGAAGTGGAAGACGACGGGGACGGTGTTCCATCCGAGCAGGTGCACAATATCTTCGAGCCCTTCTTCACCACCGAAAGCAAGGGCACCGGACTTGGCCTTTACATCTCCCGCGAACTCTGCGAGAGCAACCAGGCCCGACTCGACTACAAACCGCGCGAACAAGGTGGCAGTTGCTTCCGCATCACCTTCGCCCATCCGCGCAAATTGAGCTGACCATGACCCGACAACGAGCCCTGATCGTCGACGACGAACCCGATATCCGCGAGCTGCTGGAGATCACCCTCGGGCGGATGAAGCTCGACACGCGCAGCGCCCGCAACCTCAAGGAAGCCCGCGAGTGGCTCGCGCGCGAGCCCTTCGACCTGTGCCTGACCGACATGCGCCTGCCCGACGGCACCGGCCTGGAACTGGTGCAGTACATCCAGCAGCGTCACTCGATGGTCCCGGTGGCGATGATTACCGCTTACGGCAGCCTCGACACTGCGGTGAATGCGCTCAAGGCCGGCGCCTTCGACTTCGTGACCAAGCCGGTGGACCTTGGCCGCCTGCGCGAACTGGTCAACACCGCACTGCGTCTGAGCACCCCGGATGAAGGCGAAGCCCCTGTGGATGGTCGCCTGCTGGGCACCTCGCCGCCCATGAGCGCCCTGCGCAAGCAGATCCAGAAACTCGCCCGCAGCCAGGCGCCCGTGTACATCAGCGGCGAATCAGGTAGCGGCAAGGAACTGGTCGCACGGCTGATCCATGAACAGGGTCCGCGCACCGAGCGCCCCTTCGTACCGGTCAACTGCGGCGCCATTCCGTCCGAACTGATGGAAAGCGAATTCTTCGGCCACAAGAAAGGCAGCTTCACCGGCGCGGTCGAGGACAAGCAGGGCCTGTTCCAGGCGGCCAACGGCGGCACACTGTTCCTCGACGAAGTGGCGGACCTCCCACTTGCCATGCAGGTCAAGCTGCTGCGCGCCATCCAGGAGAAGGCCGTGCGCGCTGTGGGTGGTCAACAGGAAGTCGTCGTCGACGTGCGCATCCTAAGCGCCACTCACAAAGATCTCGCTGCTGAAGTCGCGGCCGGCCGCTTCCGCCAGGACCTCTACTACCGCCTCAATGTGATCGAACTCAGCGTGCCGCCACTGCGCGAACGTCGGGAAGACATACCGCTGCTGGCCGAAACCATGCTCAAACGCCTGGCCCAGCAAAGCGGACTGCCCGCCGCCAGCCTCGCCCCTGAAGCCCTGGACAAGCTCAAGTGCTATCGCTTCCCAGGCAACGTGCGCGAGTTGGAGAACATGCTCGAGCGTGCCTACACGCTCTGTGAGGACGACCAGATCCAGGCACGCGACCTGCGGCTGGCCGAAGCGGGCGGTGCGGTCGAAGGCGGAGAGGCCAACCTCGCGCACATCGACAATCTGGAAGACTACCTCGAAGACATCGAACGCAAGCTGATCATGCAGGCGCTTGAGGAAACCCGCTGGAACCGCACGGCCGCAGCCCAGCGCCTGGGCCTGACGTTCCGATCCATGCGCTATCGCCTGAAGAAGCTGGGCATCGACTGACATTCACCAGCAAGCAGGCTCCCGCAAAAAGTAGGAGCCAGCTTGCTGGCGAATAGGTTCCTCACGCCAATCTACCGGCAGGAGCGTACGGCGCCGGGTCAATAATGGGCGCCCGCTCCAGCATCAGGTCCGCCAGCAACCTGCACGAGGCCGGTGCCAGCACCAGTCCGTTGCGGTAGTGACCACAGTTCAGCCAAAGCCCATCCGCCCCCGGCACCGGACCGATGAAGGGGATACCTTCCGGTGAACCGGGACGCAACCCCGCCCAGTGCCCCACCAGTTCGGCCTCAGCCAGTTGCGGCAACAGTTCGAAAGCCGAGGCCTTGAGACTTTCCAGCGCGTCCCCCGTGGGCGTCTTGTCGAAGCCGGCATGTTCCAGGGTGCTACCCACCAGGATATGACCATCCCGGCGCGGGATCGCATAGCGCCCCTTGGCCAGCACCATGGCCGGCAGGAAATCCGCAGCGCACTTGAACAGGATCATCTGCCCCTTGACCGGCTCCACCGGAAGCGTCAGCCCGAGCAAGCCAAGCAGCTCACCGCTCCAGGCACCAGCAGCCAGCACGACCCGATCTGCCAGCACCTCGCCCAGGGCCGTTTCCACTCCGATCACGCGCCCGTCCCGACGAACGAATCCACGTACTTCGCAGTGTTCCTGCACAGACACGTTAGGCATCCGCAGCAGCGCTTCACGCAGCGCTCGCGTCAGGCGCGGGTTACGCACGTTTGCGACACCGGACATATAGATAGCCCGCTGGAATCCCGTTCCCAGCGGCGGCACCGCGGCATGTACCTGGGCGATTTCCACTGACGCCAACGGCCGCCCTTCGCGCGCTGCCCAGGCCAGGGCCTCGGCTTCGTCGTCCAGATCCAGCCAATAGAGGCCGGTCTCGTGGACCTCAGGATCTATCCCGGTTTCAGCGAGTAATCGCTGACCGAGTTGTGGGTAAAAGTCCTGGGACCAATGCGCCAATGCCGTCACTGCACTGCTGTATCGCCATGGGTACAGCGGCGAAACGATACCGCCTCCCGCCCAGGAAGACTCGCGCCCCGTGTCGCCGCGCTCCAGAAGGCAGACCTGCTGCCCATTGCGCGCCAACTCGAGCGCACTGAGAAGGCCTATGGCACCGCCACCCACAATGGCGACGCTTTTTCCTACATCGGTTGGCATCAAAAAACCCCACCTTAGACTGCCCGCACACACATTTCCGCCCCGGCAAGGACGCCGACCATGAAATCACGTTACGGCCATACGCTGGTCGAGCTTCTCTTTTGTTTGCTCATTGCCGGCATCCTGCTTGGCCTGGCCATGCCTTCTTTCGTAACGACCATCGAACGCAGCCGCGAGACGGCAGCGGTCAACCAACTAATCGGAGCGCTGCATTATGCACGCAGCACCGCGGTGATGGAGCGCAAGGTGGTAGGGATATGCGCTGGACAAGGCTTCTGCGCTGACAAGCCACATTGGCAAGGTCAGGTACTGATCTTCAATGACCGGAACAGGAACGGGCAGCTCGACACCGACGAAGATCTGCTTCGCGCCTTACAACTTATCGACAATTTCGATCTGTACTGGCGAGGATTTCGCCGAACCAATTACCTGCACTTCAAGATGGACGGCACAACGCCAGCCATGAATGGCACGTTCACTTTCTGCCGCGCAGGCTCAGCCAGGAAGCAAGTCGTGATCAACCTATCAGGCAGAGTGAGAACCCACGCACCCTCTGATGACGCACCTTGCAGCTAAGGTGCAACTCGTCGTGGATTCTGCTCGCTGGTCATCTGAAAAGCGCTGATAATCCGTTCATCGGGTAGGGTAAGCCCAAGCAGATATGGATCGCGGCGATGCAGTTACGAAATGGATTCACTTTGATCGAATTGATGGTAGTGATTGCCATAGTGGCAATCCTGGCGAGCATTGGTATTCCAAGCTTTCAGGCACTAATGCAGAACAACAGCATGACCAGCCAGACCAACGGACTGTTGGGCGTATTGCAACTGGCGCGCAGTGAAGCTGTGACTCAGCGGCAGCAAGCCACTGTCTGCCCCAGCAACGACCAGGGCACGTGCAATAGCGCCAGTTGGAATGACGGAACGCTTGCGCGGCGCGATGACGGCACGGTCATCCGCGTCATGCAAGCCAATGCAGACTTCAATATTGTCGGACCCGCCTCGATCGTCTACGCAGCGGACGGTACGAGTGTCGGCGGAACCCTGCGAGTCTGCGACTCACGCGGCAACGCCGACTCCAGAACCATAATTGTCAATGCTGCGGGCCAGGCCGGTAGCCGTACTTATCAAGCTGGAGATTCGGCATGTCCTCCGTAAGAGCCTTAGCCCGAGAAAATGGCTTCAGCCTGATCGAAGTACTGATCGCACTGTTGGTTCTTGCCATCGGCCTGTTAGGCATGGCCAGCCTGATGCTTACCAGCATGAAGTCCAACCAGAGCGCCTACCAACGTAGTCAGGCCAATTGGCTTGCCTACGATATAGCCGAGCGCATGCGGCTCAATCGGAATGTGGCGATCACCGGTAACAGCTATGTGGTCACTACTGCCACAGCCACTCCGAGCGACCCCGGGTGCAAGGCAAACGGCTGCTCCGCTACGAATGTCGCGCAACTGGACGTACACGAATGGATGACCCAACTGGCCCTAGCAGGAGTCAGGGGCACAGTGGCGCGCCTCAATACCAACCAATACACCATCACTATCAGTTGGCAGGAAGACAGTTCCAGAGCCTGCGCACCGGTCAACGGCACTCCTCAGTGCTCCTTCGTATTAAGGGTCAACCTATGAAGTATCGGTATCACTCTTCGCGGGGAAAGCAGCTAGGACTCTCATTGATCGAGTTGATGGTCGCAATCCTGCTCAGCTCTCTGCTGCTCTTGGGCATACTGCAAATGTTCAGCAACACAAGTGCAAGCGACAAGGCCAATACCGCTCTTGCCCGCCTGCAGGAAAGTGGTCGGGTGGCGCTCGAAATACTCAAGGAAGACTTACGGAGTACGGGCTACATCGGCTGCGCAGATCCTAACCCATCGAAACTAGAAGACTTGTATCCCAGCGACCACAAACCTGTCCGCGAATTTCCAGCTGCTGCCATAGGCCAAATAGGCACAGACACTCGTGAAGGGGCCGGCACCTCAAGTGACGAGATAACAATTGTTCATGGTTCTTCTATCCGCGCCGAACTGTTCAACGTTACTGGCGCCACCGCGACACTGGTCACCAGCGACCCTAACCTTCGAATTGGCAATGGCCAAGGTCAGGAGTTCGTCTTGACCGATTGCGAAATAGCTTACGTATTTACTGCAACCGTATCCACATCCAGCTCAAACGATGTTTCCAGCAGTACTGATAGCCGCACCAAGATGCCGTTCAAATACTCCCTGACGCAAATAAAAGACAAAAACGGCAATACCCCAAACTTTTTTGGAAACACCACGGCCGAAGGTTCGGAAATCACGCGACTTGGTCAAGTGAAATATGACGTCAGCAATGGCGCCCTGCGAAAGAACGGCAGTGAAGTAATTGCCAATGTCGAGAACTTCCAGGTGCTCTACGGCATCGACAGCGGTGGGCAAACACGCTGGTACGACGCCAATGGTTTGGCTGGCGATCCCAATCTGCCGGTTCAGGTCCGTCAGGTGAAGATCAGCCTGGTGATCGCCAGCCCCGAGAACGCCGCCAGCGGCACCAGCAATCAGGTCTTCGACATCGCTAATATCAGTGCAGACAACCAGTTTGCCGCGGTTAACGATCAGAAAATTCGTCGCGTATTCAATACCACAATCGACATGCGGAACCGGAATTGACCATGACAACTCTTGCCCGGAATCAGCGCGGTGTTGCCCTGATCGTCAGCTTGATCTTTCTGCTGCTATTAACCGTACTCGCAATATCGGCCTCCAGCACCTCCTCACTGCAGGAGCGCATGGCATTCAACTCCCAGGAAAACAATATCGCGTTCCAGACTGCGGAGAGTGGTCTTGCCTCGATAAACATCAGCAAGATGACTACGTGCTCCGCCCCTGAGAGCCAGACAATTCAGTCCGTCACTTATGCCAGCGGTCGCGTCACCCGGGCTCTTGTGACTGTCACTTACGACGAAGTAGGCGACTTGGACGTGAAGCCGGGGTCTCCCATAACCGGGCGTTACGACATCACCAGCACGGCAACTCTCGAACCCGCTGCGACCACCGCAGCCGCTATCGAAGACAATACCCACTCATTGCACCGTCGCGGCTATCGCTGCCTTGGATTCAATTGAAACTCGCTGATGCAAGATGAGGGCACAGCCTTGAAAACTCGTATAAGAACCCTCCACCGCCTGGCCCTCAGCACGCTTTCCAGCTTGTTGATCTTCAGTGCAGCGAATAGTTATGCAGATGACACCGAGATTTTCTTCGGTGGGCCGGCGATCGATACCGGTATTCGCCCCAATGTACTTTTCATCCTCGACAACTCCGGTTCCATGGCCTGGCGGACGGCCAGTAACAACACTCCGTCGGGTAGCGAGAAATCGCGGATGCAGATCCTCAAGGAATCCTTCTCTAGCATCATAAATAGTGCTGGCGCCATCAACGCCGGGATCATGGTGCTCAACGAACGCAGTGCGTACAACAATACGCGCATGGTCTACCCGGTCAGCAATATAGATGCTCCGCTCCCTGGTTCTGTGCAACAGGTTGCCAGTACGCCGGAGATTCTGGTCAGCGGTGACGACGCAACGCAGAGCAATCTCGGTGGTGGAGCGACGATCGACGGTCACACACTGCAGATGGGCTATATCACCACCAGCACCACGACGGTCAATAACAGCAAAAGCGTCCTGGCGCACAACGACGCATTCTTTCAGAGTCGCTACAACAACAAGGATTGGGCGTGCCGCCTGAACGAACCCAGCGACGATCACGATGCGTCGAACGACGCCTGCGGCAACAACGACAGCGAGAGGATCAATGTCCGCTCCAACAGCGACACCAACACCGGTTCCGCAAGTGGTGGGGGAAACCCCACAGTAACTGGTAGCGCACTGCTTTATTTTCGAAGCTTGAGCATTCCCGCGGCCGTCCACAACGACGCAAGTTTCAAGGCTTACCTAGACCTACGACCGACCAACAACCAGAACAACAACCTTCCTACCGTTCAGGTAACGATGCAGGACAGCAAGGCCCCTGTCGTGCCGAACGACCTGAGCGAGATCAATCCGAATCGGACCTACATCACGGCCAACATCGCCGCAACGTCCTGGAACTCGTCGAGCACTACGACGCTGGACATCACCGATCTGGTCAAGCAGGTGCTGGACAATGATGCCGACGCGCTGCAATCCATGCTCATCAAGCTGCGCGCGACTGGTGCGAATGACTACACCTTCTGCGCCATAAGCGGCTCAAGCAGCAGCCCGGGTTACTGCGGCACCAGCAATGGCATGTTCAACGCTCCGACCATCCGTATCACCTACAACAGTACCGCGCTCCAGAATGAGGTTAAGACCGGCCTGTTGCGCTTCCAGAACGTGGGCATCCCCCAAGGAGCCACTATCACCGGAGCGCACCTGAACTTTGCCCCGGCGACCACCAATGGCGACCCGCTGACCCTCGAGATAAAGGCTGAGCAGGCCGTGGACGCGGCTGTGTTCACAAGCGGCAGTGATGCTGCAGGCCGAACCCCCAAAACGACAGCGGCAATTGGATGGAGCGCCCCGGCCTGGACTAACCAGAATCCGCCTGTGCATGAGGAAGGTCCGGACATCAGAGCATTGGTACAGGAAGTGGTTAACCTGCCAGGCTGGTGCGGGAACAATGCCATGGCCTTCTACCTCAAACCCACCTCGGGCACCGGCTCACGCACCGCCCATAGCCTGGATGGCGCGCCCGGCCTGCAGCCGACTCTGACCGTCAGTTATACCGGCGGTACCGGCGGTTGCCTCAATCCGATCATAGAAGCCAGCGTCACCAACCCGAAGAATGATGCCTTCGAGGAGAATGACGGTGACATGGCGCTCGGTGGCAACACCCTCCCCATGGACAGGAGTCGTTTCGCCGCTCGTTATGAGAACGTCCCGCTTATCAACAGTGCGACCATTCTCGATGCCCAGGTGATCCTGACGCCCGCCAATACCGTCAACACGCCTAACGTAACCACCACAGTGCGTTTCGAGAACGCCGACAACTCGGCCCCCTTCACCAATTCCGAAGACAATATCAGTGACCGCAACGACACGTCGGACAGCAGTTGCGTAATCACCAGCTGGGTCACCGGAAGTCCGGTCACCTGCCATGGCACCCAGCTCAAGACCGGCCTGCAGAGCATCGTCAACCGAGGCGGCTGGACACCCGGCAACGCCCTCACTGTGATGTCGGTGCAGAGTAGCGACACCAACCTGGACGTCCAGGCCTACGAAAGCAACCCGGCGCAATCGGTGAAGCTGCGCATCAAGGTTGCCAGTGGTGGCTTGGCGAACAGCACCTACACCGTGCGCCAGCACCTGAATGCTCTTGTCCAAGCAATGACCGCCAATGACGGTACACCAATAGTGCCGACCTACTATGAGGCCGCGCAGTACCTCAAAGGCCAACTCAGTGGGTACCCGAGCCCCGTTACCAGTGCCTGCCAAGCTACTCACGTCGTGTTGCTGACTGACGGCCAGGCAAACGGCTCGACCGATGCTTCGAGAGCCGGTATTGGCACTTGGGCCGGCAGCTCTTGCACGGGAGATGCAAGCGCTAGCGATGAAAAATGTGGCCGAACTTTGGCGACCTATCTGGCCGACAACGACCAGTCCACCTTCGACGGAGACAACTTCGTCACCACCCATACCATCGGCTTCGCCCTGGGCGCCCTGGCTCCGAACACCGCGCCACAGACGTTCCTGAACGATCTTGCCAGCAACGGCAACGGCAACGCCTATACCGCCGCCAACGCCAGCGAGCTGAGCGCGGCATTCAGCCAGATCCTGCAGAACGTGCTGAGCATCGACACCACCTTCGTCAGCCCCGGTGCTGCAGTGAACCAGTTCAACCGCCAGAGCAACAAGAACGAGGTCTACTTCGCCTTGTTCAAACCCTCGGAAACCAACCGCTGGCCCGGCAACCTGAAGCGCTACGCCCTCAACAGCAGCTCAGGTGATGTCATTCTCGATGCTGACAATGTCGGCGCTGTCGACCCCCTTACCGGGTTCTTCAAGACCACTGCCCGCAGTTTCTGGACCGCTTCGGCCGATGGCAACAACACCGTACTTGGCGGTGTCGCCAATCAACTGCCGGCGGCCGCCAGCCGCCGTACCTTCACCTTTATCGGCACCTCGCCCAGTGGCGTCTCAGGGACAGCGGTCAGCCTGAATAGCAGCGCTCATCGCCTCGAAGATGCCAACGCGGCAATCACCAGTGCTGCACTGGGTGCAGCCAACGCGACTGAGCGCACCGAACTGATCAACTGGATTCGTGGCTTGAACACCGATGGCAGTGCCCGAAATGCGATCGGCGATCCGTTGCATTCGGTACCACGCTTGGTCACCTATCAATGCAATAGCTTCACGGACAGCAGCCTGACCGCGTGCGCAAGCGAGGACCAGAGCGCCTTCGTTGGTACCAACGAGGGGTTCTTGCATGCGTTCAATACCAATACGGGCGTCGAGCAACTGGCCTTCATGCCGCAGGAGCTGCTCGGCAACATCAAGCAATTGAAGACGAACGCCCGCTCCACCTCACTGGTGCCACGCAAGTACGGGATGGACAGCACCGTTGCCATCTGGGTCAACGATGCCAACCGCAACGGCGTCATCTACGGCGGCCGTGACCCGGACTCCACGACGACGCCTCCAGCCAGCCTTAGCGGGCTGAACACTGGGGAGTTTGTCTATGCCTATGCCACCATGGGCCGGGGAGGACGCAGCCTCTATGCGCTGGATGTCACCGACCGAGACAATCCGAAAATGCTCTGGTTCAAGGATAACAGCAGCACCGGATTCTCCCGCCTCGGCCAAACCTGGTCGGTGCCGGTGGTCACCAAGGTCCAGATCGGCGCCGCGAGCAGCAGTAATCCGCCAACCGATGTACTGGTGTTCGCGGGCGGCTACGATCCGAATCAGGACGAAATCAGCGCGCGGACAGCCGACACCATGGGCAATGCCGTCTACATCGTCAACGCCAAGACTGGCGCCCTGATCTGGTCTGCCAGCAGCGCTACTGGCCACACCCTGCAGTTGAGCAAGATGGTCTACAGCATGCCTGCCAGCTTGCGGGTCATTGATATCGACCGCGACGGGGTCGCCGATCAGTTCTTCGCCTCCGACATGGGCGGTCAGGTCTGGCGCTTCTTCATCAATAACGGCAGTGATGCCAGCAGCCTGGTCAGCCCCTTGGACAGTGCATCAGGCAGCGCTGACGACGGAATCCTCGCCAACGTGATCCCGGCCGATACCGGTAGCGAGACCCCAGCCCAGCTGGAGTCCAAACTCCGGCGTTTCTATAACGAACCCAGCGTTGCCCTGCTGACCGTAGCAGGCGGCAAGACTCTGGTAGTCAGCATCGGCTCGGGCTATCGCGGTCACCCGCTGGACAACGGAACGGCTGATCGCTTCTATTCCTTCCGCACGCCGATCATCTCCAGCAATGCATCCCACACGGTTCTGACTGAAAGCAACCTGTACGACGCTACCGACAATTTGATCCAGAACGGCAGCACTGCGGAGAAAACAGCAGCCGCCAGTGCCTTCGCCAGCTCACCTGGCGGCTGGTATATCCGTCTGACCAATACTGGTGAGAAGGTTCTTTCGGATGCCCTCACCTTCTCTGGCAAGTTGTTCTTCAACACCTATGAGCCGACTGCAGCCAACAATTCGTGCAAGGCGGTACAAGGGATCGGTCGTGCCTACGCGGTCAATCTCTACGATGCCACTCCCGTTTCACAGGAGGCGGGCACTACTCCAAGTGCACGCGCGGATGTCCTGAAAGCCGGCGGCATCCCCCCACGCCCCATTGTGCTGTTCCCGGAAGGCCAGTCGAAGGATCCGGTAGTGTGCATTGGCACCGAGTGCGTTGAAGTGGGCTGGCCTGAACCCGGTTCAACTTACTGGATCAACGAGAGCAGATGAACATGCACCGAGGGAATCATGGTTTTACCCTGATCGAACTGATGATCACGGTCGCAGTGGTAGCCATTCTGGCCGCTATCGCAATTCCTAGTTACCAAGGCCACGTACGGCGCACGGCCTGTGAGGACGCCAAAGGCGCCCTCACAGGGCTGGCCAATGCGATGGAGCGATTCAGGTCTCAGCAAGGTACTTATCTAGCCGCTGCGGCAGGTGGCGCTGATACTGGCGCGCCTTCAATTTTCGCCAACCAAAGCCCAGTCGATGGCACGCCCAAACAATTCGACCTGACCATCAGCGCCGCCACGGCCAGCACCTATACTCTGACGGCCGCCCCTATAGCCGGCAGCATCCTGGCAGGTCAGGGCAGCCTAACCCTGACTTCGGCTGGAGTTCGCGCGGGTAACGCACCTCTTGGAAATCTGTGGGGAAGCTGCCGCGGCATCTAAAGGCACGCAAACGAAAACGGGGCCATCAGGCCCCGTTCTTCATTCAGCAGGAAAAGCTCAAACCGCCTTAACCCGCAATTCCTTCGGCATCGAGAACGTCACATTCTCCGGCCGGCCATCCAGTTCAACGGCTACCTCGGCGCCCCACTCTCGGAGCTGGTCGATCACGCCTTGCACCAGGACTTCAGGTGCGGATGCGCCGGCAGTGATGCCCACCCGCTGGGCCTTTTCGAACCACTCGCGCTTGAGGTCTTCGGCACCGTCGATCAGGTAGGCCGGGGTGTTCAGGCGCTCGGCGAGTTCGCGCAGGCGGTTGGAGTTGGAGCTGTTGGGGCTGCCGACCACCAGGACGACATCGCTCTCGTGAGCCAGTTGCTTCACCGCATCCTGGCGGTTCTGGGTGGCGTAGCAGATGTCGTCCTTGCGCGGGCCGCCGATGCTCGGGAACTTGGCGCGAAGCGCGTCGATGACGCGGCTGGTGTCGTCCATGGACAGGGTGGTCTGGGTCACGAAGGACAAGGCCTCCGGATTGCGGACCTGCAGGCGTTCCACGTCCGTTTCGTCCTCCACCAGGTAGATCGCGCCGCCGTTGCTGGCATCGTACTGCCCCATGGTGCCTTCCACTTCGGGGTGGCCGGCGTGGCCAATCAGGATGCATTCGCGGCCGTCACGGCTGTAGCGTGCGACTTCCATGTGCACCTTGGTCACAAGCGGGCAAGTGGCGTCGAACACTTTCAGGCCACGGCGATCAGCTTCCTGGCGCACGGCCTGGGAAACGCCGTGGGCGCTAAAGATGACGATGACGTTGTCCGGCACCTGATCCAGTTCTTCGACGAAGACCGCGCCACGGGCGCGCAGGTCCTCGACCACGAACTTGTTGTGCACCACTTCATGGCGCACGTAAATCGGCGGACCGAAGACTTCCAGCGCGCGGTTGACGATCTCGATGGCGCGATCGACGCCGGCGCAGAAGCCGCGCGGATTGGCGAGTTTGATTTGCATGGCGGTTACCTCGTCCGGCCGCAGGGGATCAGGCCGGCTTGACCGACAGGATCTCCACCTCGAAGGCGAGAGGCTTGCCGGCCAATGGGTGATTGAAGTCGATGGTCACATGCGTGTCGTCGATCAGCTTGACCACCCCAGGCAACTCGGCGTTGGCCGCGTCATTGAAGATGACCAGCAGGCCTTCGGAAAGCTCCATGTCCTGGAAGTTGCCACGGGGCATCACCTGCACGTTCTGCGGATTGTGCTGGCCGAATCCCTGCTCCGGCTCGACGGCGAGGACGCGCTTGTCGCCGCTCTTGAGTCCGAATAGCACGCTCTCGAAGCCAGGCAACAGGTTACCGTCGCCTACTTTGAAGGTGGCCGGCTTCTTCTCGAAGGTGCTGTCCACCACGTCGCCGTTATCCAGCTTGATGGCGAAATGCAGGGTGACTTCCATGTCCGGCCCTATGCGATGTTCAGTCATGGGCAGGTTCTCCGGACTTCTTCGCTTTGAACATATCCAGCGCCAGCATCACGGCGCCGACGGTGATGGCGCTATCGGCCAGATTGAACGCCGGGAAATACCAGCGGTTCTGCCAATGCACCAGGATGAAATCGACCACGTGGCCAAGTACCACGCGGTCATAAAGGTTGCCAAGGGCTCCGCCCAGAACCAGGGCCAGCGCGATGGCCAGCCAGGTTTCTTCGGGCTTCAGGCGCTTCAGCCAGACCACCAGCACGCCGCTCACAACCAAGGCGATCATCGCGAACAGCCAGCGCTGCCAGCCGGAGCTATCGGCGAGGAAGCTGAAAGCCGCCCCGGTGTTGTAGGCCAGGGTCCAGCTGAAATAGTCGGGGATGACCACGATCTGCTGGTAGAGGTTGAGCTCGGTTTCGAAGAACCACTTGCTCGCCTGATCCAGTATGAACACCAGGGCGGTCAGCCACAGCCAGCCGAGACGGCCGTATGCCTTAGGCATAGTGACGAACCTCGCCGGCCCCATCGATGTTTTCGACGCAACGGCCACACAGCTCCGGGTGCTTCACGAACTGACCAACATCGGCGCGGTGGTGCCAGCAACGGCCGCACTTGGTGTGGGCGGATTTGTGGATTTTCAGCTTGAGGCCGGCGACTTCGGTATCCACGGCATCGGCCGGGGCACTGGCCAGGGGCTGGACGTCAGCCGCCGAGGTGATCAGCACGAAGCGCAGTTCGTCGCTCAGCTTGGCCAGGCTCGCCACCAGGGCGTCTTCAGCGAACAGGGTGACTTCGGCCTGCAGGTTGCCGCCAATCGCCTTGTTGCTGCGCAGGTTTTCCAGTTCCTTGTTGACCGAGGCCTTGACGGCCATGACCTGCTCCCAGAATTCGCGGTCCAGCTCGGTGCCTTCCGGCAGCTCGGACAGGCCTTGGTACCAGGTATTGAGCATGACGGACTCGTTACGCTCGCCCGGCAGGAACTGCCAGATTTCCTCGGCGGTGAAGGACAGGATCGGCGCGATCCAGCGCACGAGGGCTTCAGCGATGTGGAACAGTGCGGTCTGGCAGGAGCGGCGCGGCACGCTGTCAGCGGCGGTGGTGTACTGGCGGTCCTTGATGATGTCGAGGTAGAAGCCGCCCAGTTCCTGCACGCAGAAGTTGTGCACTTTCGAGTAGACGTTCCAGAAACGGTACTCGCCGTAGGCTTCTTCCAGTTCGCGCTGCAGCAGCAAGGCGCGGTCCACGGCCCAGCGATCGAGGGCCAGCATGTCTTCCGCCGGCAGCAGGTCCTTGACCGGGTCGAAGCCGTTCAGGTTGGCCAGCAGGAAGCGCGCGGTGTTGCGGATGCGGCGGTAGGCATCGGCGCTGCGCTGGAGGATCTGCTGGGAAACCGCCATCTCACCGGAGTAGTCGGTGGCCGATACCCACAGGCGCAGGATGTCGGCGCCCAGACTGTCGGTAACCTGCTGCGGGGCGATGACGTTGCCCAGGGATTTGGACATCTTGCGGCCGCTTTCGTCCACGGTGAAGCCGTGGGTCAGCAGTTGGCGGTAAGGTGCGTGGCCGTCGATGGCGCAACCGGTCAGCAAGGAAGAATGGAACCAGCCACGGTGCTGGTCGGAGCCTTCCAGGTAGAGGTCGGCAGCCGGACCGCTGGCATGGCCCAGTTCTGCGTGGGAGCCGCGCAGGACGTGCCAGTGCGTGGTGCCCGAGTCGAACCATACGTCCAGGGTGTCGCTGATCTTGTCGTACTGGCCGGCCTCATCACCGAGCAGTTCGGCGGCATCCAGCTTGAACCAGGCTTCGATGCCTTCCTGCTCGACGCGAAGGGCAACCTGCTCCATCAGCTCGACCGTGCGCGGGTGCAGGTCGCCGGTGGCCTTGTGCAGGAAGAACGGAATCGGTACACCCCAGTTGCGCTGGCGGGAGATGCACCAGTCAGGACGGCCGGCGATCATGCCGTGCAGGCGCGCCTGGCCCCAACCCGGAACGAATTCGGTCTGTTCGATAGCGGTCAGCGCACGCTCGCGCAGGGTGGCGCCCTGCTCCGGCTGCTTGTCCATGCCGACGAACCACTGCGCGGTGGCGCGGTAGATCAGCGGGGTCTTGTGACGCCAGCAGTGCATGTAGCTGTGGCTGATGGATTCGTGCTTGAGCAACGCACCCACTTCTTCCAGTTTGGCGACGATGGCCGGATTGGCTTTCCAGATGAACTGGCCGCCAAAGAACGGCAGGTCCTGAACGTAGACGCCGTTGCTCTGAACCGGACTGAGGATGTCGTCGTTGCTCATGCCGTGCTGTTTGCAGGTACGGAAGTCGTCCTCGCCGTAGGCCGGCGCGGAGTGGACGATACCGGTACCGGCGCCCAGCTCGACGTACTCGGCCAGGTAGACGGGCGACAGGCGCTCATAGAAGGGGTGGCGGAAGCGAATCAGGTCCAGCGCCTCGCCTTTGGCGGTGGCGATGACCTGGCCTTCCAGGCCGTAGCGCGAAAGGCAGGATTCCACCAGTTCTTCGGCCAGAATCAACAGGCGCGCGCCGGTATCCACCAGCGCGTAGTTGAATTCGGGGTGGACGTTCAGTGCCTGGTTGGCCGGGATGGTCCAGGGGGTGGTGGTCCAGATGACGATGGCAGCGGGCTTGTCCAGGCTCGGCAGGCCGAAGGCAGCAGCCAGCTTGTCGGCATCTTCAATGGCGAAGGCGACGTCGATGGCGTCAGACTTCTTGTCGGCATATTCGACTTCCGCCTCGGCCAGGGCCGAAGCGCAGTCGAAGCACCAGTTCACCGGTTTCAGGCCCTTGAACACGAAGCCCTGCTTGACCATTTCGGCCAGTGCACGGATTTCGCCGGCCTCGTTGCTGAAGGCCATGGTTTTGTAGGGATTGCCCCAGTCGCCCAGTACACCAAGACGGATGAAGTCGGCCTTCTGGCCTTCGATCTGCTCGGCGGCGTAGGTACGGCACAGCTCACGGGTCTTGTCCGCGGGCAGGTTCTTGCCGTGGGTGGTCTCGACCTTGTGCTCGATGGGCAGGCCGTGGCAGTCCCAGCCCGGAACATAGGGCGCGTCGTAGCCCGCCAGGGTCTTGGAGCGAACGATGATGTCCTTGAGGATCTTGTTGACCGCGTGACCGATGTGAATGCTGCCGTTGGCGTAGGGCGGGCCATCGTGCAGGACGAACCTCGGGCGACCTTCGCCGATCTGACGCAGCTTTCCGTACAGGTCGATGCTGTTCCAGCGCTGCAGCAGTTCCGGCTCGCGCTGGGGCAGACCGGCCTTCATCGGGAATGCCGTCTCGGGCAGGTTCAGGGTCGCTTTGTAATCGGTCATTTCAAGTCCAGGCTCTTCAATTTGATTGAGTACCCTGCCAATAGGCACGGGCGGCAGCGACATCCGCATCGATCGCCGACTTCAACGCCTCCAGGGAGGCAAAACGCTGCTCATCACGCAGCTTGTGGTGGAAGGTCACGCTGATCCGCTGGTCGTAGAGGTCGGCGGAATAGTCCAGCAGATGGACCTCCAGATGGGCGCGTCCATCGCCCTTCACGCTGGGGCGCACGCCGATGTTTGCAACGCCGGGCAGTTGCCGGCCTTCCAGCTCCACACTGACCAGGTACACGCCGTTGAGCGGGACGCGGCGGCGTTTGAGCTGCACGTTGGCGGTCGGGGTACCCAGCTGGCGACCGAGTTTCTGCCCGTGCAGCACTCGGCCGGTAATGGTGAACGGCCGCCCCAGCAGCCGCTCCGCAAGCACGAAGTCGCCCTCGGCCAGGGCCTGGCGCACGCGGGTGCTGCTGACCCGCAAGCCATCCAGCTCGACGGTTGCCGCGGCTTCGACACTGAAACCTTCCGCTTCGCCCGCCTGCAGCAGGAAATCGAAGTCTCCGGCGCGGTCGCAGCCAAAGCGGAAATCGTCACCGATCTCCAGGTGCTTGGCGCCCAGTCCTTCCACCAGCACGGCATGCACGAACTCGGCGGCGCTGAGCTCACGCAGACGGTGGTTGAAGGCCAGGCAAAGCACCCGGTCCACCCCTTCGCGGGCCAGCAGCTCGAGCTTGTCGCGCAGCCGCGTCAGGCGCACGGGTGCAGTGTCAGGGCCGAAATATTCGCGCGGCTGCGGCTCGAAAATCACCACGCAAGTAGGCAAACCCAGCTCAGCCGCACGCTCGCGCAACCGCTTGAGAATGGCCTGGTGGCCGCGGTGCACGCCGTCGAAATTGCCGATGGTGGCGACGCAGCCCCGATGTTGGGGCCGCAGGTTGTGTAAACCTCGAACCAGCTGCATAGCACAAGTCTTGTTCACAAAGTGGTCGATTATACGCACAGCCGAGGCTGGACAACAGGCGCTACAGACCCGTCACCACGACAAGCGGCGACGAGTCGCAGCTCGGCGAACTACACGGCCCGCCGGGCGAAGTCGCGAAGGCGAAAACCCAGGAGCGCCAGCATGCCGAAATAGGTGATTACACCGGCACCCACGAGCGCGGCCAGGCGCAGCAGACGTTCGGCCATTCCTCCCTGCTCCCATGCGGGCAGCAGGTACATCACGCCGAGCAGGACCGCGCACATCGCCAGCACCGCCAGCACGAGCTTTGCCAGAAATTTCCCCCAGCCCGGCTGCGGCTGGAACAGCTGCTGCTTGCGCAGCTGCCAGTAGAGCAGCCCGGCGTTCATGCAAGCCGCGAGGCTGATCGCCAGTGCCAATCCGGCATGGCGCAGCGGGAAGACGAAGACAAGGTTCATCAACTGGGTGGCGATGAGCGTGAACAGGGCGATCCTCACCGGCGTGCGAATGTTCTGCCGCGCATAGAAACCAGGAGCCAGTACCTTGACCAGGATTATCCCGAGCAGGCCCACGGCGTAAGCGATCAATGCGCGCTGGGTCATCAACGCGTCGGTGGCAGTGAACTTCCCGTACTGGAACAGCGCCACTGTCAGCGGCTCGGCGAGCAGCGCCAGGGCCAGGGTGCAAGGCAGTACCAGCAGGAAGCACAGACGCAGACCCCAATCGAGCAGCTGCGAGTACGCATGGCGGTCATCGCTCGCGTAAGTCTTGGCCAGGGATGGCAGCAGGATGGTGCCCAAGGCGACGCCGAGCACACCGGACGGCAACTCCATCAGGCGGTCGGCGTAGTACATCCAGGACACCGACCCCGCCGCCAGGAAAGAGGCGAAGATGGTGTTGATGATCAACGAGATCTGCCCCACGGAAACCCCGAAGATCGCCGGCCCCATCTGCTTGAGCACGCGCCAGACCCCGGTATCGCGCAGGTTCAGGCGAGGCAGTACGAGCATGCCGATGCGCTTTAGCGACGGCAGTTGGTAGAGCAACTGTGCCAGGCCGCCGACAAGCGTCGCCCAGCCGAGGGCCATGATCGGCGGGTCGAAATAGGGAATCAGGAACAGCGAGAAGACAATCATGCTGACGTTCAGCAGGGTCGGCACAAAGGCCGGCACCGCGTAACGGTTCCAGGTATTGAGGACCGCTCCCGCCAGCGATGACAACGAAATCAGGAAAATATACGGAAAGGTCACCCGCAGCAGGTCGGTGGTCAGGGCGAACTTCTCAGGGGTATCAGCAAAACCCGGGGCGGTCACCCAGATCACCCACGGCGCCGCGAGCACACCGAGCAGGGTCACCAACGCCAGTACCAGGGTCAGGAGGCCGGAGATGTAAGCGATGAACGTGCGGGTCGCCTCCTCGCCCTGCTGGGTCTTGTATTCCGCCAGGATCGGGACGAATGCCTGGGAGAACGCCCCCTCGGCGAAGATTCGACGCAACAGGTTGGGCAACTTGAAAGCGACGAAGAAGGCGTCGGTGGCCATGCCGGCGCCGAAATAGCGCGCGACGATGGTATCGCGCACGAAGCCCAATACGCGGGAAAGCATGGTGATGGAGCTGACGGCCGCCAGCGACTTGAGCAGGTTCATTCAGGGGTCCGGACAGGTGTTGCGCGGTCCTTCGGCAATGCTGCCAGGGGACAATCGAGGCTGCCGAGTGTAGAGTCCGTGCGGGATAA
Organism: Metapseudomonas resinovorans; assembly: GCF_002003485.1. Classification (GTDB taxonomy): domain Bacteria; phylum Pseudomonadota; class Gammaproteobacteria; order Pseudomonadales; family Pseudomonadaceae; genus Metapseudomonas; species Metapseudomonas resinovorans_D. The sequence goes on from NZ_BDMA01000057.1 coordinate 119,816, forward strand.
AAGCATCCGGCAAGAAAAGCGCACGCTCGTCGCCCGACCTGCCTGAACGCCCTTGACAAGCCCACATCACGTGGGCATGATTCGCGGCCTTAATTTGATTCAATTCCCCAGTTTCGAGGAGCTTGACGGTGGCCAACACACCTTCTGCCAAAAAACGCGCCAAACAGGCTGAGAAGCGTCGTAGCCATAACGCCAGCCTGCGCTCCATGGTTCGTACCTACATCAAGAACGTGGTCAAGGCTATCGACGCCAAAGACCTGCCGAAGGCACAAGCCGCTTTCACCGCTGCTGTACCGGTGATCGATCGCATGGCCGACAAAGGCATCATCCACAAGAACAAAGCTGCTCGTCACAAGAGCCGCCTGAACGCCCACATCAAGGCGCTCGGTCAAGCTGCTGCCTAAGCTTGAGTTCTTGCGAAAAAACCGGCCTTCTGGCCGGTTTTTTTATTGCCTGCATTTTCCTGACGCAGGATCTGCAGCCATAAAAAAGCCCGGAAATTCCGGGCTTTCTGCTTTCTGGAATCAACTCAAGGCCGGCTCGGCCATGGAACGATCGGGATCGCCGTAACAGCATTCTGTGGACTGCCCTCGATCACGCGGTCGCTGTAGACCAGATAGATCAGGGTATTGCGCTTGCGATCGAAGAAGCGCACGACCTGCATGGTCTTGAAAACCAGCGACGTGCGCTCCTTGAATACCTCTTCGCCATCCTTGAGTTCGCCACTGAAGCGAATGGGCCCCACCTGGCGACAAGCAATGGACGCCTCGGCACGATCCTCAGCCAGCCCCAGCCCACCTTTCACACCACCAGTCTTGGCTCGTGACAGGTAGCAGGTCACACCTTCCACCTTCGGATCATCGAATGCTTCGACCGTGATCTTGTCGTTCGGCCCCATCCACTTGAACACGGTGGAGACCGAGCCGATTTCCTCCGCAGCAGCCAACAGCGGTATCGCCAGAAGCGCCACCGCCACTCCCTTGATCAGTCGCATCTGCCCCTCCAACTCAAACCAGGACCAGGTTGTCCCGGTGCACCAGCTCCGGCTCATCGACATAGCCCAGCAGCTTCTCGATGAGATCGGACGATTGGCCAATGATCTTCTGCGCCTCGAGAGCGCTGTAGTTGGCCAGACCACGGGCGATTTCAGCACCATCCGGCCCGACGCAAACCACCATCTCGCCGCGACGGAAACTGCCCTGAACAGCCTTCACGCCGACCGGCAGCAGGCTCTTGCGGTCCTCCCGGAGAGCTTTGACCGCACCCGCATCGAGCACCAGCGTGCCACGGGTCTGCAGATGGCCAGCCAGCCACTGCTTGCGCGCCGCCAGCATGCCGCGCTCAGGCGCAAGCAGCGTACCCAGGCGCTCACCAGACTTGAGGCGATCCAGAACACGCTCGATCCGCCCACCGACGATCACGGTGTGCGCGCCGGAGCGTGCCGCCAGCCGCGCGGCGCGCAGCTTGGTCTGCATACCGCCCCGCCCCAGAGCACCACCGGTACCACCGGCGACAGCATCCAGCGCAGGGTCATCGGCACGAGCCTCGAAGATCAGTTGGGCATCGGGATTGTGACGAGGGTCGGCGTCGAACATGCCGTCGCGATCCGTAAGGATCACCAGCAGGTCCGCCTCCACCAGGTTGGCCACCAGCGCCGCCAGGGTGTCGTTGTCACCGAAGCGAATTTCGTCGGTAACCACGGTGTCGTTCTCGTTGATCACCGGAATCGCACCCAGCTCAACCAGGGTGCGCAGGGTGCTGCGAGCGTTCAGGTAGCGCTTGCGATCAGACAGGTCATCGTGGGTCAGCAGGATCTGCGCAGTGTGGCGACCATGCTCGGCGAAACTGGATTCCCAAGCCTGGACCAGCCCCATCTGCCCTACGGCAGCGGCAGCCTGCAGCTCGTGAACGGCGCTCGGGCGACTCTGCCACCCCAGGCGACTCATACCAGCCGCCACAGCACCGGAGGACACCAGCACCAGCTCCACACCTGCCTCACGCAAGGCCACCATCTGCTCAACCCAGACCGCCATGGCCGAGCGATCCAGCCCGCGACCGTCAGCCGTGAGCAAAGCACTACCGATCTTCACCACCCAGCGCTGCGCGCCAGTCACCTTGTCCCGCATATCGTCCAACCTTAGCTAGAAGGCCGCGCGGCAAGGCGCGCGGCCATGCGAACATCCCACAGCGCCGGGTGGCGCCAGGATCAGGGTACGTAGAAGATTTCCGGCCCGTCGCCGTCATCCTCGTCGTCATCGAAATCGTCGTCATCATCGACGCCAGCGCTCTTCATGCCGGCACGGCGCAGGGCACGCTGATCATCCATGGCCTGCAGACGGGCACGCGCCTCGTCCTCGATGCGCTGATCCAGCTCAGCGAGCTGATCGGCATACTCCGGCTCCTCTTCCATGCGCAGGGTGCGCTCGTCGAGGTAGCGCATGATCTCCTGGGAGAGCGCTTCGGTGCCTTCGCGCTCCAAGGCGGAAATCACGAACACCGGCCCTTCCCACCCCAGACGCTCAAGCACTGCCTTCAAGCGGGTATCGCGATCTTCATCGAGAAGCTGGTCAGCCTTGTTCAGCACCAGCCAGCGATCACGCTCGGTCAGGGCCGGACTGAAGCGCCCCAACTCTTCGATGATGGTGGCAGCAGCCTCGGCCGGATCACTTTCATCCAGCGGCGCCATGTCGACGATGTGCAGCAACAGGCGAGTACGCGCGAGGTGCTTGAGGAAGCGAATGCCCAGGCCAGCGCCTTCTGCAGCACCCTCGATCAGACCGGGGATGTCCGCGACCACGAAGGACTTGAAACGCCCCACGCTGACCACGCCAAGGTTCGGCACCAGCGTAGTGAAGGGGTAATCAGCCACTTTCGGCTTGGCCGCGGAAACGGCACGAATGAACGTGCTCTTGCCTGCGTTCGGCAGGCCGAGCAGACCAACATCGGCCAACACCTTCAGCTCCAGCTTGAGGTCGCGGGACTCGCCCAGCTTGCCCTTCGTGGTCTGACGCGGTGCGCGGTTGGTACTGGACTTGAAGCGGGTGTTGCCCAGGCCGTGCCAGCCACCCTGGGCAACCATCAGACGCTGTCCCGGCTTGGTCAGGTCGCCGATGATTTCCTGGGTCGCCGCATCGATGATCGTGGTCCCTACCGGCACCGGCAGGACCAGGTCATCACCCTTGCGACCGGTGCAGTCCTTGCTGCCGCCGTTTTCACCGCGCTGGGCGTCGAAACGACGGGTGTAGCGGTAATCGACCAGGGTATTGAGGTTCGGATCGGCCTCCATGAATACGGAGCCGCCATCGCCCCCGTCACCACCGTTGGGGCCGCCCTTCTCAATGAACTTTTCGCGACGGAAGCTCATCAGGCCATTGCCGCCGTCGCCCGCTTTTACAAAGATCGATACTTCATCGACGAATTTCATCAGGACGCCTCCCGTCACGGGGACGGGTTGTAGAAAACAAAGAACATAGGATACAGGGAAGCTCGAGCAATTCAGAGTTTCCGCATATCAGAAACAAAAAAGCCCCGTCGCAAGACGGGGCTTTTGCAGCGAGATCGCGATCAGGCCGCGACGACGCTCACGTACTTGCGACCGAAGGCGCCTTTGACCTCGAACTTGACCACGCCGTCCACTTTCGCGAACAGAGTGTGATCCTTGCCCAGGCCTACGCCGACGCCGGCGTGGAACTTGGTGCCGCGCTGACGCACGATGATGTTGCCGGCCTTGATGACCTGGCCGCCATACAGTTTCACGCCAAGGCGTTTACTTTCTGAGTCGCGGCCGTTGCGGGTAGAACCGCCAGCTTTTTTGTGTGCCATGAGTCAAATCCTCCAAAAAGGAAATTAGGCCTGGATGCCGGTGATTTTGATTTCAGTGAACCACTGGCGGTGGCCCTGGCGCTTCATGTGGTGCTTACGACGGCGGAACTTGATGATGCGCACTTTGTCGTGACGGCCTTGAGAGACCACTTCAGCGACTACTTTGGCGCCATCAACAACCGGAGCACCGATTTTCACGTCTTCGCCATTGCCGATCAGCAGGACTCGGTCGAAAGTCACGGATTCGCCAGTGGCGACTTCGAGCTTCTCGACTTTCAGGAATTCACCTTCAGCGACTTTGTATTGCTTGCCGCCGGTAACGATAACTGCGTACATGGATTTTCTCCGTTAAACCTGCTCACCCGACGCTTTATAAAAAGAGGTATCGGTCGGCATGGCTGCATGGGGCCGGAACTGACGCCCGTGCAATTGCGTAAGGCAGGAAAATGCCCAAGGAAGTTCAGGGGCCGCGATTGTACGCAAGGCGCGATTGCCGCGCAAGCACCGCCAGGGCTCGCCTTGACAGTCCCCGGCCCGGTCCCTAGCATGCCGCGCATCCCAACAGGAGCACTTCTGGCCGATGCAACCCCAGGCTTTCTACCGCGTGGTGGCGGACGATTTTACCGCAGTCGACGACATCATTCGCCGGCAGCTGACCTCCCGCGTCCCCCTGGTGGAAAAGATCGGTGACTACATCGTCTCCGCCGGTGGCAAGCGCCTGCGTCCGCTGCTCGTCCTGCTGAGCGGCAATGCCCTTGGCTTCGGCGGCGACCAACTGCGCCTGCTGGCCGCCACCATCGAGTTCCTGCACACCTCCACCCTGCTCCACGACGACGTGGTGGATGCCTCCGGCCTGCGCCGCGGCCGCTCCACCGCCAACGCCCTGTGGGGCAACGCACCCAGCGTGCTGGTGGGCGACTTCCTCTATGCCCGCTCCTTCGAAATGATGGTGGAACTCGGCTCCATGCCGGTGATGCGCATCATCTCCCAGGCCACTCGGGTCATCGCCGAAGGCGAAGTGCTGCAGCTGTCGAAAATCCGTGACGCCAGCACCACTGAAGAAACCTATATGGAAGTCATTCGCGGCAAGACCGCGATGCTCTTCGAAGCTTCGACCCACAGCGCCGCTGTGTTGGCCGGCGCTAGCGCCGAGCAGTCCGAGGCCCTGCGCCAGTTTGGCGACGCCCTGGGCATCGCCTTCCAACTGGTGGACGACCTGCTCGACTACCGTGGCGATGCTGCCACCCTCGGCAAGAACGTCGGAGACGACCTGGCCGAAGGCAAGCCCACCCTGCCGCTGATCGCCGCCATGCGCGATGGCACTCCGGAGCAGGCCAGCCTGGTGCGCAAGGCCATCCAGCAAGGCGGTAGCCAAGACCTGGAAGGTATCCGCGCAGCCGTGGAAGCCGCCGGCGCCCTGGACTACACCGCCCAACTGGCCCGTGATTATGCCGCCCGCGCCATTGCCTGCCTGGACACGCTGCCAGCCAACGCCTATCGCGATGCGCTGGTGGAGCTCACCGAGTTCGCTGTCGCGCGCACCCACTGAGGTTCTGATCAGCCGAAAAAGCCCGTCCTGGTGACGGGCTTTTTTCTGCCTCGACGAAAGGTATCGATTAGCGCTTGCTATTTTAATAATGGGAATTATTCTCATCTCAACGGTTTTCAAGGAGATGAGCCATGACCTACCTGATCGATGCCTGGCTGGATCGCCCCCACCCTTACCTGCGGATACTTCACAGGGAAACCGGTGAGGTCTGCGCCGTGCTGGAAGAAGAAGCCCTCGACGAACTGCGTGACCAGGGCGACCTCGACCTGGCCTGCCTCAACTCAAGCGAACCGCTGGTGCTCAAGGAACTGGTGCGAAACCTCTTCCTGTTCTGCTACGCCAGGGCATTGCGTCCGCACGGCGAGCTGCACTGAGGGTCATTCCGGAATCTGGATGACGCCAGGATGCGTCATCCGCAAGAGCGGCGCCCGGGCGCCGCGCTTGCAGCGAGGGCAAAGGCGCCCTCGCCGGTTCCTGGGCGGGCCAGGGATGGCTCGCCCAGGGGTCGCCCTGGATCAGAGGATGTCCAGGAGCTCCACGTCGAACACCAACACGCTGTGCGGCGGGATGCTGCCGACAGCCTGGCCGCCGTAGGCCAGTTCGCTCGGAACGTGCAGGCGCCATTTGCTGCCGGCGTTCATCAGTTGCAGGGCCTCGACCCAGCCGGCGATCACGCCGCCCACCGGGAATTCAGCCGGCTGGCCACGATCATAGGAGCTGTCGAACACAGTGCCGTCGATCAGGGTGCCGTGGTAGTGCGTACGTACGGTGTCTTCGGCGGACGGCTTGGCGCCCTCACCCGCTACCAACACTTCGAACTGCAGGCCCGACGGCAGGACGGTCACGCCTTCGCGCTTGGCGTTCTCTTCCAGGTAGGTGCGACCAGCGCCGGCGGCGGCTTCGGCCTTGGCTTCGGCTTCGGCCTGCATGCGCTCGCGGATGACGCGGAAGCTGGCGGACAGGGCGGCGCCATCGACGCGGCTTTCCAGGCCCTGGAAGGCATCGCTGAGGCCAGCGATCACAGCCTCAAGGCTCACGCCGGGCGGGGGATTGTCACGGATCTGGTCGCCGAGCTGACGGCCAATGCCGTAGCTGACGCGGGTTTCGTCGGTAGAGAGATCAAGTTGGGACATGGCGGAACTCCGCTCCGGGAAAAAAAGGCCGGCCAGACTAGCACAGCTTCCCTTTCCCGGCGCGGGCGCCCACCCACAGCCGCAGGGTCAGTGGGACACGCGGGTCGAAATAGGCACGCGCACCGTATCCTGGCTGTCCGCCTCCATCCCGCACATCTCGTCGTGCACCACGCTGTGCACCAGGTGGAAGGGCAGGTCCGGGAACTCGCGAAGCACTTCCCGGGCGTGTTCCACCGATCGAAGATGCGTCGCATGGCCCTGGCCGTCATCCAGATGATGGGTACGCCCATCGATTCGGGCTTCCAGCAGATAGATGCCGCCTTCCAGAGAGATCAGGTTGATTTCTTCGATGTGCCCGGCACGGGCATGACTGCTGAGGTCGTGCAATTTCATGGCGTCGCCCTCGCTCGCTGTACACCTCCAATCTAATGCACTGGACCGGATGCGGACGGCAGATACGCAACCGCCCGTCCGCTTTTCAGCGGCCGGGCGGTCAGGGCAGCGATAAAACCTTGTCAGTGGTCGTGCTTGGTCATCTTGTCCAGATAACCCATGGCGAAGGCCGAGATGACGAAGGTCATGTGCAGGACCACGTACCACATGATCTTGCTGTTATCGATGTTCTGCGCGTCCATGAAGATACGCAGCAGGTGAATGGAGGAGATTGCCACGATGGATGCGGCCACCTTCATCTTCAGCGAGCCGGAGTCCATCTTGCCGAGCCAGCTCAGTTTTTCCTTGCTGTCGTCGATGTCCAGCTGCGAAACGAAGTTCTCGTAGCCGGAGATCATCACCATCACCAGCAGGCCGCCCACCAGCGACATATCGATCAGCGAAAGCAGCACCAGGATCAGGTCGGCTTCGGACTTCTCGAAGACGTGCGGCAGGATGTGCACGACTTCCTGGAAGAATTTCAGGGTAAGCGCCAACAGCGCGAAGGACAGACCGAAGTAGATCGGGGCCAGCAACCAGCGTGCGGCGTACATCGAGTTTTCTAGAATGCGTTCCATGGCTTCTCGTAGTCAGTAAAAAACCGGCCGCGAGTATAGCGAGGTGCTTCTTACAGAAAAATAATGGCAACGAGCAGCGAAATATCCCCAAACACTGTGGATAAGTCTGTGAGCGAACATTGGAACGTCCGACGAACGCCGCTACCGCCGCAGGCTCCCAGCCGCTGCACAAAAGCTGGCCAACTGAAGCCCATCAGGTTTCAGGGCGGAACTGGTAGTCGCCAAGGTTTCGGCAACGCGTGCCGTTGATGCGTCGCAACTCACCCTGGAGGTGCAGCCGCCAGATCGGCGGATCGTGGGCTTCGGTGTATCCCTGCTCGGCGAGGCAATCGGCAATCGCAGAGAGCACCGACTCCGCAACGAGAGGCCCGTGGAATGGGCCCTGGGCTTTGATCGCCGAGGGTTGTTCCCCCGACATTCCCGCTGCACAGAGCAGCGTCCAGAGTCCATTCTCTCCCGCCAGCGGACGGATCACACACTCGATCCGGGTCACGAGTCCCAGGCACTGGCGGGTAAGGCAGAGGTTGCGCGTCATGGCGGCTTTCCTCGCAGAGGCCTGTTTTTCAGCCTACACCCGAGTTTAGCCCTACGAAAGCACGATGCTTATCCACGTGAACTGTGGATAACCCTGTGTACAGGGTGAGGGAAAGGCGGTGGGACGCCGGCTACCCGAGGGGCCTACCCCACCGCTCAATGACTGACCAGCCACGCCGGGCACCCAACCCGGCGCGACGAGTCAGCAGAGGCTCAGGACGGACCCTGGGTCTTGTCCGGGACCGGCGCCTTGCCGGGCTCCTTCTTTGGCCCCTTACGCGCAGGCTTGGGCGGTGCTGCGGCCTTGGCAACGGCCTCCACTACCTCCTGGGCAACAGCTGGTTTCTCCTCTTCTTCCAGCCCCATCTCGGCAATTTCCCGCAGTCGCTCCACCACGCGGGCATTGACGCTACCTTCAGGGAACTGGCCCTTGTCGTCTGGTACGCCAGCCGGCTCGCCCACCAACAAGCTCAGGGCCTCGTCGGCCTGGCGGACCGCATAGACGTGGAAGCGTCCCTTGCGCACGGCGTCCAGCACGCGCTCGTCCAGCATCAGGGTGGTGACGTTGGCATGGGGGATGATGACTCCCTGCTCGCCCGTGAGGCCACGGGCTTCGCAGAGGCGGAAGAAGCCTTCGATCTTCTCGTTGACGCCACCCACCGCCTGCACTTCACCGAACTGGTTGATCGAGCCGGTGATGGCGAAGCACTGCTTGAGCGGCGTGCGCGAGAGGGCGGAGATCAGGGTGCAGGCCTCACCGAGGGAAGCGCTGTCGCCATCCACGTAGCCGTAGGACTGCTCCAGGGCGATGCTCGCGGAGATTTCCAAAGGGAATTCCTGGGCATAGCGGCTGCCGAGGTACCCGGTGAGGATCATCACCCCCTTGGAGTGGATGGGCTGGCCCAGGTTGACCTCGCGCTCGATGTCGACGATGCCGGAGCTGCCCGGGTAGACGGTCGCGGAAATCCGCGCCGGCACGCCGAAAGCCGAATCGCCCACTTCCAGCACGGTCAGGCCGTTGCACTTGCCCACGGCGGCACCGGCGGTGTCGATCAGGATGATGCCCGCCAGCATGTCGTCGAGGATGCGCGCGGATACGCGACCCGTGCGGGTGGCCTTGGCCTTGAGGGCACGGTCGATGTGATCGGCATCGGTCATCGGCTCATTCGCCAGCTGACGGATGAAGTCCGCCTCGCTGACCAGTTGGAACAGATCGCCGATGCGTGCCGAAAGCCGGCCCTGGTGCTCGGCCAGACGGGCGCTGTAGGTCGCCAGACGGGCGACGGCAGCCGCGGTGAGCGGGGCCATGCCCTCTTCCGAGGTGCGGGTCTTCAGCAACTGGGCGAACTGCTCGAGGCTGTCGTCGGACAGGGCAATTTCCTCGTCGAAGTCCACCAGCACGCGGAACATCTCCTGGAAGTCGGGATCCAGGTCCTGCAGCGTGTAGTAGAGCTGGCGCGACCCGATGATCACCACCTTCACCTGCAGCGGGATCATCTGGGGTGTCAGGGTGACGGTGGCCAGGCGGCCGAGCTCGGCAAGAGGGGACTCCATCTTCAGCTTGCGCGACTGCAGTGCGCGCTTCAGGGCATCCCAGACGAAGGGTTCGCCCAGCAGCTTCTCGGCTTCCAGGATCAGGAAACCACCGTTGGCGCGGTGCAGCGCACCTGGGCGCAGCTGGCGGTAGCTGGTGTAGAGGGCGCCCTGGTCGGTGCCGTACTCGATGCGGCCGAAGAGGTTGTCATAGGTGGGATGCGGCTCGAACACCACTGGGGCGCCGCCGCTGGCGTGATGACCCACCACCAGGCTGGGGCAGTACTGCTCTTCCAGTATTTCGCGACGCTGGGCGTCCGGCTTGTCGTCCAGCAGCTGGTCCACCACCGTTTTCAGCAGGTTCACCTGCATGGCCTGCAGATAGGCCACCACGCCGGCGTTCTCCGCGTACTTGGCCGACAGGGGCGAAAGCAGCGGCTGCAGGGCCTGGGTAATGGTTTCCTCGTTGAGCTGGCGGAGCTGGTTGCTGGACTCGCGCTTCCACTGCGGCAGGCTGGACAGCTCCTCGTTCAGGCGCTCCTCCAGCATGGAAATGTCATCGTGGAAACGCTCGCGCTCGGCCTCGTCCAACTGGGCGAAGTCCGCTTCGTCCAGGGCCTTGCCGTCCTTCATGGGCGTGAAGGCGATGTTCGCACTGTCACGGTAGAGGGCGACGTCTTTCTCCAGGGCCAGGCGCTCGATGACGTCCAGGGCACGGTCGTAGCGCTGGTTGAAGGCGCGATCGATAGCGCTCTTCTTCTGCTGGAAGGTCGGCGTCTCGAATACCGCCGGGAAGGTGGACAGGAGGTTGTCCACCAGATGCTCGATGTCGCTGATGAAATCGTTCGCCTCGCCCGACGGCAATTGCAGGGCACGAGGCTCGCGGAGTTCTTCAAAGTGGTTGACGTAGAGCCAGTCCGCCGGGGTTTCCAGGCGCTTGCCCTCGGCCTTGAGGTAGCGTTTGACGAAGGAGAAGCGGCCAGTGCCCGGCTCCCCCATTACATAGACGTTGTAACCGGGACGCGGCATTGCCACGCCGAACTGCAGGGCCTCCACCGCGCGCTCCTGGCCGAGCACGCCGCGGAAGGGCTCCAGGTCCTCGGTCGACTGGAAACTGAACTGGTGGGGCTCGAACGGACGGGTCAGCGCATCGGGCGCCAGTCGCAGGCTGGCAGCGAAGGAGTCAGGCATCGAGTGTCCTTAATGGCTCGGCAAGAAAGCAATGGCCGCATTCTGGCGCCGCCCTGACATCACTGGCAAGGCAAAACGCCAGGGTGTTCAGTGGGCCAGGTCAGCGCAGCTCAGGCAGTACTCGGCCGCCGGCAGCACCGCCAGTCGCGCCGGCTCTATGGCATCGCCGCAACGCTGGCAAAAACCGTAGCTGCCGTCCGCCAGGCGCAGCTTGGCCATGCCCACGCGGCGCAGGGCGGCCTCGGTTTCGGCGAGGATGGCAGTCAGCACTTCGTCGTTCTCGCGCTCCCCCGCCTGCTCGGCAAAATCCGGCGAGTGGCTGCTGGCCAGGTCTTCACGAATGGAGTTGGCGCGGGCGGTGTACTCCACTATCAGGGCATCGAGTGCAGCCCGAGGGTCTGTGGTTGTCATGCTGGAATCTCCCCAGTTCACTCCCTAAGTGTGGACGCTGTAACGCAGCCTGCATCCCACTTGTGCAAACTTGCGCAAATGCGCGTCATCGCCTTGCTTGACACCCGCCCCGGCGTTACCCAAAGCTCGGACCAATCTCTCACCAGGAAGAGCTGCGCCCTTGAAACGGATTTTCCCGTACCTCGCCCTGTGCACCTCGATCGCCGCCCACGCCGCTCCCCAGATCCCCGCCGAACGCCACCAGGCGCTGGCATATGATCCCTACTGGATTGCCCTCGGCCACTACGAGACCGGGAAGCTGGGCGGCTGGCGCAGCTATGTGGACGATTCCGAGTTCTTCCTGGCCGAAACGGGGGCGAACGACCCGGAAGCCGAACTGCGCGCCACCCTTGCCGCGCTCTATGCGCCGGCCGAGCAAGGCGACAAACATCCGCAATGCGTCTATCCCGCACGTACTCGCTGGCTGCGCGAGCAGCTCCAGCTCAGCGACCTGCCCCAGCCGGCTTGCGGCGAGTACAAGGCCTGGTACGCCGATATCAACCCGGATAGCACCGTGTTGGTGTTCCCCGCGGCCTACCTCAACAGCCCCTCCTCCATGTTCGGCCATACCCTGTTGCGGATCGACCAGCCGGACATCCACGAAAACAACACCGCGATGCTCAGCTATGCGCTGAACTTCGGTGCCTTCATCGAAGGGTCGGACAACAGCATCCTCTACGCCTGGAAAGGTCTGATGGGGGGCTATCCCGGCCTGTTCGCCCTGGTGCCCTACCGCGACAAGCTCAAGGAATACAGCCGCCTGGAGAATCGCGATCTCTGGGAATACCGCCTGAACCTCACCGCCGAGGAAACCGGGCGCATGGTGGAGCACGTCTGGGAGCTCAAGCAGATCCGCTTCGACTATTACTTCTTCGACGAAAACTGCTCCTACCGCCTGCTGGAACTGCTGGAGATCGCCCGTCCCGGAATCGAGCTCACCGACCAGTTCCCGATTACCGCCATCCCCACCGATACCGTGCGCGCGGTCAAGCAAGCCGGTCTGGTGGAGTCGATCGACTACCGCCCCTCGCGGGAAAAGGAACTGCTGGCGCGCGCCGAGCCGCTGGACCACGACGAACAGCAGTGGGTACGCCAGCTCGCCGAAAACGAACAGCTACTGAATGATCCAGCCTTCCTCGCCCAGCCCGCTCCACGCCGCGCCCTGATCCAGGACGCCGCCTTCCGCCTGGTTCGCTACCGCGCCACCGGGGAAGAGCGCACCCGCGAAAGCGCCACACGCAGCTACAAGCTGCTGCAGAGCATCAATCACAATCCGCCGCCGGAGCTGAGCCTGGACCGCCCCGGATTGCCCGAAGAAGGCCACGAATCGCGGACCTGGCAATTGGGCGCCGGTACCCGCGAGGACCGCGCCTTCGCCGAGTACGGCCTGCGCATGGCCTATCACGACCTCAATGACAACCTCTCCGGATTCCCGCTTGGCGCGCAGATCGAGATCCTCCAGCTCAAGCTGCGCCAGTACGAGGACAACCACTGGCAACTGCAGCGCCTGGACCTGGCTACCATCCGCTCCCTGACCCCGCGCGGGGACCTGCTCAAGCCTCTGTCCTGGCAAGTGGCCGGCGGCCTGGAGCGGGTATTGGGCGAGGATGGCGACGAACGCCTGGTCAGCCACCTCAATGGCGGTGTCGGCGGCTCCTGGCAACTCGGGGACGACGCCCTCGGCTTCGCCCTGGCGACCGCCCGCATCGAGCACAACGAAGACTTCGCGCCCTTCATCGCCACCGCAGCAGGCTTCAACACCGGGCTGCTCTGGCACAACCCGCTGGGCAGCCTCAGCCTGGAAGCGGCCGGCGACTATTTCCACAACGGCGAAGTCCGTCGCCGGTTCTCCCTCAACCAGCAATGGGATATTTCCCGCAACCTCGGCCTGCGCCTGACCGCGCAGCGGGAGTTCAGCCAGCTCGCCGCGCCGGTGAACGAAGTGATGCTGGAACTGAAGTGGTATCACTACTGACTGGCCAAACTGGACCTTGTAGGAGTGAATTTGTTCGCGATTAAACATCCACGTTCGTAGAACGTGGACTTGGGCTAGTCCCCTGGAAGGGGCAATTTAGTTCGGTCTGGGGCGTAGGGTGCGCTGCGCGCACCGACTTCAGGATCAGCTTCGACACCCGGTCAAACCGCCGGTGCGCACGGCGCACCCTACCGGATTGGCTTCATCCTGCTCCGGCAGATTCGAATCCTCACAGGCAGAGCCGATAACTCAGGACGTGGTTTCCCAAGTTCAAACGAGTTCGCGTACATATTTCACCTCCCTGCGCCACCGGTAAGATGCGCGCCCGGCCCGCCACAATGGGCCCAGAATGGTTACCACACCCTCGTCAGGCGATACAGATGAAGACTAGCGGCCCCCAATTGCTGGAAGTATCCAACGGCAAGCCGATCAAGCTCTGGACCCAGGGTGTGCCGGTGGAGGACGAAGCCCGTCAGCAGTTGATCAACACCGCGAAGATGCCTTTCATCTTCAAGCACCTGGCGGTGATGCCCGATGTGCACCTGGGCAAGGGCTCGACCATCGGCAGTGTGATTCCCACCGTCGGCGCCATCATTCCCGCCGCAGTCGGCGTGGACATCGGCTGCGGGATGATCGCCGCCCTCACCTCCCTGCACGCCCGCGACCTGCCGGACAACCTCCACGGTCTGCGCAGCGCCATCGAACGCGCGGTCCCCCACGGCAAGACCTTCGGCCGACATGACCAGGGCGCCTGGGATGATGTGCCGGATGCCGCCGACCAGGCCTGGCGGCCACTCGCCAGGCGCTTCAAGGTCATCACCGCGAAGTACCCGCGCCTGGAGAAGACCAACAACCGCCATCACCTGGGGACACTGGGCACCGGCAACCACTTCATCGAGGTCTGCCTGGACGAGACCGATCGCGTCTGGTTCATGCTGCACAGTGGTTCGCGCGGGGTAGGCAATGCCATCGGCACCCTGTTCATCGAACTCGCCCAGGCCGACATGCGCCAGCACATCGCCAACCTGCCGGACCGCGACCTGGCCTACTTCGAGGAAGGCAGCCGGCACTTTGACGACTACGTGGAAGCGGTGGGCTGGGCCCAGGACTTCGCCCGGCAGAACCGCGCCCTGATGATGCAGGCGGTTATAGACGCCGCCCGCAAGGCGCTCAAACGCCCCTTCGAAGCCAGCCTGGAAGCGGTCAACTGTCACCACAACTACGTGCAGAAGGAGCGGCACTTCGGCCACGAGGTGCTGGTGACGCGCAAGGGCGCGGTGTCTGCGCAGAAAGGCGAGCTGGGCATCATTCCCGGTTCCATGGGAGCCAGGAGCTTCATCGTCAGGGGCCTCGGCAACGAGGACGCCTTCTGTTCCTGCAGCCATGGCGCCGGTCGGGCGATGAGCCGTGGGCGGGCGAAAAAGCTGTTCACGGTGGAAGACCAGATCCGCGCCACCGCCCACGTCGAATGCCGCAAGGACAAGGACGTGATCGACGAGATCCCCATGGCCTACAAGGACATCGATGCCGTGATGGCGGCCCAGCGCGACCTGGTGGAAGTGGTGCATACCCTGCGCCAGGTGGTCTGCGTCAAGGGTTGAACGCCTTGACGTTTTCATCACAAGGCCCGCGCTAGAGTCGTTCGCAATCCTCTTTGCGCGTGCGCCCGCCCCTCGGCGCACGGGAGCCACCATGGCGTCGCGTCACGTCGCCCTCTTCATGCTTCTCGGCAGCCTGATCGCAGGCTGTGAAACCACCCATGACCACCTGATCGCCCAGGGCTATCCCCCCGCCTTCGCCGACGGTTTCGCCGATGGCTGCAGCAGCGGCCGCCAGGCAGCCGGGACCATCAGCGGGGAGTTCCGCAAGGACGTGCCGCGTTATCTCAAGGACGCAACGTACGCCGAAGGCTGGAGCGACGGTTTTCGCCAGTGCCAGGCGCAGGTGCAGAGCGAGGAGCGCCGCGATTTCGAGGATTGGCGCCGTGATCGGCACGATGATGAGTGGGAGCGGGACAGGAGCAACGCCATGGGGCGGGCGTTGCATCCGGATTGACGGCAATGAAACTGTGGGGGCGAATTCATTCGCCAAGCAGGTCGAAGGTCTGCCCTACAGACCTTGAAGGGGGCAGCTGCGCTGCCCTTGGCGAATGAATTCGCCCCTACAAGGCCTACAGCAGCGTTACACCACGCCCTGCGCCAGCATGGCATCGGCGACTTTCACGAAGCCGGCGATGTTGGCGCCCTTCACGTAGTTCACCCGACCGTTCTCTTCGCCATAGCTCACGCAGGCGTGGTGGATGTTCTGCATGATGCCGTGCAGGCGCTGGTCCACTTCACCCGCGGTCCAGTGCAGACGCATGGCGTTCTGGCTCATTTCCAGGCCGCTGGTAGCGACACCGCCGGCGTTGGAGGCCTTGCCCGGCGCAAAGAGGATGCCTGCTTCGTGGAATACGTCCACCGCTGCCAGGGTCGACGGCATGTTGGCGCCTTCGGCGACGCAGACACAGCCATTGGCCAGCAAGGCGCGGGCGTCGTCGGCATCCAGCTCGTTCTGGGTCGCGCAGGGCAAGGCGATGTCGCATGCCAGGGCCCAGGGACGCTGGCCAGGCAGGAAGCGCAGGCCTGGACCGGAGAGTTCGCTGAGGCGGCCACGACGGACGTTCTTGAGCTCCATCAGCGCTTCCCACTGCTCGACGGTCAGGCCCGCCTCGGCAAACAGGGTGCCTTCGGAGTCGGACAGGGAAATCACCTTGCCGCCCAGTTCCATCACCTTCTGTGCCGCGTACTGGGCCACATTGCCGGAACCGGAAATGGTCACGCGCTGGCCGTCGAAGTCACGACCGATGCCTTTGAGCATTTCCTGGGCGAAGTAGACGCAACCGTAACCGGTGGCCTCGGGGCGGATCAGGCTGCCGCCGTAGGCCAGGCCCTTGCCGGTGAATACCGAGGTGAACTCGTTGGACAGGCGTTTGTACTGACCGAAGAGGAAGCCGATTTCGCGTGCGCCAACGCCGATGTCACCGGCCGGCACGTCGAGGTCGGCACCGATGTGGCGGTACAGCTCACTCATGAAGGACTGGCAGAAGCGCATGACTTCGGCGTCGCTCTTGCCCTTGGGATCGAAGTCCGAACCGCCCTTGCCGCCGCCCATTGGCAGCGAGGTCAGGGAGTTCTTGAAGACCTGTTCGAAAGCGAGG
Source organism: Metapseudomonas resinovorans (assembly GCF_002003485.1). Classification (GTDB taxonomy): domain Bacteria; phylum Pseudomonadota; class Gammaproteobacteria; order Pseudomonadales; family Pseudomonadaceae; genus Metapseudomonas; species Metapseudomonas resinovorans_D. The sequence continues at coordinate 136,212 of NZ_BDMA01000057.1, forward strand.
AATTTCAGCACGCCCAGGTTCACCGAGGGATGGAAGCGCAGGCCGCCCTTGTAGGGACCGATGGCGCTGCTCATCTGCACACGGAAACCACGGTTGACGCGGACCTGCCCCTGGTCGTCGACCCACGGCACCCGGAACAGGACGGCGCGTTCCGGCTCGACGATACGTTCGACGATGCCGGCCTGCAGGTACTGTGGATGGGCTTCAAGGAATGGCCAAAGGCTGCGCAGTACCTCTTCCACGGCCTGATGGAACTCAGGCTGATCGGGGTCGCGCTGCTTGAGGCGCAGCAGGAAGGCGTCGACAGATTGCGTCATGACTCTCACCAATTTCTTCTTTTGTGAACAATTTATGGCGCGAGACTCTACCAATCTGGACAGCACCTCGATAGGGCAAAATGACGCATATCTGAATCTTTTTGGTGCATTAAATGTAAATCAGCACTGAAAGCAGCGAATTTCCGTACCTTAACGCTCTATTTACGGGGATTGGCGCCGCAACCAGCCGACCAATGGTCGCACCACGCCTGAGCATCCAGCGCACCAGTTCTGCCCATGGTCCTGACCCGTCATCAACGCGCGGACACTTTCAACACTTCTCGGGGATTGATGCCCATCGCGCTGCGTTTGCCGCGCATCACCACCGTGCCGTGGTCCGGCAGGGAATGCCAGACATCCTCCGCAACGCAGACACCGACGCCCATTGCCGCATCGTCCAGCACCAGCTCCACTCGGAACTGGCAGCCGAGGCCACCGTCAGCCTTGCCCAGAATCCGCGCGGCGAACTCGGAATCCTCCCCCAACCACTGGGTATATAGCGCGGCCGCTGGCACCTGCAGCGCGCCCCAGACCACCAGGATCAGGAGCGACCCCAGGACAGCGTGCAACTGCCAGCGCGCGCTGTCCGTCTCCAGCTGGAAGAGGCTGACGAAGCGCTCGCGCCAGGCCAGCCATGCATAAAGCCCGCTGCCGAGCACGAGGGCGCAGCCCACGGAACCGGCTTTCCAGGCAGGCGATGGGTAGAAGGAGAAATACAGGCCGCAGACCCCGAACAGCGCCAGGGACGAAAGCCAGAACAGGTAGTGATTGAATCCCTTCACGGAACCTCCTGAAACGACAACGGAGCCAAAGGGCTCCGTTGTCTTGTGATGCCTGCCCGGTAGGGTTACTGGGCCAGCTTCTTGTAACGCACGCGGTGTGGCTGGGCGGCAGCCTCGCCAAGGCGTTTCTTGCGGTCTGCCTCGAACTCGGTGTAGTTGCCTTCGAAGAAGTTCACCTTGCCGTCGTCCTCGTAGGACAGGATGTGGGTAGCGATACGGTCCAGGAACCAGCGATCGTGGGAAATCACGATGGCGGCGCCGGGGAAGTCCAGCAGCGCTTCTTCCAGCGCACGCAGGGTTTCCACGTCGAGGTCGTTGGACGGTTCGTCGAGCAGCAGCACGTTGCCGCCCTGCTTCAGGGTCAGGGCCAGGTGCAGGCGGCCACGCTCACCACCGGAGAGGTCCTTGACGAACTTCTGCTGGTCGGCGCCCTTGAAGTTGAAGCGGCCGACATAGCTGCGCGACGGGACTTCGTAGTTGCCGATCTTGATCTGCTCGAAGCCATCGGAAACCTGCTGCCATACCGTCTTGCCACCGTCGAGGATCTCGCGGCTCTGGTCGACGCTGGCGATCTGCACGGTTTCACCGATATCGATGGTGCCCGAGTCCGGTTGCTCCTTGCCGGTGAGCATGCGGAACAGGGTCGACTTGCCCGCACCGTTACCGCCGATCACGCCGACGATGGCGCCCTTCGGAATGCTCAGGGACAGGTCGTCGATCAGCACGCGATCGCCGTAGCCCTTGGTGACGTTCTGCAGCTCGATGACCTTGTCACCCAGGCGCGGACCGGCCGGGATGTAGATCTCGTTGGTTTCGCTGCGCTTCTGGAATTCCTGCGACTGCATTTCCTCGAAGCGTTGCAGACGGGCCTTGGACTTCGACTGGCGAGCCTTGGCGCCCTGGCGAACCCATTCCAGTTCGGCCTTCATGGCCTTGGCGTGGGAGGCTTCCTGCTTGGCTTCCTGGGCCAGGCGGTTGGCCTTGGATTCCAGCCAGCCGGAGTAGTTGCCCTCGAAGGGGATGCCGTGGCCACGGTCCAGCTCGAGGATCCAGCCGGCGACGTTGTCGAGGAAGTAACGGTCGTGGGTAATGGCTACCACGGTACCCGGGAAGTCGTGGAGGAAATGCTCCAGCCAGGCTACGGAGTCGGCGTCCAGGTGGTTGGTCGGCTCGTCCAGCAGCAGCATGTCGGGAGCGGACAGCAGCAGGCGGCACAGGGCCACGCGGCGCTTCTCACCACCGGAAAGGTGTTCGATCTTGGCGTCCCACTGCGGCAGGCGCAGGGCGTCGGCGGCGACTTCCAGCTGACGCTCCAGGTTGTGGCCATCGGAGGCCTGGAGGATGGCTTCGAGCTTGGCCTGCTCGGCGGCCAGGGCGTCGAAGTCGGCGTCCGGCTCGGCGTAGGCGGCGTAGACCTCGTCCAGGCGGGCCTGGGCCTGCTTGATTTCGCCCACCGCCTCTTCAACGATGTCGCGCACGGTCTTGGTCGGATCCAGCTTGGGTTCCTGGGGCAGGTAGCCGACTTTGATGCCAGGCATCGGGCGGGCTTCACCATCGATCTCGGTATCCACCCCGGCCATGATGCGCAGGAGGGTCGACTTACCCGCGCCGTTCAGACCGAGCACGCCGATCTTGGCGCCCGGGAAGAAGGAAAGGGAAATGTCTTTGAGAATCTCACGCTTCGGGGGCACGACTTTGCCGACCCGGTGCATGGTGTAGACGTATTGAGCCATGACAGACCTTGGTGCTGTAGCGAATGTGGAATAAGGCGGGGAGCGACAATAAGGGAACAGGCGCTCCCGCGCGCGTGCGGCAAAGCTACCGGAATGCACCGGGGAGGGCAAACAACACGCGACGGTCGTACTGGCACTTTGAGTGCCTTCAGGGCATGCTAGCCGCCCCGCGCGCCCGGTTGCGCGGGACACCCCGTCACCTGCCCATCGAGCAGTAGCAGGAACGCCATCCTTTGCCAGTCAGCCCCCGCCCTCCAGCCCAGCCTGAGCCAGGACTTCCCCTGGCCAACGCACCTGCGCGCGGCTCGGTAAAGGGCCTGCTGGCCGGCCTCGTGCTGCTGATGCTCGCCCTCCTCCTCTGGCAACTGCACCAGGAATATCGCCAGCTGCAGGACGGCGCCCGGGAGCGCAACTACACCCTGACCCGCGAACTGGCCAGCCACCTCGAGCTGGTCATGCAGATGAAGGCCGACGCCGTGCTCGCCCTGCTTCGCCAGCGACCGCCCAGGCCCGAGCTCGAAGACGAGCGGCTGGCGGAACTCGAGCTCGTTCGTCCGATTATGCCGGCGATCACCAGCCTGGCCTGGCTCAACCCCAACGGCGGCGTGCTCGACGATACCCAGACCGGCAGCGACGACGAACTGTTCCTCGCCAGCCTGGCCCAGCGCAGCGAGGGCCAGACCTACCATTTCGCCTTCAGCACCCTGGGTCGCGGCGAGATCTACCTGATCCTGCGCCAGTCGCCGCTACCCGAGCCCAGCGGCTACTGGGTCCTGCGCCTGGACGCCGAAGCCATTCGCACCTGGCTGCTCAAGCACGAGGACCGCGATTACCGCTGGCTGCTGGAAGATCGCTTCCTCCAGCGGGTCCTGGCACAGAGCGGCAAGCTCAGCCGCAGCAGCCCCATCGTGATGCCGGTGACCGCCGAGCAGGAAGGGCAGACCATTCTCGTTTCCGAGCTCCGGAACAGCGACTGGCAGCTGCGCGCCCTGCACGACGAACGCCAGGTACGCACGCGGCTGCTGCCCGAACTGCTCAGCAAGCTGCTGCTGTTCCTCATCAGCGCCAGCCTGGCGCTGATCGCCCTCTACTACCTGCAACGCGAACAACGCGGCCTGCGCGAACTCAATGCCGCATCGCGGCGCTCGCTACGCCAGGCCGCCAGCGCCCTCGGCGTGATCGAGGAACGCGTGCTGGTGACCCAGGTGGACGGCCGCCTGAGCTACCTCAACCCGCAGGCCGAATCGATGTTCGGCATCAGCGGCGCGGCGGCCCAGGACCATCACCTGCTGGCCCTGCTGCCGGGCCTGGACCCGCTGTTGCTCAACGCACCGGACCTGGACCATGAACTGGGTTCGGACCTGGTGCAGTTCCGGCGCAATGGCGAGACCCGCCTGCTGGCCGTCACCCGCAATGATCTCAACGACGGTAACCAGCTGCTGGGCTATGTCTGGGTGGTGCGCGACGTCACCGAAGAACAGCAAGCGCTGCGCGTATTGCAGGAAACCCGGCGGCGCTACCAGGACATCTTCGAAGGCAGCGGCATCGCGCTCTGCGTGCTCGACCTCGCTGAACTGCGCCGTTACCTGATCCGGCAAGGCATGCGCGATCACGCCAGCCTCGCGGCATGGGTCAAGGACAATCGCCAGCGTCACGCCGAAGCGCTGCGCCTGCTGCGTATCACCGAAGTGAACCAGGTGGCCATGCATTTGCTGGAAGTCAGCAGCAGCGAGCAGGCCTGGCGGCAGCTGATCGGTACCCACCCGCTGCGCGAGGGCGGCATCCGCTTCCAGGTGATGGCCGCCCTGCTGGGGGGCAACCGGCACCTGGAGATGGAAAGCCAGATCGTCACCGCCCAGGGTCAGGTCCGGCACATCTGGCTGGTATTGCACCTGCCGGACATGATCCAGGACCTCGAAGCCGTCACTCTCAGCATCAGCGACATCACCAGCCGCAAGCAGGTGGAGTTGTCGCTGATCGAGCGCGAGCGCTTCTGGTCCGACGTGGTGCTCGCAGTGCCCGACACCCTCTACGTGCACGACGTCATCAGCAAACGGGTGATGCTCACCAATAATCGCCTGGCCCAGCAGCTGGGTTATAGCCGCAGGGATGTCCTCAGGATGGGCGAGCGCTTCTGGGAAGAGCTGCTGCACCCCGACGACGAAGAACAGTACTGGCGCGTGCGCAATCTGCAGCAGGTCGTCGGCGATGGCGCGCTGCTGCAGTGCCAGCTGCGCTGGCGGCACAAGGACGGCAGCTGGCACTGGTTCGATATTCGCGAGCAGGCCCTGGCCCGCGATGACAAGGGCCGCGTCAGCCGCCTGATCGGCGTGGCGAAGGACATCACCGAGCAGATCGAGGCCACCGAATCCATGCGCGAGAGCGGACGCCGCTACCGCATGCTGGCCGAAAGTATCAGCGACGTGATCTTCACCACGGACAGCGAACTGCAGCTCAACTACGTCAGCCCGTCGGTCCTGCCGGTGCTGGGCTACAACGCCGACTGGGCCATCGCCAATGGTTTCCAGGGCATGGCTGCCGATCCGCGGCAGATGCTCGAGCTGTTCGAGCAGCTGGAGCAGATCCGCAGTGCCCTGGGCAACCCCCAGCGCCTGGCCGAGCTGCGCAGCCAGACGCCGGCGCGCTTGTTCCTGTTCGACTGCATGCGCGCCGATGGCCAGAAGATCCCGGTGGAACTGCGCACCATGTTGATGTGGGACGAATACGGGCGCTTCGAGGGCATGCTCGGCGTGGGCCGGGACATCAGCCAGCAACGCCGCGCGGAGAAAGACATGCGCATGGCGGCCACGGTATTCGAGCACTCCACCTCGGCGATCCTGGTCACTGACCCGGCGGGTTACATCGTCCAGGTCAACGAAGCCTTCTGCCGCATCACCGGCCACAAGGCCAATGATGTGCTGGACCAACTGCCGTCGATGCTCACCGCCGACCGTCAGCAAGCCAATCAGCTCAACTACATCATTGGCCAGCTCAACCAGCGCGGCAGTTGGGAAGGCGAGATCTGGCTCAAGCGCCGCGAGGGCGATACCTACCCGGCCTGGGTCGGCATCACCGCCGTGCACGACGAAGACGGCGACCTGGTCAGCTACGTCTGCTTCTTCAGCGACATCAGCGAGCGCAAGGCCAGCGAGCAGCGCATTCACCGCCTGGCCTACTACGACGGCCTGACCCACCTGCCCAACCGCACGCTGTTCCAGGACCGCCTGCATACCGCCCTGCAATACGCCGAGCGGAACCAGGAGTGGGTGGTGCTGATGTTCCTCGACCTCGACCGCTTCAAGCCGATCAATGACTCCCTTGGCCACGCGGCGGGCGACCGCATGCTCAAGGATGTGGCCGTGCGCCTGGCGGCCTGCGTCCACGAAGACGACACCGTGGCACGCATGGGGGGCGACGAGTTCACCCTGCTGCTGCAGCCGCGCGCCACCCGCGAGGGCGCCCTGAACCGGGCCGTGCATGTTGCCGAGCAGATCCTCGACAGCCTGGCCCGTCCGTTCGTCCTCGAAGGCCGCGAGTTCTTCGTCACCGCCAGCATCGGCATCGCGCTCTCCCCCCAGGACGGCCGCGAGCTGAGCCAACTGATGAAGAACGCCGACACGGCGATGTACCACGCCAAGGAACGCGGCAAGAACAATTTCCAGTTCTACCAGGCCGACATGAACGCCCGCGCGCTGGAACGCCTGGAACTGGAGAGCGACCTGCGCCACGCCCTGGAGCAGGGCGAATTCCTGCTCTACTACCAACCGCAGTTCTCCGGAGACGGCAAGCGCCTGACCGGCGTCGAGGCCTTGCTGCGCTGGCGCCATCCCAAGCGCGGGCTGGTTCCGCCGGGAGAGTTCGTTCCGGTACTGGAGGAACTCGGCCTGGTGGTCCAGGTGGGTGACTGGGTACTGGCCGAAGCCTGCCGTCAGCTCAAGGCCTGGCACCAGGAGAAGATGCGCCTGCCCAAGATCTCGGTGAACATCTCCGCCCGCCAGTTCGCCGACGGCCAACTGGCAGAGCGTATCGCCGCCATCATCGAAGACAGCGGCCTGCCAGCGGCCTGCCTGGAACTGGAGCTGACCGAGAGCATCCTGATGCGCGACGTGGCCGAAGCCATGGACATCCTCGAAAACCTCAAGCGCCTCGGCCTGTGCATCGCGGTGGACGACTTCGGCACCGGCTACTCGTCCCTCAACTACCTCAAGCAGTTCCCCATCGACGTGCTGAAGATCGACCGCAGCTTCGTCGACGGGCTGCCCGATGGCGAACGCGACGCCCAGATCGCCCGCGCCATTATCGCCATGGCCCATAGCCTGAACCTGGCGGTGATCGCCGAAGGCGTGGAAACCCAGGCCCAGCTCGACTTCCTCCGCGAGCACGGTTGCGACGAAGTCCAGGGCTACCTGTTCGGCCACCCGGTGCCGGCGGCGCGCTTCGAGCACCTGTTCGGCACCAGCGCCAACTTCATCCTCAGCTGAGGCGGCGTTCAGTCCTGGACGGTGATGGTGGCCATGAGGGCCACTTGTCTGTCACATGACCGACCTTCATATGCCAGCCAGCGACCGATCAGGTAGAATGCGGCCCTTTCCTAGCACCGATCCTTAAGAGGACCGCCATGTTCAGCCGTGATTTGACCCTCGCCCGCTACGATGCCGACCTGTTCGCCGCCATGGAGCAAGAAGCCCTGCGCCAGGAAGAGCACATCGAGCTCATCGCCTCCGAGAACTACACCAGCCCGGCGGTGATGGAAGCCCAGGGCTCCGTGCTGACCAACAAGTACGCCGAAGGCTACCCGCACAAGCGCTACTACGGTGGTTGCGAGTACGTCGACATCGTCGAGCAACTGGCCATCGACCGCGCCAAGGAACTGTTCGGCGCCGACTACGCCAACGTCCAGCCGCACGCCGGCTCCCAGGCCAACAGCGCCGTCTACCTGGCCCTGCTCAGCGCCGGTGACACCATCCTCGGCATGAGCCTGGCCCACGGTGGTCACCTGACCCACGGCGCCAGCGTCAGCTCCTCCGGCAAGCTGTACAACGCTGTGCAGTACGGCATCGATGCCAACGGCCTGATCGACTACGACGAAGTCGAGCGCCTGGCCGTCGAGCACAAGCCGAAGATGATCGTCGCCGGCTTCTCCGCCTACTCCCAGGTCCTGGACTTCCCGCGCTTCCGCGCTATCGCTGACAAGGTAGGCGCCTACCTGTTCGTCGACATGGCCCACGTTGCCGGCCTGGTCGCCGCTGGCGTCTACCCGAACCCGGTTCCGTTCGCCGACGTGGTCACCACCACCACCCACAAGACCCTGCGCGGTCCGCGTGGCGGCCTGATCCTCGCTCGCAAGAACGAAGAGATCGAGAAGAAGCTGAACTCCGCCGTATTCCCGGGCGCCCAGGGTGGCCCGCTGGAGCACGTGATCGCCGCCAAGGCCGTGTGCTTCAAGGAAGCCCTGCAGCCTGAGTTCAAGACCTACCAGCAGCAGGTCCTGAAGAACGCCCAGACCATGGCCCAGGTCTTCATCGACCGTGGCTTCGACGTGGTTTCCGGCGGCACCCAGAACCACCTGTTCCTGCTGTCGCTGATCAAGCAGGACATCACCGGTAAAGACGCCGACGCCGCCCTGGGTCGCGCCTTCATCACCGTGAACAAGAACTCGGTGCCGAACGATCCGCGTTCCCCGTTCGTCACCTCCGGCCTGCGTATCGGCACCCCGGCGGTCACCACTCGTGGCTTCAAGGAAGCCGAGTGCCGCGAACTGGCTGGCTGGATCTGCGACATCCTCGAGAACATGGGCGACGAGTCCGTGATCGACGCGGTTCGCGAGAAGGTCAAGGCCATCTGCGCCAAGCTGCCGGTTTACGGCAAGTAAGCGACAGCGCAACGAAGAAGCCCGGCAAATGCCGGGCTTTTTTATGGGTGTTCAGCACATACGGGATCGGCACTCCGGCGCGTTCGGCCTCCCGAAGGGGCGGAGTCGCTGTCCCCATCTGCAGACCTTCAGGCAATACGTGTGCATCAGCACTGCTCTGCCACGTCCGGCGTGAGTCACCCCTCTACCTCTGGGAGAGGGGCCGGGGGTGAGGGAAGCCCAGCTCACTCACTCTTGCCAACCCAGTGTGAAAAGTCGCCTTTGACCCCAGCCATGCTCCGCCCCCGGTGGAAAGGACCTCACCAGCCTCCAGCCCTCACCCACCAGTACGCGCCGCCTTGATCTGCTGCCACAACGCATCAACCCTCTCCTTCTGCGCCGGCGTCAGGCGCTCCAGCAGGTACAGCCGCTTACGCTCGGCCTGGTTGGGCACCAGCATCGGCTGCTCCTTCGCCAGCCGGGCCATTTCCGGCGAGTCGGCCTTCAGTGGCGAGTAGAAATGCGATGCCAGGGCGTTGCGGCGGGCGTTATCCGGCTGCAGCAGGAAGTCGATGAAGCGATAGGCCAGGTCCGGCCGCGCAGCGTTGGCGGGAATGGCCAGGCTGTCGATGAACACCAACGCACCTTCATCGGGAATCCGGAAGCGCAGGGCCGGGTTCTTCTCCGCAGCCGTCAGCGCATGTCCGACCCAGGCCATGGCCACGCAGAGCTTGCCGCTGGCGAGGTCGGCGACGTAACCGTCGTTGTCCAGGTTGCGAATCTGCCCCTGCATGGCCAGCAGTTGCTTGCCGGCCTGATCGACCTGCCGGGTACCACCCTTGCTCAGGTTGCGACCCCGATAGTTGAGCCAGAGCGACAGGGTTTCCTCCGGCGCATCCAGCATCCCCAGGCCGCAGCTCGCCAGGCGCGTTCGTTGCTGCTCGTCGAAGAGCAGGCTCCAGCTGTTCGGCAAGGTGCCGCCAAGCGCTGCTTCGGCCAGGGACGGATTGCTTACCAGGCCCACCGATCCCCAGAGATAGGGCACCACGTAGCGGTTCGCCGAATCGAATCCGGCCAGCATGGCCAGCAGTGCCGGGTCCAGGCTGCCGTAATGGGGCAACAGGCTGAAGTCCAACGGCTGCAGGCGCTTTTCGCCCATCAACCGCGTGAGCTGGAAATGCGAGGGCACGACCAGGTCGTACGGCGTCGCCCCGGCCAGGGCCGCATCCAGATCGGCGGCGGTATTGAAGGTGGTGTACTCGACTCGCACCCCGCTCTCACGCTGGAAGGCCGCGAGCACGTCGGGATCGATGTAGTTGGTCCAGTTGTAGACCCGCAGCACCTCCTCGGCCTGGGCAAAGCCGGCCAGCAAGCTGCACAGCAACAGGCAGAACGTCTTCTTCATGGTTCCCTCCCGCCCTGCTCCCATGAGGGCTGGGGAGGATTTAAACGATCACCAGCGGCATCGTCATGGCCGTGCCTGCCAGTCGCTTGTGTCTGTCTGCCGGATTGTCGGGAATACGAACCAGGTCGCGCCGGGCCCTACGGCGCTTGCGTCTGACTGCCGTTCTCCGGCCCGATCACGCTACGTCCGGTGCAAAAAAAAGCGCCACGACAATACGTGGCGCTCCTGCCTCCGCCTTTCAGCTCAGCAACAACGTATGGGCCGTCCCTTGCCACCGCCGTAGCGCGCCTCCTGGCGCTCGCGGAAGAACTCCTCGTAAGTCATGACCGGCTTGTCCGGATGCTTGTTGTGCATGTGCTCGACGTAATTGTCGTAGTCGGGCATGCCCACCAGCATGCGCGCGGCCTGGCCGAGGTATTTGCCCATGCGACTCAGGTCATTGAACATGCGCGCGGCCTCCTCAGGCGTCCGGAATCGGCTGGAACGGCGCTTCCTTGTCGGTGCGCTCCGGTTTCATCCAGGCGCTGCGGCCCACCTTGAGCGCGTAGAACAGCACGCTCAGCACCACGAAGAGGAACAGCACGGTCAGGGTAGCGTTGGTGTAGGCGTTGAAGATCACGTGCTGCATCTGCGTGATGTCCTTGGCCGGGGCCAGGATCTGGCCAGCATCCAGCGCATCGCTGTACTTTTTGGCCAGGGCCAGGAAGCCCACCGCCGGGTTCGGGTCGAGCAGCTTGATCACGCCTGCGGTGGTGGTGCAGATCAGCAGCCAGGTGGCAGGAATCAGCGTCACCCACACATAACGCTGGCGCTTCATCTTGATCAGCACCACGCAGCCCAGCATCAGGGCGATGCCCGCCAGCATCTGGTTGGAGATGCCGAACAGCGGCCACAGGGTATTGATGCCGCCCAGCGGGTCGATCACACCCTGGTACAGCAACCAGCCCCACAGCGCCACGCAGCCAGCGGTGGCGATGACGTTGGCGGTCCAGGACTCGGTTTTCTTCAGCGCCGGGACGAAGTTGCCCAGCAGGTCCTGCAGCATGAAGCGACCGGCACGGGTACCGGCGTCCACCGCGGTGAGGATGAACAGCGCCTCGAAGAGAATCGCGAAGTGGTACCAGAAGGCCATGGTGTTCTCACCCGGCAGCACCTGGTGAAGGATCTGCGCGATGCCCACGGCCAGGGTCGGCGCACCGCCGGCGCGGGCCAGGACGGTGTGTTCGCCGATGTCACGGGCAGTCGCCTCCAGTTGCTCTGGCGTGATGGCGAAGCCCCAGCCACTGACCGTCGCGGCCACGCTGGCGACATCCGCACCGACCACCGCGGGCGGGCTGTTCATGGCGAAGTACACGCCCGGCTCGATCACCGAGGCAGCGACCATGGCCATGATGGCGACGAAGGACTCCATCAGCATGCCGCCGTAACCGATGTAGCGGGCGTGGGACTCACTGGCCAGCAGCTTGGGCGTGGTGCCGGAGCTGATCAGCGCATGGAAGCCGGAGACCGCGCCACAGGCAATGGTGATAAACAGGAACGGGAACAGGGTGCCCTTCCACACCGGGCCGGTGCCGTCGACGAACTGGGTCAACGCCGGCATTTTCAGTTCCGGCATGGTGATCAGAATGCCAATGGCCAGCGCGATGATGGTGCCGATCTTCAGGAAGGTCGACAGGTAGTCACGCGGGGCGAGGATCAGCCACACCGGCAGAACGGCGGCCACGAAGCCATAGCCGATCAGCATCCAGGTGATCTGCACGCCGGTGAAGGTGAACGCCGGGCCCCAGACCGGGTCGGCGGCCACCTGGCCACCGAGCCAGATGGAGGTGAGCAGCAACGCCACGCCGACGACGGAAATCTCTCCGATACGGCCGGGGCGGATATAGCGCATGTAGATGCCCATCAGCATCGCAATGGGGATGGTCGCCATCACGGTGAACATGCCCCACGGGCTTTCCGCCAGGGCTTTCACCACGATCAGCGAGAGCACCGCGAGGATGATGATCATGATCAGGAAGGCGCCGAACAGCGCGATGGTGCCGGCCACCTGGCCCATCTCCTCGCGCACCAGTTCGCCCAGGGAGCGACCATCACGGCGGCTGGAAATGAACAACACCATGAAGTCCTGCACCGCACCGGCCAGGACAACGCCGGAGATCAGCCAGAGCGTGCCGGGCAGGTAGCCCATCTGTGCGGCGAGTACCGGGCCCACCAGTGGGCCAGCGCCGGCGATGGCGGCGAAGTGGTGGCCGAAGAGCACGTGCTTGTTGGTCGGAACGTAATCCAGACCGTCGTTATGGATGATCGCCGGTGTGGCACGGGCGGGATCGAGTTGCATCACCCTGTTGGCGATGAACAGGCTGTAGTAGCGGTAGGCAACCAGGTAAAGGGCAACGGCGGCCACCACTATCCACAGGGCGTTGATCGCTTCGCCGCGACGCAGCGCGACGACGCCCAGAGCACAGGCGCCGACTACAGCCAGCACTGCCCAGGGCAGGTGGCGCAGGACGCTGTTGTTATTGTTCATAGGAAGCTCCGAATGGATGGACAGACAAGCTGCCGCACAAGCTTAGTCCGTCTGGAGGCAACCGTTGGCCGGCCACCGTCTGCAACGCCCCTTTGCGCGACCGGGGGCTAGAAAAAAGCCGGGCATTGCCCGGCTCTTTTATGCGTTGCGGAACTTAACTCGGCTGCTTGGCGTAACGGGCCAGTTGCTGGTCTCGGCTCATCACGTCCAGGGTCGCGGCCAGTACTTGTTCGCCGGTGACGTCCGCCCCGGAGAAGATGGTGGAGAAATTGGCGTGAGTGACCTGGGCGAAGTGGGCGCGGTCGCCCTGCTCGATCCCCAGCAGGGTCGCGTAGGCATCCAGCGCTTCACCCTGACCTTGAGCCATGTCTTCGGCGATGTTGTCCAGCATGCCGTTCATGGCCAGCAGGGAACGGCCGCCATAGCCAATGCGGACGCTGGAGTCGCAACCGTTGGTGCCCGACGTCAGGCCGAAGGTGGCGTTGCCCGACGTACCGTTGGTGGTGGTGGCCAGCAGGTGTGGCACAAGGCCGCGCTGACCTTCGAAGACCATCTGGCCCCAACCGCAGCCGCCACCCCCGGCCTGGTCGGCTTGGGCAGCCAGACTCGCCGCACTCAACAGGCCTACGATCAACCCCTTGCTCAGCAGTCGCTTATCCATATTCTGCGCTCCGCATGGATTTATAGAGAAACCGCCTAAGCAGCTTTGGTGACGGATGGGTAACTGTCAAACCAGCGCCGGCAGGCCTTGCCGGCGCGTGGGAATGCGGATGTAATTCGCCGCATTCCGGCTCGAATGCCCAAGGACTCCGCCCCCCGTGCGCGTCGCATCCATGCCTGTCTTTCATCTACGTGTCGCCCTCGCCCTTCTGCTGCTCCTCGCCTCAGGCTGCCGGCCGGAAGCTCCGCCCGCGCTCGACCAGCAACTCTATATCTGGCAACGGCAATGGCGACCCGCCCATGCCGAAGCCCTGGCCGCCAGCCGCAGCGACTTTTCCATGCTGCGGGTGCTCGCCGCCCAGGCCCATCCCGGTGCCGGCTGGTCTCGCATCAGGGTGAATGCCCGGATGCTCCGGACCGATGGCCGACCGCTGGTGGCCGTGGTGCGCCTGGATGGCCAGCTGCCGGAGCTGGACCTGCAGCGCACCCGCGACGCTATCCTCGCGCTAATGGAAGACTGGCGCGCACAGGGCCTCGCCGTGCAAGGCCTGGAGATCGACCACGACTGCGCCAGCGCGCGCCTGCCGGGCTATCGCGCCTTCCTCCATGACCTGCGCCCGGCACTGCCACCTGAGCTGAAACTCAGCATTACCGCCCTGCCCGCCTGGCTCGACAGCCCCACTCTTCCGGACCTGCTGCGCGAGGTGGACAGCAGCGTGCTGCAGGTCCATGCGGTCAGCGCACCCGCGAGCGGTCTTTTCGACCCTGCCCGCGCCCTGGTCTGGGCACGGCGCTGGAGCCAGGTCACCGAGCGCCCCTTCCAGCTCGCCTTGCCCGCCTATGGCATTGCCCTGGTCAATGGCCAGGTGGAAAGCGAAAGCCCGTTGGCGCTGGCTGGCCCGCGCCACGAACTTCAAGCAGACCCGCAGCAACTGGCCGAGCTCCTCGCCGACTTGAGGCAGAAACGTCCCGAGCGCCTGGCTGGCGTCATCTGGTTCCGCCTGCCACTGGAAGGCGACCGCCGCGCCTGGCCACTCACGACCCTCAAGGCCGTGGCGCGCGGCGAAAGCCTGTACGCAGATGTCCAGCCAAAGATCCATCAGCGTGGGCCGCTCCATGAACTGGCCATCGCCAATCAGGGAAACCTGACCGCCACGCTGCCCCAACGCATCGAACTGCCGGCGCAAGCCTGCGACTCCGCCGATGCCCTCGCCGGCTATCGCCTGGAACGCACGGCCAACGCGCTGGTGTTCACCCGTCATACCGAAGGCCAGCTTACTGCCGGCCAGCAGCGCGCCCTGGGTTGGGCACGCTGCCAGCAAATCGATCAAGGAGGATCCCATGTCGACCCCTGAACCCCGCCGGCGTCTGGCCCTGGCCATCGCACTTTGCCTGCCGCTAATGAGTGCCCAGGCCTGCGGACCAGACTTCCCCCTGAGCCTGCTGGGCGACCGCGCCCAGACCCTGGCCGAACTTCCCGAAGGCAATTTCGCCTTTGAAGCCGCACGCCTGGGCAAGCCTGTACCGGGCCTCGGCCAGTCCGGGGATGCCACCCTGGTGGGCTATTGGGACGACGGTGGAGAGCGATACCTCCAGCAGCGCGACGAGATCGAGCAGAAGGAACTGGGAGACACCCTCTACCAGCAGGTGAAACGCCTACGAACGCTGGCCGACGCCAGCCAGGTGGAAGACCAGGGCCAGGAGCTGCCCACCGAACTGCGCCTCTACAGTGCCGGCGCAGTGGCCTTTGCCCAGCAGGACTACCTGCTGGCCAGCGCCTACTTCCGCCGCGTGCTGGAACTCCCGGCAGACCAGCGCCGCTTGCGCGGTACCTGGGCCGCTTACTCGCTCGGACGTGCCCAGGCCAGCCTGAGCCGTCCCGACGGCGTCCCCGTCGAAGAAGCCCGGCGCAGCGAGGAAGATCAGCGCCTGTTCATGGAGGACGCCGCCCAATCCGCACGGGAAGCGTTCCAGCAGACTCGCCAGCTCGCCATCCAGGGCTATGCCGACCCGCTGGAACTGGGCATTGCCAGTCTCGGTGAGGAAGCCCGCCTGGCCTATCTGGCCGGTGACTGGGCCAGCGCCATCCGTCTCTACGCCAGCCAGACCGCCCATCGATCCAGTACCGGCTACAGCTCCCTGCGCCAGCTCGCCGGCGAACTGGCGCGGATGCCCAGCGAAGAGCTGGCACCGCTGCTGGCACTGCCTGAAGTCCAGCAACTGCTCACGGCCCGCCTGCTCAGCCGCATCGACGGCGAGCAGAGCGGTGATGAACGCATCAGCACGCTGCTGATCGAGAACGCCGGTGCCGATCTGGCCAACGCCGATCGCCTGGCGGCGCTGAGTTACCAGTTCGGTCGCTATGCCGACGCCGAGCACTTCGTCGCCAAGGCAGGCGACAGTGGCCTTGCCTGGTGGCTGCGGGCCAAGCTGGCCCTGCGCGATGGCGACTCCACTCGCGCGACTGAAGCCTATGCCAAGGCCGCCCGCGCCTTCCCCAAGGACGAAGACTGGGGCTACCGGCGCACCGCGAACTGGGACTGGGAGGACGTGAAGCCGCGCTGCCGCGTGGACGGCGAGAACGCCATCCTTTCGCTCCAGCGCGGCGACTATCTGGATGCCTTCGACCTGCTCTGGCGCACCGGCGAAATCTACTGGTGGGACAGCGCCACCACCGCCGAACGTGTGCTCACCCTGGAAGAACTCAAGGGCTATGTCGACGCCAAGGTGCCTGCCCCAGAGCCGCAGACGGCGGAAGAGCGCGAGAACTACCAGCCACGCCCGGTCGCCTCCCAGCTGCGCAACCTGCTGGCCCGGCGACTGCTCCGCGAAGGCCACTATGCCGAGGCATTGCCCTACTTCGACGGCGATGAACTACGCGACGCCGCCCGTCGCTATGGCCAGGCCCGCGAAGAGGCGGAAAACCGCTGGACCGCTACCGGGCGCGCCGAAGCGCTCTATGAGGCCGCACTGATCGCCCGCGAACAGGGCATGGAGCTGTTGGGCTACGAGATGTCGCCGGACTTCCACAGCCTGGGTGGTTCCTTCGCCCTACTTCAGGTCGGGCAGCAGCAGCCAGGCGACCTGCTGAGCGCGGACGAGGTCAATCGGCAGAACGAAAACCTCGCTCGGCCCAACAACCGCTATCACTATCGCTGGGTCGCCGCGCAACTGGCCGGCCGCGCCGCCGACCAACTGCCACAAAGCAGCCAGGCCTTCGCCGCGGTGCTGTGCAAGGCCACCGGTTTCCTGCTCAGCAGCAACCTGAAAGACGCGCGGAGCTACTACCTGCGCTACGTGGAAGATGGTCCCTACGTACCCTGGGCGGCCAACTTCGGCCGCAACTGCGAAGCACCGGACTTCGACGCTGCCGAAAAACGCGTCTGGGAAGAGCGCGGGAACGGGTTACGCACCCGCTTGCGCCCTTACAAGTACCTGCTGGTCGGGGCCGGCGCGCTGGTGGTTGCCCTGTCGATTTTCTGGATCAGGCGTCGCCGCGGCGAATGAACAGCCCGGAGAGCCTTGGCTATAGTGGATGAAATCTCGCAGGAGCATGACCATGAGTGAAACCGCCAACGATCGTCGGCGCTTCCACCGCATCAACTTCGACGCCGCCACCACAATCACCCAGGGCGACAACCGCTGGACGGCGGAGCTGCATGACATTTCCCTCAAGGGATTGCTGGTGATCCGTCCGGCGGACTGGGATGGCGATCCGGCAAGCCTGTTCGATGTGCGGGTCGATCTGGGCGCAGACGCCAAGGTCGAGATGGAAGTGGAACTGACCCGCGCCCAGGGCGACCAGCTCGGCTTCATCTGCCGTCATATCGACCTGGACTCCATCAGCCACCTGCGCCGCCTGGTAGAACTCAACCTGGGCAGTGAAGAACTGCTGGAACGTGATCTGACCGCGCTGGGTGAGCAATAGCCCGTCGGCAGCCGCTTCTTGTAGGGGCGATTTCAATCGCCAAGCAGACCGCAGGTCTGCCAAAAGCCCCTCTCCCCAACCCTCTCCCGCAAGCGGGAGAGGGAGTCGTCCGTGCAGATTAAATGCTGCTCGCTTTTCCTGTGGGGGCGATTTCAATCGCTAAGCAGACCGCAGGTCTGCCAAAGTTTCTCACCTCAACCCCGCTCCCCACTACTCGAACAGCGCATCCAGCGCCTGTTCCAGGCGTGTCACCGCAACCACGGTGAGGCCCGGCGGATCTTCCTTGGGGGCGTTGCCCTTGGGCACGATCGCCCGCTTGAAACCATGCTTCGCGGCTTCCTTCAGGCGTTCCTGACCGCTCGGCACCGGGCGCACCTCACCGGACAGCCCCACTTCGCCGAACACCAGCACGTCATGGGCCAGGGGGCGGTTGCGCAGGCTGGAGATGATGGCGGAGATCAGAGCGAGGTCGGACGCGGTCTCCAGTACCTTCACGCCACCCACCACGTTGAGGAACACATCCTGGTCATAGGTCGGGATGCCGCCGTGCCGGTGCAGGACCGCCAGCAGCATGGCCAGGCGGTTCTGATCCAGGCCCAGGGTCACCCGCCGCGGATTGGCCAGGTGGCTGGTGTCCACCAGCGCCTGTACCTCCACGAGCATGGGCCGCGAGCCCTCCCAGGTGGCCATCACCACGCTGCCGGGCACGGATTCCTGGGCCCGTGTGAGGAAGATCGCCGAGGGGTTGGAAACCTCCTTCAGGCCCTTGTCGGTCATGCCGAACACACCCAGCTCGTTGACCGCGCCGAAGCGGTTCTTCACCGCCCGCAGCAGGCGCAGGCGGCCGTCGGACTCGCCCTCGAAATAGAGCACCGTGTCCACCATGTGCTCCAGCACGCGTGGCCCCGCCAGGGCGCCTTCCTTGGTCACATGGCCGACCAGGAAGATCGCCGTGCCGCTCTGTTTGGCGAACCGCACCAGCAGCGCCGCGCTTTCGCGGACCTGCGCAACCCCGCCGGGGGCCGACTGGAGTTGCTCGGTGAAGATGGTCTGGATGGAGTCGATCACCATCACCTTGGGCTTCTCCACCCGCGCGGTGGCGATGATGCTTTCGATGCAGGTCTCGGTCATCACCTTGAGTTTGTCTTCCGGCAAGCTCAGGCGGCGGGCACGCATGGCCACCTGTTGCTGGGATTCCTCGCCAGTGACATAGAGCGCAGGGAAGCGCGCTGCGATGTTGCAGAGGGTCTGCAAGAGGATGGTGGATTTGCCGATGCCGGGATCACCGCCAATCAGCACCACCGAGCCGTCCACCAGACCGCCGCCGAGCACGCGGTCCAGCTCATTGGAGGCTGTGGAAAAGCGTGGCATTTCCTCGACGCTGACTTCCGCCAGCGTCTTGATCTGCGCTTGCTGGCCGGTCCAGCCAGTACGCCCGCTCGACGTGGCGGCGGCCCCCTCCAGCACGGTTTCCACCAGGGTGTTCCAGGCCCCGCAATCAGCGCACTGGCCGGCCCATTTGGGGAAAGTGGCGCCGCACTCGGTGCAGCCGTACATGCGTTTGGCCTTGGCCATCAGCGGACTCCGTCAAAAACACGAAAGCCCGCATGATAGCGGATCAATCCCGGCAACCGCCGCCGCAGTTGCAGCATTGGCCGCTGGCGCGTCGACGCTGGCGTTCGAGGTCCTCAAGCAGACCATCCAGGCGCATGTGAAGCATGGTCAGGCTGGAGCCGTCTGACGGCTCGCTGCCCTCTTCCACGCGGCGGATGCGGAGTTGCAACAGGTCGAGCTGACTTTGCAGGCGGCCCAGACGTTCGATGGCTTCCAGGCGCTCAGGGGAAATGGACGACGCAGGCATCATGCCCACGCCGGACATCAGGATGGAGGCGGTCATGGCAAAGGCTCCGGGAAGAAATGATGGTGCCCAGCCTATGCCCCTACTCGTCCAGCCCTGTTGACCCCGATCAAATCAAGGCGTCAGCCCTTGGCGCTCCTGAGCATTCGGGCGATTTCATCTTTCAAGGCGACCCTTTGCACCTTCAGACCGTGCAGGGCGCTGTCATCGAGGGCCTTGTTGCCGTCCTCGACTTCGTAGATTTGCGAATCCAGATCCTGGTACTCCCCCGCCAACCGGGCAAAGTGCGCATCGCTTTGCAGCAGTGCGCGCATGGTGTCCTTGAACTCCGGGAATTCACGGTTGAGCGGGTGGTGTTCTAGTGGCATGGCAGCGACCCTCCTCTTGCAGCCTCCCTCTCAGGCTAGACCAGGGACCACAGGCGGAAAGCGCCGCCTGACGGAAACTCCGCCGGACTTGGCACTGCGGCCGCCGCGCCCTAGCATGTGCGCCGGCACAAGGAGGTGGCCGTCGCTGGCAGCCTCGACCCGCTGAATTACACTTCAGCGTTGAATCCAGAACCTCAGGGAGTGAAACATGAGCTTGCTCAACGAATTCAAAGCCTTCGCCGTCAAAGGCAATGTGGTCGACATGGCCGTGGGCATCATCATCGGCGCCGCCTTCGGCAAGATCGTCTCGTCGTTCGTGGGCGATGTGATCATGCCGCCCATAGGCCTGCTGATCGGCGGGGTCGACTTCTCCGACCTGGCCATCACCCTCAAGGCCGCCGAGGGCGAAATCCCGGCTGTGATGCTGAGTTATGGCAAGTTCATCCAGACCATCCTCGACTTCGTGATCGTCGCCTTCGCGATCTTCATGGGGGTGAAGGTGATCAACAAGCTCAAACGTGAAGAGGCCGCCGCTCCCGAGCTGCCGCCGACGCCGACCCCCGAGGAAACCCTGCTGACCGAGATCCGTGACCTGCTGAAATCGCAGCAGGACAGGCAGCCCTGACGGGCATCGCAAAAATGACAACGGCGCCTCATCGGCGCCGTTTTTGCCTTTACCTGTAGGGGCGAATTCATTCGCCATGGGCCGCGCAGCGGCCCCCGGGGCATGCAGGGCGGACCTGCGGTCCGCTTGGCGAATGAATTCGCCCCTACAAGGCCTTCCCGACCTACGCCATCGGCTTCAGGAACAGCCGATTGACCCGCCGTTCCCTCACCTCGATCACTTCCAGCTGCCACCCTTCGACCTCGAGGGAGTCACCGATGACCGGCAGGCGATCCAGCAGGCTCATCGCCAGCCCCGCGAGGGTCTGGTAGTCCTCGCCGGGTTTGGCGGAAAAGCCGACACGCTCCCCCAGCAGGCTCAGGTTCACCGCACCGCTGACCTTCCAGCCGCCGTCGCACGGCTCGATATCCAGGCCGTCCACCTCGCTGGCGTCGGGCAGCTCACCGGCGATGGACTCGAGAATGTCGGTCATGGTCAGCAGCCCTTCGAAGCCGCCGAATTCGTTGACCACGAACGCCACGTGGGTGGAGGCCTTGCGCATTTCTTCCAGGGCGCCCAGCACGGAGGCGCTGTCCGGCAGGTTCGGCGGAATCCGCAGCATCTGCTCGAAGTCCGGCTCCTGGCCCTGCAACAGTTCGCGCAGCAGTTCCTTCTTGTGCACGTAGCCGAGGGGCTCGTCCACGTCGCCACTGCGGATCACCAGCAGGCGCGAGTGCGGCGAACGCAGCAGGGCGTCGCGGATGCTTTCGCGCGGCTCGTCGAGGTCGATGCGTCCCACCTCGTTGCGGTTGGTCATCAGGGTCCGGATCGGGCGCTCGGCCAGCCCCAGCACGCCGCTGATCATGATCCGTTCGCGACGGTCGAAGGGCACCTTGCCAATGTCGTCGCCATCCAGCAGGTCGGCGATTTCCTCGCCCACCTCATCAGCCTCGATACCACGCCCACCCAGCAGGCGGAGCACGGCGTGGGCAGTACGCTCACGCACACTGCGGTCGCCCTGGAGCTGGCGCTTGCGGCGCCAGCGCACCAGCTGGTTGGCGGCCTCGATCAGTAACGAGAAACCGATGGCGGCGTACAGGTAGCCTTTCGGAATGTGGAAGCCCAGGCCTTCGGCCGTCAGGCTGAAGCCGATCATCATCAGGAAGCCCAGACACAGCATGATCACCGTGGGGTGGGCGTTGACGAAGGCGGTCAGCGGCTTGCTGGCGATGATCATCAGGCCGATGGACACCACCACCGCGATCATCATCACTTCCAGGTGCTCGACCATGCCCACGGCGGTAATCACCGCGTCCAGAGAGAACACCGCATCCAGTACCACGATCTGCGCCACCACCGGCCAGAACATGGCGTAGGTACGGCTTCCAGCCTGGCTGTGGACACGGCCTTCCAGGCGCTCGTGCAATTCCATGGTGGCCTTGAACAACAGGAACACACCACCGAACAGCATGATCAGGTCGCGACCGGAGAAGCTCTTGTCGAACACCTCGAACAGCGGCGTGGTCAGGGTGACCAGCCAGGAAATACTCGCCAGCAGGCCCAGACGCATCAGCAACGCCAGCGACAGGCCGATCAATCGCGCGCGGTCGCGCTGATGGGGCGGCAGCTTGTCGGCCAGGATGGCGATGAACACGAGGTTGTCGATACCGAGGACGATCTCCAGGACGATCAGCGTCAGCAGGCCCAGCCAAGCCGTGGGGTCAACTATCCATTCCATAGAAATCAGGCTCTCGAACCAGGTTTGCGGGCAGGCGCAAACGACGCCTGCGGGCGTTGCATCGACATGCACGAAGAGTAGGCAGCGGGGAGCTGCAATTCGAATTGGCGTGCGCAGACGCCAGTGGGAAGGGGGGCGGCCGCACCCGGGGTTGCAGGGGGCGGCTTACAACTATCGCTGTCCATTGGTTTCCAGTTCGGATAAACGAACTGCGAATGCTAGGTCAGAAAATCCCCCGCATTAAGCGAGGAATTTTTACCATTCATGTACGAAATCTCTCAGCGACGGCGAAATAAGGGTCTTGGCTCTATTGCCGAACGCCCATAGAGCACGCTCAAACCCATCAATCCTTTCAACGCATCCTCGGCGGATTTGTCCTCACGCACGGCAAAGGCATCGAAGCCACACTGGCGCATGTGGCTGAGCTGGTCCCGCAGCACATCCCCCACCGCGCGCAGTTCGCCACGCCAGCCGAGGCGCACCCGCAACAGGTAGGCCTGGCTGTAGCCACGGCCGTCGCGGAAGCTGGGAAACTCCACGGCGATCAGCGGCAGCGTTTCCGACAGCAGCGGCGCCAGCGGCTCCACCTCGTCATCCGGTTGCAGCAGCAAGCCATCACGACCATCGCGTTCGCGCCAGAGCGCCAACGGCAGGATCAGCGGGCCATCGGGCAACGCTTCTCCGGGCTCGCGCACCAGCGTCCACGGGTCGCTCTCCATCAGCCGGGCCTGGCCGTCCAGTAGCTTGATCAGGTTGTTCATGCCGGCACCTCCGCCTTGGCGTAGACCCGTTCCTTGAAGGGCTCCAGACCGATACGCCGCACGGTATCGACGAAGCGCTCGTCCGGTTCGCGGTAATCGCGGAAGGTGGCCACCACCTTCTCGATGACATCCGGCACTTCGTCGGCACTGAACGACGGGCCGATCACCTTGCCCAGTTCGCTCTGCATGCCCTGGGCGCCGCCGAGGGTGATCTGGTACCACTCGCTGCCCCCCTTATCCACACCAAGAATGCCGATGTTGCCAATGTGGTGGTGGCCGCAGGCGTTCATGCAGCCGGAGATGTTCAGGCTCAGCTCGCCCAGCTCCTGAAGTGCCGCCGGGTCGACGAAGCGCGCCTGGATGGCCTGGGCGATGGGGATGGACTTGGCGTTGGCCAGGGAGCAGTAGTCGCCCCCCGGGCAGGCGATGATGTCGGTAAGCAGGCCAATGTTGGCGGTCGCCAAGCCCCGCTCGCGGGCTAGCAGCCAGAGCGCGTGCAGGTCGGCTTTGCGCACGTCGGGCAGCACCAGGTTCTGTTCGTGGGCGATGCGGATTTCACTGAATCCGAAACGCTCGGCCCAGTCGGCCACCGCTTCCATCTGCGCGGCGGTGACGTCGCCGGGTGGCGCATCCGGCCCCGGCTTGGTGGACAGCACCACAGCGGCGTAGCCCGGCACCTTGTGCGGTTGCAGGTTGCGCGCGCACCAGCGGGCGAAGGCCGGGTCCCGCGCCAGGTGAGTGCCGAAGCCAATATCGGCGTCATCGAGATGGTCGTAGGACGGCGCATCGAAACTGACGGCGACTCGTTGATACTCGTCCTCGGTCAACTCGGCCGGCCCCTCCTTCAGGTGCTGCCACTCGGCTTCCACCTCGCGGGCGAAGGCGTCGATGCCCAACGCCTTCACCAGGATCTTGATCCGCGCCTTGTACTTGTTGTCGCGCCGGCCATGTCGGTTGTAAACCCGCAGGATGGCTTCGACATAGGACAGCAGGTGCCGCCAATGCAGGCCGTCGCGGATCTGCTGGCTGAGGATCGGCGTGCGCCCGAGCCCGCCGCCCACCATCACCCGCAGGCGCATTTCCCCCGCCTCATCGCGGTACAGGTAGAGGCCGATATCGTGCATCTGCACAGCGGCACGGTCCTCTTCGGCGGCGCAGAGGGCGATCTTGAATTTGCGCGGCAGGAAGAGGAATTCCGGGTTGATGGTCGACCACTGGCGAAGGATTTCCGCCAGCGGCCGCGGGTCCAGCAGTTCGTCGGCGGCCACCCCGGCGAAGGCCTCGGTGGTGATGTTACGTACGCAGTTGCCGGAGGTCTGGATGGCGTGCATCTCCACCTCGGCCAGTTGCTGGAGGATGTCCGGCACCTCGGCCAATTCGATCCAGTTGAACTGGATGTTCTGCCGGGTGGTGAAATGGCCGTAGCCGCGATCGTGCGCGCGGGCGATATGCGCCAGGCAACGCAGCTGGTTCGACGACAGGGTGCCGTAGGGAATGGCGACCCGCAGCATGTAGGCGTGCTTCTGCATGTAGAGGCCGTTCTGCAGGCGCAGCGGCAGGAACTCTTCCTCGGACAGCTCGCCGTTGATGCGCCGCGCCACCTGGTCGCGGAATTGCGCCACGCGCTCCTGCACCAGGGCGCGGTCGTAGTCGTCGTAGTGGTACATGCAAGCAGCTCCAGCAAGGCGGGCGGGGGCCTTCACTATGGCTACGCTCTGCAACAGGAAACAGCGCCAGATATGTCAGTAAAAACCATATCAGATCAGCCAGACAGGTAACTTTCGTAGGAGCGAGCTCTGCTCGCGAATGGCCAGGATCGCGAGCAGAGCTCGCTCCTACAGGGACAGCAGCGGTTCGTTTGGAAGGACACTCTCAATCTGAGCTCCAAAAAGCGGGTTTATCTGAGTCTGTTTCCCCGTCGACAGGATTTCCAGAATGGCGGCCGCTCAGTCTTCCCAACCGAAAGGCCCGCACATGAACACCGCAAACCCGGAACCGACCTACGACTACAAGGTGGTTCGCCAGTTCGCCCTGATGACGCTCGTCTGGGGCATCGTCGGCATGGGCATGGGCGTGTTCATCGCCGCCCAGCTCGTCTGGCCGGCGCTGAACCTCGACCTGCCCTGGACCAGCTTCGGCCGCCTGCGCCCGCTGCACACCAACCTGGTGATCTTCGCCTTCGGCGGCAGTGCGCTGTTCGCCACCAGCTACTACACAGTGCAGCGCACCTGCCAGGCGCGGCTGTTCGGTGGCGGGCTTGCCGCCTTCACTTTCTGGGGCTGGCAGGCGTTGGTGGTGATCCTCCTGGTCACCCTGCCTCAGGGCCTGACCACCACCAAGGAATACGCCGAGGTGGAGTTCACCGGCGCGGTGTGGATGGGCATCATCTGGATCGCCTACGCGGTGGTGTTCTTCGGCACCATCATGAAGCGCAAGACCAAACACATTTACGTGGGCAACTGGTTTTTCGGCGCGTTCATCGTGGTCACCGCGATGCTGCACATCGTCAACCACATGGCCATTCCGGTGAGCTGGTTCAAGTCGTACTCGGTCTATTCCGGCGCCACCGACGCCATGGTGCAGTGGTGGTACGGGCACAACGCCGTGGGCTTCTTCCTGACCACTGGCTTCCTCGGGATGATGTACTACTTCATTCCCAAGCAGGCCGGGCGCCCGGTGTACTCCTACCGGCTGTCCATCGTGCACTTCTGGGCGCTGATCACCCTGTACATCTGGGCCGGCCCGCACCACCTGCACTACACCGCCCTACCCGACTGGGCGCAGTCCCTCGGCATGGTGATGTCGATCATCCTGCTGGCGCCGTCCTGGGGCGGCATGATCAACGGAATGATGACCCTCTCCGGGGCCTGGCATAAGCTGCGCGACGACCCGATCCTGCGCTTCCTGGTGGTGTCCCTCGCCTTCTACGGCATGAGCACCTTCGAAGGCCCGATGATGGCCATCAAGACCGTCAACGCGCTGTCCCACTACACCGACTGGACCATCGGCCACGTACACGCCGGTGCCCTCGGCTGGGTGGCGATGATCACCATCGGCTCGCTCTACCACCTGATCCCCCGGCTTTACGGCCGCGCGCAGATGCACAGCATCGGCCTGATCAATGCGCACTTCTGGCTGGCCACCATCGGCACGGTTCTGTACATCGCCTCGATGTGGGTCAACGGCATCACCCAGGGCCTGATGTGGCGCGCGGTCAACGAAGACGGCACCCTCACCTACTCCTTCGTCGAAGCGCTGGAAGCCAGCCACCCCGGCTTCGTGGTGCGCATGGTGGGCGGCATCTTCTTCGTCACCGGCATGCTGCTGATGGCCTGGAACACCTGGCGCACCATCCGCGTGGGCGATGCGCGCACCACCGAAGTGGTGCCGCAGGCGGTGGCCCATGGATAGCGAGAGCGCCTACGCCTTGCTCAGCCTTGCCGCCCTGGCGTTCTTCTACCTCGCCACCCAGGCCTGCCTGGGCGGCAGGAGCCAGCGCCAGCTTGATGAAGCCACCATGCTGCCCTTCGCCGACGACGAGCCCGTGGCCCGGCGCATGGAGCGCGCCACCGGTCGCAGCAGCACGGGGTGTAGTTGTCCGGGGCGGTGTGATGGGGGGTGTGAGCGGCGAATAGAACTGGATGCCTGAGAAGAACACCCGTAGGGGCGAATTCATTCGCCAAGCAGGCCGAAGGTCTGCCCTGCAAAGCCGAAGGGGGCAGCAGAGCTGCCCTTGGCGATTGAAATCGCCCCTACAACCTATTCACCCGCCACACACGCCTACCAGTAATTCTCCACCGCCACCTGCCCGGGCCGGCGGGTCAGGCTGAGGTTCATATCGCGCTTCTTCAGCACGGCGCGGGTGTCATCGATCATCTGCGGATTACCGCAGAGCATCACGCGGCTATGTTCCGGGATCAGTTCCAGGCCGGCGGCGCGTTCCAGCTCGCCGTTCTCGATCAGGGTGGTGATGCGCCCATGCAGCGCGCCGGGTACTTCCTCGCGGGTCACCACGGGGATGTACAGCAGCTTGTCGGCCACACCTTCCAGGTAATCGCGGCTCTTCAGGTCATCGATCAGCGGCTGATAAGCCAGCTCGGCTTCCTGGCGCACGCTGTAGACCAGGATGATGCGCTCGAAACGCTGCCAGACCTCCAGGTCCTGGAGGATCGACAGGAAGGGCGCCAACCCGGTGCCGGTGGCCAGCAGCCAGAGGTCACGCCCATCGGAGAAGCGGTCGAGGGTGAGAAAGCCGAAGGACGTCTTGTCCACCATCAGAGTGTCGCCTTCCTTAAGGCGCGACAGCTCGCTGGTGAATTCGCCTCCCGGCACGACGATGGAGAAGAACTCCAGGTGCTCGTCATGGGGCGCCGACACCATGGAATAGGCGCGCCAGACGGTGCTGCCGTCGGCCTTGGTGACGCCCAGGCGGGCAAACTGGCCGGCGCGGAAGCGATAGCCCGCGTCACGGGTGGTGCGCAGGGTGAACAGGCTGGGCGTCAGGGTCTCTACTTCCAGCAGGGTCTGACGGGTGAACTTCTCTTCGCTGGCGGTCATACTCCGCTCCCACTCTTTCCGATTCGTTCGAAGGCCGCCCCAGTGTCTCGCAAAGCGGCCTTCAGAAACACCGCCGGTTCTTATGCCTATATTTGCTACGCCTTTTGCCCAGCTCGATCTCGTTCGCCAGCCCGAGCAGCAGGACGACCCGCTGCAGGCCTTCGATGCCGCCGATGAGTACCTGCTCAACCACCTGCACGAACAAGGCATCACCGGCGACACGCGCATCCTGGTACTGAACGACAGCTTCGGTGCACTGGCTGCAAGCCTCGCCGCCCACGCCCAAGTCACCAGCAGCGGCGACTCTCACCTCGGCCACATTGCCCTGCAACGCAACCTGGCGCGCAACCAACTGGATGCCGGGTGCGTGCGCTTCGTGCCCGCCAGCGAACGGGCCGACGGTCCGTTCGACCGCGTTCTGGTCCGCGTGCCCAAGACCCTGGCACTGCTGGAAGAACAGCTGATCCGCCTGCATGGCCAGCTCGCTCCCGGCGCCACGGTGGTAGCCGCCGGCATGGTCAAGCACTTGCCCCACGCCGCCGGCGACCTGCTGGCGAAGTACATCGGCCCGATGCAGCCTTCGCTGGCGGTGAAGAAGGCACGTCTGCTGATCGCGACAGCCGAACAGAAGTCGGCTCCGTCCTCGCCCTATCCCACGCGCTATCAGCTGGACCAGCCACGCCTGACGCTGATCAACCACGCCAACGTGTTCTGCCGCGAAGGCCTGGACATCGGCACCCGCGCCTTCCTCCCGCACCTGCCACGCAGCCTGGCGGACATCCGCGCGGCGGACCTTGGCTGCGGCAATGGCGTTCTAGGCATCGTCTACGCCCTGGCCAACCCGCAGGCGCAGATGACCCTGGTGGACGAGTCCTACATGGCGGTGCAGTCGGCGCAGGAAAACTGGCGCGCGGCACTGGGTGATCGCCCGGCGGACATCCGCGCTGGCGACGGCCTGGCCGAACAGCCGGAGGATTCGCTGGACCTGGTGCTGTGCAATCCGCCGTTCCACCAGCAGCAGGTGGTAGGCGATTTCCTCGCCTGGCGCATGTTCGTGCAAGCGCGCGATGCGCTGGTGAAGGGGGGCGAGCTATGGATCGTCGGCAACCGCCACCTGGGCTACCACGCCAAGCTCAAGCGCCTGTTCCGGGGTGTGGAGCAGGTGGCGGCGACGCCGAAGTTCGTGGTGCTCAAAGCGAGCAAGTGACTCCGCGCGGGGCCTGACTACCCTCACCCCAACCCTCTCCCAGAGGGAGAGGGAGCCGTCCGTGCAGAGGGCTGTCAGGGTGCGTCACCCCTCTCCCTTCGGGAGAGGGGCCGGGGCGGGCCGCGTTCGGATGAGGGCAGTTGAACGCCGCTCGGACTCCCGTCAGTGCGTACTCAACCCCGCCGCCGTCATGAACATCCTCAGCAGGTAGGCCACGGCGCCAAGGGCCAGCACGCTGAGGGTCCAGATGCCCACCAGCCAGCCCAGGCGCTGCCACAGCGGTTTCTTCTCTGACTTATCCACAAGGCGCTCCTAGTGGTAGCCGTCTTCCTGGGTCACCTTGCCGCGGAACACGTAGTAGCTCCAGGCGGTGTACATCAGGATGAAGGGGATGATGAACAGCGCCCCCACCAGCATGAAGCCCTGGCTCTGCGGCGGCGCCGCGGCTTCCCAGATGGAGATCGACGGCGGGATCACATTCGGCCAGATGCTGATGCCCAGGCCGCTGTAGCCGAGGAAGATCAGCACCAGGGTCAGCACGAAGGGCGCGTGGTGGGCGTTGTCGGCCACCGCACGCAGCAGTGCCCAGGTGCACACCAGCACCAGGATCGGCACCGGCATGAACCAGAACAGGTTGGGCAGGCTGAACCAGCGGGTGGCGATCTCTTCATGGGCCAGCGGCGTCCAGATGCTGACGATGCCGGTGATGGCCAGCAGCACCAGTACCAGCGGGCGCGCCAGGTCGTGCATCTGCTGCTGCAGGCGGCCTTCGGTCTTCATGATCAGCCAGGTGCAGCCGAGCAGTGCGTAGGCGGCGATCAGGCCCAGGCCGCAGAACATCGGGAACGGCGCCAGCCAGTCCAGCGAACCACCGGCAAAGGTGCGGTTCACCACCGGGATGCCCTCGATGAAGGCCCCCAGCGCGACGCCCTGGAAGAAGGTCGCGGCGATGGAGCCGCCGATGAAGGCCTTGTCCCACAGGTGACGCTTGGCCGGCTTGGCCTTGAAGCGGAACTCGAAGGCGACGCCGCGGAAGATCAATCCCAGCAGCATCAGGATCAGCGGCAGGTAGAGCGCGGAGAGCACGACCGAGTAGGCCAGCGGGAAGGCGCCGAACAGGCCGGCACCGCCCAGGATCAGCCAGGTCTCGTTGCCGTCCCAGACCGGCGCGACGGTGTTCATCATCACGTCGCGCTCGCCGCTGTCCTTGACGAAGGGGAAGAGGATGCCGATTCCGAGGTCGAAGCCATCCATCACCACGTACATCATCACGCCGAAGATGATGATGATGGCCCAGATCAGTGAAAGGTCTACGCCCATGGTTCAGCTCCTTACCTCGGTAGCGTTGTCTTCATCGTCCATACCCTCTGCGGTCGCCGAGAGCGGGCGGGCGGGGGTGCGGTGCTGGCCGGGGCCGCCGATACCCTGTTCCTTGCCTTCGTGGGTGACCGGGCCCTTGCGCACCAGGCGCATCATGTAGCCCAGGCCCGCGCCGAAGAGCACGAAGTACACCACCACGAAGCTCACCAGGGTCAGGCTCATCTGCGTCACGCTGTGGTTCGACACCGCATCGGCCGTGCGCATCAGCCCGTAAACCACCCAGGGCTGGCGGCCCATCTCGGTGGTGAACCAGCCGGCGAGGATCGCGATCAGCCCGGACGGGCCCATCCACAGGCACAAGTAGAGGAACGGCCGGGACTGGAACAGCCCGCCACGCCAGCGCAGCCAGAGGCTCCAGACGCCGGTGAGGATCATCAGCATGCCCAGGCCCGCCATGATGCGGAACGACCAGAACACCACGGTGGAATTGGGCCGGTCTTCCTTGGGGAACTCCTTCAGCGCCGGCACCTGCTTGTCCAGGCTGTGGGTCAGGATCAGGCTGCCGAGGTAGGGAACCTCCACCTTGAAGCGGGTTTCCTCGCGCTCCATGTCCGGCCAGCCGAAGAGGATCAGCGGGGTGGCTTCGCCACTGCTGTTGTCCCAGTGGCCTTCCATCGCGGCGATCTTCGCCGGCTGGTGCTTGAGGGTATTGAGGCCGTGCAGGTCACCGATGAACGCCTGAACCGGCGCCACCAGCAGGGCCATCCACATGGCCATGGAGAGCATCTTGCGGATGCCCGGGTTGTCGCGACCACGCAGCAGGTGCCAGGCCGCCGACGCGCCGACGAAGAAGGCCGTGGCGAGGAAGGCCGCCGTCGCCATGTGCACCAGACGGTAGGGGAACGAGGGGTTGAACACCACGGCGAACCAGTCCACCGGCACCACGCGGCCATCGATGATCTCGAAGCCCTGCGGGGTCTGCATCCAGCTGTTGGAAGCGAGAATCCAGAAGGTGGAAATGATGGTGCCGATGGCCACCATCACCGTGGAGAAGAAGTGCAGGCCCGGTCCCACGCGGTTCCAGCCAAACAGCATCACGCCAAGGAAGCCCGCCTCGAGGAAGAACGCGGTGAGCACCTCATAGGTCAGCAACGGCCCGGTGACCGCGCCGGCGAAGTCGGAGAAGGCGCTCCAGTTGGTGCCGAACTGGTAGGCCATGACCAGGCCGGAAACCACACCCATGCCGAAGTTCACAGCGAAAATCTTCGACCAGAAGTGATAGAGGTCGCGGTAGACCTCCTCGCGGGTCTTCAGCCACAAACCTTCCAGCACGGCGAGGTAGCTCGCCAGGCCGATGGTGATGGCCGGGAAGATGATGTGGAAGGACACGGTGAAGGCGAACTGCATTCGGGCGAGATCGAGAGCCTCCAATCCGAACATGGCAAATCCTCTAAGCAGGTTGATACGGGTGCGGCCCCGCGCGACTCCACCCTATAGAGGATTCGCGCCGGATCGAATTGTTCTTATGGATAGCTGCTGCGACTGGATGCGGGCCAGCCAGGCCCTTCACAAACCCGCGCTGGGGTTTTTGACGCGGATCAATCAATGCATAGAGAGTAGCCGGTCAAGGCATTTAGGAAGCTGTGGTTCGTTGCCGCGCGACAGGTTGCCGCGCGGCCGCGCGCCGCAGAGCTTGGCCAGGGCACACGAAGCTCAATCGTAGGGTGTGCCATGCGCACCGAATCGCGGCTTCAGGCAATGCGCTCCGCCCCCGGCACTGCACGGTGCGCGCGGCGCACCCTACCCTTCGGCGCGGAGTGCTGCGGGGCTGTCCACGTCACGCAAGACGCCCGGATCGTCGACGTCCACTGCCACCCAGGCGGAAGCGTGAGCCCGCAACACGCGCCGCGCCCCTTCGTCGCCGGTCAATTGCTGCAGCTCGGGCCAGAACTCTCGCCCGAACAACACCGGATGACCGCGTTCATCGTGATGGACAGGGAAGACGATGTGGCCCGGCGCCGCCTTGGCAATCAGGGCGCGCAGGCTGGATTCGGCGATCCACGGCATGTCGCCCAGCAGCACGGCGATGGCCTCTCCCCCGCCATCGCCCAGTGCCCGCGCCCCGGCCGCGAGGCTGTGGCCCATGCCCTGCCCGGCGTCCTTGCAAAGGATGATGTTGCAGCCTTCCGGCAGCCCCAATGCAGCCGGATCGTCCTCCGGGCGCAGCACCACATGCACCTCGTCGAACACCGCCTGGGCCCGCTCCAGGCTGGCTGCCAGCAGGGTGCGGCCATCAACCAGCGTGGCGCGGCGCTTGTCGCTGCCAAAGCGGGTGCCGAAGCCGGCAGCGAGGATCAGGGCGGGGACATTGGGCATGCATCAACTCCCGGAGCGAAGAAACTGTGGGGGCGAATTCATTCGCTGTAGGGGCGATTTCAATCGCCAAGCAGGCCGAAGGTCTGCCCTGCAAGACCGAAGGGGGCAGCATAGCTGCCCTTGGCGAATGAATTCGCCCCTACAGGGATTCGCGCGATTGATTCCGTCTGATCAAACCCTTTCCCGCGCAACCCCATTGCGCACCCGCAGGATATCCGCGAGCACCGCCAGAGCGATTTCGGAGGGGGTCTTGCTGCCCAGGTTGAGGCCGATGGGGGCGATGATGCGGCCGAGTTCCGCCTCGTTCAGGCCGCCGATCCGGCGCAGGCGTTCCATACGCTTGGCGCTGGTGGCCATGGAGCCCATCACGCCGATGTAGAAAGCCTCGGTGCGCACTGCTTCGATCATCGCCAGGTCGTCGATCTTCGGATCGTGGGTCAAGGCGACCACGGCGGTGTCGGCATGGCAGCCACCCAGGCGAATGAACTCCGAGGGCAGTTCGCGGCGGATTTCCACGCCCGGCAGCTCGACGCCTTGCAGCGCCTCGTCACGCGGATCGCAGAGCACCACTTCGAAGCCCAGGCTCTGGCCGAACTCGGCGCACACCTGGGCCACCGTGGAATAACCCGCCAGCAGCAGGCGCTGGGCGGCGCCCACGCGCAGGTGCAGTAGATCGCCCTGGCGCTCTACCCGTGGGCCATGCTCGCGGTCCGGCAGGAGACGGCGCGCACCATCGGGCAGGGAAACTTCGCGGATCAGCCGGCGCTGGCCGGCCAGGGCGCTTTCCAGCTCGCGCAGGTGGGCCTGGACATCGCAATCGGAGGGCAGGTTTTCCACCAGCACATCAAGAATGCCGCCACAGGGCAGGCGGATCGACGACTGGGTATCACTGCCATCGCCGTAGCGCACCAGTTGCACCGGTTCGGGGAAAGCGCCGGCGGCCAGGCGTTCGAGGAAGTCATCCTCCACGCAGCCGCCGGATAGCGAACCTATCCAGTGGCCGTCGGCGGTGGCCGCCAGCAGCGAGCCCGGCGCGCGAGGCGCCGAGCCGTAGGTGGCAAGGACGGTGCACAGCCACACGCGCTGGCCGGAAGTCGACCATTCGAGGGCCTTGCGTACCACCAGCAGATCCAGGTGTTGCATCGAGGGTGCTCGCTGTCAGTGGGACTGGACGTCGCTGCGCAGCTCCGCCACCCGCTCCGGACTCACCTCGCCGTCGAGGCCGCCCCAGGTCTGACGCAGGTAGTTGAGCAGGTCGCGCAGCTGGCCGTCGTCGAGTTTATCCCTGAAGCCGGGCATTGGCTGCATCCGCTCGAAGCCGGTGAACTGCTGTTCGCGAATGCCGTCGTCGATCACCCGCAGCAGGTTGCGCGAATCCGCCAGGCGCAGGGTGGTGTTGCCGTTCATGGCGACCGCCACATGGGGCACGCCCTCCCCCGCCGCGCCGTGGCAACCGGCGCAGACGTTGAGGTAATCCTGGCGGCCACGGGCTGCGCTTTCGCCCAGCGCGGAATCGGCCACCGCAGCGATCTTGCGCGGTGCCGGCGGCTGCTCGCCCAACAGGTAAGTGGCCATGGCGCGATGATCGTCCTTCGGCAGGTACTGGGTGCTGTGGTGCAGCACCGGGTACATCTCGTTGAACACCGAGCCCTGGTCGCTGATGCCGTGCTTGAGGAATGTGGTCAGGTCATCCGTGGTCCAGCCGCGTTCGGCCAGGTCCTTGGCCAGCAGGCTCGGCGCCTCGTAGCCGAGAATCACCCCGCCGGTCATGCGCAGATCCTGCTGCAACGCGCCGACAGCGTTGCGCGGGGTGTGGCACTCGCCGCAGTGGCCGAGCACTTCCACCAGGTACTGGCCGCGCTGCCATTCCTCACCCTTGCCGTCGGCCGGTTCGAGCTGCACGCGGTTCTTGTAGAGCATGTTCCAGAAGGTCATGCCGAAGCGCACGTTGAACGGGAAGGCCAAGTCGGTTTTCGGGCTCGGCTTGGCGATGGGCTCCAGACTCATCAGGTACGCATAGATGGCGTCGGAGTCTTCACGCTTGAGCAGGTGGTAGGAGGTGTACGGCATGGCGGGATAGAGCTTGCCGCCGTCCTTGCGCTCACCCTGGGTCACCGCCAGGAAGAACTCGTCGGCCGTGTAGTTGCCGATACCGTGTTCCTTGTCCGGGGTGATGTTGGTGCCATAGATGGTGCCGAACGGCGATACCAGCGGCAGGCCGCCGGCGTACTCGGCGCCGCCTTCGATGCTGTGGCAGGCCACGCAGTCAGCGGCGCGAGCCAGGTACTTGCCGCGCTCGATCAGGGCCTTGTCCGCCGATTGTTCAGCCGCCTGGGCGGTCAGTGGCAACAGCAGTGCTGCGAGAAGGAAAGAACGCATCCTCAGCCCTCCTTGACCAGGCCGAGGCCTTCTACGACTTCGCGCGCGGCGTTGTAGTAGCGGACATAGCCGGTGCAGCGGCAGATGTGGTTGCCCAGGGCGTGCTCGATCTCCCCTTCCAGTTCGCTGCGCTTGACCGGCTGGCGCTGGAGCTTTTCCACCAGCACGGTGGCGGCGTTGACGTAGCCGGGGGTGCAGTAGCTGCACTGGAAGGCGAACTGGTCGATGAACTTCTGCTGGATCGGGTTCAGCTCGGTGACTTCGCCCTTGGCGTCGCGCTTGGCGTGGCCTTCGATGGTGCGCACCTTCTTGCCGTCGAAGAAGTGCGCGCCGGTGATGCAGGTGCGGATTTCCTCGCTGGTGCCGTCCGGCTTGTCGAGGATCGCCACGCAGGCGTGGCAGATGCCCTGGCCGCAGCCCAGACGCGAGCCGGTGAGGTTCAGGTGTTCGTGGAGGAACTCGATCATCATCAGGTCGTCGTCCACGGTGAAGGGACCGACGGCCTGGCCGTTGAGGGTCATGCTGAGTGCGCGCTTAGCCATGGAGGGCCTCCTTGATGCGGGCCGGGGTCAGGGGAAGGTCGCGCAGACGCTTGCCGGTGGCGTGGGCCACGGCGTTCACGATGGCGCCGACCACGGGGATCATCACCACTTCGGCAATGCCCTTGGCCGGGTCGCTGGGCGACAGCGGCGGGAGGATTTCGGCGGTCTGTTTCCAGACCGCGCAGTCCTTGGCGCGCGGCAGTTGGTAGCGGTTGAAGTTCCAGGTGCCCTCACCGGGCCCGCCCTCGTACAGCGGCATTTCTTCCAGCAGTGCGTGGCCGATGCCCATGGCGATGCCGCCTTCGAGCTGGCCGCGCACCAGTTCCGGCACGATGACGCGACCGCACTCCAGCCAGGAGTGGTGATTGATCACCCGTGCCTCGCCGCTGCCCTTGTTCACCTTCACCTCGACCAGGGTGGCGACCGGGCTGTAGTAGGTGACCATCGCATTGTTCAACTGGGTCGGCGGATAGGTGATGGCGGTGCGATCCAGCAGGTGGAAACCGTGGCTGGTCATCTTCGCCTTCTTCTCCTTCGCGGCGCCGTCGCCGTACTTCACGGCCACGGCGTCCAGCGGGAAGGTGTCGCGCTTGCCATCGATCTCGAACTCGCCCTCGGCCCAGGCCCAGCGGTTGAAACCGTGGACGCTGACGCCGGTGACCAGGCCCAGCTCATGGGCCTTGTGCGCCAGCAGCTCGAAGGGAATCGGCGGCAGGCCGTTGGCCGTCAGCTTGCCTTCCACCCAGTTGGCGTCTTCACGACGCACCACGTAAGGGTTGGCCATGCCGCCGAATTCGCCGCGGCCCCAGATGGCCAGCGCCGCCGGCCACAGGCCGTGGTTGAAGAGGATGCGCGCCGCCTCGCGGGTGCCGTGGCCGGAGTAGTAGGCCGAGTTGGTCGCCGAGGACGGCGATGCAAACTTGCCGACCCAGCGCGGGTTCTTCAGCGCGGCATCCTGCTCGGACTGGCTGATCAGGTAGGGGTTGCCGCTGGTGGTCAGATCCAGCTCGGCCCATTCAGTGACGCCGGTGCGGATTTCATGCGCCGGGCGACCGAGATAGTCAGCAACCAGCAGGGCCTGGGAGGTGGCCATGCCGGTGCCCATGTCGATGGCAATCTGGCGCAATGTCACGCGGCCATCGGCGGTGAACTCGACGCTCGCCATCGGCGCCTCGGAGCCGGTGCCGAAGTCCTTCTGGCAGATAGCGAAGCCGACGCCGTAGTAGTTGTCCGGGTCCTTCGCCTCTTCTTCGCGCTTGCGCGCGTCGCGGTTCTTCCAGACGTCGTGCTGGGCGGCCTTGTCGAGGATTTCCTCCAGGCGCAGGGCGCCGGCGGGAATCGCGCCCTGGGTGTTCTTCATGCCGGACTTGAAGACGTTCTTGCGGCGCAGCTCGATGGGGTCGACGCCCAGGCGCTGGGCCACTTCATCCACCATCATTTCGGTGGCGGCCATGGTCTGCAGGGTACCGTAACCGCGCATGGAGCCGGCTTCGACGCCACGGGAGTGGTAGGCAGTCGCGGCCAAGTCGCTCTGCGGCAGGTAGTAGATGGACTGCGCAGCGGTGGCGCCCACGGCGGCTACCGAGGGGCTGTAGTTGATGCGGCCGCCGCCGTCGACGTCCATGTGAGCGCGGAAGATCTGGAACGACAGGTCGTCCTTCTTCACCGCCAACTGGTAGTGCATGTCGAAGGGGTGGCGCTTGATGCCGCTCTGGAACTGCTCGTAGCGGTCATTGGCCAGGCGCACCGGCACGCCGTCGCCGTAGATGGCGGCCAGGGCGGCGTAGAACACGAAGATGTTGTTGTCCTTGGAGCCGTAGCCCACGGTGTAGCCGGGGTGCATGTTCAGCTTCGTGACCTTGAAGCGGGACGGCGCGAGCATGTGCGCGGTCTGCTCGGCCACTTCGAAGGGGCACTGGGTGGCCACGACGAAATGCAGGGTGCCGGTGGCCGGGTCGTACCAGCCATTGCCGTTGTCCGCTTCCAGGGCCGCGGGCTCGATGGACTGGGTCTTGAAGCGCTCATCGAACACCATCCAGCCTTCCGGCGGATTGGCCAGCTTCGATTGCATCTGCTCGGCGTGGTAGATGCCCTGGGCGGTCAGGTCGCCCGCCGGGTTGCCGGCGCCCCAGGTGGGTTTGCGCTCGCGGATCAGCGGGAACAGCATGCTGTCCTTCAGGCTGGAGAAGGTATCCGGCTCGAACGCCGAGGCACCGCCCACGCGCACGAAGCGGAAACTGCCGTAGGGGTCGCGCTGGTACAGCGGAGCCTGGGCGCCGTAGCGCACCACCTTCTCGTTGAACTTGAGGATGTTCTTCGCCCGGCGGTAGCGGTCGAAATCCTTCCAGATCAACAGCGCGACCGGGTGACCGATGAACATCGGCACCTGGCCTTCCGGCAGGAATGGATCGGGACTGTGGCCTTCGGGGAAAGCGATGCCATCACGCGCCAGGTCGGCGGCGGTCACCACGCGATCCGGTTTCAGCTCATCGCCCAGCATCGACAAGTCGAAGCCCTGGTAGAGGTGGTCGGCACGGGTGGCCTTGAGCAGCAGCGCGTGACCTTGCTGCTGCGGCCAGCCAGGCATGTCCTTGGCGCGGATATCACGGGCGAACACCTTGCCGCCGCAGACCTTGCTGACGCCGTCGATCCGTCCACGGGCCTGGCCGCCGGCGGTGTACCAGGGCTCAGGAGTACGGGTGACCTGCTCTTCGAACAGCGCGGCGAAGGCCTTGCTGCCCAGTGGAGCGAGGGTGATGCCGATACCGGCGACGACGCTGCCTTGCAGGAAGGCGCGGCGGGATAACTCAGGAGTGGACATGCCCGTTCCTCATCGACCGGCGTTGGCCGGCGCTTTTCTTTGTGCAAAACACGGTTGTCGGCCCTTCAAGAGAGAAGGGTCGTCGATATGAGAGTAGTCGGAGGGATGAACCTGACTTGAAAGTCAAATTCTAGCGAAATCACTGACAGAGACAAAGGGGGAATCTGTCTCTTTGGTCAGAATTTTCCAAGGCGACGCGCTGATCGAACGCTTTGGTCGGTAAATGCAACCGCATGTTTCGGGCGCCGTGCTAGGCTGCGACACCGATAGCAACCTAACGGTTGTTGAAAAACGTAGGCGAGGCAGCCGAAACAAGGCAAAAACGGCTGAAGAGGCGGAGTTTACGAGTTGTAAATGAGCACTCTGAGGCCGTTTTTAACGCCGTATCGGCAACGCAGGTAGTTTTTCAACAGCCGGAGAAGCATTTTCCGACATGTCTCAGACCCTCCTCCTACGTCATCACCGCCCCTTCCTGGCCTTCTGGTTCGCGCGCGTCTGTACGGCAAGCGGCTTCCAGATGATCACCGTCGCCATTGGGTGGCACATCTACGAGCTCACCGGCAACGTGCTCGACCTCGGCCTGGTTGGGCTGGTGGAGTTTCTGCCGCGCGTCCTGTTCATGCTGCACACCGGGCATGTGGCCGACCGCTTCGACCGTCGCCGCGTCGCCGCCATCTGCCAGGTTCTCCAGGCCCTGGTGGCCGGCGTGCTGGTCTTCGCCAGCGCCACCGACAGCGCCAGCCGCGAGCTGATCTTCCTGATGGCCTTCGTCCTCGGCGCCGCTCGCGCCTTCGAGATGCCGGCCACCCAGGCGCTGCTGCCCAACGTGGTACCCAAGGAACTGTTCCCCCGCGCGGTGGCCGCCTCGGCTTCGGCCATGCAGGCAGCGACCATCGTCGCGCCGGCGCTCGGTGGCCTGCTCTACGCCTTCGGCAGCCTCTGGGTCTACGGACTGACGACAGCCCTCTATATAGCCGCCTGCTTCCTGATGCTGGGCCTCTCCAGTAGCCAGCAACAGGCCAACAAGGCCCCGGCCAACCTGGAGAACCTGCTGGCGGGCATCCGCTTCATCCGCAGCCGCCCGGACATCCTCGGTGCCATCTCCCTGGACCTCTTCGCCGTGCTGCTGGGTGGCGCCACCGCCCTGCTCCCGGTGTTCGCCAAGGACATCCTGCTCACCGGTCCCTGGGGCCTTGGCCTGCTGCGCTCGGCCCCGGCGGTCGGTGCATTGCTGATGTCCTTCTGGCTGGCGCGCTTCCCCATCGAGCGCAATGTCGGCCGGATCATGTTCACCTCGGTGGGCATATTTGGCGTGGCCACCATCGCCTTCGGTCTGTCTACGTCCTTCTGGTTCTCCCTGGCGGTGCTGGCGGTGCTCGGCGCGGCAGACATGATCAGCATGGTGATCCGCGGCGCCTTCGTGCAGCTGCACACGCCGGACGAGATGCGCGGCCGGGTCAGCGCGGTGAACGGGCTGTTCATCGGCGCTTCCAACCAGTTGGGTGAGTTCGAGTCCGGCGTCACCGCCGCCTGGTTCGGCACGGTTCCGGCAGTGGTCATGGGCGGCGTGGGTACGCTGATCGTGACCGGGCTGTGGATAAAGCTGTTCCCGAGCCTGGCCAAGCGGGACAAGCTGCACTGACGGGCAGGTGATCGTTGGGCTTCGCTGCGCTCTGACGGAACGCCGCCCGCACCAACCTACGGGGCAGCTGCGCTTCCCTTGGTGGATGGAAGAGCGCCATCCACCCTACAAAGCTGACAGGCAGATACCTTGTGGGGGCGAATTCATTCGCTGTAGGGGCGATTTCAATCGCCAAGCAGGCCGAAGGTCTGCCCTGTGAGGTGAAAGGGGCAGCTGCGCTGCCCTTGGCGAATGAATTCGCCCCTACAGATGAGCGCCCCTCAAGACACCAACATCGCCTTGGCGATTTCATTGCGCTTGGCCTTGCCGCACAGCTGCTCAACCAGGGTCAGGGCGAAGGCCAGGGCGGTGCCGGGGCCCTGGCTGGTGATGCAGTTGCCGTCCACCACCACCGGCTGGTCGACGAAGGTGCAGCCGGACAGGCGGTCGCTGAAGCTTGGGTAGCAGGTCATGCGCCGCTGGCGCAGCACGCCGAACGGCTGCAGCGCCATGGCTGGGGAGGCGCAGATCGCGGCGAAGAACCGGCCCGCCTTCGCCTGCTCACGGACCTTTTCGCCCAGCGGCTCATGTTCGCCCAGGCGCTGCGCGCCCGGCATGCCACCGGGGAGCACGATCAGGTCGAAATCCTGGGCCAGCACATCGAGAAGCATGGTGTCGGCGGTCAGGCGGGTGCCACGGGCCAGGGTGATCATGCGGCGGGTTTCGATACTGGCCACCACCGTCTTGATTTCGGCGCGCCGCAGCACGTCGATGAGCGTCACGGTCTCCAGGTCTTCCACGCCTTCGGCAACGGCGATCAGGGCCTGGAGTTGGGGTTGGGTATGCATGGCATTCTCCTGTTCCTGGAAACCGAAGCTGTCCGTCCGGTCATAAATTCACCGCTTCCGGGTGAGCTGGTATGATGCGCGCCTTTTTTCAGACTGGCAGAGAAAAGTCCATGGCGCCCGCGTGTGCCGTGCATTTGTGCTTTGCTGTTCGCCAGCTGAATGACAACGACGCAATGCGTCACGGGGAGCCCACACATGCTGGAAAAGCTATTCCAACTCAAGGCGCACGACACCAATGTGCGCACTGAGATCCTGGCCGGTCTGACGACCTTCCTGACGATGGCCTACATCCTCTTCGTCAACCCGGCCATCCTCGGCGAGACGGGCATGGACAAGGGCGCGGTGTTCGTCGCCACCTGCCTGGCCGCGGCCATCGGCTCGACCGTCATGGGGCTGATCGCCAACTACCCCATCGCCCTGGCTCCCGGCATGGGCCTGAACGCCTTCTTCACCTACACCGTGGTACTGCAGATGGGGCACACCTGGCAGGTGGCCCTGGGCGCGGTTTTCCTCTCCGCCTGCATGTTCTTCCTGTTGTCGATCTTCAAGATCCGCGAATGGATCATCAACAGCATCCCGCTGGAGCTGCGCTCGGCCATCGCCGCCGGCATCGGCCTGTTCCTCGGACTGATCGCCCTGCAAAAAGCCGGCATCGTCTCCGCTCACCCGGTGACCATGGTGACAGTCGGTGACCTGACCAAGCCCGAGCCGATCCTCGCCGTGCTCGGCTTCTTCCTGATCGTCGCCCTCGAAGCCCGCAAGGTCACCGGCGCCGTGCTGATCGGCATCCTCACCGTGACCATCGCCGGCATCGCTCTGGGCGTTTCCCAGTTCGGCGGGATCTTCTCCATGCCGCCGTCGCTGGCGCCCACCTTCCTCCAGCTGGACATCGCGGGCGCGCTGGAAATCGGGCTGATAAGCGTGATCTTCGCTTTCCTCTTCGTCGACCTGTTCGACAACTCCGGCACCCTCATCGCCGTGGCCAAGAAGGCCGGCCTGATGCGCGCCGACGGCTACATGCCGAAGATGGGCCGCGCGCTGATCGCCGACTCCACCGCGGCCATGGGCGGCTCCCTGCTGGGTACCTCCACCACCACCAGCTACATCGAATCCGCGGCGGGCGTGAGCGCCGGTGGTCGTACTGGCCTCACCGCCCTGACGGTAGCGGTACTCTTCCTGCTGGCACTGTTCCTCTCGCCCCTGGCCGGCAGCGTGCCGGCCTTCGCCACCGCGCCGGCGCTGTTCTTCGTCGCCGTGCTGATGGCTTCGGGCCTGGCCGAAATCGACTGGGATGACCTGACCACCGCCGCACCGGTGCTGATCACCACTCTGGCGATGCCGTTCACCTACTCCATCGCCGACGGCATCGCCTTCGGCTTCATTGCCTGGGCCGCGATCAAGACCCTGGCCGGCCGCTACAAGGAACTCAGCCCGGCGCTGGTGATCCTGGCCGTGCTCTTCGTTATCAAGATGGGTTTCTTCCACTGATGAGTCGTCCCCAGTTCGACCCGGCGGCCTACGCCGCCCAGCTCACCGAGAAGACGCAGCGCCTGAAGGCGTTGTTGGCGCCCTTCGACGCCCCGGAACCGGAAGTCTTCGAGTCCCCCCGCGAACACTACCGCCTGCGCGCCGAGTTCCGCCTGTGGCGCGAAACCGGCAACGAGACTCGCCACTACGCGATGTTCGAAGCCGGCGACAAGTTCACTCCAGTGCTGATCGAGGACTTCCCCATTGCCAGCCGCCGCATCAACGAGTTGATGCCGCGCCTCAAGGCGGGTTGGCAGGCGAGCCAGGTGCTGTCCTTCAAGCTGTTCCAGGTGGAGTTCCTCACCACGCTGGCCGGTGATGCACTGATCACCCTCTGCTACCACCGTCCGCTGGACGACGCCTGGAAAGTCGAAGCCGAAAAGCTCGCCGCAGACCTTGGCGTGAGCCTGGTGGGCCGTTCCAAGGGCAAGCGCATCGTCATCGGCCGCGATTATGTCGAGGAAGAACTGACCGTCGCTGACCGCGTGTTCCGCTATCGCCAGCCGGAAGGCGCCTTCACCCAGCCCAACGGCGAGGTGAACCAGAAGATGCTCGGCTGGGCCTTCGACGTGCTGGGCGAGCGCCAGGATGATCTGCTGGAGCTGTATTGCGGCAACGGCAACTTCACCCTGCCGCTGGCCACCCGCGTGCGCAAGGTGCTGGCCACCGAGATCAGCAAGACCTCGGTGAACGCCGCCCTGGCCAACCTGGCCGACAACGCTGTGGATAACGTCACCCTGGTGCGCCTGTCCGCCGAAGAACTGACCGAGGCACTGAACGAGGTCCGCCCGTTCCGCCGCCTGGCCGGCATCGACCTCAAGGGCTACGAGTTCGGCAACGTCTTCGTCGATCCGCCCCGCGCCGGCATGGACCCGGACACCTGCGAACTGACCCGTCGCTTCGATCGCATCCTCTACATCTCCTGCAATCCGGAGACCCTGGCAGCGAATATCCAGCAGCTCAGCGACACCCACAAAGTCGTGCGCTGCGCCCTGTTCGACCAGTTCCCCTATACGCACCATATGGAGTCGGGTGTGCTGTTGGAGCGGCGCTCGTAGGTTGATGTCCGACCAGGACCAACCACCCTCACCCCAACCCTCTCCCAGAGGGAGAGGGGGCGGTCCGCGCTGGGACTGACCGGCGTGAGTCACCCCTCGCCCTTCGGGAGAGGGGCCGGGGCGGGCCGCGTTCGGATGACGGTAGCCAAGCCTAGCTCGGTGTTCCCCGCATCGTTGGGCTTCGCTGCGCTCTGCACCAACCTACAAGAGCTTTTACCTACGAGAAGGCACGCGCCAGATCAATCACCAGCGCCCTATAGCCCACGCTGCCCGGCTGGCGGCTGCTCACTTTGAGCTCCACCTGCACCTCCTGGGTGCCGTACTTCACTTCATTGAGCACGGTGGTCGTGAGTTTCTCGGGAGTGAGGAAGCCCACCGAGGCCGAGTAGATGAACTGGGTGTCCTTGTCCGCGCGGTATTCGACTACCGAAGTCACCGGGCTGTACCACTCGTCCCCGCGCTCCTTGCCGTATTCCCAGACCTGCTCGACGGTGCCCTTCGCCTCGTCGATACGGTACTCCACCGCGCGGCTGTAGTTGCCGGTGAGCTTCGTCGGCGCAAAGTTGCGGCCCCAGCCGTTGTCGAGCACGGTCAGGGTGCCTTTTCCGGTGAGCCAGGCGGTGTGCTGGGTCCAGGACCAGTCGAAGCCTTCGGCGTAGATGCCGCCCTCCTCCGCCAACACGTCGCCCTTTGCGTTCACCGGGGTCAGCACCTTGGCCTTGAGGCGTTCCGGCCAGCCCTGGGGCGAGGCGAGAATCCAATTCACCTCTTTGTTGCGACCGATCTTCACCACGCCCTGGTGGCGGGCGGAAATGATGATGCTGTCATCGCTGGCGTCGTAGTCGATGGCGTTGACGTGGGCCCAGTTGCGGCCGGTGCCGACGCCGGGGGTGTCGCCGAACGGCAGGTCACCTTCGAGCAGTTCGTTGGCGGCAGTGCTCTCCTGTTTCTGCACGCTGTCGGGGAGCTGGATTGCGGCCTTGCCCAGGGTTTCCAGTAGCTCGCCGCGATAGGGATCGAGGATCTGGTTCAGGTCCCAGAAGTCCAGCACGTCGCCGGCTTCGTTGACCTCGATGATGTGGTCGCGGATGGAGCGCACGCGTTTGCCGTCCGGGCGGCGGTAGTCACTGGTGCCTACCCGCAGCAGGTAGGTGCCGTTGGGTGTCTCGCGGATTTCGTGGGAGAAGTCGGCGAACTTGTCCGGCAGGTTGCGCTGCCACACGCGGCGCCCCAGCAGGTCGTACTTGGAATAGGTCTGGCCCTGGCCCCAGATCAGCTTGCCGTCGCGGGTCTGCTGGAAGCCCATGGTGCCGCCCAGGCCGTCCCGGCGACCGGAATCGTGGATCTGCTCGATATCCAGGTACCAACGCACGTCGCCGTTGCTGTCGGCAATCCAGTTGTTGCCCACCTGATCCCACTCCGCGGCACCGCCCAGGGCGTTCCATTTGAAGGCGCGGCCGCCGGGAATCTCGCCGAGCAGGTGGTTGAACAGGTACAGGCGGTGCTCGAAGCCGGGCGCCACCTTGATCGGTTCCACCAGCGGCAACGCGGCCGTCTGATTGGCCACCACCGGCAGGCGCACGGCCGGCGCGTAGACCTGATAGCGCTCACGGATGCGCTCGCCATCCAGCTTGTAGCTCACTTCCACCTGGTTGACGTAGTCCGGGTAGAGGCCGAACACCGGGATGCCGCCATAGGTCCAGAGGGAGCGCTCGGAAACCTCGTAGGCGATGTCCACGCCGCGCTCACCCTTGCCCAGCACGCGGACGTGGGCGGCGCTGATGGCCTGGCCACCGTCGCGGATGATGGCGGTCAGCGGTGCCAGCTTGTAGGGATTCACCACCACATCGCCAAGCAGCGCGGTGCCGCGCTCGGGGACCTTGGCGGTGATGCAGGCGCCTTCGGGGAGATCAGGGGTTTCGGTTTTGGCGTTCATCTTGTGTGTCCTTCATTGAGGTCCTGCGGGGCGATTCGCGAATGAATTCGCTCCCACAGGAAGCAGTGACAATCAGGGGTTGGTGGAAACGCGGAACTGGTCGAGGGCGGGCGGCGTGACGGCCTGCTCGGAGCGCGGCGTGCCTTCGGGCACCCAGTCGTAGGGGACCGGCAGCGCGCGGTAGATCCAGTTGCTGCGGGCGTTACCCA
This sequence comes from Metapseudomonas resinovorans, assembly GCF_002003485.1. GTDB lineage: Bacteria > Pseudomonadota > Gammaproteobacteria > Pseudomonadales > Pseudomonadaceae > Metapseudomonas > Metapseudomonas resinovorans_D. The sequence continues at coordinate 181,145 of NZ_BDMA01000057.1, forward strand.
CGGGGGCCTCGCCGAAGTACGGGCTGACGTACTCCCAGACGATCTCGCCCGCCGGGGTCACCTGGAACACCCGGCCGAACTTGCCTTCGTCGATCAGGGTGTTGCCGTTGGGCAGCCGCCGGGCGCTGCTGATGAAGGCGCTGAAGAAGGCCCAGCCCGGCTGACCGCTGTCGGCGGCGCTGTACTGCCAGACGATCTCGCCTTTCACCGGATCGATCTCCAGTACCCGCGAGCCGCCCAGCAGGCTCAGCGGCACACGCGGGTAACCGGCCTCGCCCTGGTTGTCGAACACCAGCAGGTTGCCGGCACCCGGCAGGCCTTCGGGGATGATGTGGGCGTCGTGCTGGCCGGAGAACTGGTCAACCGGGCGCGGCACGCTGGCCGGTGCGTAGGCATTGAGCTTGGGCAGGTTCGGGCCGAGGTGCCAGACGACCTTGCCGGAGGCCTTGTCGATGATCGCGATGAAGTTGCCTTCGCGGGAATCGATCAGCAGGTTGTCCGGATGGAAGCGCTTGTCGCCGGCGTCGAACCACTTGTTCGGCCCGACCACGCTGAGGTTGTTGACGTGCAGCACATCGGGGTTCTTGCTGGCGCGCACCAGCTTGAGCTGCTCGGCGGTGAAGCCGAACTCCTCCAGGTGCTGCGAGGCCGTCCAGCTCCAGGCCACTTTGCCTGCGGGCGTGACCTCGTAGATCACGTCATCGATCACCTGGGGCACAGTGAATCCCTTCACGACATGCAGCTGGTTGGCCAGCACCAGGGTGTTGCCGTTGGCCAGCCGGCGCTGGTCGTGGTGCTGCTGGGCCGCCCCACCGGGCGCCTTGTCGCCCCACTGCCAGACCACCTGGCCGCTCCAGTCCAGTTCGCCCACCGTCTTGTTGCGCAGGCCGTTGCCGGCGGAGGCCAGCTTGCTCGGCTCCTTCACCTCTTCAAGCTGCACGAAGAGGTGGCCGCGCTTGCCGCCATTGTTCTTCGGGTCGATCAGCGCGGCAGGAAAGCCGGCGTTGTTCCAGTGCCGCACCTCGTTGCCGTTCATGTCGATGAGGCGCGTCTGCTTGTCCGGCGAGCTGAAGATCACATAGCCGTTCCAGGCCTTGGCCGGGTTATAGAGCGTCACTCCGGTGGGGTAGACGCTGGGGGCGCCGACGGCATGGCCGGCGACCAGGGCGGCCGCGAGGCCGAGGGTTCTCAGTTTCATTGCAGGTTCCTTGTGCTCAGAAGTCATAGCGGGCAGTGGCGCCGACGGTGCGCGGGGTTCCCAAAACTCCCGCATAGCCACCGTTGGCGGAGTTCCACAGGCTGGTGAAGTAGGTCTTGTCGCCGGCGTTCTTCACCCAGAGGGACAGGTCGAGGACGCCATCGCCCTGGTCCAGGCGCACGCCGCCGGAGAGGTTGACCACGGCGTAGCTGGGGAGCTGGCCGAAGTCAGAGTCGTCGATGGTGCCCACGGCCTTGGAGCGGAAGGCGTAGCTGGCGGTGACGTACGGCTCGACGCGGTCAGCCAGTTGCCACTTGTATTCGCCGTTGAGGTTGGCGATGTACTTGGAGGCGCCCACCACTTGGTGGCCGGTGAGGTCGCAGGTGGCGGCCGGGTTGGCGAAGCTCACCTCCGGCGGGCACGGGGCGTCCTTGTATTCGGTGTAGCGGACGTCGTTCCAGGAACCGTTGATGTTCAGGGTCAGGCCACGGATCGGCAATGCGGTGGCCTCGAACTCCAGGCCACGGGAACGCACGGAGCCGGCGTTGGCGAGAAATTGCACGCGGTTGATCTGGTCGTAGACGTTGGCCTGGTAGCCATGCACATCCGCCCAGAACAGGTTGGCGTTGAGCAGCAGCCGTTGGTCCAGCAGGGTGCTCTTGACGCCCAGCTCGGCATTGTTGACCCGCTCGGTGCCTACCAGCAGGGAGTCGGTACCCAGACGCGGTGCGGCGCCCACAGTCAGGTTGATGCCGCCGGACTTCTCGCCATGGGACAGCGAGGCGTAACCCAGCACGTTGGGGTTGAACTGGTAGCTCAGTGACAACAGGCCCGACGGGCTGAAGCTGTACTGGCTGAGGTCACCGGACTCGAAAGCACCGACCCTGCCCTGCCGTGCAGTCGCGGCGGCACCGGTGACGGCGGCCCCGCCAACCGGCGCGTCGCGGTCGACCCAGGCGCTCTTTTCTTCGTAGGTGCCGCGAATGCCGGCGGTGAAATCCAGGCGCTCGGTCAGGTGCCAGGTGCCTTGTGCGAAGAGCGCATAGCTGTCGGTGTCGATATGGCCATCGCCTTCACTGGTGACGTTGGCCAGGGCGCCGGCGGGCGTGGAGTTCCAGATGTCCGCCTGGGGCCCGTAGAAGTTGAAGGAGTGGTTATCCAGGTCCTGCTTGAAGTAGTACGCGCCCAGTACGTAGTCGAAGGCACCGCCGGTGGGCGAGGCCAGGCGGAATTCCTGGGAGTACTGCTTGTCGCGCACCGAGACGCCGGCGTTGATAGAGGCGGAAACGTTGAGGCCGTCGTCGTTGCGCGGGGTGAAGTCCCACCAGCGGTAGGCGGTGATGGAGGTCAGGGTGAAGTCGTTGGGCAGGGTCCAGTTGGCCTCCACCGAGGTGCCGCCCTGGAACACCGTCACCTGCTGGTCGGAGTCGAAGTTGACCTTGCGGTCCTTGCCGGACACCAGCGTGGCACCGGCCTGCGCGGCCAGGCGCTCGTAGCGGTTGACGCCGTTGATGGTCGGGCCAGTGCTGTAGAGGGTGAGGATGCCGTTGTTGGAGTCCTCCTCGTTGTATTCGCCAATCCAGCGCAGGTTGAAGGTTTCGCTCGGCTCGAACAGCAATTGGCTGCGGAAGCCCTGGCGCTTGCCGCCGTTAAGGTCCTCGCCGTTGAAGACGTTCTTCACATAGCCGTCGTCTTCGGTCTGGTAGGCGGTCAGGCGGCCGGCGAGGGTTTCGGTGAGGCCGCCGGAGACGCTGCCCAGGGTCTGCCAGTAACCGTCCTCGCCCACCGAGGCCTGGAGGCTGCGTTCAGTGGTGAAGGTGGGCTTGCGGGTGCTGATGTTGATCACCCCGGCCGTGGTGTTCTTGCCGAACAGGGTGCCTTGGGGGCCACGCAGGACTTCGAGCTGCTCCACATCGAGCAGGTCGAACACCGCCATGCCGGGGCGGCCGAGGTAGACGTTGTCCAGATAGACGCCAACGCTGCCTTCCAGGCCGTCGCTGGCCGGGTTGTTGCCCAGGCCACGGATGGAAATGCTCGACTGGCGGGCATGCACGTAGGAGACGTTGGTGCTGGGGACCAGTTGCTGCAGGTCCTGCACGCGGTACACGCGCTGGTGCTCCAGGGTTTCGCCACCGAGCACGCTGATGGGCGTGGGCACGCTCTGGGCGGTTTCCTCACGGCGACGGGCATTGACGGTGACGGTGCCGAGCTGGGTGTACTGCTCGGCCTTGGCCTTGGCCTTGGCCTGGGCGCTGGTGCTCTCTTCGGCCTGGGCAGTCAGGGCGAGCCCGGCACCCGCCAGCAGCACGGCCAGGGCGAGGGGTTTCAGATGAGGGGCCGACGGTCGCGTCGGGGAGTGGATAAGTCGGGACATGCAGTGCTCCTAAGGTCGATGGCCTTGGCGAGCACTTCCGTTGGCGGAACCGAATCGCGATCGGGCGGCAAATCACATATATCTAAAAAGAATTTAAATAGTTTTATTTCTTAGTTTTAGAAATAAGTAATTGCCTTTATAAGGATCGACACCCCAAGCAGCAATTGCATTTCACCGAATCTTTTCATGTAGAAAATGCATATCGACCTTCGCCAACTCCGCCACTTCATCGCGCTTGCCGAGCACCGCAGCTTCATCGCTGCGGCCGCTGCGGTGAACCTGTCGCAATCGGCCTTCAGCCGCAGCATCCAGACCCTGGAACACAACGTCGGCTGCCGCCTCGTGGACCGCGCCAGCAAGGACCTAGACCCGACCCGGCAGGGCTTGCTAGTGCTGGAGCACGCCCGCCGCCTGGTGCACGGCGCGCACAACCTGGTCAACGAGATCAGCCAGTTCAACGGCCTGGCCGCCGGATTGGTGCGCTTCGGCTGCGGGCCGGCGCCGGCCGCCCAATTGATCCCCCGGGCGGTGGGGCGCTTCGTCAACGACTACCCCGGTGTACGGGTGAAATTCCAGGTGGACAGCTGGCAGGAGCTGAACCGTCGCCTGGTCAGCGAAGAAATCGAATTTTTCGTTGCCGATACCCGCCATTTCGAGGCTGATCCCGATTACCGGGTGCACAAGCTAAAACCCCAGCGCTGGCACTTCTGCTGCCGCGCCGGACACCCGCTGACCGAGCGCGATCAGGTGCGCGTGGCGGACATCTTCCAGTACCCACTGGCCACCACCTTCCGCCCGCCGAACATCCGCAAGGTGCTGGTGGACTACAGCGGCCGCCAGGATTTCGCGCCCAATGTGGAATGCGAACACGGCTATGCCCTGCTTAACGTGGTGCTGAACTCCAACGCCATCGGCATCGCCGGCCAGGGCAACCTGGCCCCCTACCTGGACGCCGCGGCATTGGTGCGGCTGGACGTTGTCGACCTGCCCGAGGACCTGGAGGAATGCCACACGCGCTATGGCATCGTCAGCCGCGTCGGCTACGACCTGTCGGCCCATGCGCGGGCACTGGTGGAGCGGGTGATCGAATGCGATGAGATCCCAGGCACAGTGCAGGATCTTGTGTAAATACGACAGCAGGACCCTAAGCGCCATCCAGCTTGCGCAGCGCGGCAAAGGCGAGTCCCGCCGACACCACCTCGAACAGCAATGCGTAGAGGTTGAAGGTCTGCCCCAGGCTGCCATCCAGCCAGAGGCCGCTGACCCTCCCCAGAGCCAGGGCGACATAGACCAGCACCAGCAGGTCCAGCGCGGCTCGCGTCAGTTGCAGGCGCAGCTGCGACAGCAGGAGGAACGCGGCGATGCCCAGCGGCAGGCAACCGTACCAGGCACGCACATCGGTGACCGCCGAAGGGTCCATCAGCAACATGCCGCTGAGGCTCGCCATTTCTTCCGGTCGAATGAAGTAGGCCAGTCCGAAGACGACAAGGATCAGGGCCTGCAGGCCCAACAGGACGCGGGTGAAGAGCATCGCCAGGTCTCGCAAACGCGGTCAGGATTGAGCATAGGCGCTTGGGAATAGTCTGATACAGACCTGTGCTTGGGCCGGAAAAGGTGCGGCGCTATGCTGCCTTTCTTTGTCTCCGGCCCTCCTGGCCGCAAGGAGTCCACATGCGTTCCCTCCTCCTGCTCACCACCCTCTTCGCCGGCATCGCCCAGGCCGCCGAGCCCATCACCATGGACGTCTACCGCGACCCCAATTGCGGCTGCTGCAAGGCCTGGATCAGCCACCTGCGGGATAACGGCATCCAGGTCCGTGATCACGAGGAAACCGACATGGCCGCCGTGAAGATGCGCGTCGGCGTGCCCTATCAGCTCGGCTCGTGCCATACCGGTGTAGTGGACGGCAAATTCGTCGAAGGCCATGTTCCGGCCAGTGATGTGCTCAAGTTGCGCGAGCGCCCCGACCTGCTCGGCGCTGCCGTACCCGGCATGCCCACGGGTTCGCCCGGCATGGAAATGGGTGACAAGCAGGACGCCTACCAGGTGATCGGCGTCGCCCAAGGTGGCAAGTTGAGCGTACTCAGCGAGTATCCTGCTCGCTGAAGATCAGCACCTCGTCGACGGCCGCCTGATGCGGCCGTTTTCTTTTTCTGGAGCCTGAAATGGAATACTGGCAAGTCGATGTGTTCGCCGAACGGGTCCTGGCTGGCAACGGCCTGGCGGTTTTTCCTGACGCCAGCGGCCTTACCGCCACTGCGATGCAAGCGCTGACCCGCGAACTGCGGCAGTTCGAATCCATCTTCCTCGCCCCCCTGGACGCCCCCAATACCTTCTCCGCCCGGGTGTTCACCGTGGAAGAGGAACTGCCCTTCGCCGGTCACCCGATCCTCGGCGCCGCCGCCCTGTTGCATCACCTGCACGGCGGCAAGTCCGACGCAGACTGGTTGCTGCACCTCCCGGAGAAGCAGGTGCGCATCGCCACCCGCCGCCAGGGCAAGGGCTTCTACGCCGAGATGGACCAGGGCACTGCGGCATTCGGCAAGGTGCTGGACGAAGCCACCGCCGATGCCTTCGCCGCCGCTTTCAGCAGCGAGCGCGACCGCCGCTATCCGGCCCAGGTGGTCAGCACCGGCCTGCCCTATCTGCTGCTGCCGGTGACCGCCGCCGGGCTGGCCGGCGCAAAACAGCGCGAACTCCTGGACGACGCACTGGCCGGCATCGGCGCCGCCTTTATCTTCCTGATGGACGTGGACGCCCGCGAAGGCCGGACCTGGGACCCGCTGGGCGTGGTGGAAGACATTGCCACCGGCAGCGCCGCCGGTCCGGTTGCGGCCTGGCGCGTGGCCCAGGGCCTGGAGCCCGCCGACACGCCGTTCACGCTGGCCCAGGGACGCTTCCTTGGCCGCCCGAGCCGGCTCGACGTCCGCGTCACCGCAGCCGGCAACGCACTGGTGGGTGGCGAGGTCCAGCTACTGGCCCATGCCCGGTTGCTGCCCTCTCCAGTAGAGCTGGGCTGACGACCGGGCTGGCGGTGACCGGCGTCAGCGTCAACACTGATTAACTCGCATACGAACGGAGAGCGATCATGCGCTGGCAACGTGCGCGACGCAGCGACAATGTGCAAGACGGCGGAAGCGCAGGTGGCGGTGGCATGCGCCTGGGCGGAGGCAAGGGACTGGGCCTGGGCGGTATCGCCATAGTCGTGGTCGTGGCGCTGCTGATGGGTGAAGACCCGCTGCAGATCCTGGGGCAGATCACCCAGCAGAACGCCTCGGTCAATCCACAGCAGCAATCGGCCAATCCCACCGGTACACCGGAGGAGCGCGAGTTCGTCCGCGCCATCCTCGGCGATACCGAAGACACCTGGCGCGCCATCTTCCAGTCCGCTGGCCGCCAGTACCAGGACCCGACACTGGTGCTGTTCAACGGCGGCGTGCAATCGGCCTGCGGCTTCGCCTCATCGGCAGTCGGCCCCTTCTACTGTCCGGGAGACCGCAAGGTGTACCTGGACCTGGACTTCTTCGAGGAAATGGCCAGCCGCTTCCAGGCTGCCGGCGATTTCGCCCAGGCCTACGTCATCGCCCATGAAGTGGGTCACCACGTGCAGACCCTGCTGGGCGTGTCCGCCAAGGTCAACGCCGCCCGCCAACGCGGCGAGAAAGTCGAAGGCGACAACGGCCTGCTGGTACGTCAGGAACTCCAGGCCGACTGCCTAGCCGGCGTCTGGGCCTTCCATGCCCAGCAACGCCTGAACTGGCTGGAACCCGGCGACCTGGAAGAAGCCCTCAACGCCGCCAACGCCATCGGCGACGACCGCCTGCAACGCCAGGGCCGTGGCCAGGTGGTTCCCGACTCCTTTACCCACGGGACTTCGGAACAGCGGGTGCGCTGGTTCAAGATGGGGTTCGAGAAGGGCGAAGTGGGCAAGTGCGATACGTTTGCGACGGCGAGGCTTTGAGGCCAAGGCTCCGAGCGGGCTGACGCATCCCTCACCCCCGGCCCCTCTCCCGGAGGGAGAGGGGTGACTTCCAGCCGATCTCCGTGCAGGACTGCCCCCTCTCCCTCTGGGAGAGGGTTGGGGTGAGGGAAGCTGGGCTACCGCTCGGACGCCACCAGCAGAATCTTCTCCAACACCGCCTCTATCTCCACCAATGCTTCCCGCGAACTGAAGCGCAACACCTGAATCCCCTGCCCTGCCAACCAGCTATCTCGCAAGCGATCCCGCTCCGGATCCGCGTAGTGCTGCCCGCCGTCGAGCTCCGCCGCCAGCCGCTTCTCCTGGCAATAGAAATCGAGGACATACGGACCAACCGGGTGCTGACGACGAAACTTCAATCCTGCGAGCTGCCGTCCTCGTAAACGACGCCAGATGCGCTGTTCGGCATCGGTGGATGTACGCCTGAGCGAACGGGTGAATTCAAGGTGCTCTTCATCGAGCTTTGTCTTGTGCATGAGTCATCCCTCCGTGGACAACTGATGACTTCTTCAGGAACGAACCATCCCCAACAACTCCCCACAATCCCGCGCAAACCAGTCGACCAGTTCCGGCCAGGGGTTTTCCGGCAGGTTCACCAGCACGGTGCTCGTCCCCGCCGCGCGGCCGCTGTCGAGGTCGAAGCGGTAGTCGCCCACCATCACCAACTCACGCGGCTCGACCTGCCAACGCTCGGCAAGATGTAGAAGCCCGCCGGGATGTGGCTTGGGCGGGGCCTCGCCGCGGCCGAGGATGTCGTCGGTGGTGAAGCAGTCACCGAGTCCGATCGCCTGCAGGGTGAGGACTGCCAGTTCGTGGGCGTTGCGGGTGAGGATGCCGAGGCGGCAGCCGCGTTGGTGCAGTTCGCGCACCAGCTCGACGGCGCCGGCGGCGGGTCGGGCGTTCAAGGCCAGCTCCCGCTCGTGCTCCAGCAACCAGGCGTGCTTGGCGGCGGCTTCGTCTTCAGGCAAGGCGGCCAGGTGGTGGAGGATGTCGTCCTCCGGCGGGATGTCCAGGGCCACGCGGATGGCGGCGAAGTCATGCACGGCAATGGTCAGGGTGCCGTCCATGTCGAACACCCAGTGGCGGTATCGCCCAAGCTCGGTGCTCGGAACCGTCACTTCCAATCCTCACGCAGTCGAGTCAGGCCCTCTTGGGCCACCGAGGCAACCAACTGGCCGGCCCGGTTGAAGATGCTGCCGCGAGAGAAGCCGCGGGCATTACCGGCCCAGGGGCTGTCCATGGAATAGAGCAGCCAGTCGTCCGCGCGCAGATCGCGGTGGAACCACAGGGCGTGGTCGAGGCTGGCCACCTGCATGAACTTCTGCCACACCGATACGCCATGGGGGAGCATGGACGTGGTCAGCAGGCCGAAGTCCGAGGCGTAGGCGAGGATGTACTTGTGGATCGCCGGGATGTCCGGGAGGCTGCCGTCGGCGCGGAACCAGACGTACTTGACCGGCTCCCCCGGACGCGGGCTGAAGGGGTTTTCCGCACTGACCGGGCGAATCTCGATGGGCTTGGCGCAAAGGAGCTTGTCGCGTATCCGCTCGGACAGCAGGTGCGCATTCTGGCGAGCGAGCTCCTGCTCACTGAGCAGGTTTTCCGGCCCCGGTACATCGGGCATGGTGATCTGATGGTCGAAGCCGCCTTCATCCTGCTGGAAGGAGGCACTGCAGGTGAAGATCTGTTGGCCCTTCTGGATGGCGGTGACCCGACGAGTGCTGAAGCTGCCGCCGTCACGTACCCGCTCGACCGAGTAGACCACCGGCAGGGTGGCGTCACCGGGGCGCAGGAAGTAGCCGTGCAGGGAATGCACATGGCGCTCGGACTCAACCGTCTGGCTGGCGGCGGAAAGCGACTGGCCGAGAACCTGGCCACCGAACAGTTGGCGGAAACCGAGGTCCTGGCTGACGCCACGGAACAGGTTTTCTTCGATGGATTCGAGGCTCAGCAGCGCGACCAGCTCGTCGAGCACCTGGGTCATGGAATTCTCCTCTGCAAGGCTGCCACCCCGGTCATGGCCGGGGCGGTCTTCGTAGTTCGGGATAGGCCGGCAACGTCGTCAGGCGCTCGTCCCACTGCGCGCGGCCAATGGTGAAATGGTAAAGGCTTTGCCAGCGACTGTCGGCCATTTCCAGCAATTCATGTACCGAATCGTCGAAGTAGCAACCGATGCCGGTTCCCGACAACCCGGCGGCCTCGGCTTCCAGGTAGAGCACCTGGCCGATCTGCCCACATTCCCAGTAAAGCCGTGGATAGAGCCAGGCGCCCTGCTCCAGGGCAGCGTCGAATCGGGCGAGCATGGCCAGGGCAACGCAACCGTCGGCGGCGATGTCCTGGCCGCAGGAGAGAAAGCCCGCCAGGCCACGGGCGTCCCCTTCCAGCAGGCGGTACAGCGGCAGCTCGTCGCTGACCCGCTCCCAGACGAAATCCTCGCGCAAGCCAGTCCCCAGTTCCGCGTCTGGTGCAGCGCCGCGCGCCAGCCAATAAAGGCCGGGCGCCATGCCCTGGACGCGATGGACGAAGAGCAGCAGGTCGACCCGCGCCTCGCCGAGGCTGGCGAAGGGGACCGGCGAGTTCGCCGGCATGAGGCGACGCAGCCAGGCCAGCAACAGATCCGCCTGGATGCCACTGCGACCGTCCAGGGATTGGGCGCTGCGCCGGCGGTGCAACAGCGGCCGCAGGGGCAGACCGGGGTTATCCACAAGCGCGGTGGCCTTGGTGGCAGGCCATTCGGCCAGGGGCAAGCGCGGTGCCCGGCACAGGCCATGGACCCGCTCCAGCTCCGGCCACTGGCGCTGTTCGCGGGACAGCCGATTGGCCGTGCCCTGCAACTCAAGCGCAGCCAGACCCTCCAGCAGCGACGGCGGCAAGGTGAACTCACGCGCCTGGACCGGCCCGATCCACAGCAAGGCATCGGCGAACTCGGGCTCGACGAAGCCGGGACGATCCAGCCCCAGCAGGCCGTCCAGCGTCCCTTCGGCAACGCCGGTCATGACCCGCACCTGCCAGCCCAATGCCGATGCGGCAATCGCCAGTGCAGCCAGTGCGTGCCCCAGGTCGTGCTGGCAATAGCGGTAGGCGCGCTCGCCGTACTTCCAGGCTTCGCGCCAGGGAATACTGGCGAGCCCCAGCAAGAAGCCACCCGGCGGCAGCGCTGCCGACAGTTGCGTGCTCAGCGGCCCCGGCAGCTCGGCGCGAACCTCCAGGGCGTGGGCATCCGGCGCGTAGTGCGCCAGCACGCCGCCCTCCTCCACTGCACCCGGAGGCAGCAGCAGGTAAGCCTCGGTGGGGTGCAGGTTGCCCGAGGACGGATTGACCCGCAGCGCCCACTTGCTGGCCCCGGCCTCCTTCCACGCGGAAATGGCCAGGCTGTCGTAGAGCAGTTGGGAAATGCTGTCGCGGCTCAGCGGCGCAGGCTCGCCGACCGGAGCGGCGAACACCGCATCGTAGGGCGGGGTTTCCTCCAGCGGGCGATGCAAGAGCTCCAGCAGGCGCGCGCCGCTGTAGCGACGGAAGGGTGCCGGTTGGGTCGCCCAGTCCAGTTGCCCCGGCCCCGGCGCGAAGCGATCGGGACGGTGCTTGCTGAGTTCGTGATAGCCGCGCACGGCGTCGTTCATCGCAACGCTTCCCACTCGGCGCGCCCCAGGCGGTAGAGCACATGCGGGCGCAGGGGATGCCCTTCAGTCAGGAGCGGATGTTCGAAGTCACCCTCGGGGTCATGCTGCATCCCGATGCGCTCCATCACTGCCCGCGAGCGCAGGTTAGCGGGCACGGTGAAGGCCAGCACTTCCGTCAGTTGAAGCGGTTCGAAGGCGAAGGCCAGGGTCGCCTGCGCCGCCTCGCTGGCCAGGCCCTGGCCCCAGAAGCGCCGCATCATCCGCCAGCCGATTTCCACCGCCGGCGTGAAGTGTGCTTCGAAGTTCACGTTCTGCAGGCCGAGCACCCCGACGAAGGCACCATCGCCGCGATGCTCGACGACCCACTGGCCGAAACCGTGGTCGCGGAAATGGGCACGGATGCGCGCCGCCAGGTCGTCGCTTTGCGCGCGGGTCATGCAGGCGGGGAAGTGGTGCATCACCTCCGGATCGGCATTGAGGGCGGCAAAGGCCGGCAGGTCGTCGTCGCGCCAGCCGCGCAGGCGCAGTCGTGGAGTGATGAGTTCGATCGGATGCACGGGCGCGTCTCTTGAGGTGGGCTCGAAGGCCCAATCATACTGCCGAGCGTACCGCTCCGAGTGCCTATCGATGTTCCTGCCGCTGGTCTATCACGACGACTACAGCCCGCCCTTCCCGGCGGAGCACCGCTTCCCCATGGAGAAGTTCCGCCTGCTATACGAGCACCTGCTGGAGAGCGGCCTGACCACCGACGAGCGCCTGCACCGGCCGGATATCTGCCCGCCCGAGGTGCTGGCCCTGGCCCATTGCCCGGCGTACATCCAGCGCTTCCTCGACGGCGACCTCGGCCGCGAGGAACAGCGCCGTCTCGGCCTGCCCTGGAGCGAACCGCTGGCGCGGCGCACCGTGCGTGCGGTGGGCGGCTCGCTGCTCACCGCCGACCTGGCCCTGAAGCACGGCCTTGCCTGCCACCTGGCCGGCGGCACCCATCACGCCCACTTCGACCATGCGGCGGGATTCTGCATCTTCAACGACCTGGCGGTGATCAGCCGTTACCTGCTGGAAGCCGGCAGCGTGCAGCGGGTGCTGATTTTCGACTGCGACGTGCACCAGGGCGATGGCACCGCCCGGCTGCTGGCCGATACCCCGGAGGCCATCACCGTTTCCCTGCATTGCGAAAAGAACTTCCCCGCACGCAAGGCCGATAGCGATTGGGACATCCCCCTGCCCATGGGCATGGGCGACGCCGATTACCTCCAGGTGGTGGAAGACGCGCTGAACTATCTGCTGCCGCTGTACCAGCCGGACATCGTGCTCTACGACGCGGGCGTCGATGTGCACAAGGACGATGCCCTCGGCTACCTGCAACTGACCGACGCCGGCGTGGCCGAGCGCGACGAGCGGGTGATCCGCCATTGCCTCGGACGGGATATCCCGGTGCTGGGCTTGATCGGTGGTGGCTACAGCAAGGACCGCGCGGCCTTGGCTAGGCGGCATGGAATCCTCCACCACAGCGCGGATCGGGTTTGGCGGGAGATGGGGTTGGGGAGCTGATTCGCAACCTCTTCAGCTCGGTCTGGACCGTAGGGTGCGCTGCGCGCACCGACTCCAGGATCAGCTTCGGCACCACGTCAAACCGCCGGTGCGCACGGCGCACCCCTACCTGATCAGCTTCACCCCACCCTTCCAGCCCCAACCTTCGAATCGTCACTGGCAGAGCCGGTGACTCATGACCACGTCCTCAGGATGGGGTTTCCCAAGTTCAAATGAATTCGCCCCCGCAAACTGCCGTGTCCGCCCGAGTCGCGTGCATTAGAATGCGCCCTCCCCATTTCCCGCTTCGACTCATTCCCATGAACGACTCCTCCCCCTTCGTCGCCGTCATCGGCGGCGGCCCCGCTGGCCTGATGGCCGCCGAAGTCCTGGCCCAGGGCGGCGCGCGGGTGGAGTTGTTCGATGCCATGCCGTCCGTAGGACGCAAGTTCCTGCTGGCCGGTGTGGGCGGGATGAACATCACCCACTCCGAACCCAAGGCGCCCTTCGTCGCACGCTACGGCGCGCGACGCGAAGAAGTGGCCGCGCTGCTGGACGGCTTTGGCGCAGAAGAGCTGCGTAGCTGGATTCACGACCTGGGCATCGAGACCTTCGTCGGCAGTTCGGGTCGGGTCTTCCCCACCGACATGAAGGCCGCCCCGCTGTTGCGCGCCTGGCTCAAGCGCCTGCGCGAGCAAGGCGTGGTTATCCACACCCGCAGCCGCTGGCTGGGCTGGACCGACGACGGCGCCCTGCGCATCGCCACGCCGGATGGCGAGAAAGCCGTCGACGCCGATGCCTGCCTGCTCGCCCTCGGTGGCGGCAGCTGGGCGCGGCTGGGGTCGGATGGGGCGTGGGTTCCCCTGCTGGAGTCGCGCGGCATTGCCGTCGCGCCGTTGCAGCCGTCCAACTGCGGCTTCGAAGTGGACGGCTGGAGCCCGCTGCTCAAGGAAAAGTTCTCCGGGGCGCCGATCAAGCCGGTGGCGATCCGCCTGGACGACGAACCCGCACGCCAGGGCGAATTCGTGCTCACCGCCTACGGCGTCGAAGGCAGCCTGATCTACGCCCTGTCCGCCGCCATCCGTGAACGGATCAACGCCAGCGGCAGTGCCACGGTCCATCTGGACCTGCTGCCCGGCCAGCCTGTGGAAAAGGTCGCCAGGGCCCTGGCCCGTCCACGCGGGTCGCGCTCCATGGCCAAGCACCTGCACAGCCAGCTGGGCATCGATGGCGCCCGCGCCGGCCTTCTCCGCGAGCTGTCGGCCAAGGACGACTTCCTCGACCCCGAGCGGCTTGCGGCGACGCTCAAGGCGCTGCCGCTGACGTTGGTCCGGGCGCGTCCGCTGTACGAGGCCATCAGTACCGCCGGTGGAGTGCCTTTCGCGTCGATGGATGAAGGATTGATGCTCAAGCGCCTGCCGGGTGTGTTCTGCGCAGGGGAGATGCTCGACTGGGAAGCGCCTACCGGCGGCTACCTGCTCACGGCCTGCTTCGCCAGCGGTCGGGTCGCCGCGCAAGGCGTATTGCGCTGGCTATCGCGCCCGGGTGCGCTGGAGTAGCATCGCTCGCCAGGCCCCGCCAGAGGGCCGCCTGCCACCGTGATGGCTCGTTTTCCAGCCACTGTCATGGAACGCCCAATGAGCACACTGGACACCATCGAGATCAAGGCCTTCGTTCCGGCGAAGGATTACGCACAGAGCAAGGATTTCTACCGCGAACTCGGCTTCGAAATGTGCAGCACCTCGGACGAGGTCAGTTACTTCCGATACGGCCACAGTGCCTTCCTCCTGCAGAACTTCTACACCAAGGAGTTTGCGGAGAACCTGATGATGCATTTGCAGGTGAAGGACGTTGAATCCTGGTGGCAGCACGTGCAGACCTCGGGCGTGATCGAGCGCTACGGCCTGCGGGTGGTGCCACCCCAGGATCAGCCCTGGCGGATGCGCGATTTTGTCCTCATCGATCCAAGCGGCGTCCTTTGGCGCATCGGACAGAACATCTGATCGGAAGCTGGCCGCGAGGTGCCGGTCAGCACGCGGCCAGCGTCTATGCTCTCCCTGAGCCCAGCTTTCTTCATGCGGTGCCCCCAAGGTGATCCCCCTCCTCGTCTGCGACGATTCGATGATGGCGCGCAAGCAGTTGATTCGCGCGCTGCCGCTGGATTGGCCGGTGCATATCACCCAGGCCACTAACGGAGAAGAAGCGCTTGAAGCCATCCGTCAGGGTCATGGCCAGGTAGTCCTGCTGGACCTGACCATGCCAGTGCTGGATGGCTACCAGGTTCTCAGCCGGATTCGCGACGAAGGCCTGAAAGCCCGGGTGGTGGTCGTCTCCGGCGACATCCAGGAAGAAGCCCAGCGCCGCGTCCACGATCTTGGCGCCCTGGCTTTCATCCGCAAGCCGGCCGACCCGGACGAGCTGCGGGAAACCCTGATCCGCCTCGGCCTGCTGCGCCCGGCGCCGTCCACCAGCCCGGTCACCGGCGTACCCGGACGCCACGATCCGAACCTGCGGGTGAACTTCCGCGACGCCCTGCGCGAGGTCAGCAACGTCGCCATGGGCCGCGCCGCTGCCTTGCTCGCGCGCGTGCTCGGGGTGTTCGTGCAACTGCCGGTGCCCAACGTCAACTTGTTCGAAGTCAGTGAACTGCACATGGCCCTGGCCGATGCCCAGCGCGGCGAGCGGTTGTCGGCGGTGTGCCAGGGCTTCATCGGCGAATCCATCGCCGGCGAGGCGCTGCTGCTGTTCCATGACGCCGAGAGTGCCGAGGTGGCGCGCCTGCTTGGCTGGCAGCCACAAGGCGAGCACGAGGAGGCGGAGATGCAACTCGATCTCGCGAGCATTCTGATCGGCGCCTGCCTGGCCGGCATCGCCGAGCAGATCGACGTGCGCTTCTCCCAGGGCCATCCGCAACTGCTCGGCCGGCACAGCTCCATCGAGCGATTGTTCCAGCTCAATAACCGGCGCTGGCGCAAGACGTTGGCGGTGGAGATCAGCTACGCCATCGAAGATCACAACCTGCACTTCGACCTGCTATTGCTCTTCACCGAGACTTCCATCGCGCGCCTGACCCAGAAGATCCACTACCTGATGGACTGATCCATGCCGGCACAAATCGATTTCAAGGAACTCCACTGGCTGCTCGACATCGTCCAGTGCCTCGATGTCGGCGTGGTGGTCCTGGACCGCCAGTACCGCGTCGAGGTGTGGAACAGCTTCATGGAGAACCACTCGGGCCTCGGTCCCGACCGGGTGCACGGCAAGAACATTTTCGAGCTGTTCCCGGAGATCGAGCGCAACTGGCTACGGCGCAAGGTGGACAGCGTGCTGCAACTCGGCACGCGTGCCTTCAGCCTGTGGGAACAGCGGCCCTACCTGATCCGCTTCGAGAACTACCGGCCGATCACCGGCGAAGAAGATTTCATGTACCAGAACCTCACCATCCTGCCGCTGGCCGCCGCAGGCGGAAAGGTGGAGCGCGTGTGCCTGCTGATCACCGACATGACCGAGGTGGCGCGGTTGAAGCGGCAGTTGGCGGAGACGAGTCGTCCGCGGTTCCTGTAGGTGGGTGCGCCTTTTGTGGGGGCGATTTCAATCGCTATGCAGGCCGCAGGCTTGCCCTGCAGAAGCAAATGAGGGCAGTTGCACTGCCCTTAGCGAATGAATTCGCCCCCACAGGAAAGCCCTCTATTTGATGTACCACCCCCAAGGCTCCTGGCTGCGGTACTCGGTGACCTGCTTCACCTCCAGATAGTTCTCCAGGCCCCAGCGGCCCAGTTCGCGGCCGATACCGCTCTGCTTCATGCCGCCCCAGGGCGCCTGGGTGAAGGTCGGCTGCGAGCAGTTGACCCAGACGATGCCGGCGCGCAGGCCGTTGGCCACCCGCGCGGCGCGGTCGAGGTCCGTGCTCATCACCGCAGCGGCGAGGCCGAAGCGGCTGTCGTTGGCCATGCGCAGGGCGTCGGCCTCGGTTTTGAAGCGCTTCACGCACAGCACCGGGCCGAAGATTTCCTCGCGCCAGATACGACTGTTGTCCGCCGGCTCCTCGAACACCGCCGGCTCGACGAAGTAGCCATGGGACAAATGCGTCGGGCGCTTGCCGCCGGTGAGCAGGCTGGCTTCCTGCCGGCCCTGTTCGATCATGCCCATGACCTTCTGGTACTGCCCGGCGCTGACCAGCGGCCCGAGCAGCACGCCGCGCTCCAGGCCCGGGCCGATGGTGATGCGTCGAGCCTCCTCCACCAGGCGCTCGATCAGCCGGTTGGCGACACCCTCCTGCACCAGCAGGCGCGAGGTGGCGCTGCACACCTGCCCCTGGTTCCAGAAGATGCCGAACATGATCCATTCCACGGCGGCTTCCACATCGGCGTCATCGAAGACGATGAAGGCCGACTTGCCGCCCAGCTCCAGGCTGATGTTCTTGATGTCAGCCGCCGCTGCCGACATGATCTTCGCCCCCGTCGGCACGCTGCCGGTGAAGGCCAGCTTGTCCACGCCAGGGTGCTGGCTGAGCGGGCCGCCGGCCTCGCTGCCCAATCCCGTCACCACATTGAGCACGCCGGAAGGAAGGCCGATACGCTCGGCGGCGCCGGCCAGCTCCAGCGCGGTCAGCGGTGTCAGTTCCGATGGTTTGAGCACACAAGTGGCGCCCGCCGCGAGGGCCGGGGCGACCTTCCAGGAAGCCATCAGCAGCGGGTAGTTCCAGGGGATGATCTGCCCCGCCACCCCCACCGGCTCGTGGCGGATACGGCAACTGAAGCGATCATCCGGCAGCGCCAGCGGCTCGTCCTGGCGACTGTCCAGTTCCCGCGCCAGCTCGGCGTAGTAACGGAAACAGCCGATGGCATCGGCGATGTCCCATTGCGCTTCCGGCAGCGGCTTGCCGTTGTCGCGCACTTCCAGCACCGCCAGGGCGTCCTGACGACTCTCCAGCTCGTTGGCCAGGGCCTCCAGCCACCCAGCGCGCTCGGCCCCGCTGCTCTGGCCCCAGCCACGGTTGAAGGCCTGGCGGGCGGCATGCACGGCGTGGTCGATGTCTTCCTCGGTGGCCGCCGGCACCCGCTGGATCAGGTCGCCGCTGCTGGGGTCCAGCACTTCGAAATAGCCGCCCAGGTCGGGACGGACCCATTGCCCGTTGATGTACAACTGGTCACGCATGGCTCTGCTCCATGGGCGCTCAGGCGCCGCTGCGGCGGTTCTGCAGGTAGCGGGAGGTGAACAGCAGCGCCAGTGAGACGCAGATGATCACCGTCGAAATGGCATTGATCTCCGGCGTGATGCCCCGTCGGATCGACGAGAAGATGTAGATCGGCAAGGTGGTTTCCGATCCGGCGACGAAGAACGCGACGATGAAGTCGTCGAAGCTGAAGGTGAACGCCAGCAGGAAGCCGGCGAGGATGGCTGGGGCGATCTGCGGCAAGGTCACCCGGCGGAAGGTTTCCAGGGGCGGTGCGTAAAGGTCGGCGGAGGCTTCCAGCAAGGCCCTGTCCAGGGACTCCACACGGGTTCGGACGATCACGATCACCAGCGCCATGGTGAACAGCGAGTGCGCCGCGATCACCGTGAACAGGCCCATGCGCAGACGCGGCAGTCCGGCTCCCAGCAGCATGTCGAGCAGCGGGTTGACCACTTCGAACAGGCTGATGAAGGCGATCAGGGTGGCGATGCCGATGACGATGCCGGGAATGATGATCGCGCAGTAGGTCATGGCGTCGAAGAACAGCCGCACGCGCTTGCCCGCCCGTTCCAGGCCGAACACCGCCAGGGTGCCGAACAGTGTGGCGATCAGCGCCGAGCAGAACGCGATCAGCGCGCTGGTGCCCAGGGCTTCCATGATGAAGGGGTTGCTGAACGCACGGCCGAACCATTGCACCGAGCAGCATTCGAAGGACAGCCCGCTGCGCCCGGCATTGAAAGAGAACAGCACGATCAGCGCGATGGGCGCATAGAGGAACAGGTAGAGCGAGGTGGAATAGCTGCGCAGCCACATCAGAGCATCCCCTCCGTGCCGCGCTTGCCATAGCGCGCCACCAGCTTCAGGTAGAGGGCGATGATCACCAGCATCATCGCCACCAGGGTCATGGCCACCGCGCTGCCGAACGGCCAGTTGCGCGATTGCAGGAAGAGGTCCACCAGGGCGTTGCCGACGAAGAACACCTTGCCGCCGCCGAGGATCGCCGGGATCAGGAACTCGCCCATGAGCAGGATGAACACCAGCATGCTGCCGGTGATGACGCCGGGCGCCGAGAGCGGCAGAGTCACCCGGCGGAAGGTCTCGAAGGCGCCGGCGCCAAGGTCGGACGAGGCTTCCAGCAGGCGCTTGTCGAGCTTCTCCAGGCTGACGTAGATGGGGAACACCATCAGCGGCAGGTAGCCGTAGACGATGCCGATCAGCACCGCGCTCGGGGTGTTGATCAGACGCACATCCTCCAGCCCGACCATCGCCAGCAGCGCCGGGATGCCCTTGCCGCCGAGGATGAAAATCCAGGCGTAGGTGCGGATCAGGAAGCTGGTCCAGAACGGCACGATCACCAGGGTCAGCAACAGCGAACGGCTCCGCTGCACCTTCACCGCCAGGTAGTAGGCCAGCGGGTAGGCCGCCACCAGGCACACCAGGGTGCCCAGGGGCGCCAGCACCAAAGTGTTGTAGAAGGCCTTCGCCCGCGCCCCCAGGTTCAGGTAGTTCTCCAGGGTCAGGGCCGCGCTGTAGCCCCCCACCGGGCTGCGCTCGCCGAGGCTGAAGACCAGGATGATCACCAGCGGCAGCAGGAGCAGTAGCAGGAACCACAGCGTGGACGGCAATAGCAGGAGCAGCGTGACGCGCCGGGCGAGGCTACGGCTTTCCACCGGCACGGCCTGGCCTGCATCGGCCAGCGCGGGGGCGCTGAGAGCGACGTTCATGGAAGATTCCTTGCGGTTCATGGAAGCGGACGCTGTAGGAGCGAGCGTGCTCGCGAACGCCTTCGCTCGCGAAGCTCGCTCCTACAACGCCATGCGTCAGGCCGCCTTGAAGCGCGCCATCAGTTCCGCCCGCGCCGGGCTGGTCAGGGTGGCTGCGGCGCCGAACTCCAGGGCGCTGAGCAGGTCGGCTGCCGGGTACATGATCGGGTCGTCGAGCATGGTCTTGGGCAGCAGGGCATCCACGCGCTTGTCGCCGCTCGGGTAGCCGTGGGCTTCCACCTCGCGCTTGTTCACCTGCGGGTCGAGCAGGAAGTTGATCAGCGCATAGGCCGCGTCACGACGCTCGGCGCTCTTCGGAATGGCGAAGAAGTCACTCCAGATCTCGCCACCCTCACGCCCCAGCACATAGGTCATCTGCGGCATGTCGCGGTGCAGCTGCGAAGCGTCGCCGGTCCAGCACATGGCCATCCAGGCATCGCCGTTGCGCATGGACGGCTGGTAGTCGGAGTTGATCGCAAACAGATGCGGCTTGACCTCCAGCAACAGCTTCTCGGCATCGGCCAGTTCTTTCGGGTCGATGGAGTTGAAGCTGTAGCCGAAGGACTTCAGGGCGTTGCCGATGACGGTGAGCTGGTAGTCGTGCACCATCACCCGGCCGGTGGCCTCGCCCTTGCTCAGCTCCCAGAACTCCTTCCAGGTGGTGGGCCTGGCCTTGATCTTCTTGCCGTCGTAGACGAACCCGGTAGTGCCCCAGTCCTTCGGCACGGCGTAGGTCTTGCCGTTGATGACCCCTTGCTCCATGAAGCGCTTCTCGTAGGAGGCCGGGTCGAAGTTGGGGATCCGCGAGAGGTCCAGCGGCTCGATCAGACCCAGTTCGGCGTAGGTGCTGATGGTGTAGTTAGTGGGCACGAAAACGTCCCAGCCGCTGCCGCCGGCCTGGAGCTTGGCGAGCATTTCCTCGTTGGAGCCGAACACGTTCATCTGGACCTGGGCGCCGGTCTGCTCGGCGAAGGCGGCGAAGTTTTCGGCGTTGTGATAGTTCGGCCAGGTGGCCAGGACCACGCGGTCGCCCAGGGCGCCTTTCTCGGCGGCGAAGGCCCGGTTGCTGGTGAGCAGGCCCGGCATGTTGGCGGCCATCACCGCCATGGCCACGCCGAGTCCGGTACGGCCGAGGAACTCACGACGACTGATGGAGCCGTTCTGCCAACTGCGCAGTTGCTTGATGAAGTCTTTCCGATCCATTGCTGCTACCTGCCTGTGAAGGGTTGGTTGTTCTTGTCCGTACCGTACTGCGCCATCACAACGTCATGGCCAGGCCACTGGCCTGGTCCCAGCCGATCCGCACTGGCGATCCATGTTCGAAGGCCGAGCGCTCGTGCTGGCCATGGCGTTGCACGCGTACGCAGACAATGCCGAAGGGCTCGGTGCGTACGCGGTATTCAGTGAGGTTGCCGAGGTAGATGCGGTCCACCACCTGGCCCGGCAGGCTGATTTCACGGGGCAGCGCATCCTCGCTGGCGCCAATGGCGATCAGCTCCGGGCGTACCGCGATGCAACCGGGCTCCGCTGCCTTGAGGGCAGGGCCGGTGGGCGTCTGCGGGCTCGCCAGTTGCAGGCCGTGGGTGGTGTCCAGGAGCACGCGGCCACCATCGATGCGCCGCACAGTGCCATCGAACAGGTTGGATTCGCCGATGAAGTCCGCCACGTAGCGGCTCGCCGGCGTTTCGTAGAGCTGCTCGGGGCTGGCGCTCTGGAGTATCTGGCCGTCCTGCATGACGCTGATGCTGTCGCTCATGGACAGCGCCTCTTCCTGGTCGTGGGTGACCAGCACAAAGGTGATGCCCACTTCGCGCTGCAGTCGCAGCAGCTCGGATTGCATCTCCTTGCGCAGCTTGCGGTCCAGCGCTGCCAGGGGCTCATCCAGCAACAGCACGGTGGGCTTGTTCACCAGCGCACGGGCCAGGGCCACCCGCTGCTGCTGGCCGCCGGAAAGTTCGTGGGGCTTGCGCTGGCCAAAGCCGGACAGGCGCACCATTTCCAGGGCTTCGTCCGCCATGCGACGCTGCGCGGCGCGATCCGGACGTGGCTGGTGGTAGCGCAGGCCATAGGCGATGTTCTCCGCCACCGACAGGTGCGGGAACAGTGCATAACTCTGGAACACCATGTTCACTGGCCGCTGGTGCGCCGGCACGCCGGCTACCGAATGCCCGGCCAGCAGCACCTCGCCCTCGCTGGGCTGCTCGAAGCCGGCGATCATCCGCAAGGTAGTGGTCTTGCCGCAGCCGGAGCTGCCGAGGAAGGAATGGAAGGCGCCCCGCCGCACCTTGAAGTTCAAGCCGTTGACCGCCGTGACCGCGCCATAGCGCTTGACCACATTGCGGAACTCGATATCGACGAACTCGCTTGCATCGCTCACGGCCGGCCCCTTTTTGCAGGTGTTCTTGGCATGTGGCAACACGCTAGCAATGGCGATTCCGGGCTGTATATATCCCTCCGGGGATAGACGCGCACTCCACAGAAACTGTGGAACCCATTGTGGATAAGTTATGGATGACGGGCTGCAGGCTTTGCGGGGCGTGGGCTTGAGATAATTGGTTGAATTTTGAGCACGAAGCGAAAACCGTTGTAGGGGCGATTTCAATCGCCAAGCAGGACGCAGTCCTGCCCTGAGGAATTCCAGGGGGCAACTACGTTGCCCTTGGCGAATGAATTCGCCCCTACAAAATGCGATGGGTCCGCTCTGCCGCTACTCACAAATTCTGTGCAAATCGTTGTGGATAACTCGTGGGCATCCACGTCGAAGGCCGATGGCAGCTGGGGCAGGAACAGGTTGTATGGTTATTGACCAACAGTGTTTTAATCGCTAATAGCAATAAATCTATACCGCCTTGAGCAGGTCTTCGGGCTCATCCCGCTGGCCGCCCAGCTCCCGAACGAACAGCCCCAGCAACTCCGACTGGCTGCCGATACCGAGCTTGGCGTAGATGTTCTTGCGGTGGATTTTCACCGTACCGGGGCTGATCGCCAGGTGCTCGGCCACGGATGCGCTGGAGTGGCCACGCAGAAGCATCTGCACCACTTCCTGCTCCCGCGCCGTCAGCACGTGGGCGCCGAACTGGTCGAAGGCTTCGCGGATCTTGTAGTCCAGGTCCTGCACCGGGCGCGGCGCATGGGCGCGCGCCTGCTCCCAGGCTTCGTTGACCACCTGTTCCACCACCGGTTGGGCGCAGTCCAGCAACTGCATTTCATCGCGGCTGTAGGCCGGGCTGCAGGCGCTGCGCATCAGTGAGAGCACGGCCTTGGCACCATCGGCCAGGTCGATGAAGAAGGCGATTTCTTCAGTGAGGCCGGTCTGCTGGTAGTAGGTGACGTAGTACTCGCCGAGGTAGAAGTGGTCCGGGGCGAACTGGCGCAAGCGCCAGAGTCCGGAGGCCTGGTTGCGCGTGCAGGCGAGGTAGAAGGGATCGAGCAGGTAGGGGCCGACCTGGTAATCCTCGACGTACACGTGGCGCTTGTCCGGTGGAAAGGTATCGAACAGCGCCAGTGGCCGATGGTTGCCTTCGTAGACGAAGAGCACGAAATGGTCGACATGGCAGACCTGCTGCAGCCACTGACTGAGGCCGAGCAGTCGCGCCCGTCCAGCGGGCTGGGCAAGCAGATGGGCAACACCGGTGGTCCAGTGTTTGAGTTCCTTGTGGCGCATGTGGGAAATGCCTGAGGTTGGGCTGCGCTTCAATCACTATAGGCGTTCAGCATTTCGCACAGAAATGCAGGAAGTGAGCCAATATCCTGAAAGCCCGCCGAGGCCTTCTGGCACGGGGGTGCCGGCTCCCTGCCCTGCCCCATTCCGGTTCCCACTGCCCCATCAGGCGTCACCCATCACCACAATCAGGTGACGCCCGGCGCCACGATCAGCCTTTCTTTGCCTTGCCGAATCCCGGCGCCTTGCGCACCGCTTTGACCTTGGGCTTGTCGCTGTCGACCCAACGGCCCAGCGCCGCGCCCTTGCCCGGTTTGCCAGCGCCGGCCTGGGGCTCCTTCGGCTTCTTGGGTTTCTTCGGCTTCTTGATCACCTGGCCGGTGGCGTCTGTCACGGGCACACGGTGATCGGGGTAGAAATCCGGCTCGTCGCGGCGCTGGATGGTCTGGCGGATGAGCACCTCGATGGCCGCCAGCAGCTGTACCTCGTCGGCGCAGACCAGCGACACCGCTTCACCCGTGGCGCCGGCACGGCCGGTGCGGCCGATACGGTGCACGTAATCCTCGGCGACGATGGGCAGGTCGAAGTTCACCACCAGCGGCAGGTCGTCGATATCCAGCCCCCGGGCCGCCACATCGGTGGCCACCAGTATCTGTACCTCGCCGGACTTGAAGCACTGCAGCGCACGCAGGCGCGACGGCTGCGGCTTGTCGCCATGGATCGACTCGGCGCTGACGCCCCGGGCCTGGAGCTCATCCACCAGTTGATCGACGCCCTTGCGGGTCTTCACGAAGACCAGCACCTGGCCCCAGCCGCGATCTTCCAGCAGGTGCAGGAACAGCTCGCTCTTGCGTTTCTTGTCCACCGGGATCAGCCACTGGCGCACGCTCTTGGCCGCCGCGTTGCGCGGGCTGACTTCGATGGACAGCGGATCGCGCAGCAGTTCGCGGGCCATCTGGCGGATGGCGTCGGAGAAGGTGGCGGAGAACAACAGGGTCTGCCGACGTTTCGGCAGCGCGGTGAACAGATCGTCCAGTTCACGGGCAAAGCCCAGGTCGAGCATGCGGTCGGCCTCGTCCAGCACCAGCACCTGGAGCTGGTTGAACTTCACGGCGTTTTGCCGATAGAGGTCGAGCAGGCGGCCGGGGGTGGCGACCAGGACGTCGATGCCCTTACGCAACTTCATCATCTGCGGGTTGATGCTGACGCCGCCGTAGACCGCATAGTTGCGCAGCGGCAGGTACTGGCCGTAGACGCGGAAACTTTCGTTGACCTGCTCGGCCAGCTCGCGGGTGGGCACCAGCACCAGGGCGCGTACCGAGTTGCTGGCCACCTCCGGGCCTTCCTGGGTCAGCTTCTGCAACAGTGGCAGGGCGAAGCCAGCGGTCTTGCCGGTACCGGTCTGGGCAGCGGCCATCAGGTCACGGCCCTTGAGGACGGCGGGAATCGCTTCGGCCTGCACCGGTGACGGGGTCTGGTAGCCAAGCGCCTCGGTGGCGCGCAGCAGGGGTTCGATCAGGCCGAGGGAAGCGAAGGTCATTGGGGCAGCCATAGTGTGCGGAAAAGGCGCAATTCTATCAGGCTGCCCGTGGTCTCCGGGATCAACTGGTCTGCTGTTCCATCCCGTCGGCCTTCTGCACCTTCGCTTCCTTCCGTTCGCGCCATTGCGGCAGGCCGATCAGCACCACGGCGCTGATGATCACCAGCATGGCCAGTCCCTCTTCCAGACCGATGCTCTCACCCGCGAAGCCGATACCCAGGAGCACCGCCACCACCGGGTTGACGTAGGCATAGCTGGTGGCCGCGGCCGGGCGCACGTTCTTCAGCAGGTAGAGGTAGGAGCTGAAGGCGATGATGGAACCGAACACGATCAGGTAGGCCAATGCGCCCCAACCGGCGAGGGTCGGTGCGGCAACCAGACGCTCGCCGCTCAGCAGGCTGCCAGCCAGCAACGCGACGCCGCCGGCGAGCATTTCCGCCGCGCTGGCCATGGGTCCAGCGGGCAGCTTGAGATTCTTGCTCCACATGGAGCCGAAGGACCAGGCCGCCGCGGCGAAGATGATCAGGACGGCGCCCAGGGGGCTGGCCTGGAGGTTGGAGCCGAGGTTGAGCAGGCCGATTCCGATCAATCCGAGCAGGATGCCGGCCCATTCCAGGCGGGTGGTGCGCTGTCCCCAGATCAACCCGAACAGCAGGGCGAACAGCGGTACCGTGGCCACCGCCAGGGCGGCAACACCGGACGCTACGCCAAGGTCTTCAGCCAGGGTGACGCCACCGTTGCCGCAACTGAGCAGCAGGAAGCCGATGGCTGCGGCGGACTTCCATTCCTGCCAGCTCGGGTTGGGAACGCCGCGCCAGCGCAGGAAGCCGTACATCAATGCGCCCGCGACCACGAACCGGACGCCGGCCATCAACATCGGTGGCCAGGATTCCACGCCGATGCGAATCGCCAGGTAAGTGGAACCCCAGATCAGGTAGAGAGCGATGAAGGCCCCTATGAGCAGGAGCGGAAAGCGGCGCGCAGGCATGATCGGAACTCGACACAGGCAGGGATGAGGTGTCTATTCTAAGTAAGGCAAGGCGGGCGAAATAAGGATGAAAGCCTTATTCACGGAGCCCGTTCCCTTGGAAAGAACTGTTTTCAACGGTATCTACCGTTGATTCGACAGAAGCCGATTTCGGAGGTCCCTGTGGATAAATACGACCGCCTGCTGATCGCGGCGCTTATCGAGAATGGCCGCGCGTCATTCGCCGACCTGGCACGCCGGGTCAACCTGTCGCCACCAGCGGTGGCCGACCGGGTGGCCAAGCTGGAAGCCAGCGGCCTGATCACCGGCTACCACGCCAGCGTGGACCTGGCGAAACTGGGTCTGCCCATCGAGTGCGTGATCGAACTGCGCATCACTGATCGCGACTACAAGCGCACCCAGGAAGCCCTGGAGAATATCCCGCAGTTGAACCTCTGCCACCGTGTCACCGGCGATGCCTGCCTGCTGATCAAAGCGGCCGTGGCGTCGATGCCGGAGTTGCAGGACCTGATCGACCAGATCGGCAAGTTCGGCGCGACCAAGACGTCGCTCATCCTCTCGACGCCCTTCGAGCAACGGATTCCCGGCGTGCTCCAGGAACGCGGCAAGGTGGAAACCCTGCGTACGGTAAAAGGCTGATTTCACGTGTAGGTTGGTGCAGAGCGAAGCGAAGCCCAACGGGCGGACCCGACCCGGAATCGTTGGGCCTCGCTGAGCTCGGACCAATCTACAAGAGCAGTTCAGCCCTCCCGATGGCGCCTGAGCGCTTCGGGAATCTTCGCTGCCGGCACCTTCTGCAGGCTGCAGAACAGCTGGTGCGACACCGAGCTGATCCCGTGCTTTTCCCGCAGACGTCCCGCCAGGTGCAGGGTGAGGTTGGCGGCCATTTCGGCGTCGGCCAATGCCCGGTGGGCCTTGCCGGTGTCGGGCAGGCGCGCCCAGCTGTTGAGGGTGCCGAGCTTGTGGTTGGGCGCCTCGGGCAACAGGCGCCGGGCGAGCAGCAACGAGCAGGCGAACGCCTGACGCCGGGAGCGACCGATGCGCGCCAGTTCGAAATCCCAGAACTTCTGGTCGAAGGACGCGTTGTGCGCCAGCAGCGGCAGGTCGCCGATGAAGTCAGCCGCCTCGCCCATCACCTGCTCCACCGGGGGAGCTTCACGCACCATGGCGTTGGTGATGCCGGTGAGTCCCTGGATGAAGGCGGGTATCGAGACGCCGGCGTTCATCAGGCTCTGGTAGCGGTCGACGATGCGCCCGCCCTCGAGGATGACGACGCCGATTTCGGTGGCGCGGCAATCATTGCCCGGCGTGATGCCGGTGGTTTCGAAGTCGATGACAGCTATGGGGTCCACGGGATGTTCCAGGTTGGAAGCGGTTCAGTTGCGCTTGAGCAACAGGTTCTCGATGGGCTGGTAACGGCTGGCGGCGCGGATCAGCGATTGCGCAGTCAGGCCGGGCACGCCATACACCAGGGTCTCCACGCCATGGGCCTGGGCCACCCGTTCCAGTAGCAGGTCGAAGTCGCCGTCACCCGAGGCCAGCACGATCAGGTCGACCCTGGGCGCGGCGTCAAGCACGTCGATGGTGATGCCGACGTCCCAGTCGCCCTTGGCCGAACCGTCGGCGCGCTGGATGAACGGCTTGAGCTTCACGTTGAAGCCCAGGTTGCGAAGGATCTGCTGGAACTGCTGCTGCTTGGGGTCGCCACGGTCGATGGCGTAGGCGCTGGCTTCGACGATATCGCCTTCGGCGCTGACGCTCTGCCAGAAGGCGCCGTAGTGAAAGTGGCAGCCATAGGCATGGCGCACCGTGTAATACAGATTCTGCACGTCGGCGAATACGGCGATTTTCTTCAACGCGGCTCCTCGCCGCTGGCTGGCGGCGACTCGATGAGGGTAGATTGCGGCCAGTATGCCAGCCTCAGGGAACGGAAAGTGGATACGACCGTGCAGAACACTCCCGGTGCCCTGCTGATCATCGATCAGCAGCAGGGTATCCGCAGCCTGGACAAGCCGCGCAACAACCCCGATGCCGAAGTCCGCATCGCCGCCCTGCTGGCACGCTGGCGCGAATCCGGCTGGCCGCTGGTGCATATCCGCCACATTTCGCGGGAGGCGGATTCGGTATTCGCTCCCGGGCAACCCGGGGCGCTGTTCCAGCCGGCGTTCATGCCCCGGGAACGCGAGCAGGTCCTGGAGAAGAACGTTCCGGACGCCTTCATCACCAGCGGCCTGGAGCACTGGCTGCGGGTGCGCGGCATCGATGCGCTGGTGATCGTCGGCGTGGCCAGCGAGAACTCGGTGGAAGCCACGGCCCGCAGCGCCGGCAACCTGGGTTTCGCAACCACCGTCGTCGCGGACGCCTGCTACACCTTCGCCAAGGCCGACTTCGCCGGGCGCCCGCGCAGCGCCGACGAGGTCCACGACATGGCCATGGCCAACCTGCAAGGCGAATACGCCCAGGTGTTGTGCACGGACGAACTGCTCGCGAACTGGCCAACACCCTGAAGACGGGCGTCTATAGTTTCAGCTAACCCCGCACGTATCGAGAACGGGGAAGACGCCGTGACCCACCGCATGGGTCTGTTGCAGGGAGCAAGGCGCCCGCCATGGCAGGCGGCGCCGTCTGGCAGTCACTCCAGCCGCAGGCCGTGCCCCAGGGCTTTAGTGCAATGCGTGTTCATGGATGCTGCCTGCTTGCCCTGCTGCTCCTGTCTGCCCCCGGCCATGCCGAGGCGCGTCTGGTTTTCAGTGCATTTCCCGATCAGGGCTTGCCGCTGTTCCAGATCTGCAAGCGCATCCTCGTGGAAGCCTACGGCGAACTCGGCATCAGAATCGAAACTCGCGCCGCCCCGGCTGCACGCGCCCTGCAGTATGCCGAGCGCGGCCTGAACGACGGCGAGCTGTGCCGTACCAGCCTGGTGGCCGAACAGCGCAGCGACCTGCTGCTGATTCGCACTCCGCTGTTCGAATCCTATGCGGTGGCCTTCGCCAATCGCCCGTTGCAACTGCGCGGCTGGTCCAGCCTCAAGCCCTACCTCGTCGGTTTCGAGCGCGGCAAGGCGGCGCTGGAACTGCGACTCAAGGGGGTGCGGATGTCGCCTTCCAACGGGGCGGAGAACGGCATGCGCAAGCTCGCCGGTGGCCGCGTGGACGTGCATGTGGAGGATTACTACTCGGGCATGTGCATCCTGCGCCAGAGCGGCATGCGCGGTATCCAGCCGCTGCATCCGGTGTTGGAGCGCTTTTCCATGCATCACTACCTGAACCCGCGCCATCGCGACCTGGCGCCGCGCCTGGAGGAGGTGCTGCGGCACATGGCGCAGAAGGGTCGCCTGCAGGAAATCGAGCGCCAGGTCCTGCATGAGGCAGGACTGGATGATCTCAGCCCTCCGTGAGCGACTATCATGGCGCTCCCGTTTCCCGTCCTCCGGATATCCGATGTCGCTTCACACCCGCAACCTGGCCCTGCTCGACGAACACGCCATCCGCTACCGGGAGGTCAGCCACGAACCCGTGCTCGATTACCCCACCGCGCATGCGGTGCGCGAGCGCTTCGGCCTGCGCGGAGTAGAAAGCAAGAGCCTGTTCCTGCGCCTGAAGAACGGCGGCTACGCGATGCTGGTGACCCTGGAAGGCGCGCGCGCCGACTGGGCCCAGCTCAAGGCCCTGCTGGGCGCTCGGCCCAGCGTGGCCAGCGACGACGAGCTGGTAGCGCTGACCGGCTGCGTCCCCCAGTGCGCCTGCCCCCTGGGTCATGCAGAGGAAATCGCGCTGGTGTTCGACGAGGCGATCTTCCAGCACGACTTCCTGATCTATTCCCCCGGCCCGCCGGAGTACACCCTGGAAGTGGCGACCGCCGACCTCGCCCGTCTGTTGCCGCAATTACCCAACCGCGTCCTGCACTACCGTTCCGAGTGAAGCGCCCTTTGGAGGCAGCCGTGGCTTGGGCTAAAGTGCCCAAGACCCACTGCCGCAAGAAGTGAATGCCCGCTGATGAATCCGTTCGAGCTGCTGCGCGCCTCCTGGTATTTCTTCTCCCGCAACGCTGGAGAAATCGCCCTGCTCTGCCTGCCGGCGATCCTCACCGAAGCCATTGCCCAGCAGGGCCTGGTCGCCTGGCTCGGCCCCGACAAATCCCAGGGTGCCTCGATCATCGTCAGCATGCTGTTCTACCCGCTCTACGTCGGCGCGCTGATCATCTTTGTCGACAGCCGCAGCCACCGCATCCGCCTCAAGCCCCGGCAAGTGCTGGAGATGGCCCTGTTCCGCTGGCCGTCCTTTGCCGTGCTGGCGGCCATCAGCACCCTGCTGATCATGGTCGGGGCCTGGATGCTGATCATTCCCGGGCTCTACGTGATGATCAAACTGGCCTTCGCCGAGTACCTGCTGGTACTGGAGGGCAAGTCCCCGCTGGATGCCATCAAGGAAAGCTTCACCCTGACCGGTGGACACTTCTGGACCATCCTCGCCTGCGTGCTGCTGGTGATGGGGCCGATCTGGGTGGTGGACTGGTTCGCCTATCGTGAGCTCGGGGAGAACCCCGATCCGGTCGGTACGGTGATCCTGGAAAGCTTCAACAGCTTCTTCCAGCTGTTCGTCAGCATTGCCCTGTACCGGATGTTCACCCTCGTGACGGAACGCCCGGTCGAACAGTGAGCGGCCGGCGGCGAAATCTCCTGACACCACCCCATTCGCGTCGCACCGAGTAGTTTTTCAACAGGCTGCTAGGCTTTTCAGTCCACTCAAGGAGGATTTCCCGTGGCTGAGAACCCCAGCATCCTGTCCCACATCTCGGTGGGCACCAACGACTTCGCCCGCGCCGTCGCGTTCTACGACAAGGTCCTGCCCACCCTGGGCTGCAAGCGCATCATGGAACACCCCGGCGCCGTGGCGTACGGCCGCGAATACCCGGAGTTCTGGGTGCAATCTCCCATCGACGGACAACCGGCCAGCGTCGGTAACGGCACCCACATCGGCTTCTTCGCCCCCAGCAAGGAAGCGGTACGGGCCTTCTTCGAAGCGGCACTGGACGCCGGCGCCCGGGGTGACGGCGAGCCCGGACCGCGTCCCGAGTATGGCGAGCCCTACTACGGCTGCTTTGTCCGCGACCTGGACGGACACAAGATCGAAGCGGCGTTCTGGGACATGGAACTGGATTCGGGCTACGAACTGTACGTCGAGCCCCACGCTCACTGAGCGCCAGGACGGTAGCGCCGCGCGGCGTCCAGCACCCAGCCCTCATCGATCATCTGCCCAAGCGCCTGGGCGATGGCCGCGCGTTGGGCCTGCAGCGGACGCTGGCGCGAGAAGCCGAGGAAGAGCTCGGTGCGGGCCGGCGGCCGGTAGGCGAGCTTGACGATACGCCCGGCCAGCGCCGGATCGCCCAGCAACTCGTAATCCACCTGGCAATCGGTACCGATCACCAGCTGCAACCGCTTGTGGCGCAGCATGTCGAGCAATTGCCCTTCGTTGCCGACCCCGACCTTGCGCAGCGCCTGGTCGGAGTCGAAGGGTTCGAAATAGGCCGACCCCCTTACGAAACCGATGTCGTACTGCCCCAGCTGTGGATAACCGGAAACACGCTGGGCCAGCTCGGGGAGGCTGTAGAAGCGCGGCGCGCAGGTGAAGTAGGGCCGTTCCAGATAGTCGATGTAGCGCTCGCGCTCGGCGGTACGGGCGAGCCCGGTCATCAGGTCCGCCGAGCCCTTCTCCAGCGCAGCCAGCCCCCGCGACCAGGGCGCGCGCTGCACCTCGAAGCGCAGCCCGGTGCGACGCTCGAGTTCGGCCAGCAGGTCCATGTCCAGGCCGCGCAACTGCCCCGCTTCGCTGGCGATGCGAAAGGGTGGCCAGACGTCGGTCATCACGCGCAGCGGAAGCTGGTTGTCGGCAACGGCCAGGCCAGGCAACAACAGGCTTGCCAGCCAGAGACGGCGATGCCCCGCTTTGCAAATCAAGGCCAGGAATGACCAGAGGACTAGGCCCAGCGGCATGCCGGCTCCCGGATCAGTCTTGTATTTCGTTATGGGTGCCATCACAGCAAGGTGGCGAGTGGCTATGTTTGCAGCCACAGAAATACAGGGTTTCGCTGACATCTGCATGGAATTTGAGTGGCGCCAGTCCCGTGCCTTTGTGAGAGCCGTCACAGAATGGCTGTTGCTGGCTCCGGCCACAGCGACACCAGAAGTAGTCCTTGCCTGCCACCACCTCGACTTCATAGGGGCCCTTCTGCGCGATCCACACTTCGCTGTTCATGGCGTTCCTCCCGGGCGCGCGTCGGCTTGGGCCGCAGCGGCGGCTCGGTTATGCTCGCCCTCCTCCAGCATAGATGCCAGCCCCAGACGATGCCCCGAGTCCTGCGTTTCGCCCTGCTCAGCCTGTCGATACTCGCCATCGGCGTGATCGCCCTGATCTATGCGCTGACCTGGCATCCCGCAGCCCGCGAGCCGGCCATCCTGGCCTGCCAGGCCGAAGCCCCGCAATTGCAACCCGGCCAGGCGCTCAAGGTGATGACCTGGAACCTGCAATACCTGGCCGGCAAGCGCTACGTCTTCTACTACGACCTGCCCGAAGGCAATGGCCCGGACGAGCGCCCAACCGCGGAAGACCTGGCCTACAGCCTCGACGAGGTCGTCCGGGTGATTCGCGAAGAGCAGCCGGATATCGTCAATCTCCAGGAGCTGCACGAAGGTGCTCGCGCCACCGACTACCAAGACCAACTGGCCCTGCTCCAGGAACGTCTGGCCGATCTCTACCCGTGCGCCAGCCAGGCCTTCTACTGGAAGGCCGCGTTCGTGCCGCATCCGCATATCCTCGGCAGCGTCGGCATGAAGCTGGCTACTCTCAGCCGCTTCCGCATCGAAAGTGCCGAACGCCTGCAACTGCCGCTGGAAGAGAACGACCCGATCAGTCGCCAGTTCGACAAGAAACGCGCGCTGCTGGTGAGCTACCTGCCGATTCGCGGCGGTGGACGTCTGGCCGCAATCAACACCCACCTGGATGCGCTGGCCGCCGACCAGGAAACCCTCAAGCGCCAGGTGGCCATGACTCGCGGCCTGCTCGACCAGTTGCAGAGCGAAGGCTTGCCCTGGGTGCTGGCCGGCGACTTCAACCAGCTGCCTCCCGGACAGTACGAGCAATTATCCGAAGCCCAGCGCAGCCGTTACGTCCGTGACAGCGAGCTGAAAGCGCTGTGGAGCCGCTACCCGATGATCCCCAGCATCGGTGAAGCCAGTGGCGCGCAGCAGACGCAGTGGTTCACGCACTTCCCCAACGATCCACGGGTGAAAGGCCCGGATCGCACACTGGACTACGTATTCCACAGCCCCAGCCTGACCCGCATCGAAGCCCGCGTGCGCCAGCAGGACACCCTGCGCATCTCCGACCATCTGCCGCTCACGGCGAGGTTCTTCCTGCCATCGGGGCATTGAGGTGCGTAGGAGAACCGTGCTTCGTATCTGCTTCGAGCGCACCTAGAAGCCACTCACAGAAACTACGGGTAAGCGGGTCGCCTTCGCTGTCGCGGTGCACCAGCCAGCTCCAGTTCGGCCCACGTACTGTCTGCTCCGCCAGTGGCACCAGCAACGCCTGATCGCGCGCGCGTCCGGCCAGCAGCTGGCTGACCAGGGCAATCCCCAGCCCCTGGCTGGCGGCATCCAGCAGCAGGCCGGGATCGGAGAAGTTCAGGCCCTGGCTGTGCTGGCCGACATCGGCGCCGCCCTGCACTTCCCAGTGGCTCCAGTCCATTTCGCGCTCACCATGCAAGGTGGTGCGCGCCGCCTCTTCCACTTCCAGCAACCTGGGATGGCAGGCGGGATAGAGACGATCTTCCAACAGCACGCGATAACTGCATTCGGCCTGGGCGGTGAGATCGTCACGCACAGCGATGTCGATGGTCTGGGTGGCCATGTCCGGCGTTTCATCGGTGGTCAGCAGCCAGAGGTCGACCTGTGGATGCAGCTTGTGGAAGTCCGCCAAATTCGGCACCAGCCAATGGCGGGCAAAGGCCGGAGTGGTGTTGACCACCAATTGGTTGGGCTTGCGGTACTGGTCCAGGCGACGGATGCCCACGGCCAATTGCTGCAGCAGCGACTGGGTGGTGCTGAGCAGGTCGAAACCGGCATCGGTCAGCGCCACACTGCGGCCGCTGCGGAAGAACAGTGGCTGTTCGAGAAAGCTTTCCAGGCTGCGGATCTGCTGGCTGATGGCGGACTGGGTGAGGTGCAGCTCTTCGGCGGCCTTATGAAAGCTGCCCAGGCGGGCGGCCGCCTCAAAGCCACGCAGGGCATTCAGGGGTGGCCAGTGCTTCAGCATCATCGATAAGCCCTACTAATCAGTAATCTGCAAAATCTATCGTTTGTTCGACTGTTTTTACAGGCCTAGCATGCAAGCCATCACCGCATCCGCGGTTCATCAGTGATAACAAAATCTTAACTGAAGGCTCTTGTATGCAATTCTCCGATTCGCAGAACGGCTGGGTCATGCCCGCCGAATGGGTTCCGCACGCCGCCACCTGGATGGCCTTTCCCCACAACCAGGCACTGTGGGAGAACGGCTGGGGCGTGACCCTGGCTGATGTTCAGGTCGACTTCGCCCGAGTGGCCAACGCGATCGCCCGCTTCGAACCGGTGAAGATGGTGGTGGACCCTTCCGCTGTGGCGCGGGCGAAAGAGCTGTGCGGGCCGAACGTCGAGCTGATCGAGCTGGCGATCAACGACAGCTGGTGCCGCGACTCCGGCCCGAGCTTCGTCTGCCATCCGCGCCTGGGCACGGCCGGCGTCAACTGGCGCTTCAACGCCTGGGGCGGCAAGTCAGCCTTCGACCTGGACGAAAGCCTGGCCCGGCGCATCCTCGGCCACCTGGGCCTGGAATGCTTCGATACCGTCCTGACCAACGAGGGCGGCGCCATTCATGTCGACGGCCAGGGCACCCTGATCACCACTGAGTCCGTGCTGCTCAACGGCAACCGCAACCCGGGCATGAGCAAGGTGGAGATGGAGGAAATCTTCGCTCGCCTGCTGGGCGTGAAGAAGACCATCTGGCTGCCGGGCGATCCCGAGTACATCACCGGCGACATGACCGACGGACACGTCGATGGCGTGTGCGCCTTCGCCCGTCCGGGTGCGCTGTTGATCGATGCAACCCGCGACCAGTCCTCGGACTACGCCCGGGTGGCCCGCGAGAACCGCCGTGCCCTGGAGCTCTCCACCGATGCCCAGGGGCGCCGCTTCGAAATGCTCGAGCTCTATGAAGCCAGCGAGGCGGTGGACCAGGACGCCGAGGTGTTCTGCGCTTCCTACACCAACTTCTACATCGCCAATGGTGCGATCATCATGCCGGCCTATGGCATTGCCGCCGACGAAGAAGCAGCCGCGACCCTGCGCCTGGCCTTCCCCGGCCGCGAAGTGGTGCCGGTGCAGATCAACCAGCTGGCCCACGGCGGCGGCGGCGTGCATTGCATCACCCAGCAACAGCCGGCCTGGCCGCTGAAGGGGTGATGCGATGACCATGCTCACCGTCGCAACCACCCAGTTCGCTTGCAGCTGGGACCTGGAAAGCAACCTCGACCAAGCCGAAAAACTGGTGCGGGAGGCCGCCGCCAAAGGCGCGCAGCTGATCCTCCTGCAGGAGCTGTTCGCCACCCCGTACTTCTGCATCGAACAGGACCACAAGCACCTCGCACTGGCACAGGAATATGGCCGCAGCCCCGTGCTCAAGC
The DNA here is from genome assembly GCF_002003485.1 of Metapseudomonas resinovorans. Lineage (GTDB taxonomy): Bacteria > Pseudomonadota > Gammaproteobacteria > Pseudomonadales > Pseudomonadaceae > Metapseudomonas > Metapseudomonas resinovorans_D. The sequence continues at coordinate 216,691 of NZ_BDMA01000057.1, forward strand.
GCTTTGCCGACCTCGCTCGGGAACTGGGCGTGGTGCTGCCGCTGAGCTGGTTCGAGCGCTCCGGCAACGCCTATTTCAATTCCCTGGCGGTGGCCGATGCCGACGGCCATCTGCTCGGTGTGTACCGCAAGACCCACATCCCCAATGCCATCGGCTACCAGGAGAAGGAGTACTTCAGCCCCGGCGATACCGGTTTCCGCATCTGGGATACCGCCTTCGGCCGCATCGGCGTGGGTATCTGCTGGGACCAGTGGTTCCCTGAAACCGCCCGCTGCCTGGCATTGATGGGCGCCGAAGTGCTGCTCTATCCCACCGCCATCGGTTCGGAGCCCGGCGCTGCCGGGCTGGATTCCCGCGACCATTGGCAAGTGGCCCAGCGCGGCCATGCCGCCGCCAACATCCTTCCGGTGATCGCCGCCAACCGCGTCGGCGAGGAAGTGGCGACCACTGATCCGGAACTGCGGATGCGGTTCTACGGCTCGTCCTTCATTACAGATCACAAGGGCAAGTTGCTGGCCGAGGCCGACCGCGACAGCACCGCTGTGCTGGTGCAGCGCCTGGACCTCGCGGCCATGCGCGAAGAGCGCCTGAACTGGGGCATCTACCGTGATCGCCGCCCGGAAATGTACGGCCCGCTGCTGGGGCTGGATGGCCGCCAGATCCACCAACACTGGCAGCGCCAGGGAGCCTGAAGATGAAACTCTCCAAGAAGCTGTTGATCGTCTCGTTGACCGTCGGCCTGGGCAGCGCACATCTTGCTGCCCAGGCCGAGGACAAGGTCCTGCGCCTGTACAACTGGGCGGACTACTTCGCTCCGGAAACCCTCAGCGCCTTCACCCGGGAGACCGGCATCCAGGTCATCTACGACGTCATGGACAGCAGCGAGACGCTGGAAGCCAAGATGATGTCCGGCAACAGCGGCTACGACCTGATCTTCCCCGGCGACACCGTGGCCGAGCGACTGATGCGCGCCGGCGCCCTGCAAAAGCTGGACAAGGCCAAGCTCGAACACCTGAATGACATCGAGCCCGGTCTGCGCACGCTGCAGACACGCTACCCGTACTCGCGCCATGCGACCGTGCCCTACACCTGGGGCACCATCGGCATCACCTACAACCAGGAAATGATCGACAAGCGCCTGGCCGGCGCTCCGGTCAACAGCCTCGACCTGATCTTCAAGCCCGAGCTCGCGGCGAAGTTCGCCGACTGCGGCATCTCGATGATCGACTCGCCCGATGAGGTGCTGGCCGTGGTGCTCAACTACCTCGGCCACGATCCTCGCAGCGCGAAGCCCACCGAGCTGGCCGAGGCGGTCGCACTGCTCAAGGGCATCAAGCCTTACATCCGCAAGTTCCAGTCGCAGCCGGTCACGCAGCTGGTCAACGGCGACATCTGTCTGTCGCTCGGCTACAGCGGCGACATGACCCAGGCCCAGCGCACCGCGGATGAAGCCGGTAAAGCGACGCACTTCCAGTACCGCATCCCGCAGGAAGGCACCACGGTTTGGATGGACACCATGGCCATCCCGGCCGATGCCCGCCACCCGGAATACGCCTATGCGCTAATCAACTTCATCATGCGTCCCGAGAACATGGCGGCGATCAGCAATGCCACCGGCTACCCGACCTCCAGCGCCAAGGCCAGGCCGATGGTGGCTGACGACATGCGCAACAACCCGGACATCTATGTCGACGAAGCCACCTACGCCCGACTGATCCCCGGCAAGGACATCCCGCAGCGCGACATGCGGGCACGGATGCGCGCATGGACCACGTTCAAGACGTCCATTCACGACTGATCCGGCACGCATCACCCGAGTACTCCGGCCCGCCCCACTCAACAGAGGAATATCCATGTCTACACGTCGCGACTTCATCAAGCAGCTGATGGCTGCCAGCGGAATCGGCGCAGTCGCCTCCCTTGGCCTCGGACTCGGGGCGGTCCGCGTACCCGCAGCGCTGGCCGCCAGCTGGTACATGCCCGACGAACACGGTCCACAGGAACGGGTGATCCTGGCGTTTGCCGCCTCCTCCCGCGTCTGGGAGGGCTGGGAGTCCGCGGTCAACAACACCATCGCCCAACTGGCCAAGACCATCGCCAAGTACCAGCCGGTGACGGTGCTGTGCCGGGCCAGTCAGTTGTCGCAGGCCAAGAGCAAATGCGGCACCACCAACATCGAGTTCCTGACCATCGCGCTGGATGATGTCTGGGTGCGCGACTACGGCGGCTGCTTCGTGGTCGATGGAGCCGGTGGCCTGGGCCTGGTGGACTTCAACTTCAACGGCTGGGGCAGCAAGCAGACCGCGTCCAACGATACCCGCGTCGCGGACACCCTCAGCTACGAGATGGAAGCCAGCTACATTCGCAGTGCGCTGGTTGGCGAAGGCGGCGGCATCGAAGTGGACGGCCATGGCACGGCCATCATGACCGAGAGCTGCTGGGTCAATAGCAACCGCAACCCGGGGATGACTCGCGGGCAGGTCGAAGCCGAACTGAAGGCCAACCTTGGCCTGCGCAAGATCATCTGGCTGCCGGGTATCAAGGACAAGGACATCACCGACGCCCACGTCGACTTCTATGCGCGCTTCGTCAAACCGGGTGTGGTGATCGCCAACCTCGACAACGATCCGAAGTCCTACGACTACGCGGTGACCCGCAAGCACCTGGAAATCCTCAACGCGGCCACCGACGCCGACGGCCGCAAGCTGGTGGTCCACACCCTGCCGCCGCCCCTGAAGGTGCGCAGCAACCAGTACACCAGCAACAACCCGGACTTCGCGCCGGGGTACATCAACTTCCTGCCGATCAACGGCGCGGTGATCGCCCCGCAGTTCGGCGACGCGGCGGCGGACAAGTACTGCAAGGACCTGCTGACCAAGCTCTATCCGGGCCGCGTGGTGGAGCAGATCAACATCGACCCGATCGCCGCTGGCGGTGGCGGCATCCATTGCGTCACCAAGAACCTTCCGCTGGTTTGAGGCCCGGATGCTGAAGGGCGGCGTCCTGCCGCTCTTCCCCTGGGCATAGCGCTACGACTTCCTCGGCTTGGCCCGCGCGGTCGGCTCCGCCACCAGCGGGTCATCGGGCCAGTAGTGTTTCGGGTACCTGCCCTTAAGGTCCTTCTTCACGTCCGCATAGGTATTGCGCCAGAAGCTGCCCAGGTCCTGGGTCACCTGTACCGGGCGCTGTGCAGGCGAGAGCAGATGCAGCTTCACCGCCAGGCGGCCGCCGGCGATGCGCGGGGTGTCGGCCAGGCCGAACAGCTCCTGCAAGCGCACCGCCAGCACGGGCGGGAATTCGTGGTAGTCCAGGCGGATGTTCGACTGCGAAGGCACTTGCAGGGTACGCGGCGCCAACTCATCCAGACGCTGCGGCAGCGGCCACGGCAGCAGCCCCTGGAGGATGCCGGAGAGTTCCAGGTTGGCGAAGTGCGACAGTCGCGAAACCTTGCCCAGATAAGGCAGCAGCCAGTTTTCCAGCGACGCCAGCAGCGCCGCATCGCTGACATCCGGCCACTCGCTCTCACCCTTCCCTTCCAGGTCGAGCCGGCGCAGCAGGTTCACCCGTGCCTGCCACTGGCGCAGCTCAGGCGTCCACGGCAGGAGCTCCAGACCCTTGCGCCGCACCAGTCCGAGCAGGGCCCGCGAACGCGCCGCGTCGTCCAGTTCGCTGAGCGCTTCGCGGGCCAGCACCAGCTCGCCGATCCTGACCTGGCGTTCGGCACGCAGCACACCTTCGCGCTCGTCCCAATCCAGCAGGTCCTGGCGGCTTACCTGCTCACTCAGGGCGCTGTCGAACAGCGCCGGATCGAGGTCGGCCGCCAGGTAAATACGTTCCTCGCGCTGGCCCTGGCGACTGCCGAGGTCGGCGATCACCAGCCAAGGCTCCTTCATCAACGCATCCGGCTCGCCGAAGGTGGCAGCACGTCCATTGGCGAGGCGATAGTCGGCACCGCCGGCGCGGCGTTGCTGGGCGACCCGATCCGGGTAGGCGAAGGCCAGCAGGCAGCCGAGCCAGCGCGGGTGCTCCGGGTCGGCCACCGGCTCGCTGGCCGGGCCACGCAGGTAGGAGCGGAATTGCCGCGCCAGCTGACGGGCGCGTTGTACGCCGCCACGGGCACCACGTGCCGCGCGATCATCGCCCGCCAGCAGCGCGAGCCGACTATGCAGGTCGGCGCCGCCGCCGCGCAGGATGTCGCGCTCGCCCAGCAGGGCCGCGAGGTCGCAGGCCAGGGAGCCGAGCCCCAACGCCTGGCCACGCAATAGCAAATGGGCGATGCGCGGATGCGCAGGCAGCTCGGCCATGGCCTGACCGTGTCGGGTCAGGCCGCCATCTTCGCCAAGGGCACCCAGGCGTTGCAGCAGATCGCGCCCCTGGGCGTAGGCAGCGGCGGGAGGCGGGTCGAGCCAGACCAGTTCGTTGGGATCGGCAATGCCCCAGCGCGCCAATTGCAGGGCCAGACCAGCGAGATCGGCCTGGAGGATTTCCGCGCTACCGTGGGCGGCGAGTTGCTCATGTTGGGCCTCGGACCAGAGCCGGTAGCAGGCGCCCGCTTGCAGGCGGCCGGCCCGGCCGGCGCGCTGGGTCGCCGAGGCACGGGAAATGCGCTGGGTATCGAGTCGGGTCATGCCGCTGGCCGGGTCGAAGCGCGGCACCCTCTCCAACCCGGCATCCACCACCACGCGCACGCCGTCGATGGTCAGGCTGGTCTCGGCGATGTTGGTGGCCAGTACGACCTTGCGCTTGCCCGCCGGAGCCGGCTCGATGGCCGCGCGCTGGGCGGCCAGGTCCAGCTCGCCATGGAGTGGGCAAAGCAGGATGTCGACGCGGCCGTCGAGCCGCTCGCCCAACTGGTCGGCCACGCGGCGTATCTCTGCCTGCCCGGGGAGGAACACCAGCAGGCTGCCGGGTTCGTCGGCCAGCGCCTGGAGTACGGTCTGCACAATCCTGGGTTCGAGCGCCTCGCCCGGCTGGCTGGCGCGTCCCCAGCGCTGCTCCACCGGGAACATACGGCCTTCGCTGCGCACCACCGGCGCCGCTTCCAGCAGGCGCGACAGACGTTCGCCCTCCAGCGTGGCGGACATCAGCAGCACCTTCAGCGGTGGCTCGTCGCGCAGCAAGGCGCGGCCGTTCAGGCAGAGGGCCAGGGCGAGGTCGGCATCCAGGCTTCGCTCCGAGAACTCGTCGAAGATCACCAGACCCACGCCCTCGAGCGCCGGGTCCTCCTGCAGGCGGCGAGCGAGGATGCCCTCGGTCACCACTTCAATACGCGTGCGCGGGCCGACCTTCGATTCCAGGCGGATGCGGTAGCCGACCGTCTCCCCCACCGACTCGCCCAGTTCGCTGGCCAGGCGCTCGGCAGCGGCACGCGCGGCCAGGCGACGCGGTTCCAGCATCAGGATGCGCTGTCCGGCGAGCCAGGATTCGTCCAGCAGCGCCAGGGGTACGCGGGTGGTCTTGCCGGCGCCGGGCGGCGCCTCCAGCACGGCTTCGTGGCGAGATTGCAGGGCGGCCCGCAAGTCGGGCAGGACGGCATCGATGGGTAGGGGATTCATGGGTACTCCAGGCAGGCGCAAAGTATACCGGCGAACCGCCAGTTCCTTGCCGGGGTCTTAAATGAACCAGGCAGTTTTGCAACGAACGCCTTGCTATAGTTGCGACCTTTCGACCAGGAGATGCATATGCGCATTGCTTCCCGTTGGATCGGCGGCGCCGTCGCCGCTGCTCTGCTCACCCAGCTCACCGCCTGCGGCACGCTCTTCTATCCGGATCGTCGCGGCCAGATCGAAGGCAAGATCGACCCCGTGGTCGCGGCGCTGGATGCTATCGGCATTCTTTTCTATGTGATTCCCGGTCTGATCGCCTTCGCCGTGGACTTCGCCACCGGCGCGATCTACCTGCCCGATGGCCAGACTGCACAGGTCGCCCCCGAAACCCTCCGCGAAGCCATCGGCGCCGACGGCAAGGTCGACCCGGTCCGCCTGAAGTCGATCATCGCCCGTGAAACCGGCCACGACCTGCCGCTGGACAATCCGCAGCTGCTCCAGCGCAGCGGCAACCTCCAGCAACTGGCGGCGTACGGCCTGCACCCGGCGGCCTGAATGGGGCGCCCCGTGCAGGCTGTTCTTCGGCAGCCTGCACGGCACCTTGAATCATCGGGGCCCGCAATCTCCGCATCGAGCCTGGAGACGCCGGCCAGGGACTTCATCCATTTCAAGCCGGAGCCGGCATGACCTCATCCCGCCAGCACGCGCAATTGCTGCGCCTGGCCACCCTCGCCTCGCTCACTGTTGCCATCACCCTGGTCATCGCCAAGGCTATTGCCTGGGCCATGAGTGGCTCGGTCAGCCTGCTGGCCGGCCTCACCGACTCGCTGATGGACAGCGCGGCGTCATTGCTCAACCTGCTGGCGGTGCGTTACGCACTGAAGCCGGCCGACGACGACCACCGTTACGGACATGGCAAAGCCGAGGCCCTGGCAGGCCTGGCCCAGGCGCTGTTCATCGGAGTCAGCGCCGTGCTGGTGGCCGCGCAGGCCTACGAGCGACTGAAAGACCCGGAACCGCTCGGCGCGCAAGCGCTCGGCATCGGCGTGATGATCTTGTCGCTGGCGCTCACCGCTGGCTTGCTGATGCTGCAACGGCGGGTGATTCGCGCCACCGGCTCCACGGCGATCCGCGCCGATGCGCTGCACTATCGCTCCGACCTGCTGCTCAATGGCGGCATCCTCCTCGCCCTCGTGCTGGCGAGCTTCGGCTGGCAGCAGGCCGACGGGTTGTTCGGCATAGGCATTGCCGGATACATCCTCTGGAGCGCGATAGGCATCGCCCGGGAATCGATCTCGGTCCTGATGGACGAGGAGCTGACGCCCGCCATCAGCGCCGACATGCACCGGCTCGCCTGTGGGGTTCCCGGCGTGCTTGGCGCGCATGACCTGCGCACGCGCATTTCCGGCAATCACTGGTACGTGCAACTGCATCTGGAATTACCGGGTGAACTGACGCTATCCCGCGCCCACGCACTGTGCGAGGAGGCGGCCCAGGCCATCACCGCCCAGTACCCACGCGCCGAAGTGCTGGTGCACGCCGACCCCAGCGAAGTGGTGAAACACGACTAGAGCAATTGCTCTAAAACTTCTAGACTCGCTCGCTTCATAACAAGAACGAGGAGTCCGCAATGCCCCTGTCGCTTTCTGCCGTCACCCTGCTCGGCCTGGTCGCCTGGAGTCTGCTGCTGGTTTTCCTGATGGTGAACCAGCGCGGCCTGCTGGTGCTGGCCGGGCGGATGAAGGTCAACGCCTTCGCCGCTGATGGCAGCAATACCCCAAGCGCCTTTGGCCAACGCCTGGTGCGCGCCCACGCCAACACTGCGGAAAACCTGCCAATGCAGGCCGCGCTGCTGCTCTATGCCATCGCCACCGAGCAGAGCGCCATCACCGATCCGCTCGCTGGTCTGATGCTGGGCGCTCGCCTGTTCCAGACCGTCGCACACCTCATCAGCACCAGCGCGCTGTTTGTCTGGCTGAGATTCGCCGGCTTCTTCGTGCAACTGGCGATCATGGCCTGGTGGCTGCTGAAGCTGGCCGGGGTTGCCTGACGCCCCGAGCAGCCAATAAAAAAGGGGGCCCCATACAGCGGGCCCCCTTCGGGAAATTCGTCCGGTGCTGGCGATTTTGTCGCCGCTTTCATCGCCTGCCTGATTGGGCAGTGCGGACCCGGGGGCCTGCTCGAACCGGTTGGATCGGCGGCGCCGACGCACCTGATTGGGTGGGTCGGGTGGACTTGCTGTCCGGGCCTTGAAACTGAGAGAAATATTACGGCGACGAAGGCGACGAATGATTGCGAAGATTGCTCACACGAACATCGCTTGCGCAATTAATCACTAAAGTAGCAATATTTGTAGCAATCAAAACAAAGCGATGCCCATTCAATGGAAAAGCTCGATCGCTACGACCTCAAGATCCTCGCCGAATTGCAGCGCGACGCGCGCATCTCCAATCAAGAGCTGGCCGAACGGATCGGACTTTCACCTTCGCCGTGCTCGCGGCGGGTCAAGCAACTGGAGGACGACGGTTATATCGTCCGCCAGGTCGCCTTGCTGGACCGCAAGAAACTTGGCCTCAGCCTCACTGCCTACGTGCTTATTGGCATGGACCGGCACACACCGGAACGTTTCGAGCACTTCCAGGAAGTGATCCGCCAGTGCCCCGAGGTGCTGGAGTGCAGCCTGGTGACCGGCATGGAGGCGGATTACCAACTGAAAGTGGTGGTACCGGACATGGACCACTACCAACAGTTCCTGTTGGGCCAGCTGACCCGGATCGAAGGGGTAACCAGCGTGCGGTCGAGCTTCGTGCTCAATCAGGTGCTGAGCAGCACCGAGCTGCCCCTGGGCCATCTACGCGGCTGAACGGGCCTCGCGCGGCGGGCGGCTTGGCGTATAATCGCCGCGCTTTGCTGCACCCCTCGCGTGGCCCCGCCTCACAAGAGCCTTCCGGCTCACGGAATCACAAGCGCACCGCCCCGCTTTCCGCCCGGCCCTCGGCCCGGCGGGTGCAGCCTGTATTCAGTCCAAGAGGTGCGAGATGAGTCCGGAGAAGTTCGAAGAGTTGATGATGACGGCGATGATCGCCGTGCTGGTGGCCTTCATGGCCTTCATCGTCTGGGACCTGGCCAAGAAGTCCAAGGCCGGTCGCTTCGGCACCATGATCCTGTTCCTGGCCCTCGGTCTGGGCGTGCTCGGCTTCGTCATCAAGACGCTGGTGATCGGCAGTATCGAAGGCCTCTGAGTACAGCACTACCGCGTTCGCGAGCTAGAGCGAGACAAGGCGCTCACATTCGAGAAAGCGGAGTTTACGACTGTAAATGAGCATTTCGAGAGTGTGAGCAACGCTGTATCGCCGACGCGCAGCAACGCGGTTCAGAGCTTGGCCGGCACTTCGCGATATTCTCCCAACCCCAGCCCTTCGAGGCTCCACGGCCCGATGCGCACCCGCACCAGACGCAGCGTCGGCAAGCCAACCGCAGCGGTCATGCGCCGCACCTGACGGTTACGCCCCTCGCGAATCACCAGTTCCAGCCAGGCCGTGGGCACGCTCTTGCGAAAACGCACCGGCGGATTGCGCTCCCAGAGCGCGGGCTCTTCGATCTGACGGGCTTCGGCGGGCAGGGTCGGGCCGTCATTCAGCTCGACGCCTTCCCGCAGCTGCTTCAGTTGCTCGTCACTGGGCTCCCCTTCCACCTGCACCCAATAGGTCTTGGCCAGCTTGTGCTTGGGATCGGCAATGCGCGCCTGTAGCTGGCCATCGTTGGTCAGCAGCAGGAGGCCTTCGCTGTCACGGTCGAGGCGGCCGGCCGGGTAGATGCCGGGGATGGGGATGTAATCCTTGAGGGTCGCGCGGCCATCGCCGTCGCTGAACTGGGTCAGCACGTCGAAGGGCTTGTTGAACAGCACCAGGCGCGGCTCGACCGGCGGCGCCTTGGCCACACGACGAGGCGCGGCGGGGCGGCGGGAAACGGGGCGGGAGGGGCGAGTTGGGCGCGACATGCCTGGAAACGGGTTGGCGGTCTGGAAATGGGAGAGGCATGCTAGGTTGACTGCCTTCCCGCCGCAAGAGAGAACGCCATGCTGCGTCCGCTGCGCCCCACCTGGCTGATCAACCTGATGACCCTCGCCGGTTATCACCGCTCGCCCTATCGTGGACCGGCATCGAACAACTTCGACGGCCGTCGCTTCCGCAACCTCGAGCCCAAGCCGCACAAGGACCTGCGTTCCTTCCTGCGCTGGCAGTTCAGCCGCGAGAAGCAGGCAGATTGGCTCGACCAGCCGGGCCCTGCCGTGCCGCCCGATGTTCCCGCACGCGTGGAAGGCGACGAACTCCGCGTCACCTACATCAACCACGCGACGCTGCTGATCCAGCATCGTGGGCTGAATATCCTGACCGACCCCGTGTGGTCGCAGCGGGTCAGCCCGTTCAGCTTCCTGGGCCCGAAGCGCCATCACCCGCCGGGCCTGCAACTGGACCAGTTGCCCCCCATCGACCTGATCCTGGTCAGCCATAACCACTACGATCACCTCGATCTGGAAAGCCTGCGCGGGCTGGTGGAGCGTTTCCCGAGGGCCACAGTCGTCAGCGGCCTGGGCAATGGCATGCTGATTCGCGAGGCTGGCTTCAAGCAGGTTGTCGAACTGGACTGGTGGCAGGAGCTGCCTTTGGCCGGTGGACTGAAGCTCCATTCGGTGCCGGTTCAGCACTGGTCGGCGCGGACCCGCAGCGACACCAATGAAACGCTGTGGATGGGCTTTGTCATCGAGTCGCCCGACGGGCCGTTCCTGTTCCCCGGGGATACCGGCCTGGGACCGGAGTTCCGCCTCATTCGCGAGCGCTTCGGGCCGATGCGCTTCGCTGCGTTGCCCATCGGAGCCTACGCGCCACGCTGGTTCATGCGCGACAACCACATGAACCCGGACGATGCCGTGCAGGCCCACCAGCAACTGGAATCCGGCAATAGCCTGGCCATCCACTTCGGCACCTTCAACCTCACTGACGAAGGCCAGTTCGCACCGCCCCGCGACCTCGGCAAAGCGCTGACTGACTGGCAGGTGCCGGCGGACAACTTCCGCGTGCCGACACCGGGCTATCAGTGGCTGATTCCGCCCATGGCGCGGTAGCAATCCTGTAGGGGCGAATTCATTCGCCAAGCAGGCCAGAGGTCTGCCTTGTGATGCTTTTCGGGACCGCGCTGCGGTCCATGGCGAATGAATTCGCCCCTACAATGACGCCTCCAGGGCCGCCGCGATCAGCGGAACGGCGGTTCGTCGAAGCTGCGCAGTTTGCGCGAGTGCAGCGAGTTGAGCTGGTTACGCAACAGCTCGAGGGCGGCGATGCCGATGCGCAGGTGCTGGCTGACGGCACGCTGGTAGAAGGCACTGGCCGAGCCTGGCAGCTTGATCTCGCTGTGCAGGGGCTTGTCGGATACGCACAGCAAGGTCCCGTAAGGCACCCGCAGGCGGTAGCCCTGGGCCGCCACCGTGCCGCTCTCCATGTCCACCGCCACGGCCCGCGACAGATTGATCAGCGGCCGTTCCTGGGCCCACCGTAGCTCCCAGTTGCGATCGTCGTAGGTGAGCACGGTGCCGGTACGCAAGCGCCGCTTGAGGTCTTCACCGCGCTCGCCGGTGACTTGCGCCGCGGCCTCCTGCAGCGCCTGCTGCACTTCGGCCAGCGCCGGTAACGGAATGTGAGGCGGCAGTACCCGGTCGAGAATGCCGTCGCGACGCATGTAGGCGTGGGCCAGCACGTAGTCGCCAATGGTCTGCGACTGCCGCAGGCCGCCACAGTGGCCGATCATCAGCCAGCAGTGCGGACGCAGCACGGCCAGGTGGTCGGTGATGTTTTTCGCGTTGGACGGGCCGACGCCGATGTTCACCAGGGTTACGCCGTGGCCGTCGGCGGCGAGGAGGTGGTAGGCCGGCATCTGGTAGCGGTGCCAGATCACGCCGTCGACGATGGCCTGCATCTCGCCCTCGTCCATGCCGCGCTCCACGATCACGTTGCCCGGCAGGACCATGCGCACGAAGCGCGGGTCCTCTCGCAGTTGGTCGATGCCATGGCGAATGAACTGGTCGACGTAACGGTGATAGTTGGTCAGCAGGATCCACGGCTGGACGTAGCGCCAGTCGCTGCCGGTGTAATGCACCAGGCGGCGCAGGGAGAAGTCCACCCGCGCGGCGTCGAAAAGAGCCAGGGGTAGCGGGTCTGTGTTCTCCCAATCGTAGAGGCCGTCGGCTACGCCATCGGTGGCGGCGGAAAGGTCCGTACTGGGGAAGACCCGCGCCAGCTCGGCGGCGGTCACACCGGACCCGGCCAACTCCTCGCCATGTTCCACCACGTAGGGGTACGGAATGTTCTGCTGGCTGGTGCCCACTTCGACCTGCACGGTGAAGTCGTGCATCAGCGGCCGCAGCTGCTCCAGGAGATAAGTGCGGAAGGCGTCCGGGTGGGTGACGGTGACACTGTAGTTACCCGGCACCTGAATCTTGGCGAAGGCCCGGGTCGTGGAAGGAACCTCGCCCTGGCAACGGTATGTGATGCGCAGCAGCGGGTAGCGGAATGAAGCGCGCTGGGCGGCGCTCGGCTCGATACGTTCCTTGATGTAGTGTTTCAACGCCTGACTGAGGGCACCAGTGGCCTGCCTGTGCAGCTCGGCGAGGCGATCAACGGCTTCCTCGGCGGTTTCGGCAATCACAAAATCATTCGGTTCGAGGCTCACGGTCGGCATCCTGTCTGTTCGCTCTGGACCTATCTTGCCTGCTTGGACAGGTAAAGGCATAGAACGATTCGGCAGGATGCCGCGCCCCTGGCGCCACCCGTCGCAAGGGCGGGCGGCCGGGTTGGATCAGGCCAGGTGTGGCGTCGACCGGGCTACCAGGGCCTCGACATCGGCCCCGCGTGGCAGGGTTCCATAGACACGCCCGTGATCGCCCAGGCGGCTAGCGATGAAGGCATCGGCAACCGTGGCGTTGCCGGCCTCCAGCAGCAGCTTGGCCTGCAATGCCACGGCGACGTCTTCGGTGAGCTGGCGGGCGCGATACTGGATGTCGGCGGTGTCGGCGAAGCCCTTCTTCAAATTGCCGATGAAGGACGCCAGGCGAGCATCGCCATGGCCGTCACCCAGTTCGGCGAAGAGTGCATCGAGTACACCGGGCTCCTTCGACAGTGCACGCAGTACATCCAGGCACTGCACGTTGCCGGAGCCTTCCCAGGTGGAGTTCACCGGGGCTTCGCGGTACAGGCGCGGCAGGATGGTGTCCTCCACGTAGCCGGCACCGCCCAGGCACTCTGCAGCCTCGTTGATCATCGCGGGCGCCCGCTTGCAGATCCAGTACTTGCCCACGGCGGTCACCAGGCGAGCGAACTTGTCTTCCTGCTCGTCGTGGGCACTGTCCAGGGCACGTCCCATGCGCATCGTCAGGGCGAGCGCAGCTTCACTTTCCAGAGCGAGATCGGCCAGCACGTTCTGCATCAGCGGTTGCTCGGCCAGCACGCGGCCGCCGACCTTGCGGTAGGCGCAATGGTGCGCGGCCTGGGTCAATGCCTGACGCATCAGGGCGCTGGAACCGATCATGCAGTCGAAGCGGGTCAGGGACACCATCTCGATGATGGTCGGTACGCCACGGCCCTCTTCCCCTACCATCCAGGCCAGGGCGCCGCGGTACTCCACCTCGCTGGAGGCGTTGGACCAGTTGCCCAGCTTGTTCTTCAGCCGCTGGATATAGAACTCGTTGCGGCTGCCGTCCGGTCGATGGCGAGGCAGCAGGAAGCAGGACAGGCCCTTGTCGGTGTAGGCCAGGGTCAGGAAGGCATCGCACATCGGCGCCGAGCAGAACCATTTGTGGCCCACCAGCTCGTAGGCCTGGCCTGGCCCCGGGATGCCGACGGGATGGGCGCGGGTCGTGTTGGCACGCACGTCGGTACCGCCCTGCTTCTCGGTCATGGCCATGCCGATGGTGACACCGGACTTCTGCTCCATGGGCAGATTGCGCGGGTCGTATTCAGTCGAAAGGATTTTCGGCAGCCACTTCTCGGCGATCTCCGGCTGCAACTTCAGAGCAGGCACGCTGGCGAAGGTCATGGTCAGCGGGCAGCCGGTGCCGGCTTCGGCCTGGCTGTGCAGGTAGCTCAGGCCGGCCCGGGCAACCTGGGCACCGGCGCGCGGATCGGTCCAGGGCATCGAAGGGATGCCGTGCTCGATAGAGGCGCGCATCAACTCGTGGTAAGCCGGGTGGAATTCCACCAGGTCAATGCGGTGTCCGTAGCGATCATGGCTCTTGAACACCGGTTTGTTCTCGTTGGCGAGGAAGCCAGCGCTCATCAGCGGACCACCAGCCAGGGCCCCGTAGGCATCGAGGCGCTCTTCGGCCCAGCCGCCCTGATAACGGCGGACCCACTCCTGCAACGGCAGGTCAACGCGATAGAGGTTGGCGCCATCCAGCGGAGGTACCTGGTTGAAGACTTCGTGGGTTTCGGCGAATTCGTGCAGGCTCATCGCAGGTTCTCCTTAACAGGTTGGCTGGCACCCAGGGCGCGCAGGCAGAAGGTAACGAGGTTGGTGCAGACGCTCTCGAGGTCGTCCGAATCATGGTCGGCGTCGCGCATTGCTCGGCCCGGGGGCGACAGCGGGCCGACCAGGGATTCGGCGATGGCGCCGACCAGGCAGGCTGCGGTCAGGGGAATCGAGGGCACCTGGAACTCACCGCGCGCCCGGCCTTCCTCCAGCAGTTGGCAGAAGAGATCGGCATATGCCTCGCGATAGAGCAGGCGCTGCTCGTCCACTTCAGGGTCCACGGGTTCAGCGATCAGGGAAAAAGCCAGTCGCCGGCTATGCCAGGCTCGTGCAGCGAACTGACGCAGCCCCCGCGCCAACCGGTCTGCGGCCGAACCCTCGCCGCGCAGCACCACCGCAAGACTGTCCACTTCCACCTGGCTGGCCTGGGCAAAGACCTCCGCAGCCAGTTCGCCCTTGTTGGAGAAGTGCCGGTAGAGGCTGCCGGTGGCAATGCCCACGTCCTCAGCCAGCGCCTGCATGGTCAACGCGGCAAACCCGCCCTCCACGACCCGCGCATGGGCGCAGGCCAGGATGCGGTCGCGTAGCGCCTGGTCACGGTCGATTCGGGAGGTGGTGGTGCGATAGGCCATGATCTGAATCCTGATTCACTTCTTTCAGTGAATCAGGATTCAGACCTTGCAGGAAGTGGGAGATACGCCCCGATTGGTGACATATATGCCGCGCTATTGCCGAATCAGCCCAGCGACTTGACGGTTTCTACCGGCTTGCACAGCAGCCAGTCATGGAGCAGCGAGCGCAATTCATCGAACTTGACCGGCTTGGCCATGTAGTCGCTCATCCCGGCGGCCAGGCAGCGCTCGCGGTCGCCACTGTGGCTATGGGCAGTGATTGCCAACACCGGCAGGTCGGTGCAGCCGGGCATTGCACGCAGGGCCCGGCAGGTAGCGAAACCGTCCATCACCGGCATCTGGCAGTCCAGGAGCACGGCATGGACGGATTCGCGACGAATCTGTTCCAGCGCTTCGGCGCCGTTGTCCGCGGTGAGCACGCGATAGCCGAGCTTGAGCAACATGCCGCGGGTCACCAACTGGTTGATGGCGTTGTCTTCCACCACCAGCACGGTGCACTGCTCCGGCCGGCGCAGGGGCTGGCCGCCGGGACGGCGCGCGGGCAGGACCTGGCTCTGGACCGGCAACGACAGCTTGAGCTCCAGGGTGAAGGTGCTGCCCCGCCCGGGCTGGGACTGGTGGGAAAGCTTGCCGCCGAGGAGCGTCACCAGTTGATCGCTGAGGGCGAGACCGATGCCGAGGCCGCCGTACTCGCGGGTCATGGAGCCATCGAGCTGGTAGAAGCGTCGGTAGATCAGGCCATCCGGCGGGGTGGAGAAACCGATGCCGGTGTCCACGACGTCGATGTGCAGTGCCAGTTCACCGTCAGCCGGTTCATGACCGCTGACTCGCAAGCCAACGCTGCCACGGCTGGTGAACTTGATGGCGTTGTCCAGTAGATAGCCCAGGGCCTGGGCCAGCTTGCCGGCGTCCCCTTCGAGGGTATCCGGGAGACGGTGATCGAGATCCAGCTCGAAGACCAGCCCCTTTTCCACCGCGCGCAGGCCGTACTGCACCCGCAGGCTGTCCATCAGCCCGCGCAGGCTGAATGGCTCGCGTCGCGGGTAGAGCTTGCCGGCCTGCAGTTCGGTCATGGCGAGGATGTCGTTGACCAGGCGCATCATGTCCCGCGCCGAGCCGGAGGCGGTGCGCTGGTACTGCTCCAGCTCCTCGTGCAACGGCAGCGTCTGCATCAGCTCCAGGGAACCGATGACACCATTCATCGGCGTGCGCAGCTCGTGGGTGACCGTGGCGAGGAATTCGTCCTTCAGGCGGTTGCTGTTGGCCAGTTCCTGGTTGAGTGCCTCCAGCTTGCGTCCGGCGTCCTGGAGGATGCGCGTGCGCTCTTCCTTCATGGCATTGATACGGTCGGCCAGGGCGAGGGACAGCAGCCCCACTTCCAGCGCCGAACCAATCTGGCTGGCGTACATGGTGAGGAAGACGTTGGGGAGATAGCCCAGCACCATCAGGGTGTTGATGGCGCCTCCAATAAGGAAGGCGCTCCAGGCGATGATGAAATAACGCGCCACGCGCATGCCGCGCAGCCAGGCCAGCATGCCGGCGGCGAAGATCACCACGGTAAAGATCAGCGCCAGCGAAGTGGCCAGCCGCAGGGCCAGGCCGTAGCTGGCCGTCAGCGCCAGGACCATTGCCAGCCCGCCGAACGCCATCAGTCCAAGCAGTGCACGGTCGACCCAGGGACTGTGGTCGGCTGTGTGCAGGAAGCTGCGCGCGAACTGGCAGCCGAACAGCGCCGCCGAACCGATCAGAAAGGGCGTCGCCGCATTGGCCCACCAGGGATTGTCCGGCCAGAAGTACTGGATACCCGCGCCGTTGACGGAAATCTGGTAGAGGCCGAACGAACCGATATAGAGGATGTAATAGAGGTAGCTGGTGTCGCGAACGCTGAGGTAGATGAACAGGTTGTAGAAGAGCATCACCAACAGCACGCCGTAGATGATGCCCAGTACATAGATGCGTTCCGGCTGTTCCTCGACGAAGGCCTGGGGTGACCAGAGCGTCAGCGGCGCCTGGATGGAACCTTCGCTCTGCAGGCGCAGGTAGATGCGCTTGGGCTGGTTGGATTGCAGGGGAATACTGAAGACGTAGTTGTTCTGCCTGATCTGCCGGCTGTCGAATGGCAGCGCGTCGCCGGTGCTTTGGGCGAGACGGTAACCTCCGTGGTCGTCCGGGAGGAACAGATCGAGACGGTCCAGTGGCGGGTAGGCCAGCTCCAGCAGCCAGTTCTGTTGGTCGCTCCGGCCATGCGACTGGTAATCCAGGTCGATGCGCAACCAGAAGACCGAGTGCGAATAGCCGGCATTGAGCACGGGTTTTTCATGGCGGCGGAAATTGCTGTCCAGGGCGGGGGACGTGATGTCGTCGATCTCGGCATCGCCACGAACGTCTTCGAACACGTCCATGTGCTGGCCCAGCGGGAGACTGCGCAACTGCTCGTCGAATTGCACGGCATTGGCCAGGCCGGCGAGCAGGTAAAGGCAGAGGAAAAAGAGGATACGCATGCAGCCCCGCAGTGGCCTACTGACCGCGTCCGGGAGCCCCGCCTCCTTGTCCGACGCGCCACCCTGGGCCAGGTTGTTCGAAAAGTGCACTCTAGCACAGCGCAAGGCGGCTGAAAGCTGCACATTGCCATCACCATGGAACAGCTCTATTCCGGTGCTTTCAGCTGTACCACCAAGGCCATGAGCGATCCCCCTGAGGCATAGCGCCGCCGGTGCGGCCCGGCGAGGTGATTAATGGTAAGCTCGCCGACCATGAAAACGACCAACTCTCGCCCCGTAGTCCTCTGCCTTTCCGGCCACGACCCCAGTGGTGGCGCCGGCCTCCAGGCGGATATCGAAGCCCTGATCGCACAAGGCTGCCACGCCGCCCCGGCCGTGACCGCCCTGACCGTGCAGGATACCGTCAACGTTTCCGACTTCCGCGTCCTCGACCGCGAATGGGTGCTGGCCCAGGCCAATGCCGTGATCGCTGACCTGCCGGTAGCCGCCGTCAAGCTGGGCATGCTCGGCTCGGTGCAGATGGTCGAGACCGTCCTGGAAATCATGCAGTCCTTGCCAGGCGTCCCACTGGTCTGCGACCCGGTGCTGCGTGCTGGCGGCGGCGGAGCGCTGGGCAAGGACGAGGTGGGTTTCGCGATCCGCGAACGCCTGCTCCCGGTCGCGGCCATCGCCACCCCGAACCTGCCGGAGGCCCGCATCCTCGCCGAACTGCCTGAAGGCACCCCGGACGAGTGCGCGGAAAAGCTCCTGCCGTTCTGCCGCAATCTGCTGATCACCGGCGGCCATGGCGACGAGAATGAAGTGCACAACCGCCTGTACACCCAGGATGGCCAGCGCTTCACCTATACCTGCCAGCGCCTGCCCGGCAGCTACCACGGCTCGGGCTGCACCCTGGCCAGCGCCCTCGCCGGCCGCCTCGCCCTGGGCGAGGAGCTGTCCAGTGCCGTACGTAGCGCGCTCGACTACACCTGGCGCACCCTGCGCGATGCCGAACAACCCGGTCACGGCCAGTACGTGCCGCGTCGCCTGCCGCTGGACTTCTGCCAATGAAACTGCGCGGCCTCTATGCCATTACCGATAGCCAGTTGCTGGCCGGCGGCAAGTTGCTGCCCTATGTCGAAGCGGCCCTGAAGGGCGGCGCCAAGCTGCTGCAGTACCGCGACAAGTCCAGCGACGAGGCTCGACGCCTGCGCGAAGCCGAAGCCCTCGGCGAGTTGTGCACCCGTTACGGCGCCCAGTTGATCATCAACGATGACGCCGAACTGGCCGCACGCCTGGGCGTCGGCCTGCACCTGGGCCAGGGCGACGGTTCCCTGGCCGCGGCTCGCGCCCTGCTGGGCCGCCAGGCCGTGATCGGCGGCACCTGCCACGCCAGCCTGGATCTGGCAGCCACCGCAGTCCGGGAAGGCGCCAGCTACATTGCCTTCGGCCGCTTCTACAATTCCCAGACCAAGCCGGGCGCCCCCGCCGCCACCCTGGACCTGCTGGACCAGGCACAGCAGCGTTTTCAGGTACCGATCGTCGCCATCGGCGGCGTGACCCTGGAAAACGCCCCCGAGCTGATCAACCGCGGCGCCAGCATGGTTGCGGTGATCCACGCATTGTTCGGCGCCGATTCGGCCGCCGAGGTGGAACGCCGCGCGCGTGCCTTCAGCGCCCTGTTCGACGCCGCCTGACCCAGAATTCGCTTGAAAGAGAGACCTGCCATGTCCCGTTCCGAAACCCTCTTCGCCAACGCCCAGAAACACATCCCCGGCGGCGTCAACTCGCCGGTCCGCGCCTTCAAGAGCGTCGGCGGCACGCCTCTGTTCTTCAAGCACGCGGAAGGCGCCTACATTACGGACGAGGACGACAAGCGCTACGTGGACTATGTCGGCTCCTGGGGTCCGATGATCCTCGGTCACAGCCATCCGGACGTGCTGGGTGCGGTGCGCAAGCAGCTGGAGCACGGCCTGTCCTACGGCGCGCCCACCGCCCTGGAAGTGGAAATGGCCGACCTGGTCTGCTCCCTGGTGCCGTCCATGGAGATGGTGCGCATGGTCAGCTCCGGCACCGAAGCCACCATGAGCGCCATTCGCCTGGCCCGCGGCTTCACCGGTCGCGACAGCATCATCAAGTTCGAAGGCTGCTACCACGGCCACTCCGACTCCTTGCTGGTGAAAGCCGGTTCCGGCGCCCTGACCCTGGGCGTACCGAGCTCTCCCGGCGTGCCTGCGGCCTTCGCCCAGCACACCCTGACTCTGCCGTTCAACGACATCGACGCCGTTGAAAAGACCCTCGCCGACGTGGGCAACGAAGTCGCCTGCATCATCGTCGAGCCGGTGGCCGGCAACATGAACTGCGTACCGCCGGCACCCGGCTTCCTCGAAGGCCTGCGCAGCCTGTGCGACAAGCACGGCGTGGTGCTGATCTTCGACGAAGTGATGACCGGCTTCCGCGTCGCCCTCGGCGGCGCCCAGGCCCACTACGGCATCACCCCGGACCTGTCCACCTTCGGCAAGATCGTCGGTGGCGGGATGCCGGTCGGCTGCTTCGGCGGCAAGCGCGAGATCATGTCGCACATCGCCCCGCTGGGCCCGGTCTACCAGGCTGGCACCCTGTCCGGTAACCCGCTGGCCATGGCCGCCGGCCTGACCACCCTGAAGCTGATCAGCCGCCCCGGCTTCCACGCCGAGCTGACCGACTACACCAACCGCATGCTCGACGGCCTGCAACAGCGTGCCGATGCCGCCGGCATCCCCTTCGTCACCACCCAGGCAGGCGGTATGTTTGGCCTCTACTTCAGTGGTGCTGACGACATCGTTACCTTCCAGGACGTGATGGCCAGCGATGCCGAGCGCTTCAAGCGCTTCTTCCACCTGATGCTGGATGGCGGCGTCTACCTGGCACCGAGCGCCTACGAGGCTGGCTTCACCTCCATCGCCCACGGCGACAAGGAACTGGCGATCACCCTGGACGCAGCCGAGCGCGCCTTCGCCAAGCTGAAACAGGCTTGATGCAATACAGCACCGCCCTCTCCGACGGCATCCTCGCCCTCGCCTGCCTGGCCAGCGCCTTTGCGCTGGTCCGGGCCGGCAAGGGATTCGCCGACGAAGAGCGGCCGACGTGGTTATGCGCCCTGCTCGGGCTGCTGATCCCGGCGACTGCAGCCCTGTGCGGGGTGGTGCGTTTTTCTATAGACCCGTCCTGGCGCGAGGCCCACAGCCTGCTCAGCCAGGCCGGCACCTTCCTCGCCTTGCCGCTGGTCGCCTTGGCGATCTTCGCCTTCTCCCGCAACGTGACCTGGAGCCAAGCCTCCTGGGGACGTCTGGTGATCGGCCTGTGCGTGACATTCGAGCTGGCCCGGCGAACCGGATTGCTTGCCGAGTACCGACTGCTGCTCAGCCTCACCGCGTTCACCCTGATCCTGCTGGCGGGCCTTGGCAGGCTGCCGGAGCGGGCTTCGCCAGCGCTGGCGGCGTTCGCCATCGTAGGATTGTTCCTAGTGGCCGGATTGCTGGTGGGGACCGATGGCGTTATCGGCCCTTTACTCCGGGTCGATCTGTTCCACGCCCTTCTCACGCCCGCCTACCCGATGATGGCCTGGCTGCTCCTGCAACTTCGCGACACAGTGCCAAGCGCAAACAAAGTAAAGGCTTTGTAAGATCGGCCTCGCTTATTTCATAATGTGACGGTCGGCGCGTTTCTCGCCGGCCGGGCATGATGCCCGCACTGCTTCCGAGGCACTGTGATTCCCATGAACCGCACCGGCCGCACCCTTATCCTGGGCTGCCTGTTGCTTTTCCAGCCACTGCTGGCCAATGCCGGCGGTAACTCCCTGCTGATCCCAGCTACCGGCCGCTGCAACCTGAACAGCCTGCCGGAAAACCTCTCGGAAGCCATTTCTGCCTGCCAACAGGCGGCCAAGGGCGGCGACGCTGAAGCCCAGTACGAGCTTGGCGAGTTCTATTACGACGGCAAACGCACCCCGCGCGACCTCGCACAGTCCCTGCAATGGTTCGAGCAGGCCTCTCTCAAAGGCCACGCCCAAGCGCAATTGCGCCTGGGCAACATGTTCTTCCGGGGCGAAGGGGTACCGGCCAATAACGTGCAGGCCTACATCGTGCTCAAGATGGCAGCGGTGAACGGTTCGGACGAGGCGATGGACAGTGCCGACCTGGTGGCCGCCCAGATGCGTTCTGACGAGCTGGAAATCGCCACCCAGGTACTCGGGCAGATCTTCCGCAACTACCTGCTGGAACTACAGGCCGCTGACGGCGGCTCGCCCTTCTCGCCTCTGCCCTGAACCCGGGGCAGCGGCACCCATCAGACGATCCGACCTACTTCTCCGGCATCGGCATGGGGAATGGCATCACGTTGCCGCCCCCTCGCGCCTCGCTGATCTTCGGCGTGCCAAGGCGCTCCACTTCATCGATACGGATGATCGAGTGCATCGGCAGGAAACTGCGCACCACGCCTTCGAACTGAGCCTTGAGCTTCTCCTCGCTGGGATCGACCACCACCTGGGTGCGCTCGCCAAAGACGAATTCTTCCACTTCCAGGAAGCCCCAAAGATCACTCTGGTAGATCTGCTTGGCGTACATCTCGTACACCTGGCCCTGGTTCAGGAAGATCACCTTGTAGATGGGGGCGGGCTTGCTCATGAGGAGTCGGCGGGTCGTCGCGGGGGAATTTCGGGGGCGCAGATCATAGCACAGCCGCCAGGCAGCCGGTGCTAGGAACACTGGAGGGATGGCGATTATAATGCTCGGTTCTTCGAACCACCTGATTCAAAAGCGAATGGCCAAGAAGCTCTATATCGAAACCCACGGCTGCCAGATGAACGAGTACGACTCGTCGCGCATGGTCGACCTGCTCGGCGAACATCAGGCACTGGAAGTCACCGAACACGCCGAAGAAGCCGACGTCATCCTGCTCAACACCTGCTCGATCCGCGAGAAGGCGCAGGAGAAGGTGTTCTCGAAACTTGGCCAGTGGCGCGAGCTGAAACGACAGAATCCGGAGCTGGTCATCGGCGTGGGTGGCTGCGTGGCCAGCCAGGAAGGCGCCGCCATCCGTGAGCGCGCTCCCTATGTAGACGTCGTGTTCGGCCCGCAGACGCTGCACCGCCTGCCGGAAATGATTGACGCCGCACGGGTCACCCGCAAACCCCAGGTGGACATCAGCTTCCCGGAAATCGAGAAGTTCGACCGACTGCCCGAGCCCCGCGTCGATGGCCCCAGCGCCTTCGTCTCGGTCATGGAAGGCTGCAGCAAGTACTGCACCTTCTGTGTGGTGCCCTACACGCGCGGCGAGGAAGTCAGCCGTCCGTTCGACGACGTATTGGCCGAAGTCATCCACCTGGCCGAGAACGGCGTGTGTGAAGTGACCCTGCTGGGCCAGAACGTCAACGGCTATCGCGGCCTGACTCATGATGGCCGCATCGCCGACTTCGCCGAGCTGATCCGCGTGGTGGCCGCCGTCGATGGTATCGAGCGCATTCGCTACACCACTTCGCACCCGCTGGAGTTCTCCGACGCGCTGATCCAAGCCCACGCAGAAGTGCCGGAACTGGTGAAGTTCGTCCACCTGCCAGTGCAGGCGGGCTCCGATCGCATCCTCGCGGCCATGAAGCGAAATCACACCGCACTGGAATACAAGTCGCGCATCCGCAAGCTGAAGGCTGCGGTGCCAGACATCTGCATCAGCTCGGATTTCATCGTCGGTTTCCCCGGCGAGACTGACAAGGACTTCGAGGCCACCATGAAGCTGGTGGAAGAAGTCGGCTTCGACTTCTCCTTCTCCTTCATCTACAGCTCGCGCCCTGGCACCCCCGCGGCGGACCTGCTGGATGACACGCCGGACGACGTCAAGAAGCAGCGCCTCCAGATCCTGCAGACCCGCATCCACCAGCAGGGTTACGAGATCAGCCGACGAATGGTCGGCAGTGTCCAGCGCATCCTCGTCAGCGACTATTCCAAGAAGGACCCGGGCATGCTCCAGGGCCGTACGGAGAACAACCGCATCGTCAACTTCCGCAGCGCCAACCCGCGCCTGATCGGCCAGTTCGTCGATGTGCACATCGACGATGCACTGCCCCATTCCCTGCGAGGCAGCCTGCTCGAAGAAAGCCTGCACTGATCGACCTTCGGGGTCCGTGCTTTTCGAGGCGGGCCACCGGGGTTATTCTGCATGACATCCCATTGCTACCGCCCAAGGGCGAACACACGACATTGAACGCCTCCCTGGATCTGCACCGCTTCACCCTGGAACCCTTTGAAGCCCGCCGCTTCGCCAATCTGTGCGGCCAACTCGACGAGCACCTGCGCTTGATCGAGCAACGCATGGCCATCGAAATCCGCAACCGCGGCAACCAGTTCGAACTGGTCGGCGACCCGCAACTCACCCGTGCAACGGAAAACCTCCTGCGCCGCCTCTATCGCGAAACCGAGGCCATCGAGCTGTCGCCCGACATGGTGCATCTCTTCCTGCGCGAAACGGGCATGGAAGAAGCGGCCAATCCGAAGACCGAGGCTGTGAGCCTGCGCACCCGCAAGGGCAATATCCGTCCCCGCGGCGCCAACCAGCAGCGCTACGTGAAGTCGATCCTCGATCACGACATCAACTTCGGCATCGGCCCGGCCGGCACCGGCAAGACCTACCTGGCCGTAGCCTGCGCCGTGGACGCCCTGGAGCGCGAGCAAATCCGCCGCATCCTGCTGGTGCGCCCGGCGGTCGAGGCCGGCGAGAAGCTCGGCTTCCTCCCCGGCGACCTGTCCCAGAAGATCGACCCCTACCTGCGCCCGCTCTATGACGCCCTCTACGAGATGCTCGGCTTCGACCACGTCGCCAAGCTGATCGAGAAGCAGGTGATCGAGGTCGCACCGCTGGCCTACATGCGCGGCCGCACCCTTAACAACAGCTTCATCATTCTCGACGAGAGTCAGAACACCACCCTCGAGCAGATGAAGATGTTCCTGACCCGTATCGGCTTCGGCTCCACAGCGGTCATCACCGGCGACATCACCCAGATCGACCTGCCGCGCGGCACGAAATCCGGGCTGATCCACGTGATCGACGTGCTGCGTGACGCGCAGGGGATCAGCTTCACCCACTTCAAGTCTCAGGACGTGGTGCGCCATCCGCTGGTCCAGCGCATCGTGGAAGCCTACGACCGCTTCGACAGCCGTCAGCAACCCGCCAAGGCCAAGCCAGCCGACAACGACCCGGGCGCAATAGACGACAATGCTTGAACTCGACCTGCAACTCGCCAGCGAGGCCCAGGGCCTGCCGAGCGAGGCGGACTTCCGTCGCTGGTGCGAACTGGCCCTGCGCCAACGCAGCGCCGATTCCGAACTGACCATCCGACTGGTGGACGAGCCCGAGGGCCGCGAACTCAATCGCACCTGGCGCCACAAGGACTACGCTACCAACGTACTCTCCTTCCCTGCGGACGTGCCGGACGAGTTGCTGGATATCCCGCTGCTCGGCGACCTGGTGATCTGCGCGCCGGTGGTAGCCCGGGAAGCCTCGGAACAGGGCAAGGCCCTGGAGGCTCACTGGGCTCACCTGGTCATCCACGGCTGCCTGCACCTGCTCGGCTACGACCACATCGAGGATGAGGAAGCCGAGGAAATGGAAGCATTGGAACGGGAATTGCTGGCTGAACTTGGCCACCCCGACCCTTACATAGACGACGAAGACCAATAAGAAGCACCGAGCAAAGGACATATGAGCGAAGATCGATCGAGTAACGGGCACAGGTCCTGGCTGGAAAAGCTGACCCAGGCCTTTGCCCATGAACCGAAAAGCCGCCAGGAGCTCCTCGAGCTGCTGCGCGAGGCCCACCAGAACAAGCTGCTCGATAGCGAAGCGCTGTCGATCGTCGAAGGGGCCATTCAGGTCGCCGACCTGCAGGTGCGCGACATCATGGTGCCGCGCTCGCAGATGATCAGCATCAAGGCCAACCAGACGCCGAAGGAGTTCCTCCCGGCGATCATCGACGCTGCCCACTCCCGCTACCCGGTCATCGGCGAAAGCCTCGATGACGTCATGGGCATCCTCCTGGCCAAGGACCTGCTGCCACTGATCCTCCAGGACAACGGTCAGGCCTTCAACATCAAGGACCTGCTGCGTCCGGCCACCTTCGTGCCCGAATCCAAGCGCCTCAACGTGCTGCTGCGCGAATTCCGCGCCAATCACAACCACATGGCCGTGGTCATCGACGAATACGGTGGCGTGGCGGGACTGGTGACCATCGAGGACGTGCTGGAGCAGATCGTCGGCGATATCGAAGACGAGCACGATGTCGAGGAAGACAGCTACATCAAGCCACTGCCCAGCGGCGACTTCATCGTCAAGGCACTGACCCCGGTGGATGCCTTCAACGAATTCTTCGAGACCGACTTCTCCGAGGACGAGTTCGACACCGTCGGCGGCCTGGTCATGGGCGCCTTCGGCCACCTGCCCAAGCGCAACGAAACCACCGAGATCGGCGAATTCCGCTTCCGCGTGCTCAACGCTGACAGCCGCCGCATCCATCTGCTGCGCCTCTCCCCGCTGTCCCGTTGATTCGCGCGCGCCCCTCCACAGCGGAGGGGCGTCCGTGGATAATCGCGCCCCGAGCCGGCAACAAAAGGCTCGCGCTGCACCTCTCCAGCTCCCCATCCGCCCAAGGACCGAGCATGAACTGGATCACCCGCCCCGGCTGGCCGGGCAACTTGCTGGCGCTCGCCGCTGGCGCCCTTACGCCCCTGGCATTCGCCCCCTTCGATTTCTGGCCTCTGGAACTGCTGTCGCTCGCCCTCTTCTATCTGGGCCTGCGCGACCTGACACCCAAGGCCGCGTTCTGGCGCGGCTGGTGGTACGGCCTCGGCCTGTTCCTGACCGGCACCGGCTGGATCTACGTCAGCATCCACGACTACGGCGCGGCGTCCGTGCCACTGGCCGCGTTCCTCACCGTCGGTTTCAGTGCCGGCGTGGCACTGTTCTTCGCCCTGCCAGCAGCAATCTGGGCGCGCTGGCTGCGCCGCAGCGAGGCGGCCCTGGCCGATACCCTGGCCTTCGCCGCACTCTGGCTGGTCCAGGAAGCGTTTCGTGGCTGGTTCCTTACCGGATTCCCATGGCTCTACGCCGGCTACAGCCAGCTGGACGGCCCGCTTTCGGGCCTGGCGCCGGTCGGCGGTGTCTGGCTGGTGTCCTTTGCCCTGGCGCTGACCGCAGCCCTGCTGGTGAACCTGGCCCGCCTGCGCAGCCGCCCTGCATTCCTGGGGGCCGGTATCGCCCTGCTGATCGCGCCCTGGGCCGTCGGCCTCGCGCTCAAGGGCCATGCATGGACCCAGCCCGCTGGAGCGCCGCTGAAGATCGCGGCCATGCAAGGCAACATCGAGCAGAACCTGAAGTGGGACCCGGAGCAGCTCAACGCCCAGCTCGCGCTTTATCGCGACATGACCTTCAGCTCGCAGAAGGCCGACCTGATCATCTGGCCGGAAACCGCGGTACCGGTGCTCAAGGAGTTCGTCGACGGCTACCTCGGCGTGATGAGCCGTTTCGCCAACGATCGGCAGTCCGCGCTGATCACCGGCGTACCGATTCGCCAGAACAACGATCGCGGCGAGAAGCGCTACTACAACGGCATCACCGTGGTCGGCCAGGGTGAGGGCACCTACCTCAAGCAGAAGCTGGTGCCCTTCGGCGAATACGTCCCGCTGCAAGAGGTTCTGCGCGGGCTGATCGCCTTCTTCGACCTGCCGATGTCCGACTTCGCCCGTGGCGACTCCGATCAGGGTCCGCTGATGGCCAAGGGATACCGAATCGCTCCGTATATCTGCTACGAGGTGGTCTATCCCGAGTTCGCCGCCGACCTGGCCGCACAGAGCGACATCCTGCTGACCGTCAGCAACGACACCTGGTTCGGCACCTCCATCGGCCCACTGCAGCACCTGCAGATGGCGCAGATGCGCGCCCTGGAAGCCGGCCGCTGGATGATCCGCGCGACCAACAACGGCGTGACCGTGCTGATCGACCCGTTCGGCAAGGTCACCGAAGGCATCCCGCAATTCCAGCAAGGCGTGCTCTACGGTGAAGTCCTGCCCATGCAGGGCCTGACGCCCTATCTGCAGTGGCGCGCCTGGCCCCTGGTGATCCTCTGCGGCCTGCTCTTCGCCTGGGCGCTGATGGCCAGCCGAATCGCCAAGACGGTGTAAGCCCAATGTAGGAGCGAGCTTGCTCGCGAAAAATGATCGCGAGCAAGCTCGCTCCTACAGGAAACCCTCAGTCATAGGCCAACGGATAGGCCAGCAGTCCAATGGCCTCGTTCAACAGCATTCCGTTCTGTGCCACGGCCTTGCTCTCGGGTAGCCAGCCACCCAAAGGCCAGCCATTGGGCACACCCAGGTAGCCCATGGGTGCTGCCACCACCTCGAAGCCTGCACGCTCGAAACACCAGCGCGCCCGTGGCATATGCGCAGCCTGGGTGACCAGTAGTACCCGGCGAATCCCCTCGGGCTGGAGCACTTTCGCGCTATAGGTGGCGTTCTCCCAGGTGGTACGGCTCTCCCCCTCTTGCCAACGCACCTCCAGTCCATAGTCGCGCTTGAGGGTATCCGCCATGATCTGCGCCTCGCTGGGGGGCACGCCAAAGTGCAGGCCACCGCTGGTCAACAATGGCAGGCCGCTGGTGCGGGCCAGACGTGCCGCGAAACGCAAACGCTCCAAGGCCATGGCCGACGGCTGATCACTACCCCAGGCAGGGTCGGCAAGCTGACGCCCGCCCCCCAGCACGACGATCGCATCCACCCGCTCGGCCAACTGTGCCCATTCCGACTCAGCCAGTGGCGCATCGCGCTCGAGCGCCCGGGCCGACCACTCGACCACGATCGGCAGGCTCATCAGCCAGAGCCCCCCCAGCCCCATGACGAAGCAGGCCAGTGACAGCCGCGGCATACGCCGGCGCAACCACCAAGCCAACAGCAGCAACAGGAGAAGGCCGCCAGGAGGCAGCAGGAATTGCTTGATGATGTAACGAATGGGCATGGGCACCTCCAGGGTGCCCGGAGACTAGCGGGGATTGGATGTCCGGAAAAGCTGCGAACCGCAGGACATGCACGCCTGCACACCCTGGCCGCGCTGCCAGGTGGCAGGCGTACCGCACATGGCGCAGCAGAGCTGCTGGCGGCGCTTGAACATGGGTTTGGGCTTGAGGGCGAAACTCTTGGGTGGCCCGCTGTCGCCACGCGGGGATCGGCGGGGTAATTGCTCGATGGCCGCCAGTTCCTCGGCAGCCGCGTGCCAGCCGCGCAGCCAGCGCATGTCCCGATCCAGATAAGCGCGGATAAGCTCCATTTCGGCAGGGGTCAGTCCCTTGAGCTCAAGCTCAAGCGGTTCCTCGTCGCGCAAGCGAACCGCCGTATCCGCCTCATCCAGTGCCAGGGCCAACCGGTGCAACAACCGTTCATAGGGCCCATTCCCTGCTTCCGTCCGCCGCAACTCACCCATCCCAACACCTCGAAACACGTAAACGCTTGCCTTGCTTATGAAAAGCTTAGCGTTCGGTTCCTGGCTGCAAGGTGCCCGCGACAAACGGCGCCGGTATTGGCGACGGACGTCCACCCGTGAATTCAGGGTTTCCCTCGGTCGGCGGGGGTCATGTATGCTACGTCGCTTGAATTTCCTTTTCCTCCAGGGTCCGACGCCACGGCCACGGCCAACGCAACCGGCCCCAGGGAACTCCATCCTCCAGCGCCAGTAGCCATGCACGAACAGTATCAGCCCCGCGAAATCGAAGCCGCCGCGCAAGCCCACTGGGACGCGCATAAATCCTTTGAAGTGAGTGAGCAGCCCGGCAAGGACACCTTCTATTGCCTGTCGATGTTCCCCTACCCGAGCGGCAAGCTACACATGGGGCACGTGCGCAACTACACCATCGGAGACGTGATCGCCCGCTACCAGCGCATGCTGGGCAAGAACGTGCTGCAGCCCATGGGCTGGGACGCGTTCGGCATGCCGGCGGAAAACGCCGCGATGAAGAACAACGTCGCGCCGGCCAAGTGGACCTACGAGAACATCGACTACATGAAGACCCAGCTGAAAAGCCTGGGCCTCGCCATCGACTGGTCCCGTGAAGTCACCACCTGCAAACCCGATTACTACCGCTGGGAGCAGTGGCTGTTCACCAAGCTGTTCGAAAAGGGCGTGATCTACCGCAAGAACGGCACCGTCAACTGGGACCCGGCGGACCAGACGGTCCTCGCCAACGAGCAGGTCATCGACGGTCGCGGCTGGCGCTCCGGTGCGCTGGTAGAGAAACGCGAAATCCCGATGTACTACTTCAAGATCACCGCGTACGCGGATGAACTCTTGAGCAGCCTCGACGACCTGGACGGCTGGCCCGAGCAGGTCAAGACCATGCAGCGCAACTGGATCGGCAAGTCGCGCGGCATGGAAGTCAGCTTCCCCTACGACCAGGCCAGCATCGGCCAGGCCGGCGCAATGAAGGTCTTCACCACCCGTCCGGATACCCTGATGGGCGCCACTTACGTGGCCGTCGCAGCCGAGCACCCGCTGGCGACCCTCGCGGTGCAGAAGCTGACGGCTGACAAGGCCGCTGAACTGCAAGCCTTCATCGATGAGTGCAAGCGCGGCGGCGTTGCCGAAGCCGACATCGCCACCCAGGAGAAGAAGGGCCTGCCCACGCCGCTGTTCGTCGAGCACCCGCTGACCGGCGACAAGCTGCCGGTCTGGGTCGCCAACTATGTCCTGATGAACTACGGCGAAGGTGCCGTGATGGCCGTACCGGCCCACGACGAGCGCGACTTCGCCTTCGCCCACAAGTACGACCTGCCGATGAAAGCAGTGGTGCGCACCTCCGCCGGTGACGAAACTCCTGCCCCGTGGCAGGACGCCTATGGCGATCACGGCCAACTGATCAACTCCGCTGAATTTGACGGCCTGGACTACCAGGGCGCCTTCGACGCCATCGAAGTCGCCCTGCAGAAGAAAGGCCTGGGCCAGGCCCGCACCCAGTTCCGCCTGCGCGACTGGGGCATCAGCCGCCAGCGCTACTGGGGCTGCCCGATCCCGATCATCCACTGCCCGAGCTGCGGCGACGTACCGGTGCCGGAAGACCAGTTGCCGGTCGTCCTTCCCGAAGACGTGGTACCGGACGGCGCCGGCAGCCCGCTGGCGAAGATGCCCGAGTTCTACGCCTGCACCTGCCCGAAATGCGGCACCGCGGCCAAGCGCGAAACCGACACCATGGACACCTTCGTGGAAAGCTCCTGGTACTTCGCCCGCTATGCCTCGCCGAACTACGACAAGGGCATGGTCGACCCGGCCGCAGCCAACCATTGGCTGCCGGTGGATCAGTACATCGGTGGCATCGAACACGCCATCCTGCACCTGCTCTACGCACGCTTCTTCCACAAGCTGATGCGTGACGAAGGCCTGGTCAGCTCCGACGAGCCGTTCAAGGACCTGCTCACCCAGGGCATGGTCGTCGCAGAAACCTACTATCGCGTTGCAGCCAACGGCGGCAAGGACTGGTTCAACCCGGCCGATGTCGAAGTCGAGCGCGACGCCAAAGCCAAAGTCATCGGCGCCCGCCTGAAGACCGACGGCCTGCCAGTGGAAATCGGCGGCACCGAGAAGATGTCCAAGTCGAAGAACAACGGCGTGGACCCGCAGGCGATGATCGACCAGTACGGCGCTGATACCTGCCGCCTGTTCATGATGTTTGCCTCGCCGCCGGACATGAGCCTGGAGTGGTCCGACTCCGGCGTCGAAGGCGCCAGCCGCTTCCTGCGTCGCGTCTGGCGTCTGGCCCAGGCCCACGTCGCTGCCGGCCTGCCGTCCGCCCTGGATCGCAGCGCCCTGAACGACGAGCAGAAGGCCGTGCATCGCGCCATCCACCTGGCCATCAAGCAGGCCAGCCAGGATATTGGCCAATATCACAAGTTCAACACCGCCATCGCTGCTGTGATGACCCTGATGAACGTCCTGGAAAAGGCCCCGCAAGCCAACGCCGAGGACCGCGCCCTGCTACAGGAAGGCCTGGAAGCCATCGCCCTGCTGCTGGCGCCCATCACTCCGCACATCAGCCATGAGCTCTGGCGCGAGCTGGGCCACACCGGTGCTGCCATCGACGCTGCCTGGCCCACCGTGGACGAAGCCGCCCTGGTGCAGGACAGCCTGCAACTGGTCGTGCAGGTCAACGGCAAACTGCGGGGCCATATCGAAGTGCCGGCAGACGCCAGCCGCGAAGCGGTGGAAGCCGCTGCGCGCGCCAACGAGAACGTGCTGCGCTTCACCGACGGCCTGACCATCCGCAAGGTCATCGTGGTGCCAGGCAAACTGGTCAATATCGTCGCCAACTGATCGAAGCCGGCGCCCTCCTCCGGGAGTGGTGCCGGACTGTTTGCAAGGGGAAAGCAAGAAATGATGAAACGGAATCTGCTGGTCCTGGGCCTTACCGTGCTGCTGAGTGCGTGCGGCTTTCAACTGCGCGGCACCGGTGACGCCCAGTTCGCCCTGAATGAATTGGACGTAACCGCTCGCAACCAATACGGCCAGACCATCAAGGAAATGCGCGAGGCGCTGGAAAGCAACGGGGTGAACGTCCACGCAGGCGCTCCTTACACCCTGGTGCTGGCCCGCGAAGACGAGAGCCAGCGCACCGCTTCCTACACCTCCGGTGCACGCAGCGCGGAATACGAGCTGACCAAGACCCTGCAATACGAGATCCGCGGCAACAACAACCTGTTGCTGATGAGCGACAAGCTGACCGTGCAGAAGTACTACGTGTTCGACAGCAACAACCTGATCGGCTCCGACCAGGAAGCGGCTCAGCTGCGTGAAGAAATGCGCCAGGAAATGATTCAGCAGATGCTCATGCGCCTGCAGCTCGTCAGCCCGGCCCAACTCGACCAGCTGCAGCAGACTGCAGAAGCCAAGGCCAAGGCGGAAGCCGAAGCCCTGGAAGCCGCACGCCAGGCCGAGAAGGCCCAGCAGCCGCAGCAGTCTCCGCTGCAACTACCCATCCAGTGAGTAAAAGGGGCCGCACAGCGGCCCCAGTCATTTGCGCCTATGAAACTCAACCCCGCACAACTGGGCAAACACCTGCAGGGCCAACTGGCGCCTGTGTACGTCGTCAGCGGCGATGAGCCACTGCTCTGCCAGGAGGCCTGCGACGCAATTCGCGCCAACGTTCGTGCCCGGGATTTCAGCGAGCGCCAGGTATTCAACGCCGAGGCCAACTTCGATTGGGGCTTGCTGCTGGAAGCCGGCGCCAGCCTGTCGCTGTTCGCCGAGAAACGTCTGCTGGAAGTGCGCCTGCCCTCGGGCAAGCCAGGGGACAAGGGCGCCGCGGCATTGCTGGAATACCTTTCCCGACCGCCGGAAGACACCGTGCTGCTGCTCAGCCTGCCCAAGCTCGACGGCAGCACCCAGAAGACCAAATGGGCCAAGGCCCTGATCGACGGCGCCGACGCGCAATTCATCCAGATCTGGCCCATCGAGGCCCACAACCTGCCGCAGTGGATACGCCAACGCCTTTCCCAGGCTGGCCTCGCCGCCAACCAGGAAGCGGTTGATCTGATCGCTGCCCGGGTCGAAGGCAACCTGCTGGCCGCCGCCCAGGAAATCGAGAAGCTCAAATTGCTCGCGGAGGGCGGCCAGGTGGATGCCGCCACGGTCCAGGCCGCCGTCGCTGACAGCGCCCGTTTCGATGTCTTCGGCCTGATCGACGCGGCCCTCAATGGCGAGCCCGCCCACACCCTGCGGACGCTGGAAGGCCTGCGCGGCGAAGGCGTGGAGCCTCCCGTGATCCTCTGGGCGCTGGCCCGAGAGCTGCGCCTGCTGGGTGGACTGGCCCAGCAATACAGCCAGGGTGTGCCGCTGGAGAAAGCCTTTGCCGCAGCCCGTCCACCCGTCTGGGACAAGCGCCGCCCGTTGGTCACCCGCGCCCTGCAACGTCACCCGGCGTCACGCTGGAACCTGTTGCTGCAGGACGCCCAGCGGATCGACGCGCAGATCAAAGGCCAGGCCCCTGGCGACCCGTGGAACGGACTCGCTCGTCTTGCCCTGCTGCTGGCCGGCCAGCGTCTACCGCTGCCGGCCGAATGACTGGACATTTTCTGACCAGCAGCCGATGATGCGCGCGCTCGCACTGTGCGGGCCCCATCGAGGATCGGACATGGCCAAGAAACGCAAGCCAGGCGCACCCAACCGCGCCAAAACCCTGGTAGCTCAACCCCTCTTCCGCTGCCGCCAGGAAAAACCCATGAAGGGCAAAGGAAGTTACCGCCGCGAAGCCTCCCACGATTGGGAGGCTTCGTCGCTTATAGCGGTCTGAATTGGCTCGGACATGTTAAGGTCGCGACTTGATTCGTCTGCCTCGAGACTCGCGTATGTTCGATGCCCCCGCCCCCGGCCTGATGTTCCGCAGCCTGGCCGTGGCCTCTGCCCTCACCCTGCTCAGCTCCTGCGCCGATGCCCCGGCCCAGAAATCCGCTACCGCTCCCCTGCCTCAGGCAACCCAGCCCGCCAGTAAAACCACCGCAACGCCCGCCCAGCTTCCTGTGCAGATGCCCGCCATCAGCTTCAGCGCGTGGCGCGACGGTTTCCGCCGCGAGGCCCTGGCCCAAGGCATAGACGCCAGCCTCTTCGACCGAGCCTTCGCCGGCATCTCCCCCGATCCGAGCGTGATCACCGCTGACCGCAGCCAGCCCGAGTTCACCCGACCGGTGTGGGAGTACCTGGAAGGCGCCATCTCTCCCTATCGCGTGCGCAAGGGTCAGGCCCTGATAACGGAGAACGCCGCGACGCTGGATGCCATCGAGCAACGCTTCGGCGTAGACCGCGAACCGCTGGTGGCCATCTGGGGCATGGAAAGCAGCTTCGGCCAGTTCATGGGCGACAAGTCGGTGATCCGCTCCCTGGCTACCCTGGCCTACGAAGGCCGTCGTCCCGAGTTCGCCCATGCGCAGCTTATGGCTGCCTTGCAGATCCTCCAGCACGGCGACATCCAGCCCGACAGCATGCTGGGGTCCTGGGCGGGCGCCATGGGACAGACCCAGTTCATCCCGACCACCTACAACAGCCATGCCGTGGACTTCGATGGCGATGGTCGCCGCGACATCTGGAACTCCTCGGCCGATGCCCTGGCCTCCGCCGCCCACTATCTGCAGGCCTCGGGCTGGCGCAAGGGCCAACCCGCCGCACTGCAGGTGCAGTTGCCACAGGGCTTCGACTACGCCCACGCGGATGGCGACATCCGAAAGTCGGTGGCGCAATGGCAGGCAATGGGCGTGCAAGTCGGTCCGCAAGGCGCGAGCCTCGGCAACAACAGCGCCTCCCTGCTGCTGCCGGCCGGCCATCGTGGCCCGGCCTTCCTTGTTCTGGACAACTTCCGCGCCATCCTCAAATACAACAATTCCTCGTCCTACGCCTTGGCGGTCAGCCTGCTGGGCGAGCGCTTCGATGGCCGAGGAGAGCTCACCGGCAGTTGGCCGCGCGACGAGCGTCCGCTGAGCCGCAGCGAGCGGGTGGAGCTGCAGGAGTCCCTGGCCGGAGCCGGCTACAACCCGGGCACCGCGGACGGCATCATCGGCGCCAACACCCGCAAGGCGATCCGTGGTTACCAGCAGCGCCTGGGATGGCCGGCGGATGGCTACCCCAACCTGGATCTGCTCAAGCAATTGCGTGAGGGGCGCTGAGGCGCCCTGACCTTTTTTTGCGGCCGCCGCACGCGCTCGCCGGCAGACGGCTGCGAGTTCGTGCAAACGCCTTTGTGATAAACTGCGCCACCCCTTTTTGCCCCTGCGGCAGCCAACGGAGCCACCAGCGGAGCCAGATTTCCGATGTCCGATACAGACTCGTCCAAACACGTCGCGAGCGGTGAAAAGTTCCGTACTGCTCAGGGCATTACCGCAATCAAGGATGGCCAGAAGCGCCGCGCCTCGGCTGAACCCCAGGTGTTCGAGCCCAAGCCCAAGTGGTTGCGGGTAAAGGCACCAGGCGGTAGCCGTTTCGAAGCGGTCAAGCGCAATGTCGGCGAGCATCGCCTGAGCACCGTGTGCCAGGAATCGCACTGCCCGAACATGGGTGAGTGCTGGTCCAACGGCACCGCCACCATCATGCTGATGGGCTCGGTCTGCACCCGCGCCTGCCGCTTCTGTGCCGTGGACACCGGCAATCCCAATGGCTGGCTGGATCTGGAAGAGCCGCAGAACACCGCCAAGTCGGTCGAGCTGATGGCGCTGCGCTACATCGTACTGACCTCGGTGGATCGCGACGATCTGGACGATGGTGGCGCCGGCCATTACGCCGCTTGCGTACGCGCCATCAAGGCGAATACTCCGCAGGTGGTCGTGGAAGCCCTTACCCCCGACTTCGATGGCGACCACCTGGCCATCGAACGCGTCGTGGATTCCGGTCTGGAGGTGTTCGCGCAGAACGTCGAGACGGTCAAACGCCTGACCCATGTCGTGCGCGACCCGCGTGCGGGCTACGAGAAGACCCTGCGCGTGCTGGAGCATGCCAAGCGCCACCGTCCGGACGTGCTGACCAAGACCAGCCTGATGCTCGGCCTGGGCGAGACCGACGAAGAAATCATCGAAACCATGGATGACCTGCGCGCAATCGGCGTGGACATCCTGACCCTCGGCCAGTACCTGCAACCCACTCGCAACCACCTGCCGGTGAAGCGCTGGGTCAGCCCGGAAGAATTCAACCGGTTCCGCGATATCGGCCTGGAAAAGGGTTTCATGGAAGTCGCAGCCGGTCCGCTGGTGCGTTCCAGCTACCGGGCTGACCGGGTGTTCGAGAAGAACAACCTGGGCTTGGCGGCACCGGTGCCAGTACCTGGCCAGGCCCTCGATCCGAGCATCATTCCCGCACTCAACCTGGGCTAAGCAGGAACTGCTCAGCCCGCGAGCGCAGCAAGGCTGAATAACAAAACGGCCCCCTCTTCCGATGGAAGAGGGGGCCGTCGTTTTTCGGGAGTCTGCGTCTACTGCGTGTAGCCCAACCGCCGGCGCAGAGCCTGCTCCAGGCGCTGGGCAACCTCGTCGAGCTGCGGCGGCGTGTCGATCAGGTCCTTGAGCTGCACCATCTTCAAACCGGCGTAACCACAGGGATTGATCCGCCAGAATGGCGACAGGTCCATGTCCACGTTGAGCGCAAGGCCGTGGAAGGAGCAGCCGCGGCTGACCCGCAGTCCCAGCGAGGCGATCTTGTCGCCGTTCACATAGACGCCGGGAGCGTCCGCCTTGGGCGCCGCCTCGACGCCGTAACCTGCCAGCACATCGACCAGGCTCTGCTCCAGGGCGGTCACCAGCTCACGCACACCCAGTCCCAGGCGACGCAAGTCCAACATCACATAGGCCACCAACTGGCCAGGGCCGTGGTAGGTAACCTGACCACCGCGCTCGACCTGGATGACCGGGATGTCTCCCGTCTCCAGCAGATGCTCGGCCTTGCCGGCCTGGCCCTGGGTGAACACGCGAGGGTGCTGCAGCAGCCAGATTTCGTCGGGCGACTGCGCATCGCGTTCGGTGGTCAGGTGGCGCATCGCTTCCAGAGTCGGCAGGTAGTCCACCAACCCCAGATGACGCACGATGAGTTCGGCGGACGCCACTAGAGGACCATGTGCACGCGGCCAGTGGCGCGCAGGTCGACATGGATCGCTTGCAGTTGGTCGACGCCGGTAGCGGTGATCAGTACCTGCACCGAGAGGAAACGACCATTGCGGCTATCGCGCACCACGAGGGTGCCGGCATCGAGGTCTGGAGCGTGGCGCCGGATGATTTCGATCACCAGGTCGGAGAAACCATCGAAGGAATCGCCGATCACCTTGATGGGATAGCGCTCGCAGGGAAACTCGATTTTCGGGGGTTGTACGTCAGGGGTATCGGTCATGGTAGCGGCGGACTCGTGATCCGCGATGCGGACGCCTCGTTCCCGTACAGGGTGCGAGGCGTCGGCTCAGTTGGTCAGTTGAACAGGCCGTAGAAGAACAGGCGGATGCTATCCCACAGGCGGCGGAAGAAACCACCTTCCTCGACGGTCTCGAGGGCGATCAGATCGGCACTGTGGACAACCTGGTCTTCCATCTTGACCTCCACCTTGCCGATCACGTCACCCTGCTTGATGGGGGCGATCAGTTGCGGATTCAAGGTCATGCTGGCCTGCAGCTTCTTGGCCTGGCCTTTCGGCAGGGTCAGCGTCAGGTCCTGGGCCAGGCCCGCCTTGGCTTCGCGGACAGCGCCCTTCCACACCTGGGCTTTCGCCAGTTCGGCGCCCTTCTGATAGAAGGTCTGGGTTTCGAAGAAGCGGAAGCCGTAGGTCAGCAGCTTCTGGGTTTCGGCGGCACGGGCCTGCTCGCTGTTGGTGCCGAACACCACGGCGATCAGACGCATGTTGTCACGTACGGCGGACGCCACCAGGCAGTAGCCGGCCTCGTCGGTGTGGCCGGTTTTCAGGCCGTCGACGGTCTTGTCGCGCCACAGCAGCAGGTTGCGGTTGGGCTGCTTGATGTTGTTCCAGAAGAATTCCTTCTGGGAGTAGATGGCGTAGTGAGTCGGGTCTTCGTAGATGATCGCGCGGGCCAGGGTGGCCATATCGTGAGCGGTGGAATAGTGCTCAGGATTGGGCAGGCCGGTGGCGTTCATGAAGTGGCTGCCGGCCATGCCGAGCTTCTCGGCGGTGGTGTTCATCATGTCGGCGAAAGCGTCTTCGCTGCCGGCGATGTGCTCGGCCACGGCCACGCTGGCGTCGTTGCCCGACTGGATGATGATGCCGTGCAGCAGGTCGCTCAGGGTCACCTGGGTGTTCACCTGGACGAACATGCGCGAACCGCCGGTGCGCCAGGCGTGCTCACTGATGGTCACCGGGTCGCTCTCGCCGATCTGGCCCTTGCGGATCTCCAGGGTGGCGATGTAGGCGGTCATCAGCTTGGTCAGACTCGCCGGAGGCAGACGCTGGTCGCCGTTGTTCTCGACCAGGACCTGGCCGCTCTGGGCGTCCATCAGCACATAGGATTTGGCGGCCAGTTGCGGCGGCGACGGGATGATCTGCTGGGCCGCCATGGAGACCGGCGCGACGATGAGCAGGGCTGCGGGCAGAAGTACGCGTTTGGCAAAACTGAAGATGTTCATCCGTCTCTCTGAGAAATAGCTAATGGTCTATCAGGCCCTTGCGGGCAAAGAAGAAGCCGTCAGTCCGGCTTCACCAGGGTGGGTTGGCCGAGGTTGGCCAGGCGCACGGAGTTTTGCACCTCTTGTGCCTCACCCTGAGTTCCGATCGGCCCCAGGCGTACCCGGTGCAGTATCTGCTGGTTGCGCACGACCGAGCTGATGAAGACTGGTGCACTCACCGTCTCGCTCAGCTTGGCCTTGAGGAGTTCCGCAGCGTCCGGATTGGCGAAGGCGCCCACCTGGAGATACAGGCCAGACGCTGCGAGTGAATCGTTTTTTTTTGCGTCGATCTGCACGGGCAGCACGGCGGCGGCATGTTGCTGCGGCGGCGGGGTGTACTGCTCGATCGGCGCGCTGGCGACCTGCACGACAGGCTGGGGTTGAGCTTGAGGTTTCGCCTGTG
The DNA here is from genome assembly GCF_002003485.1 of Metapseudomonas resinovorans. GTDB lineage: Bacteria > Pseudomonadota > Gammaproteobacteria > Pseudomonadales > Pseudomonadaceae > Metapseudomonas > Metapseudomonas resinovorans_D. The sequence goes on from NZ_BDMA01000057.1 coordinate 255,463, forward strand.
CAGCCATCTTCGGCTGGGCGAGGACCATGGGCACCGGACGCCCCTGGGCAGCCCACCACTCATGGGGATCGATGCCCTCGACCTTGACGCGGGCGGTACCGGTCTCGGCGTAGCCAAGCTTCTTCGCCGCGGCGAAGGACAGGTCGATGATGCGATCGGAATAGAACGGACCACGGTCGTTGACCCGCAGAATGACGTTGCGGCCGTTGTCGAGATTGGTCACACGGACATAGCTCGGCAGCGGCAGGGTCTTGTGCGCGGCGGTCATACCGTAGAGGTCATAGGCCTCGCCATTGGCGGTGGCCTGGCCATGGAACTTGGTGCCGTACCAGGACGCCGTGCCTACCGCCTGATAACGACGCGCGTCATTCATCGGGTAGTAGGTCTTGCCCAGCACGGTATAAGGATTGGCCTTGATCGAGCCGTAATGCGGCATCGGCACGGCATCGGGAATGCGCGAGACATCGACGTCCCACCATGGCGCGCCGTCCCTGTGGGGACGCGCATAGTCTCCAGGACCAGAAATCTGCCCGCCCGGTTGGACCGGTTCCGGCGCTCGGCTGCTCGAGCAGCTGGCCAGCAACAATGCTACGGCGCCGTAGACAGCGACTCTTATCGTTTGTGGCATCGGTTAACGCCCGCCCCTTGCGTTGACCAGCAGTTCGGATAGCTGATGCACTGCCATGGCATACATCGCGCTGCGATTGTAGCGGGTAATGACGTAGAAGTTCGGCAGTCCCATCCAGTACTCCGCCCCCTCGTCACCCTCCAGCCTGAAAGCCGTAACCGGCACATCATCGCGCAGTGCGTCGCTGCTTGCCCAGCCCAGCGTCCTAAGATCGCCGACGTTCTTCACCGGGTCCAGTCCCTGGGTCAACCCTTCGTCGATTCGATCACCGCGAACCTGGGCACGGCTGACCACCGGGGCACCGTGCACCCAGCCGTGGCGTTTGAAGTAGCTGGCGACGCTGCCGATGGCATCCACCGGGTTGTTCCAGATGTCGATGTGACCGTCGCCGTCGAAGTCCACGGCATAGGCGCGGAAGCTGCTTGGCATGAACTGCGGCAGGCCCATGGCGCCGGCGTAGGAGCCTTTGAGCATCAGCGGATCGACCTGTTCTTCGCGAGCCAGCAGGAGGAACTCCTTGAGCTGCTTGCGGAAGAAGTCGGCACGCGGCGGGTAATCGAAGCCGAGGGTGGACAGCGCATCGATCACACGGAAGTTGCCAGTGTTGCCGCCATAGAAGGTCTCGACGCCGATGATCGCGACGATGACCTGGGCCGGCACGCCGTATTCCTTCTCGGCACGGGCCAGGGCCTCGGCATGCTGGTTCCAGAAGGTGACGCCCTTCTGGATGCGTGCCGGGGTGATGAAGATCGGGCGGTAGTCCTTCCAGGGCTTGACCCGTTCCGCAGGGCGGGAAATGGCGTCGAGGATGGACTGCTTGCGTTCCACTTCACGGAACAGGTCCACCAGTTGCTCGCCAGCGAAACCGTAGTCACGGGTCATCTCGGCGACGAACTCGGCCACCTGCGGCGATCCCTCATAGTCCCCGGAAAATGCAGGTGCGGCTGCCCCCAGCAGTCCCACCAGGGCAGCCCCGGAGGCTGCCAACTGCATCCATTTGCGCAGTGCTTTCAAATCATTCACTCGTTTCAAACCTGGGCGATCCATTTGCGATGGGTATGGATCGCCATCAACACCCCAAACCCTGACAGCAGCGTCACCAGATGGGTTCCGCCGTAGCTAATGAAGGGCAGGGGCACCCCCACGACCGGCAGCAGTCCACTGACCATGCCGATGTTGACGAACACGTATACGAAGAAGGTCATGGTCAGACTGCCTGCCAGCAACTTGCCGAACAGGGTCTGCGCCTGGGCGGTGATCACCAGGCCACGGCCGATCAGGAGCAGGTAGACCAGAAGCAGCAGGCAGGCGCCTACCAGGCCGAACTCTTCGCCGAGGACGGCAATGATAAAGTCCGTGTGGCTTTCGGGCAAAAAATCCAGGTGCGACTGGGTGCCCAGCAGCCAGCCCTTGCCGAACACCCCGCCCGATCCGATCGCGGCCTTGGACTGGATGATGTTCCAGCCGGTACCCAGCGGGTCGCTCTCCGGATCGAGGAAGGTCAGTACACGCTGCTTCTGGTAGTCGTGCAGCACGAAGTACCACATGGCCACCGCCACCGGCACCACCGCAGCCACCGCGCCGGCGATCCAGCGCCACTGCAGGCCGGCCATGAACAGCACGAAGGCGCCGGACGCCAGGATCAGCAAGGCGGTGCCGAGGTCGGGCTGCTTCAGGATCAACACGAAGGGCATCAGGATCAGCACCAGGCTGATGGCGATGTGCTTGAGCTTGGGTGGAAGGTTGTGCCGCGACAGGTACCAGGCGATGGTCGCCGGCATGATGATCTTCATGAATTCCGAGGGCTGGAAGCGGATCACGCCGGGGATGTTGATCCAGCGGGTGGCCCCCATCGCCGTGTGCCCCATGATTTCCACAACCCCCAGCAATGCGACTCCGACCACGTAGGCCAGAGGCACCCAACGGGCCATGAAGCGCGGCTCGAACTGGGCGATGACGATCATCGCGCCGATCCCCAGACCGAAGGAGCTGGCCTGCTTCATCAGCAGGTCCCAGTGCTTGCCGCTTGCCGAGTAGAGGACGAACAGGCTGCCGGCCGCGAGCATCAGGATGATCAGCAGCAGCCAGCCATCGATGTGCAGGCGCTGCAGGAGGGTGGCGCGGCGCTTGAGCACGTCCTCCTTGGAGATGGTGCGGTCGAAGTTGCTGTTCATCGAATGGCGCTCTGCTGCTCGGCCAGCGGTTGCGGTGGCCGGAACTCGGGTTTCAACTGGCCGTCGTCGCCGAGGAGCCAGGCATCCATCACCTGCTTGACCACAGGTGCGGCAACGCCCGAGCCGGACTCGCCGTTCTCCACCATCACCGCCACGGCGATCTTCGGATCTTCAGCCGGGGCGAAGGCGACGAACAGGGCATGGTCACGGTGGCGCTCCTGCACCTTGGAGCGGTCGTACTTCTCGCCCTGCTTGATGGCCACCACCTGGGCGGTACCGGACTTGCCGGCGATACGGTAGACGGAGGAGGCGCCGACCTTGTGCGCCGTACCCCGCGCACCGTGGACCACCTGTTCCATGCCGTTGCGGCCGGCATCCCAGTATTTCGGGTCGCGCAGGATGATGTCCGGCATCGGGCTCGGGTCGATCGGCGGCCGGCCCTCGATGGTCTTCGCCAGGTGCGGACGGATCCACTTGCCACGGTTGGCCATCAGCGCCACAGCCTGGGCGAGTTGCAGCGGCGTGGACTGCATGTAGCCCTGGCCGATGCCGAGAATGAGGGTTTCGCCCGGATACCACGCCTGGCGATAACGGGCTCGCTTCCAGTCGCGCGACGGCATCAGGCCGGAGGATTCCTCGAACATATCGAGGGCCACGCGCTGCCCGAAGCCGAAGCGGCTCATGTAGTCATGCAGGCGATCGATGCCCATTTTATGCGCAAGATCGTAGAAGTAGGTGTCATTTGACCGCATGATCGCGGTCTCCATGTTCACCCAGCCGTCGCCACTGCGGTTCCAGTTACGGTATTTGTGGTCGTAGTTCGGCAGTTGGTAGAAGCCCGGGTCGAACACGCGGGAGGCGGGCGTCACCACGCCTGCGTCCAGGCCGGACACAGCCACCATCGGTTTGATGGTCGAACCTGGCGGGTACAGACCGCGCAACACGCGGTTGTAGAGCGGCCGATCGATGGAGTCGCGCAACTCGGCATAGGCCTTGAAGCTGATGCCGGTGACGAAGGGGTTGGGGTCGAAGCTGGGCTGGCTGACCATCGCCAGCACGTCGCCAGAGGACGGTTCGATGGCGACGATGGCGCCACGCCGACCCGCCAGGGCTTGCTCGGCCGCCTCCTGCAGGCGCACATCGAGGGTCAGGACCAGATCCTTGCCGGGTTTCGGGTCGGTCCGCTTGAGCACACGCAGCACGCGGCCACGGGCGTTGGTCTCGACTTCCTCGTAACCCACTTCGCCGTGCAACTGGTCTTCGTAGAAGCGCTCGATGCCGGTCTTGCCGATGTGGTGGGTACCGCTGTAGTTCACCGGATCGAGCTGCTTGAGCTCTTTCTCGTTGATCCGGCCGACATAGCCCACGGAATGGGCGAAATGCGCGCCCTGCGGATAGTGGCGCACCAACTGCGCCACGACGTCGACGCCTGGCAGACGGAACTGGTTCACCGCCACGCGGGCGATCTGTTCTTCGGTCAGCTCGAACAGGATGGGAACCGGCTCGAACGGCCGACGCCCCTGCCGCATACGCTTCTCGAACAGTGCGCGATCATCCGGCGTCAGTTGCAGCACCTCGACGATCACGTCGAGGGTTTTCTCCCAGTCGGCAGCCCGTTCGCGCGTGACGCTGAGACTGAAGCTGGGCCGGTTGTCCGCGATGATCACGCCATTGCGGTCGAAGATCAGCCCCCGCGTGGGCGGAATCGGCTGCACATGGACGCGATTGTTCTCGGACAGCGTCGAGTGGTACTCGTACTGGATCACCTGCAGGTAATAGAGACGGGCGATCAGCACGCAGGTCAGCAGCAGCACCGCCACCGCGCCCACGACCACGCGCCGACGCACCAGGCGGGCGTCCTTCTCATGGTCTTTCAGGCGAATCGGCTGCGGCATGGACAGGGCTTACTTGTGATAGGGATGGCCGGACAGCACAGTCCAGGCGCGATAGATCTGCTCGCCGATGAGGATGCGAACCAGCGGATGCGGCAATGTCAGCGGCGACAGCGACCAACGCTGCTCGCTGCGCGCGCAAACCTCCGGCGCCAGCCCTTCCGGGCCGCCGACCATGAGGTTGACGGTGCGCGAATCGAGACGCCAGCGGTCCAGCTCGGCAGCCAGTTGCTCAGTACTCCAGGGCCGACCTTGGACTTCCAGGGTCACGATGCGTTCCCCCGGCTGAACCTTGGCCAGCATGGCCTCGCCCTCCTGGCGGATCATCCGCGCCACGTCGGCATTCTTGCCGCGCGTGGTCAGGGGAATTTCCACCAGTTCCAGGCTGAGCTCGGAAGGCAGGCGCTTGACGTACTCGTGCCAACCCTCTTCCACCCAGCGCGGCATCCGCGTGCCAACAGCGATCAGACGTAGACGCAAGGGACGCCCCGCTTACTCGTGGCTGTGGTGCGCGCGGCTCTGCTCAGCGCCCTGCCACAGGCGCTCCAGGTCGTAGAACTGGCGGGTGGCGACTTGCATCACATGCACCACGACATCGCCCAGGTCCAACAGGGCCCACTCGCCGCCGTCCAGGCCTTCGCTGCCCAGGGGACGCACGCCTTGTTCCTTGACCTTCTCCAGCACGTTCTCGGCCATGGATTTGACGTGACGGCCGGAGGTACCGCTGGCAATCACCATGAAGTCGGTGATGCTGGTCTTGCCGCGTACGTCGATGGTGGTGATTTCCTGACCTTTCAGGTCTTCCAGGGCCGCGATTGCGACCTTGACGAGTTCTTCGTTTTGCATCGGGTTCAACTACCTCAGTGAATCAGTTCGGCGCACGGTAAAGGTCGTGCGCATGGATATAGGCCAATACGGCGTCGGGCACGAGAAAGCGCGCCGAGCGCCCCTCCCCCAGCAATTGGCGAATCTGGGTGGCGGAAATTGCCAAGGGGGTCTGCCAGACGAAGGCTATCTGCCCGGCCGGCCCCTGTAGGGATTGCGGGTCGACGGCGCTACGCGCCGCCAACAGGTCACGCAGGTCTTCCGGAGCCTCGCTGTCGGCATCCGGACGTTGCAGGACCAGGATGTGGCAATGGTCGAGCAGCTCACTCCAGCGATGCCAGCTCGGCAGTCCACAGAAGGCATCCCAGCCGACCAGCAGGAACAGCTGGTCATCGGCGTCCAATTCGGCACGCAGGGACTCCAGCGTCTCGATGGTCCAGGACGGCCGCTCGCGCTTGAGCTCACGGTCGTCCACCACCAGCGGCGCTACTCCGGCCACGGCCAGCCGCACCATCTCCAGACGCTGCGCAGCGGACACTCGCGGGCTGTCGCGGTGCGGCGGCCGCGCACTGGGAATCAGGCGCAGCTCGTCGAAGCCGAACTGCTCGGCCACCTCGACGGCGCTGCGCAGATGACCGATGTGCACAGGATCGAACGTGCCGCCGAAGAGACCGATGCGCTTGCCCATCAGGTGCGTACGTGACCGTCGCCGAAGACCACGTACTTCTCGCTGGTCAGGCCTTCCAGACCGACCGGCCCACGTGCGTGCAGCTTGTCGGTGGAGATGCCGATCTCCGCGCCCAGGCCGTACTCGAAACCGTCGGCGAAGCGGGTCGAGGCGTTGACCATCACCGAAGCGGAATCCACTTCGGTGAGGAAGCGCCGGGCATCACTGAAGTTCTCGGTGATGATCGCGTCGGTGTGTTGCGAGCCGTAGGCATTGATGTGCTCGATGGCCTGGTCCAGGCCGTCGACGATGCGGATCGAGAGGATCGGCGCGTTGTACTCGGTGCGCCAATCTTCTTCGGTCGCCTCCAACACGTCCTTGCCCAGCAGGGCGCGGGTGGCGGCGTCGCCGCGCAATTCCACACCCTTGTCGCGATAGATGGCGGCCAGGGGCGGCAATACGCGGGCGGCGATAGCCTCGTGCACCAGCAGGGTTTCCATGGTGTTGCACGGCGCATAGCGCTGGGTCTTGGCGTTGTCGGCCACGCGGATCGCCTTGTCCAGGTCGGCAGCAACATCGATGTAGACGTGGCAGATGCCGTCCAGGTGCTTGATCACCGGCACCTTGGCCTCGCGGCTGATGCGCTCGATCAGGCCCTTGCCGCCGCGCGGGACGATCACGTCGACGAACTCCGGCATGCTGATCAGCGCGCCCACGGCAGCACGGTCGGTGGTTTCCACCACTTGCACCAGCTCGCTCGGCAAACCGGCTTCGGCCAGGCCCGTCTGGATGCAGCGGGCGATGGCCTGGTTGGAATGAATGGCCTCGGAACCGCCGCGCAGGATGGTGGCGTTGCCGGACTTCAGGCAAAGGCTGGCGGCATCGATGGTCACGTTCGGCCGCGATTCGTAGATGATCCCGATCACACCCAGCGGTACGCGCATCTTGCCCACCTGGATACCGGACGGCAGGTAACGCATGTCGCGGATCTCGCCGATGGGGTCCGGCAGGGTGGCGACCTGACGCAGGCCCTCGATCATGTCGTCGATGCGCGCCGGGGTGAGTGCCAGGCGATCGAGCATAGCTGGCTCGAGGCCATTGGCCCGGCCATTGGCCAGGTCCTGCTCATTGGCGGTGGACAGCTCGGCACGAGCTGCATCCAGGGCATCGGCGGCAGCCAGCAGGGCGCGGTTCTTCTGCGCGGTGCTGGCACGGGCGGCCACACGCGAGGCGGCGCGTGCGGCGCGGCCAAGGCGGGTCATGTAATCGAGAACGGACTCGGTCATGGTCTCGGGTTCTGGCGAAAGGAAAGCGGCTGATTATAGCGGCCGCGCTCGCCCGCGCCCAGCGGCGCCGGGCGGATGGTAGACAGGCCATTCCACGGGCCTTTTTCGGTAACGACGCAAACCTCGGCCCAAGCGGGCCGCGGTCTGGACGGTGACACCCGGCCACCGCGCCCGCCCGAAGGTTGGGTAAACAAAAGTGTCTCCGCTGTTTACCTTCCAATCGCAGTCGTCGCAGAAGAACAAGAAGCGCCCCCCGGCGCCGGAGAATCCGCCATGCGTTACCAGACCGACTTCGCCCCCCAGCACCTGAATGATGCACCCCGCATCCTCCAGGTCGGCACCTGGACCCTGCACTACCAGGCCTTCTCCCAGCACGCCGAAGACACTCGCGAGCCGATCCTGATGCTTGGCGGCGCCTTCCAGAGCTTCCGCTCCTTCGTCTCCGAGGTGCAGGAGCTGTTGCCCCGCCACCCGGTGATCCTGCTCGATCTCCCGAGCCAGGGTGGCAACCTGCAACTGGCGCCCGAACTTTCGCTCGAACAGCTGGCTGACCTGATCGCAGCCTTCGCCGAAGAACTCCGGCTACCGCCGTTGATGCCAATCGGCCTGTCCTATGGCTCCGCTCTGGCAGCCCTGTTCGCGGTTCGCCATCCACGGCATTGCGCACGCCTGCTGCTCGCTGGAATCACCGCGTTCGGCCGCCCCGGCGCCCGCCGCATGCTGGAAGAAAGCCTGGACCTGCTAGCCGAAGGCCAGGTCCAGCGCTTTGCCCAAGGCGCCCTGACCGGTCTGATCAATCCCCTGCGCCTGGAGGAAACCGGAATCTCGCCGGTCTTTCGCAAGGCACTTTTGCGACAGATGCAGCGCCTTTCCCCGCAGGAACTCGAACGATACCGGCAAAACAGCCAGCGTCTGCTGGACTTTCAAGGCTTCGCGCGCCACCCGGCTTGCCCCACCCTGGTGCTGGCCGGCGAGTTCGATCACTTCACCCAGCCCTGGGAGCACGCGGGCTTCGCCGCTGCCTGCGCCGATGCCGACTGCGCACTTATCCACAATGGCGATCACCTCGCCCAGTTCGAACAGCGCGAGGCCTGCGCCAGCTTCTACCGTCCGTTCCTCCTCGGTAGCACCCTGCCCCTTGCCGCCCCTGGTGCCACGCGCCTGGCCCGCAATCGTCTGGACCGCCTGGAACGACGGCAGGAACTGCGCCTGGCCCCATTGAACCGGCGCGGCCGGCTGCTTCACGACGAAGCAGGCGAGTGGCCGGTGGAAGTCAACGAACTGGGCTTCTTCGGCGGCCTGCTGGCCGGCAACCTGCCGAGCGCACTGCCCTCGCGTGGTTGGCGCCTACAGGCCGGCGATCTGCCGGAACTGGATGCCCTGCCCTTGCGTCATGAGGGCGATTGCCTCGCGCTGGTCTTCCCCCACACCGATGCGCAGGCCAGCGACGCGCTGGCGGCCCAGGTGGTACAGACCGAGCCACAGGTGGTGGCCTACGCCTGAACGTAGAACATGGAATTGCGGTATTCCCCTGGAAGGGGACGCCCGTCCCGGGCACAAGGTCGATTTCTTTAGCTCAGCCTGGACCGTAGGGTGCGCTGTGCGCACCGATTCCGGGATCAGCTTCGGCACAAAACCGCTGGTGCGCACGGCGCACCCTACCGAATCGGCTGCATCCTGTTAGCCCAGTCACTCGAATCGTCACAGGTGACTCAGGACGTGGTCTCCCAAGTTCGCTCCCACATCAGCAGTCCATCCTCAGGTTCGCGCCTCCACCACCCTCACCAGCGCCGGCCCGGCATCCGACAGCGCCGACTCCAGCTCCTTCGGATCATGCACCCGGACTTCCCCGAAGCCGCAGCCTTCAAAGCCCGCGACTATGGCGTCGTCTCCCCGGTAATGCAGGTAATAGCGACCTCGGGTGAGCCGACCTACCAGATCGATGCCCCAGCGCAACTGGCGATAGCGCGGATGCTCGCGCAGGTCGGGATAGAGGTCGGTGAGGTAGGTGGCAGCCGGGAACTGCTTCAGCTGGTCCGCCAACCGGCTCCAGAAGGCTTCTATCACCGGCAGTTCGAAGTAGTTCACCAACCCTTCGGTGATCACCAGTACCGGCGCGTCATGATCCAGCCCGGAAAACAGCGCCTGCAGGTCGTTCACGCCCTGCTCGGCGAGGATATCCACAGGGCGCACCTGATGCCGCGCGCCCAGCCAGCCTTCTTCATGGAGCAGCAGGCGCTTGCGTGCGGCCATGGGTGGCAAGTCGGCCTCCAGGTAACGCAGCTCCGGATAGCGGGAACAGAAGCGCCTTCCCCGGGGCGACAGACCGCAGGCGATCTCCACGACCTGGCGCACCCCGCGCTGCTCGATGGCCTCGCTCAACAGCGCATCGATCAACAGATGGCGCTGCAACAGGAAGCGCTCGACATCCAGCCCGAAGGCCACCCGCGCGCCCCAGCTCACTGGCGCCAGCACGCCGTGGGCGAAGCGTCCGAAGGGCGTAACGAAGGGGGCTTCGGCAAGCTGGTGGCGATACCAGACGTAACCGGTGTAGTGCGCACTGGGGGTGATGTGGGCACTGTCGAGACGGGCAGCTCGGGACATGGCAACGGGCTCTTGTTATTTTGCGTGACGATTCCGACGCCGGCGTTCAGCTTCGGCTCAGCAGGCTTCCGTATAATCGCGAGCCTATTCCGACCCGTAACCCTGCGACAGCCCCATGTCCTGCGATCCCATCCTTAGTTTGCCCTGGCCGGGTGCCCGCCCGCTGACCGATGCCTTTTTCGACCGCGATGCCCAACTGGTGGCCCGCGAGCTGCTGGGCAAGGTGATCCGCCACCGGGCAGGCGACCGCTGGCTATCTGCCCGCATCATCGAGACCGAGGCCTATTACCTGGTGGACAAGGGCAGCCACGCGTCCCTCGGCTACACCCACAAGCGTCGCGCGCTGTTTCTCGATGGCGGGCACATCTATATGTACTACTCCCGTGGCGGCGACTCGCTTAACTTCAGCGCCCACGGCGCCGGCAACGCGGTGCTGATCAAGTCCGGGCATCCCTGGGTGGACGCCATCTCTCCCGCCGACGCCCTGGCCGCCATGCAACGCAACAACCCCGACGCCCAGGGCCAGCCTCGCCCCGCCGACCGCCTCTGCGCCGGCCAGACGCTGCTGTGCAAATCCCTTGGCCTGAAAGTGCCTGACTGGGACGGCCAGCGCTTCGACTGGCAGCGCCTGTTCGTCGAAGACGTCGACGAACGTCCCGCCTGCATCATCCAGACCGCGCGCCTGGGCATCCCCCACGGCCGCGATGAACACCTGCCTTACCGCTTCGTCGATGCCGCCTATGCTCGCCATTGCACACGCAACCCGCTGCGCCGCGGGCAGGTCGAAGGATTCGACTACACGCTGATCGAGGACATACACGCATGAGTCAATGGTTCGACCAGGTCACCGCCTGGCTTGGCGCCAACCCGGAATGGTTGGGCCTGGCCATCTTCCTGATCGCCTGCATCGAATGCCTGGCTATCGCCGGCATCGTCGTACCGGGCGTAGCGCTGCTGTTCGCCGTCGGCGTGATGGCCGGCAGCGGCGCCCTGGAACTCTGGCAGACCCTCCTCCTGGCCTACTGCGGCGGCCTGGTGGGCGACTTGATCTCCTACGGCCTGGGGCGACGCTTCCACCAGAACATCCGCCGTCTGCCCTTGCTGCGCGGCCACCCCGAATGGATCACCGGCGCTGAGAACTACTTCCAGCGCTATGGCATCGCCAGCCTGCTGGTGGGCCGCTACATCGGTCCGCTGCGTCCCATGTTGCCGATGGTAGCGGGCATGCTCGACATGCCCTTCCCCCGCTTCGTCGCCGTCAGCATGCTGGCGGCCGCTGGCTGGGCCGTGGCCTACCTGGTTCCCGGCTGGGCCACCGGGGCGGCATTGCGCCTGCCGCTGCCGGAAGGTTTCTGGAGCGAAGCCGGGGTCGTGATAGTCGTGGTCGTCGCCATGCTCGGTCTGATCATCCACAGCACGCTTCGTGAGAAACGCTCGGCCAACCCATTGGCGGCCGGACTGTGCCTGGCGGCCCTAGGCGCCCTGTTGATCGGCTGGCCACACCTGCAGGCCCTGGACCAGGGACTGATGGCGCTGGTTCAGGAGCAGCGCCGGGATGGTTTCGATCATTGGATGGTGCTGGTCACTCGTGTCGGCGACTTCGAGACCCAGTTGCTCGCCGGCGCGCTGCTCGGCGCCCTGTTACTGCTACTGCGCCAGTGGCGCCCAGCCTGCTTTGCCATCGGCACCCTGCTGATCACGGGGTTGGCCAATACCGGCCTCAAGCACCTCTACGCACGCGCACGTCCCGAGGTTCTGGTCGAGCCGCTGACCACCTTCAGTTTCCCCAGCGGCCACAGCTCCGCGGCCTTCGCGTTCTTCCTGGTACTGGGCGTTCTGGCCGGGCGCGGCCAGCCGGGGCGCCTGCGCCTGACCTGGCTGCTGCTGGCCTGCTTGCCGGCCCTGGCCATTGCCCTGTCGCGGGTCTACCTCGGCGTGCACTGGCCCACCGACATCCTCGCCGGCGCTTTGCTGGCTGGCGGCATCTCGGCGGCCGGCCTCGCGCTGATGCAGCGTGCGGCGCCACTGACGGCGATGAGTGCGAGGGTGTGGGCGCTGATCCTGCCGGCCTGCCTGGCCCTGCTTGGCGGCGTCGCCACCTGGGCCCTGCCGGAAGCACTGGCGCGTTACACCTACTAACGGCTGCGCCAGGCACGACAGGAAGTAGTCAGGCGATGGATTCGCCCTGCAGCTGATCGAGCAGGCCCTGGAGGAAGTCCAGGCGCTCGTCGGGATCGCTCAGGGTCAGCAGGTGAATCTTTTCCTTGATGTGGAACGGCAGCAGGTAGGACAGCTGATTCGCCAGCGCCTGCTGCCCGTCCACCACGCCGCCCATGCCCAGCCCCTGGACCATGGGGTGCTCGGCCAGGGCGTTGAGCAATGCGGCCAGATCAGCATGCTCCCCGCGCAGGGGGCGCTCAGGCTCATCGGCCAGCCATTCGACTTCAGCGAGGGTCAGTTGGTCGCGCAGCACTTCCGCCTTGCTCACATGGAAGCGCCGCCCACCTTCCACGCGGATGCCCAGCAAACCGTTGGGACGCTGCTGCCAGTCGCGGATCAGCGCCTCGCAGCCGATGGCGGCGAAGCGACTGGCCGCCTCGCCCACTTCCTGGCCTTCAAGAATGCAGACCACGCCGAAGCCTTCGCCCTGCTTCATGCAGCGCCCCAGCATGTCCAGGTAGCGCGCCTCGAATATCTGCAAGTCCAGCGTGCAACCCGGAAACAGCACGGTGTTGAGCGGAAACAGCGGCAACTTCATGCATCGACCTCAAGCAATCATGGCAACGGCGAGCGGCAGCAGCACCGCTGTGGCGACACCCATGAGGCTCATCGCCAGGGCGGCGAACGCACCGCACTCCTCGCCTTCCTGCAAAGCCCGCGCGGTGCCCACGGCGTGAGCGGTGAGTCCCAGGGCCATGCCCTGTGCCGCCGGGTGACGCACACCGCAGCGGCGCAGCAGCTCCGGACCGAGAATGGCGCCGAGCACGCCGGTGATCAGCACGAACACCGCCGCCAGGGCCGCCACGCCGCCAAGCTGCTCGGCCACCAGCATGGCGATGGGCGAGGTCACCGACTTCGGCAACAGCGTCATCAGGACCATGCGCTCGGTGCCGAACCACCAGCCCAGTACAGCTACCGACAGCGTAGCGAAGAGCCCACCGAACACCAGCGTCAGCAGGGTCGGCCAGAGCAGCTGGCGAATACGCCGCAGGTTGAGGAAGAGCGGTACGGCCAGCGCGACAGTGGCCGGACCGAGGAAGACCGTCAGAAGTTGCGTGCTCTGACGGTACTCCTGGTAGGTGATACCGAAGGCCAGCAGCACGCCGATCAGCAGCAGCATGGACAGCAGCACCGGCTGCAAGAATACCCAGCGGGTCTTTTCGTATGCCGCCAGGGCCAATTGATAGGCCGCCAGGGTCATGCCGAAGCCGAACAGAGGGTGATGCACCATCGCCTGTATCGCGGCTTGCCAGTCGAGGCTCATGTGTCCTCCCGGCGATTTGCCTGTCGATCGATGAGCTTCTGCATCATCCAGCCACAGAAGAGGAAGGTCGCCAGCAGGGACAGCACCAGCACCCCGACTATGGCCCAGAAATCCTCCCAGATGGCCTGCGCATAAACCATCACGCCCACTGCCGGCGGCACCAGCAGCAGCGGCAGGTAGCGCAGCAGGCTGCTGGCAGCCAGGCTCAGCGACTCGCTCACTTCGCCGCGCGCCAGCAGGTAGAGGAACAGCAGCACCAGGCCGATGATGGGCCCCGGCAGCATCGACAGGAACAGGGCATTGAGCCCGCTACCGATCAGCTGGAACAGCACCAGCCAGGTCAGTCCGCGCAACAGCATGAAATTCTCCACGGGTCAGGTCCGGCCAGGCAGGGCCTCGGCCGGGACGGGGGCATTATAGGCTCGCCCGACGCCTCGCTATAACCCGCCATTCGCAGGGGGCATGGCGTCTTGACCCGACGGGTCCGGCATGGTGATCTAAGCGCTGCATGCAAGACCGGGCTCACCCCCGAATCAATAAGAATTACAACACTGCATCCACGGAGGATGACGTATGGCGTTCGTACCAGTAGCGGAACTGAAGAACTACGTTGGCAAGGAACTCGGCCACTCGGACTGGATAAGCATCGACCAGAACCGTATCAACCAGTTCGCCGAATGCACCGAAGACCACCAGTTCATCCATGTCGACCCGGAGCGCGCCAAGCAGACGCCCTTCGGCTCCACCATCGCCCACGGTTTCCTCAGCCTGTCGCTGATTCCCAAGCTGATCGACGGCCTGCTGGTCCTGCCCGAAGGCGCGAAGATGGTGGTGAACTACGGCCTCGACAGCGTGCGTTTCATCCAGCCGGTCAAGGTCGACTCCCGTGTGCGCCTGGCCGTGAAGGTCATCGACGTCAACGAGAAGAACCCCGGCCAGTGGCTAATCAAGGCCCTGTGCACCCTGGAGATCGAAGGCCAGCAGAAGCCCGCGTACATCGCCGAGTCCCTCAGCCTCTGCTTCGTCTGAGCCGCTCCTCGCCGCCAAAAAAGCCCGCAATCGCGGGCTTTTTTGCGCCACACTGAAAGGCAGATGCCGACCAGGACAAGCACCCCGATGAAGCCGCTTCTGCCCCTCACCCTCGCCATCCTGCTCGCAGCCTGCGGCGAGGGCGAACCCCTGACGCCGCCGGACGCCCGCCTGCCGGATGGCTCACGCTACCGCGGCGAACTGGTCGACGGCCTACTGCAGGGGCCGGGCCGCCTCGACTACAACAACGGCACCTGGTTCGAAGGTCAGTTCAAGGATGGCCAGCCGGAGGGCCAGGGCGAATGGCACGGGCCCGGCGGTCTGGTCTACATCGGCGAATTCAAGGCGGGCCTGTTCCATGGCCAGGGCCGCCTCGCATACGGAAACGGCACTACCTACGAAGGCGGCTTCGCCCAGAACCAGTTCCACGGCGAAGGCACCCTGCGCCAGGGCGAAGTCACCTATCGTGGCCAGTTCCACAACGACAAATACCAGGGCTTCGGCATCCTCGAATGGACCGACGGCAGCAATTACCAGGGCCTCTTCAAGGCCGGCCAGCCAGAGGGCGAAGGCGTCCGTACCGATGAAGCCGGCAACCGTTTCAGCGGACGTTTCATACGCGGTCAGCTGGAGGGCCAAGGGGCCTATCAGGGCCAGGACGGCTCCAGTTACATCGGTGAGTTCCGCAACAGCCTGTTCGACGGCAAGGGGCGCTTCACCAGTGGTGACGACGATGTCTGGAGTGGGACCTTCAAGGAAGGCAACCTGATTGGCCAGGGCGAATTCACCGGAGCCGACGGCAGCCACTACCTGGGGCACTTCCGGCACTGGCGCTACCAGGGCGAAGGCATCCTTTCGCTGGCCGACGGCAGCCGTTACCAGGGGAACTTCAGCGACGGACTCTACAGCGGGAGTGGCAGCCTAACGCGATCGGATGGCAAGCAGGAAACCGGCACCTGGCAGGAGGGGTCCCGCATCCGCGACGAAAAGGGCAAAGCCCTGCCCGACCCGCTGGAAATCGGCCTGCTGGCCCAGGGTCACCTGCTCGAGCAGGCCATCGATGCCTTGCCGGTCTCCACGCCGGAGGTGGAGCTTTACTCCATCACCCTCGCGGGCGACGGCCGCCAGAGCGTATTCCTGCGTGAAGCGGATTACGTCTCCAGACTCCTGGCCGAACGCTTCGGCGCCCACGGTCAGCTCACCCTGGTCAATCACCGCGAACACATGGCCGACCGCCCACTGGCCACCCGAGAAAGCCTGTCCCGTGCGATCAAGGCCGTCGCCAGGCGCAGCGGCCCGGAAGACCTGGTGTTCATCTACCTCACCAGCCACGGCTCACCGACCCACGAACTGGCCCTGGAGCAACCCGGCCTTCAGCTGGGCCACCTGCCGGCACAGGAGCTCGCGGACCTGCTCACCCCTCTCAAGGACAGGTACAAGGTGCTGGTGATCTCCGCCTGCTACTCCGGCGGATTCATTCCACCTCTCAAGGACGACAGAACGCTGATCATGACCGCTGCGCGTACCGATCGTGTGTCCTTCGGCTGCTCCGAGGAGAATGACTTCACCTACTTCGGCCGTGCGCTGTTCGCTGACGCCTTCAGCGAAACCGACGATCTGGAGCGCGCATTCGGCATCGCCCGGGAGAAAGTCGCCGAACGCGAGAAGGCCGACGACTTCGAGGCCTCGGAACCACAGATCTGGGCGCCCAAGGGTGTCACCGCGCGCTGGCGTGCACTTCGCGAACACCAGGCGGAACAGGCCCTGACCGCACAGAGCGCCGAGGACCCCGACAAAACCGCTCTTAGTCACTAAGCTCAGTGTGTATCAGCGGAGAAACAGCATGCATTTGACGCCCCAGCCCATACTGCTCGCCGGCGCCACTGGATTGACCGGCGAGCACCTGCTCGACCGCCTGCTCAACGAACCCACGGTAGCCCGTGTCCTGGCCCCGACCCGGCGCCCGCTGGCTGAACACCCGCACCTGCTGAACCCCGTCGGTCCGCTGGCCGAACTGCTGCCGCAATTGGAGGGACGGGTCGACGTCGCCTTCTGCTGCCTGGGCAGCACCATCCGCCAGGCCGGCTCCCAGGAGGCTTTCCGCGCAGTCGACCTGGACCTGGTCCTGGCGTTCGCCCAACGCGCCCGCGAGTTGGGCGCCCGGCACTTCATCGTGATCAGCGCGCTGGGCGCCAACCGCGCATCCTCGATCTTCTACAACAAGGTCAAGGGCGAGATGGAGGAAGCCCTCAAGGCAATGGACTGGCCGCAACTGACCATAGCCCGCCCGTCGCTGCTGATCGGGCCACGCAGTGAATTCCGCTTCGGCGAACGCCTGGCCGCCGCCTTCATGCGCTGGCTGCCGGGCAAATTCCGCGGCATCGACGTCTGCACCCTGGCCCGCGCACTCTGGCGCCTGGCGCTGGAGGAGGAAGACGGCATTCGCATCATCGAGTCGGACGACCTGCGCCGCCTCGGGCGCTGACAACGGCGGGAGCACACCCGCCAATGGCCGAAATCCCCGCGCCCTTGTGATTTACCCCTGCTAAGGTGGACGGCGTCCTTCGCCGGAGACAGCCAGCATGGGCTTCTATGATCGCCACATCCTGCCCCACCTGATCGACTTCGCCTGCGGCATGGGACATGTGATGAAGACCCGTTCCCTGGTCGTGCCCCAGGCTGAAGGCCAGGTGCTGGAAATCGGCATCGGCACCGGACTCAACCTTGCTTTCTACGATTCCTCCCGTGTCAGCCGCGTCACCGGCGTCGACCCCGCTGCGCAAATGCAGGCCCTGGCGCGTCGACGCGCCGAGGCCATCGCGATCCCCGTAGACACCATCGCTTTGGAGCTCGACGAGATCCAGGCTGCCGACGCCAGCTTCGACAGCATCGTCTGCACCTTCACCCTCTGCACCATTCCGGACGCAATCGCCGCCCTGCGTGAAATGCGTCGCGTACTCAAGCCCGGCGGACGCCTGCATTTCGCCGAACACGGCCTGGCGCCAGACCTGTCCGTGGTGCGCTGGCAGCACCGGCTCACCCCGTTGTGGAAACCGCTGGCCGGCGGCTGTCACCTCGACCGCGACATCCCGCGCCTGATCGAAACGGGCGGATTCAACATTGGCGAGCTGCACAGCAGCTACCTGCCCGGCCCGAAACCCATGACCTTCGTCTACCGCGGCTGGGCGGATTGACGCCGGCTTGCGGCTGAACAAGGATTCGACCTTTATCCAGAGGGATCGCCCCATGAGCCTCGAATCGGTCCGAGCCTTCTTCGCCGGGAAGGCGCCGGAAATCGACATCATCGAATTGCAGACCAGCACAGCCACTGTCGCCTTGGCGGCTGAAGCCCATGGCGTTGAACCGGGCAGAATCGCCAAGACCCTGGCCTTTCGCATAGGCGAGGATGCCGTGCTGGTGGTAGCGCGTGGCGACGCCCGCATCGACAACCGCAAGTTCAAGGAAACCTTCGGCGCCAAGGCCAAGATGCTGGATGCCGACACGGTGGAAGCCCTGACTAGTCATCCGGTGGGCGGGGTTTGTCCGTTCGGGCTAGCCACCCCGCTGGCGGTCTATTGCGACCGGTCCCTGCAAGCCTTCGATGAAGTGGTGCCAGCGGCAGGTGCCGTGCACAGCGCAGTGCGCATCACCCCGGCCTACATGGCCGAGCTGGTGGAAGCGAAATGGGTGGACGTCTGCCAGGAGCCGGAATGAATCAGAGCGACATCTCGCTCTGTTGTAGGGGCGAATTCATTCGCCAAGGGATGCGCAGCATCCCCCGCAAACCCGAGGGCCGAGCCTACGGCCCGGTTGGCGAATGAATTCGCCCCTACAGGTTCAATACCCGCCCGTTACCCCCAGGCTCACACCCAACTCCGCCGCCACTGCGAAGGGCAGCAGTAGCGTATCCAGCAATGCACTGGCGGGCAGGTCCAGTGCCGGGTAGGCCGGCGGCTCGACGCCGAAGCGGTCCGTGGGGCAGCAGCCGCCATTGAGCGAATACCAGTCCAGACGGGTGCCGGAATAGATGATCGGCGCGCCCGGCTTGGCGGCGTTCAGGGTCCCGACACTGGCGCAGCCTTGCAGAAGGCTCAGCGCCAGCGCGATAACGGCGAAGGGTTTAGTCATCGACGCCCTGATGGTGTTCGCCCCAACGCGGCAGCATGTCCTGGGGGATATCCAGCAAGTTGAGGATGCGCGCCACCACGAAGTCGACCAGGTCATCGATGGTCTGCGGCTGGTGATAGAAGCCCGGCGAGGCCGGCACAATCACCGCCCCGAGGTTGGACAGCTTGAGCATGTTCTCCAGGTGAATGCTGGAGTACGGCGCCTCGCGCGGCACCAGGATCAGCTGGCGGCGCTCCTTCAGGGTCACGTCGGCGGCGCGCTCGATCAGGTTGTTGCAGGCACCGGTGGCAATGGCCGAGAGCGTCCCGGTGGAACAGGGCACCACCACCATCGCCGCTGGCGCGCCGGAGCCGGAAGCCACTGGAGACATCCAGTCTTCCTTGCCATAGCAGCGAATCTGACCCGGTGCGGCACCGGTGTACTCGCTGAGGAAGGCCTGCATGGACTGGGGCTTGGCCGGCAGGGTGACGTCGGTTTCAGTGGCCATCACCAACTGCGCCGCCTTCGAGATGAGGAAGTGCACCTCGCGGTCTTCCTGAATCAGGCAATCCAGTAGGCGCAGACCGTACTGGGCGCCGGAGGCGCCAGTCATTGCCAGGGTGATGCGGGACGGTCCGTTCATGGCCTCACTCCGCCAGGGCCGAGGCCAGCTTGCCGTGCAGACCGCCGAAACCGCCGTTGCTCATGATCACCACCTGAGTGCCGGGCGCGGCGATGGCCTTCACCCCCTCGATGATGGACTCCAGGGACTCGCACACCTGGGTCGGCACAGTGGAGCCGGCAACGGTGGCGGCCAGATCCCAGCCAAGGTTCGGCGGCGCGTACCAGAACACCTGGTCGGCCAGCTTCACCGAGTCCGGCAGGCCGTCGCGGTGGGCGCCGAGCTTCATGGAGTTGGAGCGCGGCTCGATCACCGCGATCACCGGGGCGTCGCCCACGCGCTTGCGCAGGCCGTCGAGGGTGGTGGCGATGGCGGTCGGGTGGTGGGCGAAATCGTCGTAGATGGTTACGCCATTCACTTCCGCCACCTTCTCCATGCGTCGTTTGACGCTCTTGAAGACCGACAACGCGGCGACACCCAGCTCCGGCACCACGCCAACATGGCGGGCCGCAGCCAGGGTGGCGAGCGCATTGGCAACGTTGTGCTGGCCGGTCAGTTCCCAGTCTATGGTGCCGGCGACCTGACCCTCGAACAGTACGTCGAAACGCGAGCCGTCTTCGGACAGCAGGCGAGCCTGCCATTGACCGCCTTCACCAGTGGTCTGCACCGGGGTCCAGCACCCCATGTCCAACACGCGCTTGAGGGCGGTATCGGACGTCGGGTGGATGACCAGCCCCTCGCCGGGGATGGTCCGCACCAGATGATGGAATTGGCGTTCGATGGCGGCGAGGTCGGGGAAGATGTCCGCGTGATCGAACTCGAGGTTATTGAGGATGGCGGTGCGCGGGCGGTAGTGGACGAACTTGGAGCGCTTGTCGAAGAAGGCGCTGTCGTACTCGTCGGCCTCCACCACGAAGAAGGGCGTGCCGCCCAGGCGTGCGGAGACACCGAAATTCTGTGGAACGCCGCCGATCAGGAAGCCCGGGCTCATGCCGGCATGCTCCAGCACCCAGGCCAGCATGCTGGTGGTGGTGGTCTTGCCGTGGGTACCGGCGACCGCGAGTACCCAGCGCCCCTGCAGCACATGGTCGGCCAGCCACTGCGGGCCGGAGACATAGGGCAGGCCCTTGTTCAGCACGTACTCGACGGCGGGGTTGCCACGGGACAAGGCATTGCCGACGACCACCAAGTCTGGAGCGGGCTCCAGATGGGCCGGCTCGTACCCCTGCATCAACTCGATTCCCTGTGCCTCCAGCTGGGTGCTCATGGGCGGGTAGACGTTGGCGTCGGAGCCGGTGACACGGTGGCCAAGTTCCTTGGCCAGCACCGCCAGCGAACCCATGAAGGTGCCGCAGATGCCGAGGATGTGGATATGCATGGATGACCTCTGAAACGGGCCGCCCCGGCCCGGAAAAAACTTGTCGCAGGTTAGCACAGCGGCCCCTCTGGGAGCCCCAGGAGACTGGTGTAGGGGCGAATTCATTCGCCAAGCAGGCCGAAGGCGTGCCATGGGCGCCTTTGGGGACCGCTACGCGGTCCTTGGCGAATGAATTCGCCCCTACAAGGAGAAAGCGAACCAGCTAGCCGCCGTTCGACCGCACGATGTCGAAAAAGGTCTCGATGATGCGCCGCGAACCCTGCTCGCGCAGGCACACCAGCGTCTCCGTCATGCGCTGCAGGCAATCGCGGACCGGCAGTACATGCACGTTGGCGCTGGCCCCCACTTCCGCCGCCGAAACCAGCCCCACGCCCAGGCCCGCAGCAACCATCTCGAAGGTCGCCTCGCGGCCCTCCACTTCGATGGCCGGGCGGATGGCAATACCGGCGCGGCGCATCTCTTCCTCGAGTATCTGTCGAGTCATGGAACCACGCTCGCGCAGCACCATCGGCATGTCTTCCAGGTCGGCGAGAACGATCGACTCACGCGCCGCCCAGGGGTGCGAGTGAGCCACGAAGGCCACCAGCGGATCGGCGCTGAGCACATGGGTGATCAGGCTGTCGTCTTCCACCACGCGGCCCAGCAGGGCGAAGTCCGCCTTGTACTCCTGCAGCCGGCGCAGGCACTCATCGCTGTTGCCCGTGACCAGGCTGACGCGGATGCCCGGATAGCGCTCGCAGAACCGCGCGATATGCGCCAACAGGTGCACCGGCGAATCCACCGCCAGGGTCAGGCTGCCGGTCTCCAGCGCGCGCGAGGTGGACAGCAGTTCCTGCGCTTCGGACTCCGCTGCGAACAGCCGCTGGGTAATGGTCAGCAGGCGCTCGCCAAGGTCGGTCAGTTGCACCGAGCGCTTATTGCGGTGGAACAGCAGGATGCCGAAGCGCTCCTCTAGCTTGCGCACCTGGTCGGAAACCGCCGGTTGGCTGAGAAACAGCGCCTCGGCCGCACGGGTGAAATTGCCGTGCACCGCCACGGCGTGGAAGGCCTTGAGCTGTGCCTGGGAAACCGCCATTCGCCTGCTCCTCGATAAATAAGCTCAACTTATTTTTGAAATACTATAAATCGATTTTTTTTATTTCTAGGGAATTGGTTTTATCTCTCCATCGCAACGCGCCCTCACCAGAACAACGCTGGAGACGACCATGACCAAAGCCGAATTCCCCACCAACACCCAACCGCTGGCAACCCCCGCCCTCGGCGAGCCCTACCTGCTGACCCCCGGCCCGCTGACCACCTCCAAAGCCACCAAGGAAGCCATGCTGCGTGATTGGGGCTCGTGGGACGGCGCCTTCAACCTGGTAACCGCCGAAGTGCGCCAGGAACTGCTCTCGATGGCCGGTGTGCAGGACGACAGTTTCGCCTGCGTGCCCCTGCAAGGTAGCGGCAGCTTCTCGGTGGAAGCCGCACTCGCCACGGCAATCCCCCGTGACGGCAAGTGCCTGATCCTGATGAATGGTGCCTACGGCCAACGTGCCGCCAAGACCCTCGATTACCTCGGCCGCGCCTACATCACCCTGGACAAGGGCGACTATCTGCCGCCGCAACCGGACGAAGTGGCCGCCCTGCTGAAGGCCAACCCGGACGTCACCAACGTCTTCCTGGTCCACTGCGAAACCAGCTCCGGCATCCTCAACCCACTGCGTGAAATCGCCGACGTGGTGAAGGCCCACGGCAAGAGCCTGATCGTCGATGCCATGAGCTCTTTCGGTGCGGTCCCGCTGACCATCAACGAAATCGCCTTCGACGTGCTGGTGTCTTCCGCCAATAAATGCATCGAAGGCATCCCAGGCTTCGGCTTCGTGATCATCCGTCGCTCGGTGCTGGAAGCCGCCAAGGGCCGCGCCCATTCCCTCGCCCTCGACATCTACGAGCAGTGGCTCTACATGGAGCGCACCGGCCAGTGGCGCTTCACCCCGCCGACCCACAGCGTGGTGGCCTTCCGCGCGGCGCTGGAGCAGCACGCTGCCGAAGGTGGCGTAGCCGGCCGCCTGGCGCGCTACAGCCGCAACCGCGATGTGCTGGTCGCCGGCATGCGCGAAATCGGTTTCAAGACCCTACTGGAAGACCAGTGGCTGTCGCCGATCATCACCACCTTCTTCAGCCCAGAGCACCCGAACTTCGAGTTCAAGCGCTTCTACGAGGAGCTGAAGGCCCGCAGTTTCATCATCTACCCCGGCAAGCTGACCGTGGCCGAGAGCTTCCGCATCGGCTGCATCGGCCAGATCGACGAACACATCGTCCGCCAACTGCTGCGCGCCATCGCCGACTCCCTGGAAGCGATGGGCGTGGAGATCGAGCAAACGGCTGCCTAAGTCGAAAGGCCAGCCCATTCCAGGTCACCCACCGTCCTGAGACGGTTCCCGCTGCGGGTAGCGGGGCCGTGGTGCGGTGACCTTTTTCTGAAACATTTCCGTAGTAAACCGACCGCTCGGCCACGCCGGGCAGGAGCCAAGACCAACGCCGAATCTCATCCACCAGCCTGACGCCACGACCGCTGCAATCTGACCAAGGCCGTGCGTTTAGACAGCCCAGCAGTAAAACAACAACAACCTCCCTATTTGCACTGTCCGGCATACCCACACGGGGTCAGAAAACCATGAACAACAACGCAGGTGCCTTGCACAGCGGCTGGAAGTCCCTCCAGCGCTGGCGTGTCCAGATCTTCCTCATCACCTGGCTGGCCTACGCCGCCTTCTACTTCACCCGGAAAGCCTTCTCCGTCGCCAAGCTCGGCATTGGCGAAGACCCGAACTTCGAACTCGACAAGGCCGCGATGGCCAACCTCGATGCCCTCTACCTGGCCGCCTACGCCGTGGGTCAGTTCACCTGGGGCATCTTCGCCGACCGTTTCGGTCCACGCGTGGTGGTACTCGGCGGTCTGGTGATTTCGGCCCTGGTAGCCGTTGTCATGGGCACCTTCGCCACCCTGCCGATCTTCGCCACCTGCATGGTGGTCCAGGGTCTGGCGCAGTCCACCGGCTGGTCGGGTCTGTGCAAGAACATCGGGAGCTTCTTCGCCACCGGCGAGCGCGGTCGTGTCCTGGGCTACTGGAGCACCTGCTATGCGTTCGGCGGCCTGGTCGCCACACCCTTCGCCGGCTGGTGGGCCTACGAGGTGTTCCATGACTGGCGCATGGCGTTCCTCTCCAGCGCCCTGGTGGTGGGCGTCGTCGCGGTGCTGTTCTATTTCCTGCAACGCAACAAGCCAGAAGACGTCGGCCATGCGCCGGTCGAAGTGGAAGCCAGCACCAACGGGCCGCGTGAAGGCCACTGGGTCGCCCTGCGCAAGGTGCTTAAAAACCGCACCGTGCTGGTCCTCGGCCTCGCCTACTTCCTGTTGAAGCCCGCGCGTTACGCCATCCTGCTGTGGGGCCCGGTGATCGTCTACGAACGCATGCCGGCCATCGGCAAGGTCGCCTCCGCCATCGTCCCCACCGCCTTCGAGCTGGCTGGCCTGGTGGGTCCGATCCTGATCGGCCTCGCTTCGGACAAGCTCTTCGGTGCCCGCCGTATGCCGGCCTGCGTGTTCAGCCTGATCGCCCTCACCGTGTGCCTGGCGCTGTTCGTCCCGGCCATGCAGAGCGGCAGCCTGTACCTGGTGGTCGGCCTGCTGTTCATGATGGGCATGACCCTCTACGGACCGGATTCGATGATCAGCAGCTCCGCTGCCATCGACTTCGGCACCCAGGAAGCCGCCGGCACCGCCGCAGGCTTCGTCAACGGCTGCGGCTCGGTGGGCGCCATCCTCGGCGGCCTGCTGCCGGGCTACTTCGACACCACCACCGTATTCGTGGTGTTCACCGCCGCGGCGCTACTGGCCAGCCTGATGCTGGTGCCCTTCTGGAACAGCCGCCCGCAACCCTTGAAATCGCCGGAAAACTTCCCGGCAACCGGTCAACCGGCCCTGGCCGGGGCCAAGTCCTGAATTCCCTTAGCCCAACCTGCAATCCGCTGGAGTCATCACCATGCATTACAAGCAACCCACCCAACTGCAAGCCGTCATCCTTGACTGGGCCGGCACCGTCGTCGACTTCGGTTCCTTCGCACCGACCCAGATCTTCG
>NZ_BDMA01000058.1:0-41699 GCF_002003485.1 Metapseudomonas resinovorans
CTTCAACCAAATCGCCGTTCTTTTTTCATGGCTCCCCGGAAATCCGTGAAGAACCTTTTATCTCCCCTAGCGGACATCTGGCGTAGTGCGCTCCCCATGACAGCATCGGCGTCTGTCGACTACCCGTCTGACCTAAACTCATGTATGGCCTACTCGAGTGGGGGCCGTCGATATGAGCATTTCAAGAACGTTCGTGGCGCTACTTGCGATTTTGCTTTACTCGGGAGCGGCATACGGTTTGGGCTGCAACCACACATTCGACCTTGAAATGAGGACACGCATGTGTGCCTTGGAGCTTGAGAACGAGTGGAGGGCAAAACTGAAGCCCGATGATTCGTGTGCGAGGCTGATGGCTGAAGCCAGAAGGTTTGTCTCCAACTTTGAAAGAGGGGAAATACAGGTCAATGAGGGTTGTACGGCAGAGGCGTTGATGAAGGCCGCGGAGAACGCGACTGCGACGATCGCCAAGGCCCGAGAAAAGGGCTGGACAACTCTTGAGGACTATTTGAATTACTAGGGCGGGAATCATTTTTCAGTGGCGCATCCTCACTGGTAGCGCGCCAGAATCTCATCGATCTCCCCTGACTCCTTCATCTGCACCAGCGTGCGCAGGATGCGTTGCGCCGGAACTGCGGGGTCGTTTCGGATCAGGCAGCCCACAGGTTCTTCTTCCAGGATGCCGACGCTCACCAGCTGGTCCGTGTCTGGAAGGTCGCGATTGAACCAGCCCAGGGCCAACTCGTTGCTTACTGCGTACTTGTAGCGGCCGGCCAGCAGCTTCTGCAGGACCAGTTCCTGGTTGCGTGCTTCGTCGCGCAGCAGTGAGCCGCGATCGAACAGGGGTTGCAGGCGTGGATAGGTGTAGCCCAGCACGGTGCCGACACTTTCGCCCGAGCTGGCGTCGGGGCTGGCCAGGCGTTCGCTTCCCTGGCGCGAGACGATCAGGTCGCGCTGATAAAGGAGGGGCACGCTCCAGAGGAAATCGGTGCTGTTGGTGATCCACTTCGGGCTGACGTAGCAGCGTACGTCGATTTCTCCCTGCTTCACGGCCAGCTCCACGCGGTTGCGCGGGAGGACCAGGATCTGTGCGGGGATGTCGAGGTGTTGCGCCAGGCGGTTGATCAGGTCGTGAAGGATGCCGCCGATCAGATGGTTGTTCTTGAACTCGGCCAGCGGCATGGCCCAGCTATCCACCGCCGAGAAGCGCAGGACGGCCGGCGCAGCGGTGCTGAGGGAGCTCCAGCAGAGCAATAGGGCGAGGACAAATGAGCGCATCAGGCTCCCTCGTCTGGATGGACGGTGGCCCACAATGCCTGTTGTCGGGCGGATTGAACAGGGCGCCGTTCGCATCGGATGCAATTTGCGCATCGCTCCGCTAGCATTAGCTCCTTCTGCTCTCCAGACGCGATGGTTTTCAATGAGTTATCAGGTCCTTGCACGCAAATGGCGTCCGCGCTCGTTCCGCGAAATGGTCGGCCAGACCCATGTGCTGAAGGCTTTGATCAACGCCCTGGACAACCAGCGCCTGCACCACGCGTACCTGTTTACCGGTACGCGCGGCGTTGGCAAGACCACCATCGCGCGCATCCTGGCCAAGTGCCTGAACTGCGAGACCGGCATCAGCTCCACCCCCTGCGGCCAGTGTTCGGTGTGCCGGGAGATCGATGAGGGGCGTTTCGTCGACCTGATCGAAGTGGACGCCGCCAGCCGCACGAAGGTGGAAGACACCCGCGAACTGCTCGATAACGTGCAGTACGCTCCCAGCCGCGGTCGTTACAAGGTCTACCTGATCGACGAAGTGCACATGCTCTCCACGCACTCGTTCAACGCACTGCTGAAGACCCTTGAAGAGCCGCCGCCCCACGTCAAGTTCCTGCTGGCCACCACTGATCCGCAGAAGCTGCCCGTCACCATTCTTTCGCGCTGCCTGCAGTTCTCCCTGAAGAACATGCCGCCGGAGCGTGTGGTCGAGCACCTGACCCACGTACTCGGGGCCGAAAACGTGCCCTTCGAGGCCGATGCGCTCTGGTTGCTGGGCCGTGCCGCCGATGGCTCGATGCGTGATGCCATGAGCCTCACCGACCAGGCCATCGCCTTCGGGGAAGGCAAGGTTCTGGCCGCCGACGTACGCGCCATGCTCGGCACCCTCGATCATGGCCAGGTCTACGGCGTGCTCCACGCGCTGCTGCAGGGCGATGCCCGCGCGCTGCTGGAGGCCGTACGCCACTTGGCCGAGCAGGGGCCGGACTGGAACGGCGTGCTCTCCGAAATGCTCAATGTGTTGCACCGCGTGGCGATTGCCCAGGTGCTGCCGGACGCTGTCGACAACGGTCAGGGTGATCGCGACCGCGTACTGGCGCTGGCACAGGCCCTGCCGGGCGAAGATGTCCAGTTCTACTACCAGATGGGTCTGATCGGCCGGCGCGACCTGCCGTTGGCCCCGGACCCCCGCAGCGGCTTCGAGATGGTGCTGCTGCGCATGTTGGCGTTCCGTCCGGCAGATGCCGATGGTGCGCCGCGGGTCCAGCTAAAGGACCCGGGGATCAGCCAGGCCACGGTTGATCCCCAGAAGAACCCAGTGGCCGGAGCCACCTCGTCGGCTTCGGTCGCTATTGCTGCGCCGCAACCTGCTCCCATACAGGCGCCCGCCCCAGTGGTTGTACCTGCTCCCGTAGTCAGCCAGCCTGTCGCGGCTCCGGCTCCGGCTCCGGCTCCGGTCGTTGAAGCGCCTGCGCCCGTTCCGGTGGCCGCTGTCGAGGAGGTCGCTGCTCCCGTATCTGCGGTCGAGGCCGCTCCCGAACCGGTAGCAGAACCCGTGACGGAAGAGCCTGTAGCTGTAGTCGAGGCACCGGCTGAGGTAGTCGACCTGCCTTGGGATGAGCCTTCGGTCCCGGTTGCCGCTGCACCAGTAATCGCGCCCCTGGCTGCGCCCGAACCGGAGCCTGTGGTCGAGTCCGCGCCGGTTGTTGAGGCGCCCGTGGTCCAGCCAGCGGCCGAGCCGCCAGTTGCCGAGTCCACTGACGAATCCGACGACGAGCCGCCGCCCGGCGATTACGACGACTATTACGAGGGCGATGCCGACAGCATTGCCTATATGGACGACATCGGACCGGCGGATGAACCTGCCGCTGTCGCCGAGGTCCTGCCTGCCGCGAAGCCTGCCACTGGGCTGGCTGCCGAATGGCTGGACCTGTTCCCGCGCCTCGGGCTTTCGGGCATGACCGGAAACATCGGCGCCAACTGCACCCTGGTGGCGGTGGAAGACGATGTCTGGCGCCTGCACCTGGACCCGGCACAGAGCGCGCTGTTCAATGCGAACCAGCAGCGCCGCCTGAACGATGCGCTGAACCAGTACCACGGCCGATCTCTGAAACTCGAAGTTGAAGTGCGTCGTCCTGAGCAGGAAACCCCTGCGCAGGCTGCCGCACGCAAGCGCGCCGCTCGTCAGCGGCAGGCCGAAGAGGCCATTGCCAGCGATCCGCTGGTGCTGAAAATGATCGAACTGTTCGGCGCCCAGGTGCGCGCCGACACCATTGAACCCCTTGACCGCTGAGGACAATCATCATGATGAAGGGTGGCATGGCAGGCCTGATGAAACAGGCCCAACAGATGCAGGAAAAGATGCAGAAGATGCAGGAAGAGCTGGCCAATGCCGAGGTTACCGGCCAGTCCGGCGCCGGCCTGGTGACAGTGGTGATGACCGGTCGCCATGACGTCAAGCGCGTCTCCCTGGATGACAGCCTGATGCAGGAAGACAAGGAAATCCTGGAAGACCTGATCGCGGCTGCGGTGAACGACGCCGTGCGCAAGATCGAGCAGAACAACCAGGAAAAAATGGCCGGCATGACGGCCGGGATGCAATTACCCCCCGGCTTCAAAATGCCCTTCTGAGTGAGTGACGCCCAGCCAGCACGCATTACTGCGTTGCGCGCGGCCCCGGGCATCCTCATTTACAGACGTAAACTCCGGTGCCCGAGGCCGCTCGCGCCTTGTACTGCATACCGTCTGGTCGCCCCAGTCGATGCTGTCGAGAGGCACTGGAGTCCATCCATTCCATCCGCACTTTGAGACGCCCATGAGCTTCAGCCCGCTGATCCGCCAATTGATCGATGCTCTGCGCATTCTGCCCGGTGTGGGCCAGAAGACTGCGCAACGCATGGCGCTGCAGATGCTGGAGCGTGATCGCAGTGGCGGCCTGCGTCTGGCGCAGGCGCTGACGGCGGCCATGGAAGGCGTCGGACATTGCACGCAATGCCGTACCTTGAGCGAGGAAGCGCTCTGCCCGCAGTGTGCTGATCCGCGCCGCGACGATTCCCTGCTTTGCGTCGTGGAAGGTCCGCTGGATGTGTTCGCCGTGGAGCAGACCGGCTATCGCGGTCGCTTCTTCGTGCTCAAGGGGCATCTGTCACCACTGGATGGCCTGGGGCCGGAGGCCATTGGCATCCCGGAACTGCTGGCGCGAATCGAAGCCGGGCAGTTCACCGAGGTGATCCTCGCCACCAACCCCACGGTGGAGGGCGAAGCCACCGCCCATTACATCGCCCAACTGCTGGCGCCCAAATCCATTACGGTTTCCCGCATCGCCCATGGCGTACCGCTGGGCGGCGAGCTGGAGCTGGTGGACGGCGGCACCCTTGCCCACGCGCTCGCGGGGCGTCGTCCTATCGGGCTTTGAGGCCGGGTTGCGCGGCTGATACGGCCGCGTCGATGGCACAAGTCTCGCCTTGAAAACCAAGCAAGCGCTCGGTAAGTTCGTTTGATCTTACCGGGAGTCTTGCCATGTCTGCCTACCAGGAATACTTCGACGAGTCCCATCAACTGGTCCGGGATTCGGTTCGCCGCTTCGTCGAGCGGGAAATCCTGCCCCATATCGCCGAGTGGGAAGAGGCCGAGGAGTTTCCCCGCGAGCTCTACCTCAAGGCGGGCGCTGCCGGCATCCTCGGTATCGGTTATCCGGAAGCGTTTGGCGGCAGCCACGAAGGCGACGTGTTCGCCAAGGTGGCGGCCAGCGAAGAGTTGATGCGTTGTGGCTCCGGCGGGCTGGTTGCCGGGCTGGGCTCCCTGGATATCGGCCTGCCGCCGGTCATCAAATGGGGGCGTGCCGAGCTGCGCGAGCGCGTCGTGCCGCAGGTCCTGTCCGGCGAGAAGATCATGGCGCTGGCAGTCACCGAGCCATCTGGCGGTTCGGACGTGGCCAACCTCAAGACCCGAGCCGTACGCGACGGCGACTTCTATCGCGTCTCCGGCAGCAAGACCTTCATCACCAGCGGTGTGCGTGCCGACTACTACACGGTGGCGGTGCGCACCGGTGGCGAAGGTTTCGGTGGCGTGAGCCTGTTGCTGGTGGAGAAGGACACTCCGGGTTTCACTGTCGGCCGCAAGTTGAAGAAGATGGGCTGGTGGGCGTCCGACACTGCCGAATTGTTCTTCGATGATTGCAAGGTGCCGGTGGCGAACCTGATCGGCATGGAAAACATGGGCTTTGCCTGCATCATGGCCAATTTCCAGAGCGAGCGTCTGGCGCTGGCCATCATGGCCAATATGACCGCGCAGTTGGCCCTGGAGGAGTCGCTGAACTGGGCCCGCGAGCGCGAAGCCTTCGGCAAGCCCATTGGCCGTTTCCAGGTGCTTCGTCACCGGATGGCGGAAATGGCTACGCAGCTGGAGGTATCCCGCGAGTTCACGTATCGCCAGGCGGCGAAGATGGCGGCGGGCAAGAGCGTGATCAAGGAAATTTCCATGGCGAAGAACTTCGCCACCGACATCGCCGACCGCCTTACTTACGACGCCGTGCAGATCCTCGGTGGCATGGGCTACATGCGCGAGAGCCTGGTGGAGCGGCTGTATCGTGACAACCGGATCCTCTCCATAGGTGGCGGTACGCGGGAGATCATGAACGAGATCATCGCCAAGCAGATGAGCCTCTGAATCGGGCCGGAACTTCCGAACGGGAGTTCCGGTTTTCTTTGGTTGATATATATTACGGTCGACATTCAATTCATTCATGTGATCCAGGAGATGACCCCGATGAGCGATCTGTCCCGCGAAGAGAAACTCCAAGTCTGGCTGGCCGCAGAGGCCGAAATCCGTGCCCGTCTCAAGCCCGGCACCATGAGCATTGCAGAGGTGGCGACGCTCAACCCCCTGGAGTTCTTTGATGGCATCGGTCGCGGCGACCTGCCGGCACCGCCCATTGGCGAGTTGATGGGCTTCGTCCCGGTCGAATGGTCGAAGGAGCGTTTCGTCTTCCAGGGTGTGCCGCAGATGCAGCACTACAACCCGATCGGGTCGGTGCACGGGGGATACGCAGCCACGCTGCTGGATTCGTGCATGGGCTGCGCCATCCACGCCAATCTGGAGAAAGGGCAGGGCTATACCACCACCGACCTGCGCATCAGCTACATTCGCGCTCTGACCACCAAGACCGGCCCGGTGCGGGCTGAGGGACGGATCATCCATGTCGGCCGCTCCACCGCGCTGGCGGAAGGACGCATCTACGATGTGGATGGCAAGCTCTACGCGACCGGCTCCACCACCTGCCTGATCCTGGGTGGCAAGTAGCTCCTGCGATGACCTGTAGGGGCGAATTCATTCGCCAAGCAGGCCGAAGGCCTGCCCTGACGGGCAAAAAGAAGGGGGCACGCTTGTGGCGTGCCCCCTTTTGCCATCAGTGAATGACAGCCAACCGTTGAAGAGATGGGCGAAGTCGCCCGGTAAGGCGGTCCGCCTGGAGGCCAGGCCTCCGGTGTAGCGACCGTCGCTCGCCTTGTGGGTGAACGACGGGTGAAGCGATGTCGCGTGTCAGCCGATGGTCATCAGGCTGGCGTTGCCGCCAGCGGCGGCGGTGTTGACGCTGATGGCGCGTTCGATCAGCAGACGCTCCAGCGGGACCGAGGTCTCGCCGCGGGACAGGCCCTGGACGCCGATGATCGGCCCCTTGCGCGAAGCGACCTGTTTGCAAACCGCGCCCAGCTGGTCGGAGTCGCCATGGTGCAGAACGGCATCGAACTCCACTTCGGCCTGGTTCCAGTCGGCTACCAGTTGGATACGAGCCTGCACGGCCTTCGGCAGGGCGCCGCGCAGCTTGCTGGTCAGGTCGCTGGTGGCCCAGAGCGCGCTGCTGCCAACGGCGAGTGTTGCGGCCAGTTGGGTCAGCAGATCGGCTTCATCGTCAGCCAGGCAAAGCACGGCCTCGCGCGGCAGCAGCACATAGGTGTTGCGCTCGCCGGTCGGGCCGGGGAGCACGCGGCTCAGGCCGCTCTGGGAGTGCTCGGCGAAGTTGTCGCAGGCACTGGCGAGGCCATCCTTGCCGTTCTTGGCGGCCCAGGCCTTAAGGGCTTCCAGCGGCTTGCCCTGGCTTTCCTGCAGGGACTTGCGCTGCTGCGAGTCGGCGACGTTCTGGCCATCCAGGCGCTGGAAGGTGCGGCTCACGCCATCGGCCGGGCGGGTGGCGAGCAGGCGGTACATGTACAACGGGCCGCCGGCTTTCGGGCCGGTGCCGGACAGGCCTTCACCACCGAAGGGCTGCACACCGACCACGGCGCCCACCATGTTGCGGTTGACGTAGAGGTTGCCGGCATGAGCCTTGTCCACCACCTTGGCGATGGTTTCGTCAATGCGGGTGTGGACGCCGAGGGTCAGGCCGTAGCCGGTGGCGTTGATCTGATCGAGCAGCGCGTCCATGTCCTCGCGCTTGTAGCGCAGCAGGTGCAGGACCGGGCCGAAGATTTCACGTTCCAGGTCGGCGAGGCTGTCCAGTTCGATCAGGGTCGGCATCACGAAGGTGCCGCGCTGCATCACATCACCCTCGGTGCGGGCGATCTGGAACACGCTGCGACCTTTGCTGCGCATGGCCTGGATGTGCTTGTCGATGTTGGTCTTGGCTTCGGCGTCGATGACCGGGCCGATATCCACATTCAGGTGCTCGGGATTGCCGATGCGGCACTCGGCCATGGCGCCCTTGAGCATTTCAACCACGCGATCGGCCACGTCTTCCTGTACGCAGAGTATGCGCAGGGCGGAGCAGCGCTGGCCGGCGCTGTCGAAGGCGGAGGCGATCACGTCGGTCACCACCTGCTCGGCGAGAGCGGAGGAGTCCACGATCATCGCGTTCTGGCCGCCGGTTTCGGCGATCAGCGGAATCGGGCGACCCTGGGCGTCCAGGCGACCGGCGACGTTGCGGGCGAGGATGCCGGCGACTTCGGTGGAGCCGGTGAACATCACCCCTTTCACGCGCTCATCGCTCACCAGGGCGGCGCCTACGGTGTGGCCGAGGCCCGGCAGCAGCTGCACCACGCCTTCCGGAATGCCGGCCTGGAGCATGATGCGCACGGCCTGGGCGGCGATCAGCGGAGTCTGTTCGGCGGGCTTGGCCAGCACGGTATTACCGGCGGCGAGCGCGGCGGCTACCTGGCCGGCGAAGATCGCCAGAGGGAAGTTCCACGGGCTGATGCACACCACCGGGCCCAGTGGGCGGTGGGTGTCGTTGGCGAAGTCGTGACGGGCCTGGGCGGCGTAGTAGCGCAGGAAATCGACGGCTTCGCGCACTTCGGCGATGGCGTTGGCGAAGGTTTTGCCGGCTTCACGGGCGAGGATGCCCATCAGCGGTTGCATTTCGCTTTCCATCAGGTCGGCGGCGCGATCCAGGGCGGCCGCGCGCTCAACCGGCGGAGTGGACTGCCAAATCGGTGCGGCGGTGATGGAGGCCAGCACGGCATTGCCGACGTCAGCGGTCGTGGCGTTCTGCACGTGGCCCACCACATCGCGGTGATCCGCGGGGTTCAGCACGGGCTCAGCCGCGCCTTCACTGGTCGGGCAGCCGAGCATGGGCTGGGCGCGCCAGTCAGCGTGCCCCGAGCTCAGCAGGGCGCTGGACAGCGAGGCCAGGCGGTGTTCGTTGGCCATGTCGATGCCGCTGGAGTTGACGCGGGCTTCGCCGTACAGGGCCTTGGGTTGCGGGATGCGCGGATGCGGCAGGCCCAGGGAGCCTTCGACGCTGGCCATGGATTCGGCGCTGGTCACCGGGTCTTCCACCAGGTCCTTGATGGAGATGCTGTGGTCGGCGATGCGGTTGACGAAGCTGGTGTTGGCGCCGTTTTCCAGCAGGCGGCGGACCAGGTAGGCCAGCAGGGTTTCATGGGTGCCGACCGGTGCGTAGATACGGCACGGGCGGTTCAGCTTGCCGTCGGCGACCTTGCCCACCACTTGCTCGTACAGGGGCTCGCCCATGCCGTGCAGGCACTGGAACTCGTACTGGCCCGGGTAGTAGTTCTGGCCGGCGATCTGGTAGATGGCCGACAGGGTGTGGGCGTTGTGGGTGGCGAACTGCGGGTAGATCGCGTCCGGTACGCCCAGCAGCTTGCGGGCGCAAGCGATGTAGGAGATGTCGGTGTAGACCTTGCGGCTGTAGACCGGGAAGCCTTCCAGGCCGTCCACCTGGGCGCGCTTGATCTCGCTGTCCCAGTAGGCGCCTTTCACCAGGCGGATCATCAGGCGGTGCTGGCTGCGGCGAGCGAGGTCGATCACGTAGTCGATCACGTACGGGCAACGCTTCTGGTAGGCCTGGATGACGAAGCCGACGCCGTTCCAGCCCTTCAGGGACGGCTCGAAGCAGAGGCGCTCAAGCATGTCGAGGGAGATTTCCAGGCGGTCGGCTTCTTCGGCGTCGATATTCAGGCCGATGTCGTACTGCTTGGCCAGCAGGGTCAGGGACAGCAGGCGCGGGTAAAGCTCGCCCATCATGCGCTCGTACTGGGTGCGGCTGTAGCGCGGGTGCAGGGCCGACAGCTTGATGGAGATGCCTGGGCCTTCATAGATGCCACGGCCGTGGGAGGCCTTGCCGATGGCATGGATGGCCTGCTCGTAGGAGGCGTAGTAGCGCTGGGCGTCTTCTTCGGTCAGCGCGGCTTCGCCGAGCATGTCGTAGGAGTAGCGGAAGCCCTTGGCTTCGAAGTTGGTGGCATTGGCCAGCGCTTCGGCGATGGTTTCGCCGGTGACGAACTGCTCGCCCATCAGGCGCATCGCCATGTCCACGCCCTTGCGGATCACGGGCTCGCCGCTCTTGCCGATGATGCGATTCAGCGAAGACGACAGGCCGGCTTCGTTGTGGGTGGACACCAGCTTGCCGGTGATCAGCAGGCCCCAGGAGGCGGCGTTGACGAACATCGACGGGCTCTGGCCCAGGTGCTGTTGCCAGTTGCCGGTGCTGATCTTGTCGCGGATCAGGGCGTCACGGGTGCCCTTGTCCGGGATACGCAGCAGGGCTTCGGCCAGGCACATCAGCGCCACGCCTTCCTGGGAAGACAGGGAGAACTCCTGCAGCAGGCCCTGGACGATGCCGGCACGGCCGCCAGCGCTCTTCTGGTTGCGCAGCTTCTCGGCGATGCCGTAGGCCAGTTTGTAGGCAGCGTCGGCCATTTCGGCGGGCAGGCGCGCCTGCTCCAGCAGCATGGGTACGGCTTCCTGCTCGGGGCGGCGGTAGGCGGCGGTGATGGCCGCACGCAGCACGGATTGCGGCAGGATGCTTTCGGCGAATTCGAGGAATGGCTGGTGAGTGGCCTCGGGCAGGGCTTCGAGGGCGTCGTGGTCACCTTCGGCCAGGCGCTGGGCGATGCCCTGGAGTTCCGGCAGGGTCATGCCGCTTTCCAGTGCCTCGAGGTAGCTGAAGATCGCTTGCTTGATCAGCCAATGCGGGGTGCGCTCGATCTTGCGCGCAGCTTCCTTGAGACGATCGCGGGTCGCTTCGTCCAGTTTCACGCCAAGGGTGGTGCTCGTAGCCATTTCTTGTCCTCTTCTCAGCCGTGGTCGACGGCATTTAGCGGCGCAAAGAGTAGCGATGTCCTACAAGGGGTGCAACCGGGTGCAACCAAAGGTTGTGGGCTGGCGACATTCTCCAGATGAAAGGTCGTATCAGGGCTTGTAAAAGTTGCACCTGAAAAGTGTGGAGGCAGGGCAATCCGGGGATTCAGCGGCACATGCGTGGCGGAAAAGAGGGAGGGTGCAACCCAGGTGCAGCCGGTTTCGGCCCTACCTGGAAAGCATAGGCTGCCCTCGGTGGATGCCGAAGGCGGCGACGGATGGCGAGACCTCAGACCTTGGCCGCTTGTGCTGCCTCTACTTGGGCGAGGAGGGTGGTGCGGGCGCTTTCGAGAATGCGGTCGGACAGTTCTTCACTGGCCACGCTGCGGGCCAGAGTCAGCGCGCCCACAAGGGTGGATAGCATGGTCAGGGCCTGATCGGAGCTGCCGACTTCCTTCTCCACCAGTACCAGCAGGTTGTTCAGCACGCTGTCCGTGATGGGGCTGGCATTGCCGCGATGGCCGAGCTCCGCCGCCATGGTGGGCAGCGGGCAACCCTGTTCGGGATGGGCGCGGTGCTGCGGGGAAAGGTAGCGCTCGAAGAAGGTCCTCAGCGGCTGGTCCTTGGCGAAGGCCTTGACCCATTGGGCGTTGGCGTCGTTCGCCGCTGCCTGCAGAGCTTCTTCCACCAGGGCGTCCTTGGATTTGAAGTGTGCATAAAAGCCGCCATGGGTCAGGCCGAGGGCCTTCATCAGCGGTTGCAGGCCAGTGGCGTCGATGCCTTCGGCACGGAAACGGCGGGACGCTTCGGCAACGATACGCTTGTGGGTTTCGGCTTTGTGATCTTCGGGGTAGCGCATGTCGGTCGCCTCGTTCGCAAAGTTGATATGGCGATTGTAATTCATATCCCCTGTTGTGCGAGGCGTAATCGACCGGCGCGCATGAGGGCGCCGTGGACCTTCGTCGGATCGATGTCCGGTTCGCGGGTACAGGTGGGGATCGGTCAGCCGGAAGCCAGGGCTTGTTCGGTTTTCACCGCATTGGAAGGCCTGCATGGTGGAGCGAGGCCAGCTCGTTCCCGCCCGGCACCGCACGCCAGCCGGCTCTTGAGTCATGCAGGCTTAGCCGATATCTTGAGTCGCCTAATCATTAGTCTGCTACCAAGCCCTTCCCCGGCAGACGACCCGGACCCCTGATGAGCTCCCAAAGTCCCTTGTCGCAACGCATCGACCAGCCGCTGAAAGGTATCGTGCTGGTCTGCCTGGCTACTTTCCTGTTCTCCAGCCACGACGCGATTTCCAAGTACCTGTCCGCCTTCTACCCCATCGTGATGGTGGTCTGGGTGCGCTATCTGGTGCACACGCTGCTGATGGCGGGCTTCCTGCTGCCGCGTGAGGGGATGCGGGTGCTGCGCACCAAGCGGCCTTTGTTACAGATAGCACGAGCCCTCTGCCTGATCGGGGTGAGCCTGCTGTTCACGACCGGCTTGCGCTATATCCCGCTGGCCGAGGCGACCTCGGTAATCTTCCTCGCGCCGCTATTGGTCACCATGCTTTCGGTGCCCCTGCTGCGCGAGCGGGTCTCCCGCGGGCAATGGGGGGCGGTGCTGGTGGGCTTCGCCGGGGTGCTTCTGATCGTGCGCCCGGGCGGTTCGCTGTTCACTCCGGCCGTTCTGTTTCCGTTGGCTGCGGCCGTGTGCTTTGCCTTCTACCAGTTGTTGACGCGCATCCTCACGCGCACCGACAGCTCGGCCACCAGCAACTTCATCACGGGGCTGACCAACACGCTGATCATGAGTGCTCTGGTGCCGTTCTTCTGGCATCTGCCGAACAACCTCGGCCACAGCCTGCTGATGCTGGCCCTGGGGGCCTGCGGCATGGGCGGGCACATGCTGCTGACCCAGGCGTTCCGCCACGCATCGCCGCCGCTGCTGGCGCCCTTCGGTTACGGGCAGATCGTCTTTGCCGGCCTGCTCGGGTTGCTGCTGTTCAACCACGCGCCGGACCAGGTCGGCCTGCTCGGCATCGCGATCATCGTGGGTAGCGGACTGTTCATGGCCTACGCGCAGAAGCGTTAAGCACTTTCTGCTTGACGCGAGTCGACGTAGTCCTTCAGCCACCGCAGTACCTGCACCGGCTCCCAACGGGACGGGTCGAACAGGGCATAGGCCTGCCCCTGGTACCCCACCACATCCAGTTGCCGGTGATAGCCGGCACGCTGGAACAGGGCCTCGATCTCAGCCAGGCAGGTGTTGAAGTGCAAGCGGCCGAAGGGCGTCTTGCCGTCGGTCACCAGGCCTTCCAGGCGTAGTTCTTCCACCGCTTCGCGGATTTCTTCCGGGGCCATGCGGCTCACGGTGTACTTCAACTGGCGCACATCCAGCATCGGGTCTTCCTCGGATTCAGTGCAGCCGCCGGCTGGCGGACAAAGGCTGCACCCGGCCACGGGGTGGGAAGGGCAGCGGCAGCTGATAGGGCAGCGGTACGTTTGATGGAACAGGTTGCTCGGGCATCGGCAAGCGGATCGGTGCTGATACAGGCATAGGACTTTTCCTGAATTACTGTATATTTATACAGATATCAGTTGCCGCCGTCTGATGGCAACCAAACCAAAGGAAAAATCTGTTGTCAGTCATTTCCCCTGACGCAGTACCCCGAGAACAAGAAAACTGATGATTCGCTCTATCCTGCTGTTTTGCCTGCTGTTTTCCGCCACTACCGAAGCCGCCGCGCCACGCACCTTCAACGAAGCGAAGAAGGTCGCCTGGAAGCTCTATGCCACTCACCCGGTGGAGTTCTATTGCGGCTGCCGTTATCAGGGCAATCGCGTGGACCTGAAAAGCTGCGGTTACGTGCCGAGGAAGACACCGCAACGGGCCAAGCGCATCGAATGGGAGCACATCGTGCCGGCCTGGGTGATCGGCCATCAGCGCCAGTGCTGGCAGCAGGGCGGGCGCAAGAACTGCGCGGAGAACGATCCGGCCTACCAGCGTGCCGAAGCGGACCTGCATAACCTGGTGCCGAGCATCGGCGAGGTGAACGGCGATCGCAGCAACTACAGCTTCGCCTGGCTGCCGCAGAAGCCGAGCCAATACGGCGCTTGCCCGATGGTGGTGGACTTCAAGGCACGCAAGGCGATGCCGCGCCAGCAGATCCGCGGGATGATCGCGCGTACCTACTTCTACATGAGCGACCGCTATGGCCTGCGAATCTCCAGCCAGGACCGCAAGCTCTACAACGCCTGGAACCGCCAGTACCCGGTGGAAGCCTGGGAGCGTAACCGCAACCAGCGTGTGGCCTGCGTGATGGGCTACGGCAATCCGTTCGTGGGGAAGGTGGATATGGGTGTTTGCCGGCGATAGATAAGAGACTCTGCTCCAAGGGCGGCGTTGTGCGCACCCGGTGAACTCGTAGGGTGCGCCATGCGCACCACCGAGCCGGCAGGAGGTCTGCGGTGCGCGCGGCGCACCCTACGTTCGTGGCTCCACCACCCACCAGCTGGGCAGTAGCCGCTGCACCTCCGGCCGCGCAAAACGGTCGTCGATCAGGTGCACCACGCCCCTGTCCTCGGTCGTGCGGATGACCCGCCCGGCCGCCTGCACCACTTTCTGCAAGCCGGGGTAGAGATAGGCGTAGTCGTAGCCGGCGCCGAACTGTGCGGCCATGCGCAGCTTCAACTGCTCGTTGATGGGGTTCAGTTGTGGCAGGCCAAGGGTGGCGACGAAGGCGCCGATCAGTCGCTCGCCGGGTAGGTCGATGCCTTCACCGAATGCGCCGCCGAGCACGGCGAAGCCGATGCCCTGGCCGCCGGCTTCGAAGCGCTGGATGAATGCCTGGCGCTCGGCTTCGTCCATCTGCCGTGCCTGCAGCCAGACGGGCACCTGCGGATGTTCGCGGGCGAACAGGCTGGCGACCTGCTGCAGATAGTCATAGCTGCTGAAGAAGGCCAGGTAGTTGCCGGGACGTTCCGCAAACTGCCGGGCCATCAGCCGTGCGATGGGGGTGAGCGATGCGTCGCGGTGCTGGTAACGCGTGGAGACGTCGGTGGCAATCCGAACCTGGAGCTGTTCGGCGCTGAAGGGGGAGTCCACTTCCAGCCAGGGTGTATTGGCGGCCAGTCCCAGCAGGTCGCTGTAATAGCGGCGCGGGTTGAGGGTGGCCGAGAACAGCACGGTGGAATGGCTGGCGGCGAATCGGGGACCGATGAAGGGGGCGGGCACCAGATTGCGCAGACACAGGCGTGACAGGCTGCTTCCACTTTTGCCGAGGCGCTTGCTGAGGTCGAACAACGAATGGCTGTCGAACTGCTCGGCCATGCGACCGAATTGCATGGCTTCGAAGTAGAACTCCTGCAGGGCGGCATCCATGGCGGTGGGGTTGTCGGTGAGGTAGTCGGTAATTGCGGTTACCGCCCCCTGAAGGGCATTGAGCAGTTTGGTCGGAGGTGCGTCATAGGCGCGGTAGTCCTCGGCCTGCTCCTTGTTCAGTTCGCTCCAGGCGCGGCCGACCCGTTCCAGGGATTTCTTCAGCACGGCCGGTGCGCTCTTGCGCAGCGCCTTGAGGCTGAGTTGGTCGAGCCCGGCCGAATACATCTTGCGCGCCCGTTCCACGAGGTTGTGGGCTTCGTCCACCAGCACCGCAACGCGCCACTGGTTGACGTTGGTCAGCCCATGGAGCAGGGCGCTCGCGTCGAAGTAGTAGTTGTAATCGCCTACCACCACATCGCTCCAGCGGGCCATCTCCTGGGCCAGGTAGTAGGGGCAGACCTGATGGGCGAGTGCGATTTCACGAAGGGTTTCTCGGTCCAGCCAGCGGCGTTCCGTTGCTGCCTTGCGGGCGGCCGGCAAGCGGTCGTAGAAGCCGTGGGCGAGGGGACAGGATTCGCCGTGACAGGCGTTTTCCGGGTGTTCGCAGGCCTTGTCGCGAGCGACCAGCTCGAGCACCCGCAGGGGTGCGGCCTCGATCTGCTGAAGGGCGTCCAGGGCCAGTTGGCGGCCGGGTGTTTTCGCGGCGAGGAAGAACACCTTGTCCAGCGCCTGGCGCGGAACTGCCTTGAGCAGGGGGAACAGGGTGCCGAGGGTCTTGCCGATGCCGGTGGGCGCCTGGGCCATCAAGCAGCAACCGGTGCTGGCTGCCTTGTACACGGCCTCGGCAAGCTGGCGCTGGCCTTGGCGGAACGCGGCATGGGGAAAGGTGAGGGTTTCAAGTGTGGCGTTGCGCGCCGCTGTGTGGGCGAGCTCCTGTTCGGCCCAGGCAATGAAGCGTTGGCACTGGGTTTCGAAAAACAGGCGCAGGTCTTCGGCCTTGTGGCGCTCGGTGAACAGGGTTTCCTTCTGGCTGCCGATGTCGAAATAGACCAGCGTTAGCTCGACTTCCGGAAGCGACTGCTGGCGGCAGAGCAGCCAGCCGTAGACCTTTAACTGGGCCCAGTGCAGGTGTCGGTGATTGTCCGGCATGCGCTGGAGATCACCGCGATAGGTCTTCACTTCCTCCAGACGGTTCAGCACCGGGTCGTAGCCGTCGGCGCGACCGCGTACACGCAGTGGGCCGAACTCGCCAACCAGCGTGACTTCCGTCTGGTAGCCCTCGCCCCGACGGCTGGCCACGAGCGCGTGGCCGGCGATGCCTTCCTGGGCAGTGGGCGCCGGGGTGAAGCGCAGGTCGAGGTCGCCCGTCTTGGCGGTGAACTCGCAGAGCGCGCGCACGGCGACGCTGTAGTTCATGTCAGGCGTCCACCCATTGCACGTAGCAGACTTCCACGGGAATCCCGTGTTGGGCGCAGAACTCCAGCCAGCGCAGCTGGTTGTCCTGCAGGCGGTCACCGGGACCCTTCACCTCGATCAGGCGGTAGCGGCGTTCGGCCGGCCAGAACTGGATCAGGTCCGGCAGGCCGGCGCGGTTGGACTTGATGTCGGCAAGGATTCGCTGGAAACAGGCCTTGAGCTGTGCTGCCGGCAGGCAGGTCAGGGCCTGGTCGAGCAGGGTTTCGTCCAGGTTGCCCCAGTAGACGAAGGGCGACAGCAACCCCTGCTTGGCGGCGAAGGTCCGGCGAATGCTGGCCTGGTAGGCGTCGCTATCCAGTTGTGCCAGGCAGGCATCGAACAGTTCTGCCCGGCGTGCATGGAAATCAGGACTGAGCAGGTCCGACGGCCCATTGTGGAACGGGTGGAAGAAGGCGCCGGGTAGCGCGGCGAAGATGGCGTCCCAGCACAGCAGGCCAAACAGCGAGTTCAGCAGGGTGTTCTCCACGTAGTGCACGGGCGCGCCGTCTTCGTGGAAATGCAGCAGCACGGCATGCTCCACCGATAGCGGTTCCGGGGGTTGCGGCAGCAGCAAGTCGATACGCTGCACCGTTGCGCTGCCGGCTGGCGGCTCCTTGGGCAGGCCAAGTTTGCGTCGCAGGCGCGGCAGGATGCGGGTCAGGTGCTGCTGCTCTTCCTCGCTTTCGGGTGCTGCGTTGGCGAGTTGCGCAAGGCCGAAGGCATCGTCATGGGCTTCCAGGCGTTCGAACACACGGATGCGTCGCACCCGCGCCCCTGGGTAGTCGCAAAGGCCGTACAGGCCAAGCGCCGCTTCCAGCAGCTCGCAGCGCTCGCAGTGCTGGCCGACCTGGAACAGCAGCTTGCGCCGACGCGCATCCAGCCAGGGGTTGGCGTGGGTTTCCAGCGGAAGTTCGGGCAGCAGTTGTTCGAGTGCTTCACCCGCCTCGAATCGCTCTCTCCAACGGTGAAGGCGCAGGTAGTAGTCGAGATCGGCACGCTCGCGGAAACCCCTTGCGGAGGCATCGATCTCCACCTTTTCGTACTGATAGATGCCGAGGTCGGCGAGGACGAATTCGGACCAGTCCTGGTAGAGGTTGCCGAAGAACATCAGCCGCAGGCGGTCGCAGATCTCCATCAGGTCCACGGCATAGACACAATCGCTGCTGGCCGGAAACCAGTTCGCGAAGGTGCGGCGCCCATCGTGATCGGCAAGCAGGTTCTCCAGACGCTCCGCCTTGCGCCCCGGTGCCTTGCCGAAGCACGCATCCACTTCGCCCAGCGTGAGCAGGCCGAAGAGCTGGATGAGGTCCAGTTCCGCTGCTGCATCCACCCAGCCAAGTGTCAGCAGCGGAAGAGCCGCCTCGCGGGTGTCGCCGATCTCCTCGTAGTTCAGCTTGCTCGCTCGAAACAGCGTGCCTTTGCGCATCACCATGCGAACCAGGAGTGCCTGGGAGGCCCGGGGCAGGGCACGGAAATCTTCGATGAACGCCACTTCCTCGCTGTCCAGCAGGTCGTGATAACGCTCACTGATCCAGTCCAGTAGGGTGTGGAAGTTGTGCAGGTAATAGAAAGGATCGTCGAGTGCGGCAGGCATGGCGGGGAAGGCAGACCGGTCTTTCACTGTGGATATATACAGATATCAGGCGCGGCGGGGGCGCGGCAAATGCATTTCGATCAGTGGGGCTGCGGGCGGCGCGACGCTATTTATTTTGTCGCGCCTGAATCTAAAAAACC
Source organism: Metapseudomonas resinovorans (assembly GCF_002003485.1). Lineage (GTDB taxonomy): Bacteria > Pseudomonadota > Gammaproteobacteria > Pseudomonadales > Pseudomonadaceae > Metapseudomonas > Metapseudomonas resinovorans_D. The sequence goes on from NZ_BDMA01000058.1 coordinate 18,292, forward strand.
TATATCCAAAGCCTTCTGGCGCGCGGGGCCCAGCGCTTTTCGCCCTGGTAGCTTTTTCCTAGCCAGCGACTACAAAAATCATAATTTCGCGAATTCCTCGCTCTGAACAGAATGCGGCCAACACCCCTTACCGATAGCCGCATCAGCAAAACAAGAATGATCAGAGTCAGAGGAGGCAAGCGATGACCGACCTGAACCAGACCGCGTTTCAGAAGTACGCGGAGAAGGCAGTTGAAACAATAGAAATCGATACGCTGGTTGTGGGTGCCGGCCAGGCCGGCGTGGCCATGAGCGAGCACCTGACCAAGCTCGGCGTACCGCACCTGGTGCTGGAGCGCAATCGCATTGCCGAAGCCTGGCGCACAGGGCGCTGGGACTCGCTGGTGGCCAACGGGCCGGCCTGGCATGACCGTTTCCCGGGGCTGGAGTTTGACCTCGATCCCGACGCCTTCGCTTCCAAGGAGCAGGTGGCGGCCTATTTCGAAGCCTACGCCAAGCAGTTCGATGCCCCCATCCGCACCGGTGTGGAAGTGAAGTCGGTGGTGCGCAATGCCGACCGTCCAGGATTCACCGTCGAAACCTCCGAGGGTGTGATCCAGGCCAATCGTGTGGTCGCCGCTACCGGACCTTTCCAGCGCCCGATCATCCCACCGATCGCGCCCAACAACGCAAGCGTCACGCAGATTCACTCCGCCCAGTACCGCAATCCGCAGCAACTGCCGGAAGGCGGTGTACTGGTGGTAGGGGCCGGATCGTCCGGGGTGCAGATTGCCGATGAGCTGCAGCGCGCCGGCAAGCAGGTCTACCTGTCGGTCGGTCCGCACGATCGTCCGCCGCGCGCCTACCGCAATCGCGACTTCTGCTGGTGGCTTGGTGTGCTCGGTCTGTGGGACGCGGAAGCCGCACAGCCGGGCAAAGAGCACGTGACCATTGCTGTGAGCGGGGCTCGTGGTGGTCATACGGTCGACTTCCGGGCACTGGCCCATCAAGGTGTGACGCTCGTCGGTCTGACCAAGTCGTTCGAAGGTGACGCGGTGACGTTCCAGGCGGACCTTGCGGAAAACATCGCTCGCGGCGACGAGAACTATCTGTCGCTGCTGGATGCAGCGGACGCATACATCGAGCGCAATGGCCTCGATCTGCCGGAGGAACCCGAAGCCCGCGCGACCTATCCGGACCCGGAATGCGTGAGCAACCCGATGATCGAGCTGGACCTGGCCAAGGCCGGTGTTACCTCGATCATCTGGGCGACTGGCTACGCGGTCGATTACAGCTGGCTGAGGGTCAACGCCTTCGACGCCAAGGGCAAGCCGCAGCACCAGCGCGGTGTGTCGGCTGAGCCGGGCATCTATTTCCTCGGCCTGCCGTGGCTGTCCCGCCGGGGCTCCACCTTTATCTGGGGTGTCTGGCACGACGCCAAGCACATCGCCGACCACATCGCCACTCAACACAAATACCTCGCCTACCGCGATGCCTCGCAGCGCCGGGTGAAAAGCTGAGAGACAGCGCTTCCGTGCAGGCGACTGCCGTTATTCGTGTGTTCAAACAATCAGATTTCAGGAAGTGATTCGATGCCTACCCATACTCGCATCCGCATGTTCAACACCAAGGACACTTATCCGAACCAGTCGCTGGACAACGACCTGTGCCAGGCCGTGCGTGCCGGCAACACCGTCTATGTTCGCGGCCAGGTCGGGACCGATTTCGAGGGACGGCTGGTCGGCCTCGGCGACCCTCGCGCGCAGACCGAACAGGCCATGAAGAACGTCAAGCAACTGCTGGAAGAGGCGGGCAGCGATCTGTCCCACATCGTCAAGACCACCACCTACCTGATCGACCCCCGCTACCGCGAGCCGGTCTACCAGGAAGTGGGCAAGTGGCTCAAAGGCGTGTTCCCGATCTCCACCGGGCTGGTGGTTTCCGCCCTGGGCCAGCCCCAGTGGCTGATGGAGATCGATGTGATCGCGGTGATTCCGGACGACTGGCAGTCGGCACAGGCATAAGGAGCAGGAGCATGACGTTCTCTATCATTGGTCGCTGCCCTGAGACTGGGCAGCTCGGCATCGCCATCAGCTCTTCGAGCATCGCGGTCGGCGCGCGTTGCCCGTGGGTGCGGGCGGGAGTGGGTGCGGTGGCGACCCAGAACGTCACCCTGCCGGCCTTGGGGCCGCAGATTCTCGATCTGCTCGACGCGCAGCAGCTGGAGCCCGCGGCGGCCCTGGATCGGGCCCTCAGTACCAACGGCTGGAGCCAGTATCGCCAGGTCACGGTGATCGATAGCCACGGCCGCACCGCGCTGTTCAGTGGCAGCGAGGCGTTGGGCGTGCACAACGCGGTGGCTGGCGAGCAGTGCGTCGCAGCAGGGAACCTGTTGTCCGGCACCCATGTCATCGAAGCCATGGTGAAGGCGTTCGAGGCAGCTCCCGGCCTTCTGGCGGACCGCCTGCTGGCTGCCATGCATGCCGCGATGGCGGCAGGTGGCGAGGCGGGCCCGGTTCACTCGGCAGCACTCAAGGTGATGGGTGACCTCACCTGGCCGCTCGTCGATCTGCGGGTCGATTGGGCGGAGGAGGACCCTATCGGCCAGCTGGACGCTCTCTGGCAGGCCTATCGGCCGCAGATGCAGGATTACGTCACCCGTGCACTGAACCCGACGGCGGCCCCCAGTTACGGGGTACCAGGTGATGAATGAGGTCTCCAGTCGCGATCTGCTCGAACGGCTGGTGGGTTTCGCCACCGTCAGCTGGGACTCCAACCTGGAGCTGATCGCGTTCATCCGGGATTACCTCTCCGGGCTCGGGGTCGAGAGTGAGCTGTTCTATAACCCGGAACGCACCAAGGCCAACCTGTTTGCCACCATCGGTCCTCGCGACCGGGGTGGCGTTGTGCTGTCTGGCCATACCGACGTGGTGCCCGTGGACGGGCAGGCCTGGACGGTCGAGCCATTCAGGCTGACCGAACGGGAAGGGCGGTTGTACGGGCGCGGTACGGCGGATATGAAAGGCTTCATTGCCTCGGTACTGGCTGCTGTCCCGGTCTTTCTGGAGCGGCCACTGACGCTGCCGGTGCATCTGGCCTTCTCCTATGACGAGGAGGTTGGCTGCCTGGGGGTGCGTCCCATGCTGGCGGAGCTGGAAAAACGACCGCACAAGTCGCGCCTGTGCCTGATCGGCGAACCCACGGAGCTGAAGCCGGTGCTGGGCCACAAGGGGAAGCTGGCCATGCGCTGTGAAGTCCAGGGCGCCGCCTGTCATTCCGCGTACGCGCCTTACGGCGTGAATGCCATAGAGTACGCGGCTCGATTGATCGGCAAGCTGGGCGAGATCGGTGCGGAGCTGGCACGGCCGGAACTTCACGATGAACGTTTCGATCCGCCGTTCTCCACGGTGCAGACCGGCACCATCAAGGGCGGTCGTGCGCTGAACATCGTGCCGGCGGAATGCGAGTTCGACTTTGAGGTGCGCGCGCTGCCAGGCTTCGATGCGCAGCAGGTGGCGGATGAGCTGCAGGCCTTTGCCGAGGACGAACTGGTACCGCGGATGCGCAGGGTGCAGGCGGACACTGGCATCAGTCTCAAGCCGTTGAGCGCCTATCCGGGACTGGCAACTCCGCCCGACGGTGAAGCGGCTCGCCTGCTGGCGCTCCTCTCTGGTTCGACGGAGTTCGGCACCGTGGCCTTCGGCACTGAGGGAGGGTTGTTCGATCAGGCAGGCATTCCCACGGTCGTCTGCGGCCCGGGCAGCATGGATCAGGGGCATAAGCCGGACGAGTTCGTCAGTCTTGAACAGCTGTTGGCGTGCGACGTCATGCTGCGCCGCCTGGCGCTTTATCTACAGGGCGAAGAGCGTCTGCTGTAGACTGCCGCACCCCTTTAGGTATGGCTGGGGTGTGTGATTGACGGGCGTCAACCCCATTGCTACCATTCCAGCCCTTATGTTGGCTCGATTCCTCCGTCCGGAGGTTGAAAAAGCCAATGTCAACCCCGAGTTTTGCGCAGCTTCCGGTTTCCGCTGGGAGTTGCGCCACCGGGACGGTGTGGGATACCAGCTTCGATCCCCATCGCCTCTATTGATGACTTGACCGCATTGGCTGGAGTGCGGAATAGGGCCTTTCCTGGCCTTTGACTACAGGTATGAACATGAGCGAAAGCTTTGCAGAACTTTTTGAAGAAAGCCTGAAATCCCTCGACATGCAGCCGGGTGCAATCATCACCGGCATCGTGGTCGACATCGATGGTGACTGGGTCACCGTCCATGCTGGCCTGAAATCCGAGGGCGTCATCCCGGTCGAGCAGTTCTATAACGAACAAGGCGAACTGACCATCAAGGTGGGTGACGAGGTCCACGTTGCGCTTGACGCGGTGGAAGACGGCTTCGGTGAAACCAAGCTGTCCCGCGAAAAAGCCAAGCGCGCCGAGTCCTGGCTGGTTCTGGAAGCCGCCTTCAACGCCGAAGAAGTGGTCAAGGGCGTTATCAATGGCAAGGTCAAGGGCGGTTTCACCGTCGACGTCAGCGGCATCCGCGCGTTCCTGCCGGGCTCCCTGGTCGACGTGCGTCCCGTACGCGACACCACCCACCTGGAAGGCAAGGAACTCGAGTTCAAGGTCATCAAGCTGGATCAGAAGCGCAACAACGTTGTCGTTTCCCGTCGCAGCGTCCTGGAAGCCGAGAACAGCGCCGAGCGCGAAGCTCTGCTGGAATCCCTGCAGGAAGGCCAGCAAGTCAAAGGTATCGTCAAGAACCTCACCGACTACGGTGCGTTCGTTGACCTGGGCGGCGTAGACGGCCTGCTGCACATCACCGACATGGCTTGGAAGCGCATCAAGCATCCGTCCGAGATCGTCAACGTTGGTGACGAGATCGACGTGAAGGTCCTGAAGTTCGACCGCGAGCGCAACCGCGTTTCCCTGGGCCTGAAGCAACTGGGCGAAGACCCATGGGTTGCCATCAAGGCTCGTTACCCGGAAGGCACTCGCGTGACCGCCCGTGTAACCAACCTCACCGACTACGGCTGCTTCGCCGAGCTGGAAGAGGGCGTGGAAGGCCTGGTACACGTTTCCGAAATGGACTGGACCAACAAGAACATCCACCCGTCGAAAGTCGTTCAGGTTGGCGACGAAGTGGAAGTTCAGGTTCTGGACATCGACGAAGAGCGTCGTCGTATCTCCCTGGGCATCAAGCAGTGCAAGTCCAACCCGTGGGAAGACTTCTCCAGCCGCTTCAACAAGGGCGACAAGATCTCCGGCACCATCAAGTCGATCACTGATTTCGGTATCTTCATCGGCCTGGAAGGTGGTATCGACGGTCTGGTTCACCTGTCCGACATCTCCTGGAACGAAGTTGGCGAAGAAGCCGTACGCCGCTTCAAGAAGGGCGACGAGCTGGAAACCGTCATCCTCTCCGTTGATCCGGAGCGTGAGCGCATCTCCCTGGGCATCAAGCAACTGGAAGACGATCCGTTCTCCAGCTACGCCTCCATGCACGAGAAGGGCAGCATCGTTCGCGGCACAGTGAAAGAAGTTGACGCCAAGGGCGCTGTAATCAGCCTCGGCGGCGAGATCGAAGGTGTTCTGAAGGCTTCCGAAATCAGCCGTGACCGCGTTGAAGACGCTCGCAACGTGCTGAAGGAAGGCGAAGAAGTCGAAGCCAAGATCATCAGCATCGACCGTAAGAGCCGCGTAATCAGCCTCTCCATCAAGTCCAAGGACGTTGATGACGAGAAGGACGCCATGAAGGAACTGCGCAAGCAGGAAGTCGAGTCCACCGGCCCGACCACCATTGGTGACCTGATCCGTGCTCAGATGGAGAACCAGGGCTAATCACCCTGCTCCATCAGCAAAAAGGGCGGCCTAGGCCGCCCTTTTTGTTGCCCGCGATTTACCGTTCCGCGTTAAGGCTGTTCAAAGCCCTTTCGGCGTGCTAAAACTCATAGAGCTGATCTAGCCGCTTGAATTAGAAGGGAAAACCATGACCAAGTCGGAGTTGATCGAACGAATCGTTACCCACCAGGGGCAGCTGTCGTCCAAGGATGTTGAGCTTGCCATCAAAACGATGCTCGAACAGATGTCGCAGGCGTTGGCGACAGGTGATCGGATCGAAATTCGTGGGTTTGGCAGTTTTTCCCTGCACTTTCGTGCGCCGCGAGTCGGACGTAACCCGAAGACTGGGGAGTCGGTGCGTCTCGACGGTAAATTTGTGCCGCATTTCAAGCCGGGCAAGGAGTTGCGCGATCGAGTTAATGAGTAACTCGGTCCATTGAGGGGCGATAACTCCCCATCCCTCGTTAGAGTGGGTGAATCAACCTCTGGAGTTCCCCGATTGCGCTTGGGGCGCAGTTCCTTGCGCAGAATCAAGCATCTCTCGATACCCTTTATTTCTCTATTGCACGCAGATATCTACCGTTAGCAGCACAGTACGGTGGGCGGTGTGCTCAATTGGGTAATGAGCCTTGCGGTAAGGTCGCGGTTAGAGTCTTGCGCTGAAAACTCGTGTTGAATTCGGCAAGGGTCGTTCGCTGCTGTTGAGGCCGATGACTACGTTCGAGTGCGCCAACTCCTACGCGAGACCGTCAACGGTTACACCCCGGAAGAGGAAATTGTTGACTGGATCCATCAGCAGCGACGAATTGAGCCTTCTAACTCCAGGCATTAGTTTGTGTCGGGCGGTTTCTGGATGTACCGCCCTTCCCCTTACTGATGACAAGGAGTGTTCACGATGTTTCGTGTACGTATCGCCTCGCTGTTTCTCGTTCTCTGTTCATCTTGTCTCGGCTATAGCCAAGTAGCTTTAGCAGCTAAGGCTGCGCCAGCGGCAGTAGTTGAAAGTTCTGCGAACCAGGCGGGCAAGCTGAATATCAATTCCGCGGACGAGTTGGCGTTGCAGGACCATATGGTTGGGATTGGTGCAGCGAAGGCCAAAGCAATCGTGCAGTACCGCGAGGAGAACGGTCCGTTCTCCTCGGTAGACGACCTGCTAGAGGTCAAGGGAATTGGTGTCAAGACTCTGGAGAAGAGTCGTGACAGGCTGACCGTCGAGTAGCGTACGGGCAAATCTAGAGCCGGCCTTCAAGGCCGGCTTTTTGTTGGCTGTCCCTGCTGCTAGCCAGAATGGCGGCGTTGCGATTTGGATATGGGGCGAAAGCCCAGCGCGCTTAAGAGAGGGGGCGGGGTGAGCGACGTGGGTCTAGACGAGTGTCCGTCGCCCAAAAGAAAAAGCCCCCGGCATGTGCCGAGGGCTTTTAATTTGGCTCCGCGACCTGGACTCGAACCAGGGACCCAATGATTAACAGTCATTTGCTCTACCGACTGAGCTATCGCGGATCGGATGCGCGTATCTTACTGATTAGAAAGGAGAAGTCAAGCATCTGCTTGAGCTTCTCCTTTTCCACGTCAGAGTACCTGGGTAATCGCGCGGGTGATGCTTTCCAGGTTGCTGTTGTTCAGCGCGGCAACGCAGATGCGGCCGGTGCTGACGGCGTAGATGCCGAACTCGTTTTTCAGGCGTTCCACTTGCTCGGCGGTCAGGCCGGAGTAGGAGAACATGCCGCGCTGACGAGCCACGAAGCTGAAGTCGCGCTTGGCGCCCTGGGCCGCCAATTGCTCGACCATGGCCAGGCGCATGCTGTGGATGCGCGTACGCATCTCGCCTAGCTCGCCTTCCCACATGGCACGCAGTTCCGGGCTGTTGAGCACAGAGGCAACCACGGTAGCGCCATGGGTGGGCGGGTTGGAGTAGTTGGTGCGGATCACGCGCTTGACTTGCGACAGCACGCGGCCAGCCTCTTCCTTCGAGTTGGTTACCACGGACAGGGCACCGACGCGCTCGCCGTACAGCGAGAAGGACTTGGAGAAGGAGCTGGAGACGAAGAACTGCAGGCCGGATTCGGCGAACAGGCGTACCGCGAACGCGTCCTCATCAATGCCGGCGCCGAAGCCCTGATAGGCGATGTCGAGGAACGGCACATGCTCGCGCTCGCGCAGAACTTCCAGAACGGCTTTCCAGTCTTCCAGTTCGAGGTCCACGCCGGTCGGGTTGTGGCAGCAGGCGTGCAGTACCACGACGGACCGAGCGGGCAGGGCCTTGAGGTCTTCCAGCAAGCCGGCACGATTCACACCATTGGTGGCTGCATCGTAGTAGCGGTAGTTCTGCACCGGGAAACCGGCGGCTTCGAACAGGGCGCGGTGGTTTTCCCAGCTCGGGTCGCTGATGGCGACTACGGCATTGGGCAGCAGGCGCTTGAGGAAGTCGGCGCCGGTTTTCAGTGCGCCGGTACCGCCCACGGCCTGGGTGGTGACAACGCGGCCTTGGGCCAGCAGTTCGGAATCAGCGCCGAACAACAGCTTTTGCACGGCCTGGTCGTAGGACGCGATACCCTCGATTGGCAGGTAGCCACGCGGGGCGTGCGCTTCGATGCGGGCCTTTTCCGCTTCAGCTACAGCGCGCAGGAGCGGGATACGGCCCTGCTCGTTGTAGTAGACGCCCACGCCCAGGTTGATTTTGTCGGCACGGGTATCGGCGTTGAACGCTTCGTTGAGACCCAGGATAGGATCACGCGGAGCCATTTCGACGGCAGAAAACAGACTCATGATGCGGCAGCTCGGAGGAAGATGAGGATGGGATGCAACCCCGAACGATGTGCGCTAGGGGTTGCGCAATCGGGCCGGTATTATAGCGGCCCAGACAGTTTGCGGCGACATCGCGCGCAAGCTTTCCGCCAGGTATGACGCCCGTTCTGCCCAGGTGTCACATCCAATGTCGAGGTCAGCATGTCGGAGTTCCAGCTTGTAACCCGTTTCGAGCCCGCCGGCGACCAGCCGGAGGCCATTCGCCAGATGGTGGAAGGGCTTGAAGCCGGCCTTTCGCACCAGACGCTGCTGGGGGTTACCGGGTCGGGGAAGACCTTCAGCATTGCCAATGTCATTTCCCAGGTACAGCGTCCCACGCTGGTACTGGCGCCCAACAAGACATTGGCGGCGCAGCTGTATGGCGAATTCCGCGCGTTCTTCCCGAACAACTCCGTCGAGTACTTCGTTTCGTACTACGACTATTACCAGCCGGAAGCCTACGTTCCGTCCTCCGATACCTATATCGAGAAAGATGCCTCGATCAACGACCATATCGAGCAGATGCGCCTGTCCGCGACGAAGGCTCTGCTGGAGCGTCCAGACGCCATCATCGTCGCCACCGTTTCTTCCATTTATGGTCTGGGTGATCCGGCGTCCTACCTGAAGATGGTGCTGCACATCGACCGCGGCGACCGTCTCGACCAGCGGACCTTGCTGCGGCGCCTGGCAGAATTGCAGTACACACGCAATGACATGGACTTTGCCCGCGCAACCTTCCGCGTTCGCGGCGATGTCATCGATGTTTTCCCGGCAGAATCCGATCTGGAGGCGATCCGTGTCGAACTGTTCGATGATGAGGTGGAAAGCCTAGCGGCGTTCGATCCTCTGACGGGCGAGGTGATCCGCAAGCTGCCGCGCTTCACTTTCTATCCGAAAAGCCACTACGTGACGCCGCGCGAGGTGCTGCTGGAGGCGGTGGACAAGATCAAGGAAGAGCTCAAAGAGCGCCTCGAGCAGTTGCGTTCAGCCAACAAGCTGGTGGAGGCGCAGCGGCTGGAGCAGCGTACCCGCTTCGATCTGGAAATGATTCTCGAGCTGGGCTATTGCAACGGCATCGAAAACTACTCCCGCTATCTCTCCGGTCGCGCTCCGGGCGAGGCGCCGCCGACGCTCTATGACTACCTGCCTGCGAATTCGCTGCTGGTGATCGATGAATCCCACGTCACGGTTCCCCAGGTGGGGGCGATGTTCAAGGGCGACCGTTCGCGCAAGGAAACGCTGGTGGAGTACGGTTTCCGCCTGCCGTCGGCGCTGGACAACCGCCCGCTGCGCTTCGATGAGTGGGAAGCGATCAGTCCCCAGACCATCTTCGTGTCTGCCACCCCGGGCCCCTACGAGGGTGAGCATGCCGGCCGGGTGGTCGAGCAAGTGGTGCGACCGACGGGCCTGGTGGACCCGCAGGTGGAAGTACGTCCGGCTACTACCCAGGTGGACGACCTGCTTTCCGAGATTCACAAGCGTGTAGCAGTCGAAGAGCGGGTGCTGGTCACCACGCTGACCAAGCGCATGGCGGAGGACCTCACCGACTACCTGGCTGACCATGACGTCAAGGTGCGTTACCTGCACTCGGATATCGATACCGTGGAGAGGGTGGAAATCATTCGCGACCTCCGTGTCGGCGCTTTCGACGTGTTGGTGGGGATCAACCTGCTGCGCGAAGGCCTGGATATGCCGGAGGTTTCGCTGGTGGCCATCCTGGATGCCGACAAGGAAGGCTTCCTGAGATCCGAGCGTTCGCTCATCCAGACCATCGGACGCGCGGCGCGCAACCTGAACGGCAGGGCGATTCTTTACGCCGACAACGTCACCGGCTCCATGCAGCGAGCGCTGGATGAGACCGATCGACGCCGCAGCAAGCAAGTGGCGTTCAACGAAGCCCACGGCATCGTGCCGAAAGGTGTGAAGAAGGACATTCAGGACATCCTCGAAGGTGCGACCGTACCGGGCTCGCGCAGTAACAAGCGCAAGGCCATGGCCAAGGCTGCCGAGGAGAGCGCCCGGTACGAGGCGGAACTGCGTTCGCCGAGCGAGATCACCAAGCGTATTCGCCAGATGGAGGAGAAGATGTTCCAGCTGGCCCGCGACCTGGAGTTCGAAGCTGCGGCACAATTGCGCGACGAAATCCAGAAGTTGCGGGAGCGGCTGCTCCAGCTCTGAATGAAAGAGGGCGCCATCTGGCGCCCTTCTTCATTGTCGTTAGCGCCTACCGAAGATGATCATCACAACGCCTGCCAGAGTCGCCAGGCAGGCAAGCAGTGCGGCGGCTTCGAGTCGTTCTCCGAGGATCACGAAACCGAGCAGGAGTGCCACTACCGGATTGACGAAGGCGAAGGTCGAAACCAGGCTCGGTTTCACTTCCCTCAGCAGCCAGAAATAAGCGGGATAAACTCCCAGGCTGACCGGCACCACCAGATAGGCCATCCATAGCCAGGCATCCACGCTCACGCTGGACAGGTCCACTCCGCTCCAGTCCCCACGCCACAAACCGAAGATCGCGAGAATCAGCGTGCCCGTCAGCATCTGCAGGCTCAGCCCCATCCAGCTGGAACGGAAGGGCGGGCGCTGGCGCAGCATCCACGCGCCGCCCCCCCCAGAGGAGCGTGGCAATCACCACCAGCGCACTTGCGAACCATTGATCGAAGCCGGAGTCGGCGCCCAGTCCCTTGCCCATCAGCATCACAATGCCGCCGCTGGCGAGTGCCAGGCCGCAGAGGACCCAGAGCGGCGGTCGGCGATCCAGCAGCCATTCCAACGCCACGCTCCAGAGGGGGAGGGTGGTATAAAGCATCGCCAGCATGCCGGTGGGCAGGAACTGGTTGGCGTAAATCAGCGCTCCCTGGCCAACGGCAATCAAAAGGACGCCACCAACCAGGGCGCCACCGAAGTCGCTGCGCTGGACTTGCGCCTTGCCGCTGGCCAGCACCCAGCCCAGGGCCAGGGTGCCCGCGAACAGGAAGCGCAAGGTGGCGATGACAAAGGGCGGCAGTTCACGCAGGAGGAAGTGGTTGGCCAGGTAAGTGGTGCCCCAGCCGATGTAAATCATGGCGAAGGCACCGATCAGGAGAAGGGTGCGGCGGGTTGAAGCGTGGAAAGACATGTACAGCCTGAAGCGAAGCGCGCCGGATGTCCGGCGCGGGATTAGTGGGCGGCGGCGCTGGCGCCACCTGTAGCGCCGACGGGCAGGGCGCGGGTGAGCAGCACGGCGAGCATGCTGACGCCGAGGGCGATACCGATGAAATGGAAGGCGTCATTGTAGGCCATGATGCTGGCCTGCTGGTGTGCGATTTCGCTGAGCTTGCCCAGGGCCGCTTGCTCGCTGCCGAGCTTCTCCGTCAGCAGTGCCAGACGTTCGGCGACCTGCGGATTGCTGGGCACCAGGGACTCGCGCAGGTAGTCGAAGTAGACCTTGGCGCGGGCGTCCAGCAAGGTGGCAAGCAGGGCGATCCCGATGGCGCCGCCCAGGTTTCGCAGGATGTTGAACAGGCTGGAAGCAGAGCCGGCGTCCTGCGGCTGGATGTAGGCGGTGGCGATCAACGACACAGTCACCATCACCAGAGGCTGGCCGAGGGCGCGAATGATCTGGATCTGGTTGAACTGTGGCCCCGCGAAGTCCGGGTTGAGCACGCCAGAGGCAAAGCTGGCGTAACCAAACAGGCCAAAACCCAGGGCGCAGAGGAACTTGGGCGAAATGACTTTCATCAACTTGGGGACGAGCGGAATCAGGAACAGCTGCGGGACGCCCATCCACATGATCACTTCGCCGATCTGCAGTGCGTTGTAACCCTGGATCTGCGCCAGATACAGCGGCAACACATAAATCGAACCGTACAGGCCCATGCCAAGACCAACACTGGAAATGCTCGACAAGCCGAAGTTGCGGTTTTTCAGGATGCCGAGGTTGATCAGCGGATTGGGGCGCGAGACCTGGAGGATGACGAAAAGGACCAGGCTCACCAGCGCAATGCTGCCCAGTCCGACGATCAGGTCAGACTCCAGCCAGTCCTTGCGGTGGCCTTCTTCGAGAAACACCTGCAGGCAACCGAGCCCGACACCGAGCGTCACGATGCCGGCGTAGTCGGTACGCTTGAGCAGTTCCCAGTGCGGTGCCTTCTTCTCCAGTCCATAGAGCAGCCCGGCAATCATCAGCAGGCCCGGCGGCACGTTGATATAGAAGATGTATTCCCAGCCGAAGTTTTCCGTCAGCCAGCCACCCAGGGTCGGGCCGATGGAAGGGGCGAAGGTCGCAGTAATGGCAAACAGCGCCATGCCCTTGGCGCGATGATGCTCCGGCAGCTTGATCAGGGTGAGGGTGAATGCCAACGGAATCAGCGCGCCGCCAGTGAAGCCCTGCAAGGCTCGGAAGGCGATCATGCTTTCCAGGCTCCAGGCGAAGGAGCAGAGCAGGGAAGAAATCAGGAAGCCGACGGACACCCACACCGCCAGGCGCCGCGCCGAGAGGAGCTGCACCAGCCAAGCGGTGAGCGGAATCATGATGATTTCCGCTACCAGGTAGGAGGTAGAAATCCACGAGCCTTCTTCGAGCGTGGCAGAGAGCGCGCCCTGGATGTCCTTGAGCGAGGAGTTGGTGATCTGGATGTCCAGCACCGCCATGAAAGCGCCGAGCATGGCGCTCATCACAGCTATCCAGTCACGTCGGCTCGGTTCGCCAGTGGGGCGAACCAGTGCATCACCCGCCATGGTTCTCGGCCTTCAGGCGCACTTTGACCATAACGGACATGCCGGGACGGATGCGGCCCTTGAGCGGATTGTCGGAGGCGAAGGTCAGCTTCACCGGAATGCGTTGGACCACCTTGGTGAAGTTGCCTGTGGCGTTATCCGGCGGGAGTAGGCTGAACTGTGCGCCGGAGGCCGCGAAGAGGCTGTCCACGCGGGCTTCGATGGGGGTATCGGGGAAGCTGTCGAAGATCAGTTCTGCGGTCTGGCCCGGCAGCATGCGCTCGATCTGGGTTTCCTTGAAGTTCGCCTGGACCCAGATGTCTTCGTCCGGCACCAGGGACATCAGGTGCGCGCCCACCTGGACGTACTGGCCATTGCGCGCGGCGCGCTGGCCGACGCGACCGTCGATGGGCGAACGGATTTCGGTACGGCTGAGGTTCAGCTCTGCCTGGGCGACCTCGGCACGTGCTGTTGCGATCTGCGCTTCCAGGCGCTTGATCTCGGCGTTCAGCGCATCCACTTGCTGGCGCTGGGCCTTGAGGTCGGCCTCTGCCTTGGCGACCTGGGAGCGGGCGACGCGGGAGTCAGCGGACAGGGTAGTGACGCGCTCCTCGGAGACGTAGCCGGGCTTGCGCAGGGTCTGTGCGCGGGACAGGTCGATCTGAGTGCGGCCCAGGGTGGCTTGGGTCGCGGCGACATCAGCCTGGCTCGCGGCGATCAGGCTGGACTGCTGCACGAGTTTGCTCTGCGCCTGGGCCAGCTCGGCTTCGCGCGTATCGAGCTGGGCCCGGGCCCGTTCCAGGGCGAGCTTGAAGTCGTCGGCGTCGAGACGCACCAGAACATCGCCTTTCTTCACTTGCTGGTTGTCGCTGACCAGCACTTCATCGATGCGCGCACCCAGCTGGCTGGAGACGCGAGTGATTTCCCCCTGCACGTAAGCGTTGTCGGTGGATTCGAGGAATCGGCCGATCAGCAGCCAGTGGCCGAAGAGGCCGGCGGCGACCAGAGCCACCAGGGCGATGAAGGTGAACAGGCGGCGTTGCAGTTTGGCGGGCATGGAAAACGTGGCTCGAAGTCTTTGCAGAATGTTGCGAATCTAGCAGTGTTCCGTGCTCGCCAATAGCCGGTACAATTCAGAAACTTTGTTGCTTATAAGGAACAATAATGGGGCTGGATGATGCGCTTATCTTCACTCGCGTAGTCGAGTGCCACAGCTTCACCCAGGCTGCGCAAAGCCTGGGCATGCAGAAATCCACCGTCAGTCGCCGCATTGCGCTTCTGGAAGAGCGTCTCGGGGTGCGCCTGCTCAATCGCACGACCCGCAAGCTGCGGCTGACCGAAGTAGGGCTGGCGTATTACGAAAGATGCCGGCAGATCATGCTGGACTTCGCCGAAGCCGAGCAGGCGGTCATGCAATTGCAGCAGGAGCCCTCTGGCCTGCTGCGCGTCACTGCGCCTATCGAATTTGGCCAGTTGTTCCTCGGCAAGGTGCTGGGCAGTTTCATGCGCCAGTACCCGCAGATCACTGCTGAAGTTGAAATCACCTCGCGCAATGTCGATCCGCTGGAAGAGGGCGTGGACATCGCGATCATGATCGGCCAGCCGCAGGACTCAACCCTGATCGCTCGCAAGTTGTTCGAGAGCGGTCGGCGGCTTTGCGCGAGCCCGGCTTACCTCGCTGCCCACGGCACACCGCGTACGGTGGAGGCCCTTGCTGGCCATCGTGCCGTCCTGCTGCCCCAGGATTCCCAGCGCTACTGGATGCTGCAGGGGGAAAGCGTGCCCTGCCAGCGCGTCCTCTATTGCAACAACATCACCTTTGCCCGCGAGGCAGTGTTGGCGGGTGCCGGCATTGCAGGTCTACCGCTGATGTTCACCGAATCGGCCGTGCAGCGCGGCGAACTGATCGAGCTGCTGCCTGAAGCGCAATTGCCCAGTGGCGAAATCTATGCGGTCTATCCGTCGCGGCGTTTCCAGGCGATGAAGGTCAAGGCATTTCTCGACTTCCTGATGCGCAGCCTGCCGGTACAAGAAGGACACTTGCTGGAGCCGATGGCGACCAGCCTGATAAGATCGCGCCTTTGATTCACCTTGAGTTTCGAGACCACTCCATGACCACCGTCCGTACCCGTATCGCGCCGTCGCCCACCGGCGACCCGCACGTGGGCACCGCCTACATCGCCCTGTTCAATCTGTGTTTCGCGCGCCAGCACGGCGGTCAGTTCATCCTGCGTATCGAGGACACTGACCAGCTGCGTTCCACGCGTGAATCCGAACAGCAGATCTTCGACGCCCTGCGTTGGCTTGGCATCGAGTGGGACGAAGGCCCGGACGTTGGTGGCCCGCATGGCCCGTACCGCCAGAGCGAGCGCGGTGAGATCTACAAGAAGTACTCCCAGGAGCTGGTGGTCAAGGGGCATGCCTTCCCGTGCTTCTGCACCGCTGAGCGCCTGGACAAGCTGCGCGCCGAGCAGACCGAGCGCAAGGAAACCCCGCGCTACGACGGCCACTGCATGCATCTGGCCAAGGATGAGGCAGACAAGCGCATCGCCGCCGGTGAGCCCCATGTCGTGCGCATGAAGGTGCCGAGCGAAGGCGTCTGCGTGGTCCCGGACATGCTCCGTGGTGATGTCGAAATCCCGTGGGATCGCATGGATATGCAGGTCCTGATGAAGACCGACGGCCTGCCGACCTATTTCCTCGCCAACGTCGTGGATGACCACCTGATGGGCATCACCCATGTCCTGCGTGGCGAAGAATGGCTGCCTTCGGCGCCCAAGCTGATCAAGCTCTACGAGTACTTCGGTTGGGAGCAGCCCAAGCTCTGCTACATGCCGCTGCTGCGCAATCCGGACAAGAGCAAGCTCTCCAAGCGCAAGAACCCCACCTCCATCACCTTCTACGAGCGCATGGGCTTCCTGCCTGAAGCGATGCTCAACTACCTGGGCCGCATGGGCTGGTCGATGCCGGATGAGCGCGAGAAGTTCTCCTTGGCGGAGATGGTCGAGCACTTCGATCTGTCGCGTATTTCGCTGGGCGGTCCGATCTTCGATCTGGAAAAACTCTCCTGGCTGAATGGCCAGTGGATCCGGGAACTGCCGGTGGAGCGTTTCGCCGCCGAGATTCAGAAGTGGGCACTCAACCCCGAGTACCTCATGCGCATCGCGCCGCACGTGCAGGGCAGGGTGGAGACTTTCAGCCAGATTGCGCCATTGGCCGGTTTCTTCTTCTCCGGCGCGGTGCCTCTGGATGCCAAGCTGTTCGAGCACAAGAAGCTGAGCCCGGACCAGGTGCGCCAGGTCATGCAGCTGGTGCTGTGGAAGCTGGAATCCTTGCGTCAGTGGGAAAAAGACCGCATCACCGGCTGCATTCAGGCCGTTGCCGAGAGCCTGGAGCTCAAGCTGCGAGATGTGATGCCGCTGATGTTCCCTGCCATCACCGGGCAGGCCAGTTCGGTTTCGGTGCTGGATGCCATGGAAATCCTGGGGGCTGATCTCAGTCGCTTCCGGTTGCGTCAGGCCATCGAGCTTCTCGGCGGCGTATCGAAGAAAGAAACCAAGGAGTGGGAGAAGCTGCTCGCGGCCATCGCCTGATGGCCCTCCGGTCGGTTCAGGGAAGGTCCTGTGCCGACCGAGGTCGGGTAAGTGTTTGTTCTTCCAGATAAAAAAGTTCGGTTTGTAGAAAAAATATTGTTGACAGCAGGAGGGGGCGCCCCTAATATGCGCCCCGTCCTCGCGACGGGGCTATAGCTCAGCTGGGAGAGCGCTTGCATGGCATGCAAGAGGTCGACGGTTCGATCCCGTCTAGCTCCACCACTCTTTCAAGAGTGGGTCGCGAAAAGGCATGAAGGTTTCGTCCCCTTCGTCTAGTGGCCTAGGACACCGCCCTTTCACGGCGGTAACAGGGGTTCGAGTCCCCTAGGGGACGCCATTTTCCAGCAGCATCGGCCATGCCGGTGCAGCCGAAGTAATTCGGGGCTATAGCTCAGCTGGGAGAGCGCTTGCATGGCATGCAAGAGGTCGACGGTTCGATCCCGTCTAGCTCCACCAAACACGATGCGCCACGCATCACAGGGGCCAGCTTGAGAGCTGGCCCTGTTGTCAGAAGGTTTTGTCCCCTTCGTCTAGTGGCCTAGGACACCGCCCTTTCACGGCGGTAACAGGGGTTCGAGTCCCCTAGGGGACGCCACTTTCCAGCAGCATCGGCCATGCCGATGCAGCCGAAGCAATTCGGGGCTATAGCTCAGCTGGGAGAGCGCTTGCATGGCATGCAAGAGGTCGACGGTTCGATCCCGTCTAGCTCCACCAAATCGATGCCAAGCGCATCACTCAGGGCCAGCCTAAGTGCTGGCCCTGCTGTTCGAAGGTTCTGTCCCCTTCGTCTAGTGGCCTAGGACACCGCCCTTTCACGGCGGTAACAGGGGTTCGAGTCCCCTAGGGGACGCCACTTTTCATTTCCCGCTTTGCGGGCTTTCAAGGGTCATTCCAGCTTGGGATGGCCCTTTTGTTTTTCCGCCCTTTTTCCGCGCCGACGAATGGCTTTCCAGCCAGCTTGCCATTTTGTATTACACAAATAATATTATGGCTGTAATTCAAGAGGAGGCTGACATGAGCGAGAAGAAAGCCCAAACCCGAGAACGCATCCTCCAGGCCGCCGCTTCGGCCATGTTGCAGCATGGTCCGCAGGAGCCGGGTGTCGCTGATGTGATGGGGGCCGCCGGGCTGACGGTGGGCGGTTTTTACGCTCATTTCGCCAGCAAGGATGCCCTGATGCTGGAGGTGTTCGAGCAACTGCTGCGAAAGCGTCGGGATCTCATGGCGTTGATTGACCAGGGGCTCCCCGGCGCTGAGCGACGTGCTCTCGCCGCGGGTTTCTACTTGTCGCGCAAGCACCGGGATGCTACTCGCTCCGGTTGCCCGCTACCCAGCTCCCTGAGTGCGATGGCGCAGCTGCCGGGAGCGTACCGGGAACTATTGGCCGAGCACCTGGAAGTGCTCAGCGCCAGGATGTGCGACAGCCCCGAGGAGGTCGATAAGGCGCTCGCCGACCTCGCACTGATGGTAGGTGGCCTGGCGCTGGCGCGGGCCCTGGGTGAAGGTGATCTGTCCGATCGAGTACTGCGTGCCGCCAAGTCGGCGGTCATTTGAGGAGCTTGATGATGAATAGCCTTCGCCTCATTCGCGGCGTGAACGCCACCCTTGGTCGTCTGGCACCGCAGGCTGTCGCCCGGCACATGCGTCGCCAATTCATGACGCCTCGCAACCGGGCGCCGCGGGAATGGGAGATGCAGCTGCTCGGCAGCTCCGAGCGGATCACCCTGCGTTTTGGCCTATCCGCGCTGCGCTGGGGAAGCGGTCCCACTGTCTTGCTGATGCATGGTTGGGAAGGGCGCCCCACCCAGTTCGCCAGCCTGATCGAGGCACTGGTGGCGGCCGGCTATGGTGTGGTGGCGCTGGATGGTCCCGCCCATGGGCGCTCGCCCGGACACGAAGCGAATGTGGTGCTTTTCGCGCGGGCGTTGCTGGAAGCCGCAGGAGAGCTGCCGCCGCTGCATGCGGTGATCGGTCACTCCATGGGTGCCGCAAGTGTCCTGTTGGCGAGTCAGATGGGATTGCGAGCCAAGGCCCTCGTGAGCATCTCGGGCCCCAGCCGAATCCTTGGGCCGCTGCGTAGCTTCGCCCGAATGATGGGTCTGCCGGCAAAAGCGCGAGCGCATTTCGTCAACCAGGTGGAGCGGCACGCGGGCATACCCGTTGCCCATCTCGACGTGGAGCGCTATCAGCTGGAAATACCCGGACTGGTCGTGCATGCCGAGGACGACCTGTTGGTGCCGGTCGCCGATAGCCAGGTCATTCACGATGCGTGGTTCGACAGCCAGTTGCTGAGGCTGGAGCAGGGCGGCCACCAGCGCCTTCTCGCCGATACCCGTGTAATCCAGGCCGTGCTCACCCTGCTGGAACAGGTTCAGGAGGTCCGCATCGCGACAGAAGCTCTGCGTTGAGGCTGGCAGGTGACCTGCCGACAGTGCTCTACTTCCAACGTTCACCGGCTCGCTATGTCGCGTGCGGCAATGGGCCGGGGACTTTGCAATGTGGAGAACTGACATGAGCCTGACGATGGATGTGGTGCTGCAGCGGGCGCGACCGGTTCTGCCCGTGCTGGTGATCGAGGATACCGGGTTGGCCCTGGACCTCGCCGGGGCACTGAGCGCTGGCGGCGTCGAAGTGCTGGAGGTGACCTTGCGTACGCCGCGGGCGCTGGACGCACTGGCGGCAATCCGCAAGGAGTTCCCGGACCTGCTGGTGGGCGCCGGTACCTTGATCCATACCGAACAATTCCTCGAGGCGCGCGATGCCGGGGCGCATTTTGCCGTCAGCCCTGGATGTACCGAGCGTCTCGCGGCAGCCGCGGAAGATTCCGGCCTGCCATACCTGCCTGGTGTGATGACGCCCTCCGAAGTGCTGTTGGCGCTGGAGTACGGCTATCGCTCGCTGAAGCTGTTCCCGGCCAATGGCAATGGCAGTGTGAAGATGCTGAAAAGCCTCAAGGGGCCGTTTACCGGCATCCGTTTTTGCCCTACCGGCGGCGTGACGCCCGACAACTTGCCCAGTTTCCTGCGCTTGCCCAACGTGGCCTGCGTGGGTGGCACCTGGATCGCGCCCTCGAGCCTGATCCGTGCCCGCGCGTGGGACCAGATCACTCAACTCGCCACCGAGGCCCGCGAACTGGCCAGCAACCTGGAGCAGCATCCATGAACTGGGACATGCCCAATCCTTTCGTCATCGATATCAAGGTAGGTGCCGACGACATCGACGGCCTTGGTCATGCCAACAACGCCGTATACGTCAGTTGGCTGGAGCGATGTGCGTGGCGGCACTCTCAGAACCTCGGGCTGGACCTGGCCGAGTACCGCCGACTGGATCGTGCCATGGCGGTGCTGCGGCATGAGATCGACTACCTCGCCGCAGCCTACGAGGGCCAGGAGTTGCAGATGGCAACCTGGATCGTGGAGTCGGATCAACGCCTGAGGATGGATCGCCGCTTCCAGCTGGTGCGACCGGAAGATGGCGCCACCCTGCTGCGGGCGAAAACCACCTTCGTCTGCATCGAACTCTCCTCCGGCAGGCCGAAGCGTATGCCGACGGAGTTCGTCGAAGGGTATGGCCAGGCGCTGCAGCCGCCATTTCCGCTGGAGCTCTGAGGCTCACCCCTCTACCGGCGCGAGGAACACCTCGTGCTGGTCCTGGACGATACGAAAGTGGCGGACTTCGCCGGGCTTGAAGAGGGCCGACTGCGGGTCGCCGGCAAACAGTCCGGCACAGTAGCCGGAACCGCTCTGCGCCACTCTCAGCGCGACCTCGCCCGCGGGTACCGGAATGCTCACCGACTGGCCGGGCGCTATCTTCGCCACGAGTTCGTTCTGCACGTAAAGGTCGATGTCGCAGGCGTTCGGGATGTTCTCATCGCGGCTGACCAGAAGTTCACCAATGGCGTCCGGTACCGGTTGCCGCGGCGACGCCAGGATCGCCTCGCTGGCGGCGAAAACCACCGTGGAAGCCAGCGTGAGTGCGGCAAGGACGGGTACGAGCGAATTCATCGTGGCGTTTCTCCTGCGCTGAATCTGAGAAAATTCGACCACCAGTCCAGCCGGATGCTCCCCGGGATATTCGCCGTCCGTCATGCTGCGTAAACTACGCGCCTTTTTCCTGTGAGCCTGTCATCCATGCAAATCGCCCTGGCCCCGATGGAAGGGCTGGTCGACGAAATCCTTCGCGATGTGCTGACCCGTGTCGGTGGCATCGATTGGTGCGTGACCGAATTCATCCGGGTTTGCGACCGCCTGTTGGCGGCCAGCACCTTCGAGAAGTTGGCCCCCGAACTGGCCGATGGCGCCCGCACCCGTGCCGGTACGCCCATGCGCGTGCAATTGCTGGGTTCCGACCCGGTTTGCCTGGCGGAGAACGCGGCCTTTGCCTGCGAGCTCGGCGCGCCGGTGATCGACCTCAACTTCGGCTGCCCGGCCAAGACGGTGAACAAGTCTCGCGGCGGCGCGGTGCTGCTCAAGGAACCCGAGCTGCTCCATGCCATCGTCCGCGAGGTGCGCCGTGCCGTCCCCGCGTGTATTCCCGTGACCGCGAAGATGCGCCTCGGTTTCGATAGCCCCGATGGCGCCCTGGACTGCGCACGCGCGCTAGCCGACGGCGGTGCCCAGCAGATCGTGGTGCATGCGCGGACCAAGGTCGAAGGCTACAAGCCGCCAGCGCACTGGGAATGGGTGGCGCGGGTGCAGGACACGGTCAAGGTGCCCGTGTTCGCCAATGGCGAGGTCTGGACTCTGGCTGATTGGCGTCGCTGCCGCGAAGTGAGTGGCGTGGAGGACATCATGCTGGGTCGTGGCCTCGTGTCGCGGCCGGACCTGGCGCGACAGATCGCTGCGGCGCGCGCCGGAGAGCCGGTAGTGGAAATGACCTGGGCGGAGCTTCAGCCGATGCTTCAGGATTTCTGGCGCCAGGCCCGGCGCAAGCTCGCTCCACGCTATGCGCCGGGACGCCTGAAGCAGTGGCTGGGCATGCTCACTCGCAGCTATCCCGAAGCAGTCGCACTATTCGCCGAGGTGCGCCGCGAGAATGACTGCGCCCGGATCGACGCCTTGCTTGGCGTCCCGAACCTGCAGCGGGAGTGGGCTGAAGCCGTCTGCGCCTAACGCCCGCCAGAGACATCGAGGAAGCTGCCGCTGGTGTACGACGCTTCCTCGCTGGCCAGCCAGAGAATCGCTGCGGCCACTTCCTCCGCTTCGCCACCTCTGCCCATGGGCACCGACTGACGCACACGCTCGACACGATCCGGTTCGCCGCCGCTGGCGTGGATTTCGGTGCGGATCACGCCAGGGCGCACCGCGTTGACGCGAATCCCTTCCGCCGCCAGCTCCTTGGCCAGTCCCAGGGTCATGCTGTCGACAGCTCCCTTGGCTGCCGCGTAGTCGATGTACTCGTTGGGAGCGCCAATGCGCGCGGCAATGGACGACAGGTTGACGATGGCGCCGCCCTGGCCGCCATGCCGCGTCGACATGCGCTTGATGGCTTCCCGCGCGCAGAGGAAGCTGCCCACTACATTGGCCCGCAATACCCGCTCGAAACGGGCCACGTCCATGTCCTCCAGGCGCATCTGGCGCTCCAGCATGCCAGCGTTGTTGACCAGCACATCCAGCCGCCCGAATTCCTGGTCCAGGCGTTCGAACATGTCCATCACCTGGGATTCATTACCGACATCCGCGCGCAGGAGGAGGGCGCGACCGCCGGCGGACTCGATTTCACGCGCCAGTGTTTCGGCCGCTTCCTGTTGCTGTCGGTAGTTGATACCCAGGGCGTAGCCGCGTTGTGCCGCGAGGCGGGCCGTGGCGGCACCGATGCCACGGCTGGCTCCCGTGATCAGCATGACTTTCTGCATGGGATTTCCTTCGGGGCTTGAAAAGTTTTCGGCTGTCCCAATCTAGGGTACTGCGGGATGCCGAAGTCGGGTCCCGCACTTGAACCACTTGCTGATTATTCAGGAGATTTTCATGAGCACTGCATTTTCCCTTGCCCCTCTGTTCCGTCATTCCGTGGGCTTCGACCGTTTCAATGACCTGTTCGAATCCGCCCTGCGCAATGAGAGTGGCAGCACCTATCCGCCCTACAACGTCGAGAAACACGGTGACGACCAGTACCGTATCGTCATTGCCGTAGCCGGCTTCCAGGAAGAAGACCTGGAGCTCCAGGTAGAGCGCGGTGTGCTGACTGTCGGTGGCGGCAAGCGTGAGAAGAGCGACGAGTCCGTCACCTATCTGCATCACGGCATCGCCCAGCGCGCTTTCAAGCTGTCCTTCCGCCTGGCCGACCACATCGAAGTCAAGGCTGCTGCCCTGCAGAGCGGCCTGCTGAACGTCGACCTGGTACGCGTAGTGCCGGAAGAGGCCAAGGCCAAGCGCATCCCGATCAACGGGCACCGTGCAGTGCTGGAGAACTGATCTCCTGGCTTCACCCCCAAAAGAAAGGGCGCCTGCGGGCGCCCTTTTTTGTGGTTCTTCGCGGATTTCCGGGGAGCCATGAAAAAAGAACGGCGATTTGGT
>NZ_BDMA01000059.1:0-13548 GCF_002003485.1 Metapseudomonas resinovorans
TGAAATACAAAACGCCCGATGCGGTGCATCGGGCGTTTTGAGGTCTGGAGGTTAGCCTGAAAGGTGTAAACCTATTTCAGGACTAGACACTCGCTATTCCGAAGTATCTTTCCGCTTGCCGTGGCGGGCCAGGCGCTCCAGAGCCTCGCGCAGGCGTGGATCGGTGACGGTCTCCGCGGTGGCTTGCAGGCTTTCCGCTGCAGTGGAAGACAGGCGGCCCTCGGTCGCTGGCGTGCTGCTCGGCGTGAAGCTCGGCTGGACCTTGAAAACGATCCGCTGCAGGCCAGCAAAAGCTTCGAATCCCTTCAGTTGTCGCAGCAGTCGGGTTTGCTGATAGCGCAGCCGCGTGGCCCAGTGGCCGTCGGTGACGATCAGCAGCAGGCGCCCTTCCCGCCACGCGGCCACATGGCAGTGATCACGGGCGGCGGGCTGCAACTGGCTGGCGAGCAGCTGCTGCAGTTGCTCGATGCGCTGGGCTTCGTTGAACAGCGCCCGCAGAGGTTTTTCCTCACGCAGCAGTGCAGCAGGGGAGCGGGCGGGCAAAGGACGAAACGCCATGATGGGCTGCTTGAATGTAGGGAGGTGCGCCCATATTAACAGAGGGTGCCCTTGGCCTCGGCGTTCATGCGCGGTTCGGCTGTCCTGGCAGTCAACTCGCCTTTGCATTTGCAGCGGACCCCTGGCCTGGGACGATGGAAGCCTCCTACGGCGACCGAGAAGTGCTCCCGCTTTCCTCGGCAAGGAATCCGGGTAGAATGCCCCCTTCGCAAGCAGCCATGGCGGCTGCGCGGGCGACTACAGGCCGCCCTCCATCTCAATGTGTGGAAGATCCTCTCTATATGTTTGCGCCATTGTTGAAGAAACTCTTTGGAAGCAAGAACGAACGCGAAGTGAAGCGCATGGCCAAAGCTGTGCAGGCTATCAACGCGTTCGAAGAGCAGATGGTGGCCCTGTCCGATGACCAGCTGCGTGCCAAGACCGAAGAGTTCAAGGCGCGTCTGGCCAAGGGTGAGACCCTTGACCAGTTGTTGCCGGAAGCCTTCGCCGTGGCGCGTGAGGCCGGCAAGCGCGTCATGGGCATGCGCCACTTCGACGTCCAGCTGATCGGCGGCATGACCCTGCATGAAGGCAAGATCGCCGAGATGCGTACCGGTGAGGGCAAGACCCTGGTAGGGACCCTGGCCGTGTACCTGAACGCGCTGTCCGGCAAAGGCGTGCACGTGGTCACCGTGAACGATTACCTGGCCCGCCGCGACGCCAACTGGATGCGTCCGCTGTATGAGTTCCTCGGCCTCTCCGTGGGTGTCGTCACGCCTTTCCAGCCGCCGGAAGAGAAGCGCGCTGCCTACGGCTCCGACATCACCTACGGCACCAACAACGAATTCGGTTTCGACTACCTGCGCGACAACATGGCGTTCAGCCTGGACGACAAGTTCCAGCGCGAGCTGAACTTCTCCGTGATCGACGAAGTGGACTCCATCCTCATCGACGAAGCGCGCACCCCGCTGATCATCTCCGGCCAGGCCGAAGACAGCTCCAAGCTCTACATCCAGATCAACAAGCTGATCCCGCGCCTCAAGCAGCACATCGAAGAGGTTGAGGGGCAGGTCACCCAGGAAGGCCACTACTCGGTCGACGAGAAGACCCGTCAGGTCGAACTCAACGAGATGGGTCACCAGTTCATCGAGGAAATGCTCACCGAGGCCGGTCTGCTGGCCGAGGGCGAGAGCCTGTACTCGGCGCACAACCTCAGCCTGCTGACCCACGTCTATGCAGGACTGCGCGCCCACACGCTGTTCCACCGCAACATCGAATACATCGTGCAGAACGACCAGGTCCTGCTGATCGACGAGCACACCGGCCGTACCATGCCGGGCCGTCGCCTGTCCGAGGGCCTGCACCAGGCCATCGAAGCCAAGGAAAACCTGCCGATCCAGGCGGAGAGCCAGACCCTGGCCTCCACCACCTTCCAGAACTACTTCCGCCTCTACAAGAAGCTGTCCGGCATGACCGGTACCGCCGACACCGAGGCCTTCGAGTTCCGCCAGATCTACGGCCTGGACGTGATCGTCATCCCGACTCACCGCCCTGTTGCCCGTAAGGACTTCAACGACCTCGTCTACCTGACCCAGGAAGAGAAGTTCAGCGCCATCATCACCGACATCAAGGACTGCCAGGCTAGCGGCCGTCCCGTGCTGGTGGGTACCGCTTCGATCGAGAGTTCCGAGTACGTCGCCCAACTGCTGGTCAAGGCGGGTATCGAGCACAAGGTGCTCAACGCCAAGTACCACGAGAAAGAAGCCGAGATCATCGCTCAGGCGGGCCGTCCGGGCGCCGTGACCATCGCCACCAACATGGCCGGTCGTGGTACCGACATCCTCCTCGGCGGCAACTGGGAAGCTGAAGTCGCCGCCCTGGAAGCCCCGACTGACGAGCAGGTTTCGCAGATCAAGGCTGAATGGCAGAAGCGTCACCAGCAGGTGATCGAGGCTGGCGGCCTGCACGTGGTCGCGTCCGAGCGCCACGAATCCCGCCGTATCGACAACCAACTGCGTGGCCGTGCCGGTCGCCAGGGTGACCCAGGTTCCAGCCGTTTCTACCTGTCGCTGGAAGACAACCTGATGCGCATCTTCGCCTCTGACCGGGTGAAGAACTTCATGAAGGCCCTCGGCATGCAGTCCGGCGAGGCCATCGAGCACCGCATGGTGACCAACGCCATCGAGAAGGCCCAGCGCAAGGTCGAAGGTCGCAACTTCGACATTCGCAAACAGCTCCTCGAATACGACGACGTGGCCAACGAGCAGCGCAAGGTGATCTACCACATGCGCAACAGCCTGCTGGCCGCCGAGGACATCGGCGACACCATCAAGGAATTCCGCGACGAGGTGCTCAGCAGCACCATCGACGCCCACATTCCGCCGCAGTCGATGCCGGAGCAGTGGGACATTTCCGGTCTGGAAGCCGCGCTGTACAGCGATTTCGGCCTCAAACTGCCGATTCAGCAGTGGCTCGACGAAGACGACAAACTGTACGAAGAGACCCTTCGCGAGAAGATCCTCGAGCAACTGCTGGGGGCCTACAACGAGAAGGAAGACCTCGCTGGCGCCGAAGCCCTGCGCGCTTTCGAGAAGCAGATGCTGCTGCGCGTGCTGGACGACCTGTGGAAAGACCACCTGTCCACCATGGACCACCTGCGCCACGGCATCCACCTGCGCGGCTATGCGCAGAAGAACCCGAAACAGGAGTACAAGCGCGAGTCCTTCACCCTGTTCCAGGACCTGCTCGACTCCATCAAGCGCGATACCATCCGCGTCCTCTCCCACGTTCAGGTCCGTCGTGAGGATCCGGCCGAGGAAGAGGCGCGCCTGCGCCGCGAAGCCGAAGAAATGGCCCGTCGCATGCAGTTCCAGCATGCCGCTGCACCGAGCATCGAAGAGCCGGAACTGGCAGACGAGCAGGGTGATGTAGCCGTTGCCACTGCCGCCGCCCCGGTACGTACCGAGCCCAAGGTTGGCCGCAACGAGCCGTGCCCCTGCGGTTCCGGCAAGAAATACAAGCACTGCCACGGTCAAATCGACTAAGGCACTGCTGTAGTTACAACGCCGCGACCGGCCCTGCCGCTCGCGGCGTTTTTCCTGATATCCCTGGCCGCCTGCGCCGCCCGCAGCCGGTCTCCCGCTGACAAAGGAGCGCTTCCCATGGCTGTTGGTCTTGGCCCTCTGCCTACGCTGCACCCGGTACCCGGTTTCGAACTCGGCATCGCCTCTGCCGGCATCAAGCGCCCCGGACGCAAGGACGTGGTGGTGATGCGTTGCGCCGAAGGTTCGACCATTGCCGGCGTGACCACCACCAACGCATTCTGCGCCGCCCCGGTACTGGTTACCCGTGAGCGTGTGGATGGCGAAGTTCGCTACCTGCTGACCAACACCGGCAACGCCAACGCCGGTACCGGCCCGGACGGCCTGGTCCGTGCCCGTCGCGCCTGCGCCAGGCTGGCTGAGCTGGCCGGGGTCAGTGAAGACGCCGTGCTGCCGTTCTCCACGGGCGTGATTGGCGAGCCGCTGCCGGTCGAGAAGATCGAAGGCGCGCTGGAGGCTGCCCTGGCCGACCTCAAGGTCGACAACTGGGCCCAGGCCGCCGAAGGCATCATGACCACTGACACTCAGCCCAAGGGTGCCAGCCGCCAGTTCGAGCACGACGGCGTCACCGTGACCATCACCGGCATCAGCAAGGGTGCCGGCATGATCCGTCCGAATATGGCCACCATGCTCGGCTACATCGCCACCGACGCCAAGGTTACCCGCGACGTGCTGCATGCCCTGGTGCGCGATGCCGCGAACAAGTCGTTCAACCGCATCACCATCGACGGCGACACTTCCACCAACGACTGCTGCATGCTGATCGCCACCGGCCAGGCCGCCCTGCCGGAAATCACTGCGGCCAGCGGTGAACTGTTCGCCAAGCTCAAGCAGGCAGTGTTCGACGTCTTCATGGAAATCGCCCAGGCCATCGTGCGCGACGGCGAAGGCGCGACCAAGTTCGTCACCGTCCAGGTCAATGGTGGTGGCAACCACCAGGAGTGCCTCGACGTGGCCTACGCGGTGGCCCACTCGCCGCTGATCAAGACCGCACTGTTCGCATCCGACCCGAACTGGGGCCGCATCCTCGCGGCCGTGGGCTACGCCGGCGTGCCGAACCTGGACGTGAGCAAGATCGACGTGTTCCTCGGCGAAGTCTGCATCGCCAGCCAGGGTGGCCGTGCCGCCACCTACACCGAGGCACAGGGTGCGGCGGTGATGGCCCGCGAGGAAATCACCATCCGCATCGAGCTCGGCCGTGGCGATTGCAGTGAGACCATCTGGACCACCGACCTGTCCCACGAGTACGTGAAAATCAACGCCGAATACCGCACCTGATATCCCCTCCACGATCTACTGTCTGTCAGTTGATCGTGAACGCATTCCCGATTTTCATCCCCCGATGAAAATCGGGAATTTGCCATGGGCACACTCGCTCTTCATGATCCAGCGACACCCCGAGGAACTGGAAAGAAGGAGCTGAACATGTCCCTGATATTGGTAATCGGCAACAAGAACTACTCGTCCTGGTCCCTGCGCGCATGGCTGGCCATGGAGCTGACCGGCTCGCCTTACGACGAAGTACGTATCCCGCTCTACCAGGCGGACAGCCACAAGCGCCTGCTCGCCTATTCCCCCACCGCCAAGGTGCCCGTGCTGCAGTCCGAAGACGGCGCCATCTGGGATTCCCTGGCCATCGCCGAATATCTCGCCGAACGCTTCCCCGAGGCGCATCTGTGGCCCTTCGGTCAGGCCGCCCGCGCCATGGCTCGTGCCGTCTGTGCCGAGATGCACAGCGGATTCGTCCCCCTGCGAAGCCATATGCCGATGGACATGAAGCGCAATCAGCCCCTGGCCGAGGTGCCGGAAGAGGTGGCCGAGGACATTCGCCGCATCTGCGCCATCTGGGCCGAGTGCCGCTCGCGCTTCGGTCAGGACGGCCCCTATCTGTTCGGCCATGCCAGCATCGCCGATGCCTTCTACGCACCCGTGGCCTGCCGCCTGCGCAGCTACGGCGTTGAGCTGCCGGCGGATGCCGAGGCCTATGTCGAAACCATTTACCGGTGGCCTGCCTTCCAGCGCTGGTACCAGGCCGCCTTGCAGGAAACGGAGATCATTGAATGAAACGAGTGCATGTTGCCGCCGCAGTCATCCGCGGCGCCGACGGCCGGGTACTGATTGCCAGGCGCCCTGACGACAAGCATCAGGGCGGCCTCTGGGAATTTCCCGGCGGCAAGGTAGAGGAGGGCGAGGCCGTGCAGGCCGCGCTCTCCCGCGAACTGGAGGAGGAACTGGGCATCCGTGTAAGCGCAGCCCGGCCGCTGATCCAGATTCACCATGACTACCCGGATAAGCACGTGTTGCTGGATGTCTGGGAAGTCAGCGCCTTCACTGGCGAGCCCCATGGCGCCGAAGGTCAACCACTCGTCTGGGCGTCACCGCGAGAGCTGGGTGACTATGAATTCCCTGCCGCCAACAAGCCGATCGTGGCCGCTGCGCGGTTACCGGACCGCTACCTGATTACCCCAGACGACATCGAGCCACAGGCACTGCTGGCTGGCCTCAAGACGGCCCTGGCCAGTGGTGTGCGCCTGGTGCAGTTACGCGCGCCGCGCATGTTCGATGCCCAGTACCGCGACCTGGCCGTAGATGTACAGGGACTTTGCGCGGGTAAGGCACAGCTCATGCTCAAGGGGCCGCTGGAGTGGCTGGGCGACTTCCCCGCCGCTGGCTGGCACCTGACCGCCGAGCAACTGCGCAAGTACGCCCCCAATGGTCGCCCATTCCCGCGCGAGCGCTGGCTGGCGGCGTCCTGCCACAGCATCGAGGAACTGCAGCTTGCGGCAGCCATGGAGGTGGATTTCGTCACCCTCTCGCCGGTACAGGCTACCCAGACCCATCCCGAGGCCCAGCCCCTGGGTTGGGAGCGTGCCGAGGAGTTGCTTCGCGGCTTCAACCAGCCGGCCTATCTGTTGGGCGGTGTCGGCACTGTTGATCTGGAGCGCGCCTGGAAGACGGGTGCCCAGGGCGTGGCGGGGATTCGGGCGTTCTGGCCGGAGGCTTGAGAATCGAGGCTCGATAACGTTCGCGAGCAGAGCTCGCTCCTACGAAGCGTCATAGCCAAATGGCATCCCACAGTGGATAGTCGCCCACGCGCCGGACCAGTCCGGCGCGCAGAGGGTTGGCCACTACATAGCGCGCCAACTGCTGAATATCCTCGTCGGAGCGTATAGCGCGATCATGGTAGCCCTTCTGCCATACCTGACCCGTTGTCCCTAGGTACGAGTTCACGCTCTTGGCGCTTCGCGACTTCACACGTTGCATC
Source organism: Metapseudomonas resinovorans (assembly GCF_002003485.1). Classification (GTDB taxonomy): domain Bacteria; phylum Pseudomonadota; class Gammaproteobacteria; order Pseudomonadales; family Pseudomonadaceae; genus Metapseudomonas; species Metapseudomonas resinovorans_D. The sequence continues at coordinate 6,904 of NZ_BDMA01000059.1, forward strand.
AGTTGCTCCAGTGAGCTTGCCTGCAGGTGCGCGATCCAGTGCAAGTGATCCGGCATCAGCACCCAACAAAGTGTCCTGGCCAATCCTGCTTCCTGTGCGGCTCGTAGTTGCTCGACCACTAGACGCCCTCCAGCCACATCGCCGAACAATCGGCGGCGCTGGTGGGTGATGGTTGTCAGCAGGTAGATACGGCCAGTCTCTGAATACCGGCCGTGACGTAGAGCTCTGCCGCGAAAATGCTTCATCTCGAAATCCTTCTCAAATCTTCGCTCCTGTCCGTAGGAGCGAGCTCTGCTCGCGAAGCTTTGGCGTTACTGCTTGCTTGCCGCCTGCCAAAGCACCTCATCCACCCCTTGTCGGCGCGCGATCAGGCGCGCGGCGACGAATAGCAGGTCGGAAAGGCGGTTGAGGTAGGCCAGCAGCTCTTCGCGCAGCGGTTCCTCTCCGTTCAGTGCCTGTGTGCGGCGTTCGGCGCTGCGGGCCTGGCTGCGGCAGATGTGGGCCTGGGCCACCAGACGGGAGCCGCCGGGAAGAATGAAGTTCTTCAATGGCCCGAGTTCGTCGTTCCAGAGGTCGATGGCGGCTTCCAGTCGCTCGATCTCCGGCTTCTCCACCACCTGGTACTCCGGCATCGCCAGTTCGCCACCGAGGTCGAACAGGCGGTGCTGGCAGGGTGCGAGCACCTCGATCACCTCGCTCAAGCCGGGCGATTGCGGTAGGGCTTCGAGCAGTTCCGCGAGCAGCAGGCCGAGTTGGCTGTTCAGCGTGTCGACCTCGCCTATGGCTTCGATTCGCGGGTGGTTCTTCGGCACGCGCCGTCCGCTGGACAGACCGGTTTCGCCCTTGTCACCGGTGCGGGTGTAGATCTTCGAAAGGCGATTGCCCATTTCAGGTTCCTGCTTCCGTGGCGGCGGAAGTCAGCGGCAGGCGCAGGGTGAAGCAGGTGCCCTGGCCGGGCTTGGACTGCACTTCCATCTGCCCCTTGTGGTTGTTGGTGATGATGAAATACGAGACCGACAATCCGAGCCCCGTGCCCTGGCCGACTTCCTTGGTGGTGAAGAAGGGCTCGAAGATGCGCTTGCGCACGCTCTCGGGGATGCCCATGCCGGTGTCCTCCACCTGGATTTCCGCCCACGGCGGGCACAGCCGGGTGCGCAGCGTGATGCGGCCTTCCTCGTCGTCCTCGCGCAGGTGGATGGCCTGCGCGGCGTTCTTCAGCAGATTGAGCAACACCTGCTCCAGCTCATTGGCCGTGCCGGGCACCGGTCCCAGCTCCGGGTCGAATTCGCGGACAATTTTGAGGCCCTTGAAGTCGAACCCTTCCGTCAGGTCGAAGTCGTTGCTGGCGATTTCCAGCGCCTGGTCGATCAGCACCGGCAACTGACAGGGCGCCAACTGGCGATTGCTGCGTCGGCTGAAGGCGAGCATATGGGTGACGATCTTTGCCGCCCGGGCGCCGGCCTGGTGAATGTCGTCCAGCAGCTTGGGCACCTCGCGGGCCTCCAGGTACTGGTTGACCGACGTCAGGCTGAGGCCATTGATCGCCGCCTGTTCCTGGTTGCGATCGAGCTCCGGGGAGATGCGCCTGCGGATGTTCTGCACGTTGTGCAGGATGGCCCCTAGCGGATTGTTGATCTCGTGGGCCATGCCGGCGGCCAGGCCGCCCACCGAGAGCATCTTCTCCGATTGCACCATCAGCTCTTCCATCGACAGGCGCTGGGTGATGTCGTCGATGCGGATCACCACGCCGCGCCCAGTGCCCCCCATCAGCGGGTAGAAGGTCAGCGCATAGTTGTGGACGTTCTCGCCGACCAGCCAACTCACCCGTTCCACCTTCTCCACCTTGTGCTTTTCGGCGGTCAGGCGGATCTGCGGGAGGAAGGGCTTGAGCGAGGGAAAGGCGAGGAACACCGGCTGGTTCAGCGCATCGTCCATGGGCGTGCCGGAGAGCGCGCTGGCCTCCTGGTTCCACTGGGTGACGTAGAGCTGCTCGTCCAGTGCGATGAGCGCCGACGGCATGGAGTCGATGATGCTGTTGAGGTAGTTCTGGAAGCCGGTGAGCTTTTTCTCGATCTTGCTGCGCACCTGGACTTCGAGCTCCAGCTTGCGGTTGGAGTGGCGGGTTTCCTCGGCCAGTTCATGGGCCTGGTCGAAGGCCGCCTGGGCATCGTCGCGGGCGCGCTTGAGCTGCTGCTCGCGGGCCTCGATGCGACTGAGCATGGTGTTGAAGGCATCCGCCAGGCTGCCGATTTCGTCGCGATTGCCACGGGGAGCCCGCAGGGCGTAGTTCTCCTCGCGAGTTACCTGGCGCGAAAGCTCCTCCAGGCGGCGGATGGGGCGGGTGACCATGCGCCTGATCTGCCTCGCCACCAGCAGCCAAAGCAGGACGCTGCAGGCCAGGATGGCCAGGCTCGCGGTCAGGGTGCCCGTATAGAACACGCCGGGCAGTTCGCTGGAGGCCACCAGCAGCAGGTGGCCGGCGGGTTTGCCGGGAATCGGCAGTTCGGTCACATAGGACGTGCGGAACTCTCGCAGCCGCCATGTGGGTATGTCGGCGGCTTTGAGTGGCAGATCCAGCTGTTCACCGCGCTGCAACTGCGCCAGCAGCCGGCCATCGGTGTCGTAGAGGGCCGCGACCCGCAACGGCGTATAGCTGTCCAGACGCTGCAGCATCGCCTTCGCGTTCTCTTCCGAGGACAGTGCTTCCGGCCCAACCGCTGAGGTTGCGAAGAGCCGCCCAAGGGTTTCCAGCCCCTGCGGCGCAACGCTTTCCTGGGAGATCCAGTAGGCAGCGCTGATGAAGGCCAGATTGGCGATGAGCAGGACGGTGGCGAGCAAGACCAGCAATGCGGCGAGCAGTTTGCGGCCGACCGACAGGTTATCTAGGCGCTGACGCAGATTGGTCAAGGAAATATCCGAGGCTGGGGTGGGCTTTGCACGAACACCTGATTGTCGCTCGATGGCTTTTCGAACAGAGCCTAGCGCGGGGTCAGGTGACGGGCAATCCGCGCTTTTCCAGATGGGCCCTGAGGCGCGCGTGCAGGCTGGCCAGATGCGGCAGGCTGATTCGGTGGCGAGCGGCGGTGGTGCAGGCGTGGCCGAGCAGGTAGCTGATCTCGGTGCGGCGGCCGTTTGCGACGTCCTGGTACATGGACGAGTAGTTCGCCGCGGTGGCCTGGATCACGCGTTGCACTTCCTCGTGCAGGCCTTCGGCGGCGTCCGGCTGGCCGCAGCGGCGCAGCAACTCTGCCAGCTCGAGGCAGAGCACGCCGACTTCCGCCGGGTGCTCGGCGAGCCCGCCATTGCGGCAGTCGTAAAGCACGGTAAGGGGGTTGATGGCGCAGTTGAGCGCAAGCTTGCGCCAGAGACGCGAAAGGATGTCGGGTGTCCAGCCATGGGGAATTCCCGCATGTTCCAGCTCATCCAGCCAGGCGGGGGCGGCAGGCTGCAGCGGATCGCCCAGCCAGGTGAAACCGTGGCCGGCAAAGACCACGCGGAAGTCCGCTTCGCGAAAGGCGCCTTCGGTGCTGGAGGCGAGTATGCAGCGGGCGTGGGGCAGGCGCAGGGCCACGGCGTCCTGGCTGCCCAGGCCGTTCTGCAGCAGGATGAGTTCGGCGCCAGGTGCCAGATGCGGCAGCAACGGCTGGACCGCTGCTTCGGCGTCGTAGGCCTTGCAGGCGACCAGAAGGCGGCTGATCGGTCCGGCCTTGCTGGGCAGCTCGGCCGGGATGGCGTACTGCTGTGCCTGGCCCTGCTCGACCAGGGTCAGGCCACCGGCCGCTTCGTAGGCTTGCAGTCGCGCGCGATCGCGCAGGATCAACCGTACCGGCTTCCCGGCGCGCGCAAGGCGGGCGGCCCAGAGGCTGCCCAGGCTGCCCGCGCCGAGAATGTGCCAGGTCATGGTTGTGGCAGGCGCAAGGCGGTGACGCGGCCGCTGGCGTAGGCCTCAGGGAGCATCGCGCTGGCTTTTTCCAGAAGCTCCTCGACGTCCAGTGGCAGGGCCTTGGTATCGAGGCCGACGAGGGTGATGCCAGCCTTGAGGGTGATGAAGCCCTCGCTGGTCTTGAAGGCCTTCAGGTTCAGGCCTTCATGCAGGCGACGGAAACTGCTCGGCGAGCATTCGTGGAGGTCTTCGAGCAGGGTGATCAGGCCGAAATGGCTGTCGTCCACACGCGTCAGGACGTCCAGCGGGCGCACCAACTGCTGCAGGCGCCGAGCGACGCCGTGCAGCAGCTCGTTGTAGAAGGATTCGCCGTACTGTTGGCGCAGCTGCGGAGCATCCAGCAGGCCGATCAGCAGGTAGCACATGGCGCCGCCCCGGGATTCCACCTGGCGCAGGCTGTCAGCGAGCTTCTGGCGCAGGTAGCGCGGGTTGCCGAGGCCGGTGAGAGAGTCCACCAGGTTGCGCTGTTCCAGGCTGGCGATGTTCTGGGTCAGCAGGCGGTTCTCCTGCAACAGGCGCTGCAGGGTGTTGCACAGGCGATCAGCCGCGTAGACCCGGGGGACCAGCTGCTCGCTCATCGCCGCCTTGCTGATGAAATCGTCCACGCCGCGATCGAAGGCTTCGCCGAGGACGTTCTCACCTTCCTTGCCCGTGAGCAGGATGATGTAGCTGTAGTGATCGGTCATTTCATCCAGCTGACGCACGCGGGCGGTCAATTCGAGACCGTCGATCTCGGGCATCAGCCAGTCGGCGAGGATGACGTTGGCGGGCTTGGACTCCAGCAGCTGCAGGGCTTCGCTGGCGCTGCTGGCGAATCGCAGATCCTGGTAACCGGCCTGACTGAGGGCTCGGCCGATCATGGCGCTGGAAAACTTGGCATCGTCCACCACCAGGATACTGAGATGAGGGTTGGGCATGTGGCAGGCTCGCAAGGGGAGTGGAATAGCGGTATATGGCGTTATGATATCAAGCCTCGTTCGGGTTGCCTTGTCGCCCTACCGTTCTGCCGGTTTCGGACTGCTGGGGAAGGTCTCCAGAAGGCGGCTTGTCGCTCGGTTATAATGAGTGCGCATTTTTAACCGTCAAGCCAGGCGCGCTCATATCCGTGAAGTAGATCGCGCCGTCTATCTGGAGGAATCCCATGCCCTCGTTCGACGTGGTGTCCGAACTGGACAAACACGAAGTCACTAACGCCGTCGACAACGCCATGAAGGAGCTCGATCGCCGCTACGACCTGCGCGGCAAGGGCAGTTTCGAGTTCAAGGAGCTGACGGTCACCCTGACGGCCGATGCCGATTTCCAGCTGGAGCAGATGCTGGAAATCCTCCGCATGGCCCTGGTCAAGCGCAAGATCGATGTCCAGTGCCTCGAGCTCAAGGATGCCTACCCGTCCGGCAAGGTCGTGAAGCAGGAAGCGGTGCTGCGTGAAGGTATCGACAAGGAGCTGGCGAAAAAGATCGTCGCCCACATCAAGGAAAGCAAACTCAAGGTCCAGGCCGCGATCCAGGGTGAGCAGGTGCGGGTCACCGGCAAGAAGCGCGATGACCTGCAGGAAGCCATCGCCGCCCTGCGTGCCAAGGAATTCGGCATGCCCCTGCAATTCAACAACTTCCGCGACTGAGCGGAACCTTCGCGGCCGAATCGCGTCGCAAAACTGAAGTCCTTTGAACCGTCGCTGCCATGGCTTGTCCATGGCGGCCTGGTTTTTTGCATCGCTGAAATAGTGCGGGAGAGTACCCATGGAGATGAACGTCGACGAACTGGTGAAGGTATCCCAGGCCTGGTTGCCCGTAGTGCTGGAGTACAGCGGCAAGCTGTTCCTGGCTCTGCTCACCCTGCTGATCGGCTGGTGGCTGATCAATCTGCTGACCGGCCGGGTCGGAACGCTGATGCAGCACCGCCGCGTCGACCGTACGTTGCAGGGGTTCATCGGCAGCCTGGCCAACATCATCCTGAAGGTGCTGTTGCTGGTCAGCGTGGCGTCCATGATCGGTATATCGACCACGTCCTTCGTTGCCGCCATCGGTGCGGCGGGCCTGGCCATCGGCCTGGCGCTGCAGGGCAGCCTGGCCAACTTCGCGGGGGGTGTGCTGATCCTGCTGTTCCGCCCGTTCAAGGTCGGTGACTTCATCGAAGCGCAGGGCGTTTCCGGCACGGTCGACCACATCCAGATCTTCCACACTGTGCTGCGCACCGGCGACAACAAGACCGTGATCATGCCCAACGGCAGTCTGTCCAACGGCGTCATCACCAACTACTCCAAGCAGGCGAATCGCCAGGTCCTGTATGACGTGAAAGTGGACTACTCCACCGACCTCTCCAAGGCCCGCGATGTGCTGCTGAAGCTGGCCCAGGACCCGCGTGTGCACAAGGATCCGGAGCCGGTGGTGGTGGTTTCGTCCCTGGGCGATACCTCGATCAACCTGTCGCTGCGCCTGTGGACGTCCAACGCCGACTACTGGGGCGTGATCTTCAAGCTCAACGAAACGGTACGTGACAGCCTCAACGCGGTTGGCGTCGAGCTGGCGCAGCCGCCGCGCATGGTGCAGGTGGTGCCGAGCTGAGGTTCGGCAGGAACGAAAAAGGCCGGCATTTGCCGGCCTTTTTCATGCCTGTGTCCCGTCCTGAATAAGGTTTACACCTTTGCCCTTATTTTCAGGAGCGCTCCATGGCAGAAGGTGTACGACGTAGCCAGCGCGATT
>NZ_BDMA01000060.1:0-175764 GCF_002003485.1 Metapseudomonas resinovorans
TGTAATCGCGCTGGCTACGTCGTACACCTTCTGCCATGGAGCTCTCCTGAAAATAAGGGCAAAGGTGTAAACCTTATTCAGGACGGGACACGGGAAAGTCAGAGCGCCGGGCTGAGCATTAGCAACAGGCAGCAGACCAGGCCGACAGCCCAGACCAGGCTGCGCAGGCTCGCCTTGTCGTTCCAATAGAGGAACAGGTACAGAACCCGCGAGACGATGAAGATGATCGCCAGCAGGTCGACGAACCAGCCCTGGGTCTGCGTGGTATGCGCCATGAGCACGCCCGCGGCGAACAGCGGGAACATCTCGATGCTGTTCTGATGCGCCGCCACCGCTCGCGCGCCCAAACCGGTCAGCCGTGCCTGTTGCGCGCGCGGGTGATGATTGTCGTAGCCGCGCCCCTCCGCCCGCATTGCCTTGACCACCGGGATCTTGGCCAGATAGATGAGCAGAGCGGCAAAGAACAGGCACCAGAACGGAATACTCATTCGACTTTCTCCTTGGGCACTTCCAGCGCCTGGGTCGGGGTGTAGACCATTACATCCAGCACATCGGAATGGAATTCGCGGCGATAGAGCACCAGCACCACGCCGCTGGTGACGATCATGAAGAACCAGGGGTTGATGAACCAGGCCAGCATCGCCATGCCGAAGTAGTAGCTGCGCAGGCCGAAGTTGAACTGGTTGGCCGCCAGGGAGATCACCCGCGCCGTACGTTCGGCGAAGGCCTTGCGCTCCAGCTCACTGACGTGCCGCTCGCCGATCATCGGTGCCGAGCCCACCAGGATGGCGGCGAAGTTGTATTGGCGCATGCACCAGCTGAAGGTGAAGAAGGCATAGACGAAGACCACCGCCAGGGCCAGCAGCTTCAGCTCGGAGACGCCCGTACTGGCGGGCTGCACGAATGGCAGGTCCTCCAGCACCGATACCGCGCGGTCGGTGGAGCCGAGCACGGTGAGGATGCCGGCCAGGATGATCAGGGTGCTGGAGGCGAAGAACGAGGCGTTGCGCTCCAGGTTGCCGATCACGCTGGCGTCGGCGATGCGGTTGTCGCGCAGCAGCAGGCGGCGCATCCAGTCTTCGCGGTAGAGGTGCAGGACCGAGGCCAGGCAGGCGGTGTCCCTGCCCTTCCAGATGGCGTAGCGGGTGTAGCCCAACCAGCAGGTGACGAACCAGAGGATGGCCACCAGGTGGGGCCAGTTGCGCAGGATGGTGGACATGCGAATTCCTTTTAAGAACACGACCGATTATAGCGACCTGCAACCACGGCCCTGCAGGTTCCAATAGCTGCTTTTGGCAATAAAAAGGCCGCCCGGAGGCGGCCTTTCTTTGCGGAACACGCTGTCAGGCAGCCACTTCCAGCGGCTTGCCCAGGAGACGGTCGTAGAGACTGGCCAGCGCCAGGGCAGCGACCGCAGGCAGCAGCCAGGCAAGGCCCTGCTCCGACAGTGGCAAGTGGGACAGCCACTGCGGCATCCAGCCGGCCAGTTCGGCGCCCTTGAGCGCGTCAATCAGGCCGAACAGCAGCGACACCAGCATTACCGGCGCCACCACGCGACCCGGTGAATGCCAAAGGCCCCAGCAGAAGCTCAGCGCTACGAGCACGATGCACGGCGGATAGATCGCGGTGAGCACCGGCACCGAAACCTGGATCAATTTGGTCAGGCCGAGGTTCGACACCAGCAGGCTGAAGACGGCCAGGATGATCACCAGGCTGCGGTAGGAAAGCGGCAGGAGGCGGCTGAAGTACTCCGCACAAGCGCAGGTCAGGCCAACAGCCGTTACCAGGCACGCCAGGGAAATCAACAGCGCAAGGAAGGTGCTGCCGAGGTTGCCGAAGGTGTGCTGCACATACGCATGCAACACCGCAGCACCATTGGCGGCCTCTCCGGCAATGCCGTGGCTGTTGGCGCCCAGACGGAACAGGCTGATGTAGACCAACGCCAGGCCGACACCGGCGATCAGGCCGGCGATGACGGCGTAACGGGTGATCAGGCGCGGCGATTCGACGCCACGGGAGCGAATGGCGTTGACGATGACGATGCCGAAAACCAGTGCGCCGAGGGTATCCATGGTCAGGTAGCCATTGATGAAGCCCTGGGAGAACGGTGCGGCCTGGTAGGCCGGCGTGGCATCGCCGATTTCGCCCATTGGCAGCATGAAGGCGGCAATACCGAGGATCGCCAGGGCGACGATCTTCATCGGCGCAAGCACGCGACCTACGGTGTCCAGCAGGCGGCCCGGATAGAGGGAAACCGCAAGGACCACCAGGAAATACACCAGGCTGTAGGCGAACAGGGCCACCGGTGTATCGCCGGTGAGGGGCGCCAGGCCCACTTCGAAGGAAACGGTCGCGGTACGGGGAGTCGCGAACAGCGGACCCACCGAGAGGTAGCAGACTGCCGCCAGCAGAACGCCGGCCGTCTTGCCGATGGGACTGCTGAGGGAATCCATGGCACCGCCGACCTTGGCCAGTGCGATCACGGTCACGACCGGAAGACCGACCGCGGTGATCAGGAAGCCCAGAGCCGCCATCCACACATGGGGTCCGGACTGCAAGCCGACGATGGGCGGGAAGATGATATTGCCGGCCCCGACGAACAGGGCAAATGTCATAAAGCCAAGCGCCAGGATGTCCTGGCCTTTCAAGGATTTCATTGGGGAATTACCACATCGCTGAAACAGGGTTTACCGAAGGGGTTTCCCGATTGGGTCGGGGGAAACGTCATCCATCCGTTTGGGATTGATCGCTAAGTGCCCGACCTTCGCCCTTGTGGGGCATGGTGAGCGCGTGGTTGCAACCCTACCGATTTTACCGGGGGAAGCGCCTGACGTGGATCAGGCTGTCGGAGTAGCAACCGTTTCTGTCGCTTGTCCGACAGGCGGTTGCACATTTCACAAAAAAGGTTGCACCCATAACGACAAAGGCCACCCGAAGGTGGCCTTTGTTGGGGAATCAAGTCGCCTTAGGCGTTCTTGACTTCCCAGCCGGTCAGCTCGGCCAGGGCCTTGCCGATGTCGGCCAGCGAACGCACGGTTTTCACACCAGCGTCCTGCAGGGCGGCGAACTTCTCGTCCGCGGTGCCCTTGCCACCGGAGATGATGGCGCCTGCGTGGCCCATGCGCTTGCCGGGCGGTGCAGTTACACCAGCGATGTAGGACACCACCGGTTTGGTCACGTTGGCCTTGATGAAGGCAGCAGCTTCTTCTTCAGCGGAACCGCCGATCTCGCCGATCATGACGATGGCTTCGGTCTGCGGGTCTTCCTGGAACAGCTTCAGGATGTCGATGAAGTTGGAGCCCGGGATCGGGTCACCACCGATGCCCACGCAGGTGGACTGGCCGAAGCCGGCGTCGGTGGTCTGCTTCACGGCTTCATAGGTCAGGGTGCCGGAACGCGACACGATGCCTACCTTGCCCGGCAGGTGGATGTGACCCGGCATGATGCCGATCTTGCACTCACCGGGAGTGATCACGCCCGGGCAGTTCGGCCCGATCAGGCGTACGCCCAGCTCGTCGCACTTGACCTTGGCTTCCAGCATGTCGATGGTCGGGATGCCTTCGGTGATGCAGACGATCAGCTTGATGCCGCCGAAGGCCGCTTCCAGGATCGAGTCCTTGCAGAACGGAGCCGGAACGTAGATCACCGAAGCTTCGGCGCCGGTGGCTTCAACGGCTTCCTTGACGGTGTTGAACACCGGCAGGCCCAGGTGGGTGGTGCCGCCCTTGCCGGGGGTCACGCCGCCAACCATCTTGGTGCCGTAGGCGATGGCTTGTTCGGAGTGGAAAGTACCCTGGCTACCGGTGAAGCCCTGGCAGATGACTTTGGTGTCTTTGTTGATCAGGACGCTCATTACTTGCCCTCCGCGGCCTTGACGACTTGCTGTGCAGCGTCGGTCAGGCTGGTCGCCGCGATGATGTTCAGACCGCTCTCGGCCAGTACCTTGGCGCCGAGGTCAGCGTTGTTGCCTTCCAGACGGACGACCACCGGGATCTTCACGCCAACTTCTTTCACCGCGCCGATGATGCCTTCGGCAATCATGTCGCAACGAACGATGCCGCCGAAGATGTTCACCAGTACGGCAGCGACGTTGCTGTCGGACAGGATGATCTTGAACGCTTCAGTCACGCGCTCCTTGGTTGCACCGCCGCCAACGTCGAGGAAGTTGGCCGGCTTGCCGCCGTGGAGGTTGACGATGTCCATGGTACCCATGGCCAGGCCGGCACCGTTGACCATGCAGCCAATGTTGCCTTCCAGGGCCACGTAGTTCAGTTCCCACTTCTGCGCATGGGCTTCACGAGCGTCGTCCTGGGACGGGTCGTGCATGGCGCGCAGCTTGGGCTGACGGTACATGGCGTTGCTGTCGATGTTGATCTTGGCGTCCAGGCAGTGCAGGTTGCCGTCTGCCTTGATGACCAGCGGGTTCACTTCCAGCAGGGCCAGGTCGTAGTCCTGGAACAGCTTGGCCAGGCCAACGAAGATGTGGGTGAACTGCTTGATCTGGTCACCTTCCAGGCCCAGCTGGAAAGCCAGCTCGCGGCCCTGGTACGGCTGAGCACCGACCAGCGGGTCGACGGTGGCCTTGAGGATCTTCTCGGGGGTCTCGTGAGCTACTTTCTCGATGTCCACGCCACCTTCGGTGGAAGCCATGAACACGATACGGCGGCTGGAACGATCTACCACGGCGCCCAGGTACAGTTCCTTGGCGATGTCGGTGCAGGATTCAACCAGGATTTTGCTGACCGGCTGACCATTGGCGTCAGTCTGATAGGTCACCAGGCGCTTGCCCAGCCAGTTGGCGGCGAAGGCCTTGGCATCTTCCTTGCTCTTGACCAGCTTCACGCCGCCCGCTTTACCGCGGCCGCCAGCGTGGACCTGAGCTTTGACAACCCATTCGCTGCCACCGATTTTTTCGCAGGCTGCTGCGGCTTCTTCCGGGGTGTCTACGGCAAAGCCCTTGGATACGGGCAGGCCGTATTCAGCGAACAGCTGCTTACCCTGATACTCGTGGAGATTCATGCTTGTCTACCGTCTTCGTTTAGGTATTGCGCATTCGGCGCTGCATTCGTGGTGCCGCGCCACCTGTGACTGCAGTTGAAGGCAGTCCGGCGGGCTTTCCGCGGTGAGCCCCAAGGGGGCTCACGGCACGGGCAGTCCGCCGTGGTTCTTCTTTGCTCTTAGCGCTTCTTGCGGTTGGCGATGTGGATGGCGTGGCCATTCACAGCGAGGGCCGCTTCATGCAGCGCTTCGGACAGGGTCGGGTGCGAGAAGACCATCATGCCCAGGTCTTCGGCACTGGTGCCGAATTCCATGCCGATGGCACCCTGCTGGACCAGTTCGGCAGCGCTTGGGCCAATCACGTGAACGCCCAGCACGCGGTCGGTCTTGGCATCGGCGATGACCTTGACGAAACCGGCGGTGTCGTTGGCAGCCATGGCACGGCCGCTGGCGGCGAACGGGAAGGTGCCGACGTTGACTTCAACGCCTTCGGCCTTCAGGGTCTGCTCGGTCTTGCCGACCCACGCGATTTCCGGGTGGGTATAGATGACCGACGGAATCAGGTCGTAGTTCATCTGGGCTTTGTGGCCGGCGATGCGCTCGGCGACCATGATGCCCTCTTCCGAAGCCTTGTGGGCCAGCATCGCGCCACGTACCACGTCGCCGATGGCGAACACACCGGGAACGCTGGTTGCGCAATGGTCGTCGACGAAGATGAAGCCGCGCTCGTCGAGGGTTACACCGCTATCGGCAGCCAGCAGATCGGTGGTCACCGGGCGACGGCCCACGGCCACGATCAGCTTGTCGAAGGTTTCCTTCTGCTCGCCGTTAGCGTCGGTGAAGCTGACGGTAACCTGCTTCTTCTTCACTTCGGAGCCGGTCACGCGGGCGCCCAGGCGAATCTTCAGGCCCTGCTTGGTCAGGACCTTCATGGCTTCCTTGGAAACCTGCTCGTCGGCGGCCGGGAGGAACTTGTCCAGGGCTTCCAGCACGGTCACTTCCGCACCCAGGCGGGCCCAGACGGAACCCAGCTCGAGGCCGATCACACCAGCACCGATAACGCCCAGCTTCTTCGGCACGGCCTGGAAGTCCAGGGCGCCGGTGGAGTCGACGATCACGTCCTGGTCAACCGGAGCTGGCGGGATGTCCACGGGCTTGGAGCCGGAAGCGAGGATCACGTTTACGGCTTCGACGACCTGTACCTTGCCGTCGGAACCGGTAACTTCAACCTGCTTGTTAGCCAGCAGCTTGCCGTGGCCTTCCAGCAGGGTGACACCGTTGGCCTTGAACAGGGTGGCAACACCGCCAGTCAGGTTTTTGACGATGGTGTTCTTGCGACCAACCATGGCAGGCACGTCAATGGTGACGCCCTTGGCTTCGATGCCATGGATTTTGAAGCCCTCGTGGGCCTCATGGTACTTGTAGGAGCTGTCCAGCAGCGCCTTCGACGGAATGCAGCCGACGTTCAGGCAGGTGCCGCCCAGAGCGGTCTTGCCTTCCTTGTCCTGGTACTTCTCGATGCAGGCGGTTTTCAGGCCGAGCTGAGCTGCCTTGATAGCGGCAACGTAGCCGCCGGGGCCCGCACCAATCACTACCACGTCGAATTTCTGGGTCATAACTCATTCCTTCTCATATGAAACCGGACGGCCCCTGTAACGGGGGCCGCCGTAAAGAGAGACTGCCGATCAGATGTCCAGCAGCAGACGAGCCGGGTCTTCCAGCAGGTTCTTGATGGTCACCAGGAAGCTCACAGCTTCCTTGCCATCGATCAGGCGGTGGTCGTAGGACAGGGCCAGGTACATCATCGGGCGGATAACGACCTGACCGTTGATGGCCATCGGGCGCTGGATGATGTTGTGCATGCCGAGAATGGCGGCCTGCGGCGGGTTGACGATCGGGGTCGACATCATCGAGCCGAAGGTGCCGCCGTTGGTGATGGTGAAGGTGCCACCAGTCATCTCGTCGATGGACAGCTTGCCTTCGCGGGCCTTCTTGCCGAAGGTCGCAATGCCGCTCTCGACTTCAGCCAGGCTCATCAGCTCGGCATTGCGCAGAACCGGAACCACCAGACCACGGTCGCTGGAAACGGCTACGCCGATGTCCTGGTATCCGTGGTAGACGATGTCGTTGCCGTCGATGGAAGCGTTGACCGCCGGGAAGCGCTTCAGCGCCTCGACGGAAGCCTTGACGAAGAAGGACATGAAGCCCAGGCGCACGCCGTTGTGAGTCTTCTCGAACAGGTCCTTGTACTTCGAACGCAGCGCCATGACTTCAGTCATGTCGACTTCGTTGAAGGTGGTCAGCATGGCCATGGTGGACTGGGCTTCGACCAGACGCTCGGCAACCTTGGCACGCAGGCGGGTCATCGGTACGCGCTTCTCGACGCGGTCGCCAGCGGCGAAGACCGGGGCCTCTGCCGCCGGGGCGGCGGGCTTGGCAGCCGGAGCAGCCGGAGCGTTTTTCTTCGCTTCGACGGCGGCAACCACGTCTTCCTTGGTCACGCGACCGCCTTTGCCAGTGCCGGCAATGCTGTTCGGATTGATGCCGTTCTCTTCGGCCAGCTTGCGGGCGGCCGGGGAGAGGATGGCGTCGTCAGCGGCGGCAGCCGGAGCGGCAGCTTGGGCAGCAGGAGCGGCGGCCGGAGCAGCAGCCGGAGCGGCGGCAGCGGCACCTGCATTCAGCTTGCCGAGCAGTTCGCCGCTGAGGACGGTGTCGCCCTCGTTCTTGACGATTTCAGCCAGGACGCCGTCGGTTTCCGCCAGGACTTCCATGACCACTTTGTCAGTTTCGATGTCGACGATCAGCTCATCACGCTTGACCGCATCGCCCGGCTTCTTGTGCCAGGTAGCCACGGTGCCGTCGGCAACCGATTCCGGGAAAGTGGGGGCTTTGATCTCGATAGCCATTGTTCAGGGTTCCTATCTAATTCGGTTTCTTCTGCGCGAAGGCGTTAAACAGTAAAGGCGTCTTGCAGCAGTTTTTCCTGCTGCTCGGCGTGCATGGAGGCGTAGCCGCAAGCCGGAGCTGCAGAGCCTTCACGACCGGCGTACTCGAGGAACAGCCCTTTCTTGTGGGCTGCCGCAACGCGACGCATGTGGTGCTGGCTGCAGTACCAGGCGCCCTGGTTCATCGGCTCTTCCTGGCACCAGACGATGTGTTTGAGGTTCTTGTACAGAGCCAGAACCTCGGCCAGATCGTCCTCGGGGAACGGATACAGCTGCTCGATACGCACGATGGCAATATCTTCGCGGCCTTCGGCACGACGCTTCTCCAGCAGGTCGTAGTAGACCTTGCCGCTGCACAGGATCATGCGCTCGACCTTCTTCGGCTCGATCGCATCGATCTCGCCAATGACGGTCTGGAAGGAGCCTTCGGCCAGGTCTTCCAGGGTCGAGATGGCCAGCTTGTGACGCAGCAGCGACTTCGGAGTCAGGGCTACCAGCGGCTTGCGCAGCGGGCGGATCACCTGACGGCGCAGCATGTGGTAGACCTGCGCCGGGGTGGTCGGCACGCAAACCTGGATGTTGTGCTCGGCGCACAGCTGCAGGTAGCGCTCCAGACGTGCGGAGGAGTGCTCCGGACCCTGGCCTTCGTAGCCGTGCGGCAGCAGCATGGTCAGGCCGCACAGGCGACCCCACTTGTGCTCGCCACTGGTGATGAACTGGTCAACCACGACCTGGGCACCGTTGGCGAAGTCACCGAACTGGGCTTCCCAGATCACCAGCGCGTTCGGCGTGGTGGTGGAGTAGCCGTATTCGAATGCCAGCACGGCCTCTTCCGACAGGTAGGAGTCGTACAGATCGAACTTCGGCTGGTCAGCGAACAGGTGCTGCAGCGGCAGGTGGGTGCTGGCGTCCTTCTGGCTGTGCAGCGCCGCGTGGCGGTGCGAGAAGGTGCCACGGCCCACGTCCTGGCCGGTGATACGTACCGGGTGGCCTTCGAACAGCAAGGTGGCGTAGGCCATGGTCTCGGCGTAGCCCCAGTTGATCGGCATCGCACCAGCGCCCATCTTCTGGCGGTCTTCCAGGATCTTGGCGACCTGACGCTGAACCACGAAGCCTTCCGGGAATTCCAGCAGCTTGCTGGAGAGTTCCTGAAGGGTCTTCAGATCGAAGCGAGTGTCGTGGCGCGCGGTCCAGGCATGGCCCAGGTACGGACGCCAGTCAACGAAGAGCTCCTTGTTGGGCTCCTTGACCAGGCTTTTCACCACGTGCTGGCCGTTGTCCAGGGCGGCACGGTACTCGTCGACCTTGGCCTGGATCGCGGCGGTGTCGAGCACGCGGGACGAGCTCAGGGCGTCGGCATACAGCTCACGGGTGGTGCGCTGCTTGCTGATCTGCTGGTACATCAGCGGCTGGGTGCCGTTCGGCTCGTCGGCCTCGTTGTGACCACGACGGCGGTAGCAGACCAGGTCGATGACCACGTCACGCTTGAACTGCATGCGGTAATCGACGGCCAGCTGAGTGACGAACAGCACAGCTTCCGGATCATCGCCGTTCACGTGCAGGATCGGCGCCTGGATCATCTTGGCGACGTCGGTGCAGTACTCGGTGGAGCGCGAGTCTTCCGGACGGCTGGTGGTGAAACCAACCTGGTTGTTGATCACGATGTGGATGGTGCCGCCCGTCTTGTAGCCACGGGTCTGCGACATCTGGAAGGTTTCCATCACCACGCCCTGGCCGGCAAATGCTGCGTCGCCGTGGAGGGAGATAGGCAGAACCTTGTCACCGGTCTTGTCCTGGCGACGATCCTGACGGGCACGTACGGAACCCTCGACCACCGGGGAAACGATTTCCAGGTGGGACGGGTTGAACGCCAGGGCCAGGTGGACTTCGCCGCCCGGAGTCATGACGTTGGAGGAGAAGCCCTGGTGGTACTTCACGTCACCGGAGGACAGGCCTTCGGTCTTCTTGCCTTCGAACTCGTCGAACAGGTCGCGCGGGTTCTTGCCGAAGGTGTTGACCAGCACGTTCAGACGGCCACGGTGGGCCATGCCGATGACGATTTCCTTCAGGCCGTAGGAGCCGGAACGCTGGATGATCTCGTCCAGCAGCGGGATGAGGCTTTCGCCACCCTCCAGGCCGAAACGCTTGGTGCCCGGGTACTTGGTGCCCAGGTACTTCTCCAGACCCTCGGCAGCGGTCAGGCGCTCGAGCAGGTGGCTCTGGACTTCAGGCGAGAACGCGGGACGGCCACGCACGCTTTCCAGGCGCTGCTGGAACCACTTGCGCTGCTCGGAATCGACGATGTGAGTGAACTCGGCACCGATGGTGCGGCAATACGTCTCGTTGAGGGTCTGCTGAATCTCACGCAGAGTAGCCTCTTCTTTGCCGATGTAGAGCTCACCAGTACGGAAGGTGGTATCGAGGTCGGCATCCGTCAGTCCGTAATGACGGATCGACAGGTCAGCCGGAGCCGGACGCTGCCACAGACCAAGCGGATCGAGCTTGGATGCCTGGTGGCCGCGCATGCGGAAAGCCTGGATCAAGCGCAGGACTTCTACCTGCTTCTTCTCGTGTTCACTGCTTACAGCGCCAGCGGAAACCGGCTGAGCACGGCGCTGGTTCTTGGCGAGCAGGACGAAATGATCGCGGACGGTGGAGTGCGAAACGTCGGTGGCAAGATTGCCGTCGGTCGGCAGCTTCTGGAAGTAGGTGCGCCACTCTTCGGGCACAGCGTTGGGATCGTGCAGGTAGAGCTCATAGAGCTCCTCCACATATGCAGCGTTACCACCGGATAGGTGGGCACTGTTCCACATGCGCTGCATTTCGCTTTCTTGCATGCTTTGTCACCCTCGATAAGGGGACACCATCGGCATGGACACCACGAGGGCTTAAAAGTCCTGGCACAGCGACTTCGGTAAAGCCACCAAGGATCCCGCAGATAGTCCGGGCACCAGCCCGGTTGCCCCTGCTGGTCATCTATATATTTTTCAAATAAGGAGCACGGCTTTGTGGGCTGCGCTCCTGGTTTTACTGCGGCACCAGCCAGGCCGGCGCCGCAGGTGTTACGGGTACAGCAAACGAATCAGGTACCGCTTTGCAGCAGCATGTTGCGTATGTGACCGATTGCCCTGGTGGGGTTCAGACCCTTCGGGCAGACGCTCACGCAGTTCATGATGCTGCGGCAACGGAATACGCTGAACGGATCGTCCAACGCAGCCAGTCGCTCTTCGGTCTTGTTGTCACGGCTGTCAGCCAGGAAGCGATAGGCTTGCAGCAGTGCGGCGGGACCGAGGAACTTGTCGGGGTTCCACCAGAAGGACGGGCAGGAGGTCGAGCAGCAAGCGCACAGGATGCACTCGTACAGACCGTCGAGCTTCTCGCGCTCTTCCGGGGATTGCAGACGCTCGATGGCCGGAGCCGGAGTATCGTTCTGCAGGAACGGCTTCACCTTCTCGTACTGCTTGTAGAAGATGCTCATATCGACGACCAGGTCACGAATGACCGGCAGGCCCGGCAGCGGGCGAATCACCAGCTTGCCGCCCTTCAGGCCAGCGGCGGACAGCGGCGTGATGCACGCCAGGCCGTTCTTGCCGTTGATGTTCATGCCGTCGGAACCGCAGACGCCTTCACGGCAGGAGCGACGGTAGGAGAAACCCTCGTCCTGCTCCTTGATCAGTGCCAGCACGTCGAGGACCATCACGTCCTTGCCGTCGGTGTCGATCTGGAAGTCCTGCATGGTCGGAGCGCTGTCGCTCTCCGGGTTGTAGCGATAGACGCTGACAGTAAGAGTCTTGGACATATCGGCCACCCTTAATAAGTACGTATTTTGGGTTCGAACGCCGGAACGGTCTTCGGCGCGAAGTTGACGGCGCGCTTGGTAACGCGCTTCTCACCCGGGAAGTACAGGGTGTGGCACAGCCAGTTCTCGTCGTCGCGGTCCTCGAAGTCTTCGCGGGCGTGGGCTCCACGGGACTCTTTACGGACTTCCGCGGCGATGGCGGTGGCTTCAGCGACTTCCAGCAGGTTCTGCAGCTCCAGCGCTTCGATACGCGCGGTGTTGAAGGCCTGGGACTTGTCGTTGATCTTGACGTTGGCGATGCGCTCACGCAGTTCCGCCAGTTGGGCAATACCCTTCTGCATGTATTCGCCGGTACGGAATACACCGAAGTAGTTCTGCATGCACTGTTGCAGCTCGCGACGCAGGGGGGCGACTTCTTCGCCGCTGCTGCGCTCGTTGACGCCGGACAGACGCTTGAGGGAGAGCTCCAGGTCGGTCTCGCTGGCGCCGCGCGCCTCGATACCTTCCTTGAGCGCCTTCTCCAGGTGCAGGCCAGCGGCACGACCGAATACAACCAGGTCGAGCAGGGAGTTGCCGCCCAGACGGTTGGCACCGTGCACCGACACGCAAGCCACTTCGCCCACGGCGAACAGGCCTTCGACGATGGTGTCGTTGCCGTTGGCATCCTGGGTGATGGCCTGGCCATGAATGTTGGTGGCAACGCCGCCCATCATGTAGTGGCAGGTCGGGATAACCGGGATCGGCGCGACGACCGGGTCGACGTGCGCGAAGGTCTTGGACAGTTCGCAGATGCCAGGCAGGCGGCTGTGCAGAACCTCCTCGCCCAGGTGGTCGAGCTTCAGCAGTACGTGGTCCTTGTTCGGGCCCACGCCGTTGCCGGCGATCACTTCCTTCACCATGGAACGGGCGACCACGTCGCGGCCGGCCAGGTCCTTGGCGTTCGGGGCGTAACGCTCCATGAAGCGCTCGCCATGGGCATTGATCAGGTAACCACCCTCGCCGCGGCAACCTTCGGTCACCAGCACGCCGGCACCGGCGATACCGGTCGGGTGGAACTGCCACATTTCGATGTCCTGAACCGGCACACCAGCACGCAGGGCCATGCCCACGCCGTCACCGGTGTTGATCAGGGCGTTGGTGGTGGAGGCGTAGATACGACCAGCACCGCCAGTGGCCAGAACGACGGCCTTGGAACGGATGTAAACGGTTTCGCCGGTCTCGATGCAGATGGCGATGATACCAACCACGGCGCCGTCCTGGTTCTTCACCAGATCAACCGCGTACCACTCGTTGAGGAACGAGGTGCCGCTCTTCAGGTTCGCCTGGTACAGGGTGTGCAGCAGGGCGTGACCGGTACGGTCGGCCGCGGCGCAGGTACGGGCAGCCTGGCCACCCTTGCCGAAGTCCTTGGACTGGCCACCGAACGGACGCTGATAGATGCGGCCTTGCTCGGTACGGGAGAACGGCAGGCCCATGTGTTCCAGCTCGAACACGGCTTCCGGACCAACGGAGCACATGTATTCGATAGCGTCCTGGTCACCGATGTAGTCGGAACCCTTGACGGTGTCGTACATGTGCCAACGCCAATCGTCGTTCGGGTCGGCCGAAGCGATGGCGCAGGTGATGCCGCCCTGGGCGGATACGGTATGGGAACGGGTCGGGAAGACCTTGGTCACCACGGCAGTCTTGTGACCACCCTGGGCCAGTTGCAGCGCAGCACGCATGCCGGCGCCGCCGCCACCTACGATGATGGCGTCGAAAGAAAGAGTACGAATGCTAGCCATGGATCACACACCCCAGAGAATCTGCACGCCCCAGACGAAGAACGCGAACATTGCCATGCCGCATACCGCCTGGAACAGGAAACGCACGACAGTCGCCGCCTTGCCCAGCGCCATCGGCGTCAGGTAGTCGGTGGAGATGGTCCACATGCCGACCCAGGCGTGGACGCTCAAGGCGACCAGGGCGAGCAAGCTGAAGATGCGCATCGCGGTGTGGGAGAACAGACCATGCCACTCGGCGTAGGTCAGACCCGGATTGAACAGCAGGTAGCCCAGCAGGAACAGGAAATAAGCCGCGAGAACGACCGCAGAAACGCGCTGGGCCATCCAGTCATAAAGGCCCGAACGCGAGAAGTTCGTAACGTTGGTTACCATATCCACACCCCCAGCAGCACGATCAGCACCGCAGAAATCACGATGACGATTTTCGAGCCCAGCGCGCCGCCCTCGAGCGTCTCGCCGACGCCCGCATCCATTACCAGATGGCGCACACCGGCGGCCAAGTGGTAAAGCAGTGCGGACAGGAGGCCCCAAACCACTAGCTTGGCCAGCGGACTGGTCAGGCACGCCTTGACCTGCTCGAAGCCTTCCTCGGTGCTCAGCGACTTGTCGAGTGCGAACAGCAGCACGGCAATGCCGAAGAAGAGGATGACGCCAGAGATACGATGCAGGATGGACGTGTAAGCAGTGATGGGGAGTTTGATGGTCCTGAGATCTAGGTTTACAGGTCGTTGGCTATTCACGGCTTTTTTTTCACACTGAGGCCCCTAACAAACAGGGCAAGTTGTCGGGAAGTGCACTGATCAGGTACCCCTCACCAAAGGGAGTGCCGACCTCCAGAATATGGGCGCAAGGCCCCTGGCGATCGGGCGCTGAGTATAGACAGTTAGCTGACTAATGACAATGCAAACGCCTGCCCCTAACGGCGGATTGCACTGCCTATATAAAAGGCGTAAATAGCCCCACTTTTTGCATCGAAAAACCCACGCAAACCCCAGTGCCACATGGGTTTCTTCAAATTGACATTCGAATTTATACCTCTATAGTGTCCCGGGCCCTGCGTGGGGGGCTGTCTGATGATTTCAAGCATAACTAGGAGGCCGCTATGGCTGACAAAAAAGCGCAGTTGATCATCGAGGGCGCAGCCCCCGTAGAGCTGCCCGTTCTGTCCGGAACCATGGGACCCGATGTAGTCGATGTGCGGGGCCTGACCTCCACGGGCTGCTTCACCTTTGATCCTGGCTTTATGTCGACCGCCTCTTGCGAGTCGAAGATCACCTACATCGACGGCGACAAGGGCGTATTGCTGCACCGCGGCTATCCGATCGAGCAGTTGGCAGAGAAATCCGACTATCTGGAGACCTGCTACCTGCTGCTGAACGGCGAGCTGCCGAACGCGGAAGAGAAAGCCAAATTCGTTGGCACCATCAAGAACCACACCATGGTTCATGAGCAGCTGAAGAGCTTCTTCAACGGCTTCCGCCGCGACGCTCACCCGATGGCAATCATGTGCGGCGTAGTCGGCGCCCTCTCCGCCTTCTACCACGACTCCCTGGACATCAATAACCCGCAGCACCGCGAAGTTTCGGCGATGCGCCTGGTCGCCAAGATGCCGACCATTGCGGCGATGGCCTACAAGTACTCCATGGGCCAGCCCATGATGTACCCGCGTAACGACCTGAATTACGCGGAAAACTTCCTGCACATGATGTTCAACACCCCGGCCGAGATCAAACCGATCAGCCCGGTGCTGGCCAGGGCCATGGACCGCATCTTCATCCTGCATGCGGACCACGAACAGAACGCTTCCACTTCGACCGTTCGCCTGGCTGGCTCCTCTGGCGCCAACCCCTTTGCCTGTATCGCAGCCGGCATCGCGGCTCTCTGGGGCCCGGCCCACGGCGGCGCGAACGAAGCCGTGCTGAGCATGCTGGACGAGATCGGCGATGTGTCGAACATCGACAAGTTCATCGCCAAGGCGAAGGACAAGAACGATCCGTTCAAGCTGATGGGCTTCGGCCACCGCGTCTACAAGAACTTCGACCCGCGCGCCAAGGTCATGAAGCAGACCTGCGACGAGGTTCTGGCCGAACTGGGGATCAACGATCCGCAGCTGGAGCTGGCGATGAAGCTCGACGAGATCGCGCGTAACGATCCTTACTTCAAGGAGCGCAACCTCTACCCGAACGTAGACTTCTACTCGGGCATCATCCTGAAGGCCATCGGCATTCCGACCAGCATGTTCACCGTGATCTTCGCCCTGGCTCGTACCGTCGGCTGGATCTCGCACTGGAAGGAAATGCTCTCCAGCCCGTACAAGATTGGCCGTCCGCGCCAGCTGTACACCGGCTACGAGCAGCGTGACTTCGTCTCGCTGGACGGCCGTAAGTAAGGCTGACTGCATAATGAAAAAGGCTGCCGATCGGCAGCCTTTTTTATTTCGACTTGGTCTAGCCTTTCAGCGCTTTTCCGCCCGCTGACGCATCGCCTTGAGGGTGTTGAACGGCGCATCGACCACAAAGCTGTTGGCCAGCCAGGAAGGTACGCTACCACCCGGCTCGGTATGCACCTGATAGGTCACTTCCACCTCCCCCGCGCCTTTCGGTACCAGCTTCCAGAAGCCTTCAACCTGGGTTACCCGGACATAGCCCCCCGTCTCAGGCAGGTACTTGGGCACCCCCTCCAGCAACCGCGTAACACTACCATCCGCCCCCAGCTCCGAAGTGACGTGGATTACCGAATCCCGCGGCGTGACCGGCCAGGGCGTATTGAAGCGGGTGTAGGTCCAGCTCTGCGCCCCGTCGCTCTTTAGCAGTTTCTGGTCCTTGCACTCGTGGATCCAGGCGCAGGACCCTGAGACGTCTTCCTGCAATGCACGCAAGGTGGCGATATCCGTCCTCATGGTCACGACACCGCGATAGGCCTTGTACTTGGAGCCAGGCACCTCGCTCAGGAAAACCCTGATGCCGTCCTCGTCCTTGGCCAGCTTCCAGTCCTCGGCATGAGCGCCGGACACCGTCAGAAGTCCCAGAGCGCAGAACGCCACAGCCTTGAATCTCATGATTTCTCCTTGCTCAGGCCGGCGATGGGCCGGCTGAATGATTAAGCGGCCGAGGTTGCCTGTTCCAGCCAACCGAGCAGGCGAATCGCCTCATCGCGACTATCACCGCAGACTTCCGGGTCCGCATCGAAAGCACCACAGACAGCAGGGCGGCGCGGATCGCCGAACAACTGACAGAGATTCTCTACAGATAAATGCAGGCAACGCTCACCCGCCGGCTTTCCTGAAGGCATGCCGGGCATCGGAGAGCTGATGGATGGTGCAATGCAGCAGGCACCGCAACCTGGGCGGCAGAGCATGGCGAACGACCTCGGATGACAGGAATGCTCGGACGAAAGCGCATTCTACTTGGGCGCAGTCGGCGTGGACATTACCCCAACCGCTGACGCCTGGTGCGCGCGCAGCTCTTGTGGACTTTCGCCCTTGTAGATACGCGCCGCCAGACGACCATCATGTACTTCAAGCCCGATGCGACGGGGATCTCGCAGGTCAAAAACCTGATAGGCCGTCGATTGGCTATGAAAAGCCCGCATGCTGGAAGTCAGATAAAAGGCCTGGGACGCCGTGATGCTCCGGCCACCCTGCCCCGCAGCCGAAGCAGCGCCCAGCGCAACCACCAGCCGCCGCCCCGACATGTCGTAGGCACCGGAAAGCTCGCCAAAGCCGTAGACGCGTTCTCCCGCGTCCCGTCGCCAATTGAGGTAAAGCCGGTCCAGCTTCGAATCACCCAGCGCCACAGTCAGCAGCACCCCCCGCTCGCCGTCGTCTTCGAAGGACAGGACATAGCCACTCAGGCGGCCGTCGGCGCAGCGCAGATGCCCCTTCAACAACAGCCTGGTGCCCAGGCGTTCGATCGATTCCAGGCTCTGGTCGCGACAAATCAGCTTGCGATCCGAAAGCAGCGGAAACGGCTTCGGCCGCCCCAGGCCCGCCGCAAGAAAGCCGCCCTCGGCGGACCAGAGGATTTTTTCCGGCCGGTTTTGCGCGTAGATGCCGAATGCTGTTCCCCGCCAGGAAAGCCGATAGCGCCCGAAATCGAAGTCACGCGCCGCGGTGAAGGCCGGCGGCAGATGCAGCTCCGCGATAACCGGCTGCGTACGCCAGGCGTCGGCACCACGCAGAAGTGCAATTGCCGCCGCAAGCAGCAGTGCGGCAAATCCCAATCCACGCCAGTACCCCATGGCCCGCCCCTTTCCTTGAAAATCAGCACCCATTAGGCTTGCAGGCCTCCAACGACACAGAGCCCAAGATCATGCCGGTATGGATGCAGACCGCAGCCCTGCTCACCCTTTCCAACGTCTTCATGACCTTCGCCTGGTATGGCCATTTGAAGACGCTCAACACCAAGCCCTGGATAATTGCAGCTCTGATCAGCTGGGGAATTGCGTTGTTCGAGTACCTGATCATGGTGCCAGCCAATCGCATCGGCTACACCGAGCTCTCGGTCGGCCAGCTGAAGATCATGCAGGAAGTGATCACCCTGGCGATCTTCGTGCCGTTCAGCGTGCTCTATATGCAGCAGCCGCTGAAGCTGGACTATCTGTGGGCGGGATTATGCCTACTAGGCGCCGTCTACTTCATTTTCCGCAGCTAGACGCCCTGATCGTCGACCAGGCGTTGTTGGAAATCGGCTCGAAATGCTCATTGACAGTCGTCAACTCCGCTTTCTCCCCGATTTCCGCCTAGCCTGGTCTTTGCTCAGGACGCCTGCATCACTCACTACGCCGGCTTTTTCAGCCTCGCGATCAGGCTGGATGTATCCCAACGCCCGCCGCCCATGGCCTGGACCTCAGCGTAGAACTGGTCGACCAATGCCGTAACCGGCAGCTGCGCGCCGTTATGCGCGGCTTCATCGAGGATGATGGAGAGGTCCTTGCGCATCCAGTCCACGGCGAACCCGAAATCGAAATGGCCGTCCAGCATGGTCTGGTGGCGGTGCTCCAGCTGCCAGGACTGGGCCGCCCCCTTGCTGATCACCTCCATGGCGCCCTGCGCGTCCAGCCCGGCGCACTGGGCGAAGTGCAGCGCCTCGGCCAGCCCTTGCAGCAGGCCGCCGACACAGATCTGATTAACCATCTTGGTCAGTTGACCGCTGCCCACGGGCCCCATGCGTCGAATCATCTTGGCGTAGCTGTCAATCACCGGTTCGGCTCGGTCATAGAACGCCTGTTCGCCGCCCACCATCACCGACAGCATGCCGGCTTCGGCACCGGCCTGACCGCCGGAAACAGGAGCATCGAGGAAGCCCAGCTCGCGCTCAGCGGCCAGGGTCGCCATTTCGCGCGCCACATCCGCCGACGCGGTGGTGTGGTCCACCAGGATCGAGCCAGGCGCCATGCCTGCGAACGCGCCATCCGCACCGAGGAGGACCGCGCGCAGGTCTTCGTCATTACCGACGCAGACCATCACGAACTCCGCACCTTCTGCCGCCTCGCGCGGCGTGGCGAAGGCATCGCCGCCGAATTCATCGCACCACAGCTCGGTCCTGCCCTGCGAGCGGTTGTAGACCCGCACCGAATGCCCTTCGCAGGCCAGGTGCCCGGCCATGTTGAAACCCATGACCCCCAAACCGATGAACGCTACTTCAGCCATTGTTCTTCTCCTTCGTCGACCTGCGGAAAAGCCTAACACGCAGTTTGCCGGCCCGCGAAAGCGCCACCATACTCGCTCCAGGCTGGCCCCGGCCGCCCCTTGCCAAGGAGAACCCCATGCCGCATTGGCTGGTAATCGATCTGGAAGCCACCACCGAAGAAGGTGGATGGCCCCTGGAAGAAATGGAAATCATCGAAATCGGTGCGACCGTCGTCCGCGTCGATGGGCATGAGGTCGATCATTTTCAGCGTTTCGTTCGACCTGCACGCCGCCCTTGCCTGACCGGCTTTTGCCGTCAGCTCACCCACATCAGTCAGGCCGACGTGGATGGCGCCGCGAGCCTGCCGCAGGTCTGGGAGACATTCGAGCGCTGGCTCGACCATCACAGCCCCCGCCTGGTGGGATGGGCGAGCTGGGGTGACTATGACCGTCGCCAGTTGGAGAAGGAGTGGCACCTGCATGGGCTGGACAGTCTGCTGACCGCAGTACCCCACCTGAACCTGAAGCAGCGCTTTGCCGAAGTGCGCCAGCTCAAGCGCGTAGTGGGCCTGCACACGGCCCTGCAACTGGCTGGGCTGCACTTCCAGGGTCAGCAGCATCGCGCCCTCGAAGACGCACGCAACACCGCGCGCCTGCTTCCGCTCGTGCTGCCCGCCTGAATGCGCCCGACCTAGTGACGCTGAAACCCTCGTTGGGCATACTGTCGGGCCCTTTCAGACCCCATCCAGGAGCCCAGCATGTTCAAGGTCAACGAATACTTCGACGGCACCGTCAAATCCATCGCCTTCGGCATGACCGAAGGCCCGGCCACCATCGGCGTGATGGCCGCCGGCGAGTACGAGTTCGGCACCAGCCAGCTGGAAGTGATGCATGTCATCGCCGGCGCACTGACCGTGAAACTGCCGGGCAGCGACACTTGGGAAACCTTCGCTGCTGGCAGCCAGTTCACCGTACCGGCCAACAGCAAATTCCAGCTGAAAGTGGCCCAGGACACCGCCTACCTCTGCGAGTACCGCTAAGGCGAAGCCTCGCTCCCGAGGCTCGAAAGAAAAAACCGGCCAACTGGCCGGTTTTTTCATTTGGGGCAAGAGAACCTCATATCAGGTTCGGCTCCATCTCCAGCGCTACACCAAACCTGGTCGCCACATCCGCCTGGATGCGCTGAGCCAGTCCATGAAGCTGATGACCGGTGGCGGCGCCGTAGTTCACCAGCACCAGCGCCTGAAGCCGGTGCACGCCGGCATCGCCTTCGCGGAACCCCTTCCAGCCAGCCCGTTCGATCAGCCAGCCAGCGGCCAGCTTCACCTGCCCATCCCCCTGCGGATAGGCCACAAGGTCGGGATACTCGCCACGCAGGCGCTGGGCCAGCTCGGAATCGACCAGCGGGTTCTTGAAGAAGCTACCGGCGTTCCCCAGCACGGCGGGATCAGGCAGTTTCTCGCTGCGAATGGCGCAGATGGCGCGACTGACATCACTGGGGGACGGTGCCGTGATGCCTTCATCTTGCAGGCGCTGACGCACCGGACCGTAATCCAGATGCAGCAATGGGGCGCGACTGAGCTTGAAACGGACACGCAGGATCAACCAACGTCCCGCCTCGCGCTTGAACAGGCTGTCGCGATAGGCGAACTGACATTCATCCAGATCGAACTCCCGCAACGCGCCGGTTTGCCGATCCAGGGCGGTCAGCCCCGCGAACACGTCTTTCAACTCGACGCCATAGGCACCGATGTTCTGCATGGGGGCAGCCCCCACCGTGCCGGGAATCAGACTGAGGTTCTCCAGCCCTCCCAGGCCTTGCTCCAGGGTCCAGAGCACCAGCGGGTGCCAAGGCTCGCCCGCCTCGGCCTCCAGCAGCACCGTCGAGCCGTCATCGGCCAGGAGGCGAATGCCTCGACTGGCCATGCGCAGCACCAGCGCTTCCACATCACGGGTCAACAACAGATTGCTGCCACCACCGATCACCAGCAGTGGCAGGCCGCGACGAGCGGCCAGATCGATAGCCTCACGCACTTCGGCATCGTCGCGCGCCTCGACGAAGAGCCGGGCTTTTACGTCGACGCCAAAGGTGTTGTAGGGCTTCAGGGACAGATTTTCGTGCAGGACCAGACTCACAGGCGCCCCTTGATTTCAACGATCAGCGCCTCGCAGGCCCGCTCCACCAGGTCAAGCACCTGCTCGAAGCCCTCCTCCCCTCCGTAGTAGGGGTCCGGCACCTCATCCAGCTCCAGCTGGTAGCGGCGCAGGAACAGGTCCAACTCGCTGGAGGAATCGCCGGGGCGCAAGCGGCGCAGATTGGCGAGATTGTTCTCGTCCATGGCCAGGATCAGGTCGAAGTCACCGAAGTCTCCCCGGGCAACCTGACGTGCGCGCTGCTTGGAAAGATCGTAGCCGCGGCGCTGGGCGGCAACGCGGGTACGGGCGTCGGGCGCCTTGCCCACATGCCAGTCGCCGGTGCCAGCGGAGTCCACCTGCACGCGCTCGGCGAGCCCGGCCTCACGCAGCTTGTGGCGCAGCACGCCTTCGGCGGTGGGCGACCGGCAGATATTGCCGAGGCAGACGAAGAGAACGCGCATCAGGCCCCCAGCAAGCGCCGAACGCGCTCGAGGTCTTCCGGCGTATCGACGCCGGCGGGCGGCGCTTCCAGCGCGTCAGCGACGTGGATGCGCACTCCATGCCAGAGCGCTCGCAGCTGCTCCAGGCACTCGGTGTTCTCGAGCCAGCACGGGCCCCAGGCGACGAAGTCATGGAGAAAGCCTGCGCGGTACGCATAGATGCCGATATGGCGGCGATACGGCACCCCGGCCGGCAGTTGGTCGCGGCTGGTCGCGAAGGAATCTCGGGCCCAGGGCAAAGGCGCGCGGCTGAAAGTCAGCGCCAGGCCGCTGAGGTCGGCGGACACCTTCACGACGTTGGGATTGAACAGCGCCTGCACATCCTGGATCGGCTCGGCCAGGGTTGCGATGCCGGCTTCCGCATGGGCGGCCAGGTTGGCAGCCACCTGGTCGATGATGGCCGGCGGGATCAGGGGCTCGTCACCTTGCACGTTCACCACGATGGCATCGCTGTCCAGGCCAAGCTGACTGGCCACTTCGGCCAGGCGATCCGTGCCGGAATTGTGGTCCGCACGGGTCAGCAGCACTTCAGCACCGAAGGCCTGGCAGGCTTCGACGATGCGCGCGTCGTCAGTAGCTACCACCACACGCTGGGCCGCACTGCGCCGGGCCTGCTCCCAGACATGCTGGATCATCGGCTTGCCGGCGATGTCCTGCAGTGGTTTCCCGGGCAGGCGTGTCGAGGCGAAACGGGCGGGAATGACGACGGTGAAGGCCTGGGTCATTTGTCCAGTCGCTCGTCGACATTGAGGGTGCGGGCCTCGCCTTCCAGCATCACCGGGATGCCGTCGCGTACCGGGAAGGCCAGGGCGTCGGCCTTGCAGATGAGCTCGCTCTTGTCATCGGCCAGCTTCAGCGGGCCCTTGCACAGGGGGCAGGCGAGGATATCGAGGAGTTTCGGGTCCATGAGTGAATCCTTGAGTCAGCAGCCGATGGGCTGCCTTGGGTTAGAAGTGGCTCGGCAGAAGGCGGGCCAATTGCCCATCGAACCAGGCGACGAAAGCCGGCGAAGGTGCGGCATCGACTGCCAGATACCACCAGTCGGCAGCGGCGAAGGCCCGGCATTTCACCGCATCCTTTTCGGTCATCAGCAGCGGCAGAGACGGCGTGAAAGCCAGGGCTTGCGCACTATAGACAGCATGATCAGCGAAGGGGTGCGGAATCGGGCGCCAGTTTAGCGCCTCCAGGGTCCTGAAGAAACGCTGCGGGTTGCCTATGCCGGCCACCGCATGCACTGCCTGCCCAGACGGGAAATGGTCCAGGCCGACACGCTCTCTGGTCTGCAGATTGACCAGCACGCTCGGCTGCAGTTTGAAGGAGAAGCCTTCGGCGGAATCGGCCTCGGCGCCATTGCGCAGTACCGCATCCACGGATTCCAGACGCTCCGGCGGCTCGCGCAGGGGGCCGGCGGGAAGGCAACGGCGATTGCCGAGCCCACGGGCTGCGTCGATCAGCACCAATTCCAGATCACGCGCCAGGCGGTAGTGCTGAAGGCCGTCGTCGCTGAGGATCAGGTCCAGGTCTTCCTGCTCCAGCAGGGCCTGCACGGCGCGGGAACGGTCCGGGTCGATCATCAGTGGCACGCCGCTGCGCTGGACGATCAGCAGCGGTTCGTCGCCGGCCAGCTCGGCCCCCTGCTCCGCCTGCACCCGCCAAGGCAGCTGTGGGGGCTTGGCCCCATAGCCGCGACTGACCACACCGACGCGCAATCCGCGCGCCCGGCAGTGTTCGATCAGCCAGAGGATCATCGGGGTCTTGCCGGTGCCGCCAACGGTGATGTTGCCGACGACGATCAGCGGCACAGGCGGTCGGTAACTGCCGCCCTGCCCCGCCAGGTAGGCGGCACGCTTGCCGTTCGCCACCCGGCGATAGAGCCACTCCAGCGGGCTCAGCAGGCCAAGCGCCGGATGGCCCCGGTACCAGGCGTCCAGCAGGCGGTCGGAGAAGGCCATCAGGGCTTCTTGGCCGCGTCGGCCTCGATGGTGGTCATGCGCAGCTGGCTGAAGCCCAGCTTGCCGGCGGCATCCATGGCGGTGACCACCGACTGGTGAGTGGTGCGCGCGTCAGCGGTGATCACCAGCGGCAAGCTGTTGTCGCCTTCCGATTCACGCCCCAGCGCTGCGATCAGGGTCGCCAGGTCGCTCTTAACGAGGTTCTGGCCATTGAGCGAGTACTGGCCGTCCGCAGCGATGCTCAGCTCCAGTGTCTTCAGCTCGGTTTCCTGGGGCGGAGTCCCGCTCACGGCTTCGGGCAACTCGATCTTCAACTGGTTGGGTTTGCTGAAGGTGGTGGTCACCACGAAGAACAGCAACAGCACGAAGATCACGTCGATCAACGAAGTGAGGTTGAGGAACACCTCTTCGCGGGCGACATTGCCCGCCCTGCGGCGGAACTTCACGCTTTGGCTTCCTCTGCGAAGTCGACTTCGCGATCGCCCTGGACCACTTCCACCAGCTTGATCGCTTCCTGTTCCATGGCCACAACCAGCTCGTCGACGCGACGCAGCAGGTAACGGTGGAAGAACACCGCCGGAATGGCGACGATCAGGCCCGCGGCGGTGGTTACCAGCGCCTTGGCAATACCGCCGGCCAGCACGGGCGCATTGGCCATGCCGTTTTCCATGAAGCCGCCGAAAATATCGATCATGCCGAACACGGTACCCAGCAGGCCGAGCAACGGCGCCATGGCAGCGATGGTGCCAAGGGCGTTGAGGTAGCGCTCCAGCTCATGGATGACCCGGCTTGCGGCCTCCTCGATGCACTCCTTCATGATCTCGCGGCCATGCTTGGAGTTGGCCAGGCCCGCGGCCAGCACTTCACCCAGTGGCGAAGAGGCGCGCAGCTCCTTGAGCTTCTGGCTGTTCAGCTGCTTGTCCTTGATCTGGCGCCAGACCTGCCCCAGCAGATGCGGCGGCGACACGCGGCTGACACGCAGGGTCCACAGGCGTTCGGCAACGATCGCGGTGGCGGCGATGGAACACAGAATGATCGGCAGCATCATCCAGCCGCCGGCTTTGACCAACTCCCACACGGTAGGAAATCCCCTTCGGAAAAGTGGCGCCACTCTAGCATAGGGTCGGGCCTCCGCCGACCGTCGCTGTTCTCATTTTTCCCTCCAGAACACGGACTTTTCGCGCTCGCTTTCCGGCTCGACTCCGGCCCCCAGGCGCAGCAGCAGATGCCCCTGCTCGGCCGTGTCATGGATCTCGGCGGGTAGCGCACGAATTCGCGAAACGACCAACGGATGGGGATGGCCATAAGGATTCAGGTGGCCTCGGGAAATCAGCACTTTCTCGGGCGCCACGGCACGCAAGAAGGGGCCACTGGAGGACGTCCGGCTGCCATGGTGGCCCGCCACCAGCCAGCGCGCTTCGAGTGGCTGGCCGCTGGCGACCCAAGCGGCCTCACCCCGCGTACCCAGATCGCCACTCAGCAGGAGGCGCTCGCCAGCTGCCTCGACCGCCAATACGCACGAGCCGTCATTGCTGTCGCCCGCCAGCGGTGACTGCCAGATGCGAAAGCCCACGCCATCCCAGGACCATGCCTGGGATGGCGGGCAGGCTTCGGCGCCCAGCTCAGGCGGTAGCCGTTCCAGCTCGCCAGTCAGCACGCGCTCCACCGCCAGCCCCCGGCTTACGGCCAGGGCACCACCGGCGTGATCGGAATCCGCGTGACTGATCAGCATGAGGTCCAGCCGCGACAGCCCCAGGCCACGCAGGGTCGGGACTACCACGCGCTCGCCGATATCGAAGTCACCGCGGCGGGGCCCGGCGTCGTAGAGCAGCGCATGACCACGGGTGCGTACCAGTACGGAGAGTCCCTGCCCGACATCCAGCACCCGCACCTCCGCCTGCCCCGGAGCCAGGGGCTCCTGCTGCGGGAACAACATGGGCAACAGCAGCGCCAGCCCTAGCGCACGCAGTGGCACGCCAGCCGGCGCAATCAGCAGCAGAATCCCCAGTACCCCCAGGAGCCAACCCCAGAGCGGGACCTGCATGGGAATCCAGGCGGGCACCTGCGTCGCGGTCCATGCCAGTATCTGGAACAGCAGCTCCAGCGCGCCGCCCGCCAACCAGAGCAGCGCCTCCCCCAATGCGGGAATGCCAAGTAGCAAGGTGCCCAGCAATGCCAGCGGCAACACCACCAGGCTGATCCAGGGCACTGCCAGCAGGTTCGCCAGCGGGCCACTGAGGCTGATGGGCAAGGCCAAGGCCAGCAACAACGGCGCCAACCCCAACCCCATGACCCACTGGGCGCGCCACCAGGTCGTCCACCAGCGCCATGCCCCCAGGCGCCCGGCAAAGGCCAGCACCAGCAGGACCACAGCCCCGAAAGACAGCCAGAAGCCAGGCTGCAACACCACCAGCGGCTCCGCCAGCAGAACGACACACAGAGCCGCCAGCAAAGGCGTGAGGAACCCCAGATGACGAAAGCGCAAACGCCAGAGCAGGACGACCGCAAGCATCACGCAGGCGCGCTGCACGGGCACATCGAACCCCGCCAACACGCCATATCCGAGTCCACCGGCAAGGGCCATGGCGCACGCCCAGGGTAGCCAGGGCAACCAACGAGGCCAGAATCCGTTTCGGGCGAGCAGCACGACCAGGCCATAGAGCACGCCCGCGAACAGCGTGATGTGCTGACCGGAAATCACCATCAGGTGTGTGGTTCCCGTGTCTTGCAGCAGGCGCCAGTCCCGGTCCTGCAAGCCGGAGCCATCGCCCAGCACCAGGGCTGCGAGCCCACCGGCACGTCCCCAGGCATCCACCTGCAGCAGACGCTGGCGCAGGGAATCGCGCCAGGCGACAGCACCGCTCGCCACCTCCAGAAGCTCCCCGGCCTTGACCGAACCGGTTCCGCCTATACGCCGCGCCAGCAGCCACGCTTCGTAGTCGAAGGTCGCGGGATTCACCAGCCCCCGGGGCCGCTTGAGGCGAACAGCCAGCCGCCAGCGTTCGCCAGCCAGCACACGCGGACCATCGTGCCAGGACAGGCGCAGCCGGCGGGGCAATTGCGCTCTCGAAGACCGAGGGTCCTCCAACTCGAAACGCACCACGCCATCTGCCGTACTGGGCAGGCCAACCACCGTCCCTTCCAGCCAGCGCACCTGACCGTCCAGCTGCGGCGCCAGTCGATCGTCCAGCGCCCATTGGGCACTCAGGCAGGCCCAGCCGAGACCAAGCAGGAACAGTCCGCAGCGCCAGGCACGCGACGTCAGCAGCGCGAAGCCGAGCACCAGTTGGACCTGGAGCCACCAGACAGGCGGCAAGACAGGCATCCAGCGCAATAGAAGGAGGCCGACGGCAAGCGTGGCCAACCCCGAAACCATGGGCATCCGACTCCCTTTCCCTGGGATGGAGATCGCGGCAACGTCCCGTACCGCTCTGCGTCCTTCGATCCAACCGGCGCAGTTCCGTTTAAACTTGCCGACACAAACTGACCCGGCGATGTCATTTCCGGGTGTGCATAATACCCGGCGCTTCCGTCGGCCAGAGACCGCCCATGCCGCGTCGTATCTTCAAACGCTACATGCCGAATCCGGACACCATCAGGGAACACAAGTCCCTGCGTTTTCTCGGCACCCTGATTCATGATCCGAACCTCTGGCACCTCAATCGCCATTCGGTCGCCCGCGCCATGGCCATGGGCCTGTTCGCCGCGTTCATTCCCATTCCCATGCAGATGCTGCTGGCCGCCGGCCTGGCCATCATGGTGCGTGCGAACCTGCCGATTTCGGTCGGTCTTGTATGGCTGACCAACCCCATCACCATGCCGCCGGTTTTCTACTGCACCTACAAGATGGGGGCGTGGATCATGCAGATTTCTCCGCGCGCCCTACCGGATGAACTGACCTGGGAATGGATCACGCAGGAGCTTTCCTCGGTCTGGCAGCCGTTTCTCCTAGGATCGGTGGTTTGCGGCATCCTCATTGGCGCTGCGGCGTACATGCTGACGATGCTCTATTGGCGCTGGTGGGTCGGGCACAGTTGGCGCAAGCGCCAGAAGGCCCGGCGGGAAAGCAGCCGCTGAATTGAATCTCCACGGTCGAATTACCGTAGGGTGCGCTATGCGCACCGACTTCAGGATCAGCTGAAGCACCTGGTCAAACCGTCGGTGCGCGCGGCGCACCCTACCTGCTAGCCCGGGGAATCGAATCGCGGTGACTCAAGACCACGTCCCCCCAAGTTCAAATGAAAACGCCGCATTGAATGCGGCGTTTTTTATTTGCAGGTGAATCACCTATTCGTAGCGCAGGGCCTCGGCGGGCTGGGTCTGGGCGGCACGCCAGGCCGGATAGAGAGTCGCCAGGAAACTCAGGACCAGCGCCGCCGTACAGATCAGCACTACATCCCCCAGCTGCAGCTCTGAGGGCAGATAACTGACGAAGTAGACGTCCGAGCTGAAGATCTGCCGGCCACTGGCGCGCTCCAGCGCGGCGATCCATTGGCTGACGTTGAGTGCCGTGATGATACCCAGCACGGTGCCGATCAGCGTGCCGACGACACCGATCACACTGCCCTGAACCATGAACACCGCCATGATCTGGCGCGGCGTCGCGCCCAGCGTGCGAAGGATGGCGATGTCCGCACGCTTGTCGGCGACCACCATGATCAGCGTGGCGATGATGTTGAATGCCGCCACGGCCACGATCAGCAGCAGGAGCAGACCGATCATGGTCTTTTCCATCTTCATGGCACTGAACAGGCTGCCCTGCGTATGGGTCCAGTCGTCAGCGCGATAGCCCTGCCCCAGTTCGGCGGCGATCTGCTTCGACACCTCGGGTGCGAGGAACAGATCCTTCAGGGCGAGGCGCACGCTTTGCACCTGGCCTTCCGGCAGCCGCTGGATGGTGGAGGCATCGGCGATATTGATCAGCGCCAGGGAGCTGTCCAGCTCGGCACCCACCTTGAACACACCCACCACATTGAAGCGCTGCATGCGCGGCGTGATGCCGCCTGGCGCGCTGCTGACCTCGGGGACGATCAGGGTCAGCTTGTCGCCGACATTGAGGCGGAATCGCCGCGCCGTGATTTCGCCGATGACGATGCCGGATTCGCCCGGTTTCAGCGCATCGAGATCACCCTGCACCATGTGCTTGCCGATGATGGAAACCTTGGTCTCTTCCTGCGGGTCGACACCGTTGATTTGCACCGGCTGCATCATTCCCTTGTAGGAAAGCATGCCCTCCAGCTCGGCGAAGGGCACCGCGCCCACGACTTCCGAGTGCTTCATTGCGGCGTCGGACACACGACGCCAGTCGGCCAGGGGCTGATCGGCACTCAGGGTGGCGTGGGAAACCATGCCAAGGATGCGCGAGCGCATTTCCTTCTGGAAACCGTTCATCACCGAGAGCACCACGATCATGGCCAGCACGCCCAGTGCCAGGCCGATCATCGACGTCAGCGAGATGAAGGAAATGAAGTGGTTACGTCGCTTGGCGCGCGTATAGCGCGTGCCGATGAAGATCGGGAGAGGTCTGAACATCTCAGGCAGCCACCAGTCGGCCGTCTTCGAGGCGCAGCACCCGATCCATCTGGCGGGCCAGCTGCAGGTCGTGGGTCACCACCAGGAAGGCGGTCTGCGAGGAGCGGCTCAGCTCCAGCATCAGCTCCTGGATGCCGTGCGCGGTGTGCTGATCGAGGTTGCCGGTAGGCTCGTCGAGCAGCACCAGGCCCGGGTTGTTGACCAGGGCACGAGCGATGGCCACGCGTTGACGCTCACCACCGGAAAGCTCAGCCGGCTTGTGCGACAGGCGATGCCCCAGTCCGACTCGCTCCAGCAGCGCCGTGGCACGCTTGCGCGCCTCGGCGATTGCGGTGCGGCCGATCAGGAGCGGCATGCAGACGTTCTCCAGCGCGGTGAATTCCGGCAGCAGGTGGTGGAACTGGTAGACGAAGCCGAGCGCGCGATTTCGCAGCAGGCCGCGCGCGGTTTCACTGAGGGCGGACAGTTCCTCGCCCGCCAGCCAGACACTGCCCTTGCTCGGCGTATCCAGCCCGCCCAGCATGTTCAGCAGCGTGCTCTTGCCGGAGCCGGAGCTGCCCACGATGGCCACTCGCTCGCCCGGATGCAGCTCCAGCTCGACGCCCGACAGCACCTCGACGGACTGCGGGCCCTCGTCGTAGCTCTTGCCCAGGTTGCGGCAACTCAGGACTGCCTTGTTACTCATAGCGCAAAGCCTCTGCTGGCTGGGTGCGCGCTGCACGCCAGGCGGGATAAAGGGTGGCAAGGAAGCTCAGGACCAGCGCGGCCGAGCAGACCAGCACCACGTCCTCGGTCATCAGTTGGGATGGCAGGTAATCGATGAAGTACACCTCGGCGCTGAGGAACTTGTGCCCCAGGAGGCGTTCCAGCAAGGCGATGGCGCCACTCACGTTGAGTGCGGCGAGAATCCCCAGCACGCCGCCGATCAGGGTGCCGACCACCCCGATCACAGTGCCCTGGACCATGAAGATGCCCATGATCTGCCTGGGCGTGGCGCCCAATGTGCGGAGAATGGCGATGTCGCCACGCTTGTCCGTCACCACCATCACCAGGGTTGAAATGATGTTGAAGGCAGCGACAGCGACGATCAGCAGTAACAGCAAGCCGATTATGGCTTTCTCCATCTTGATCGCCTGGTAGAGGTTGCCGTGCGTGCGGGTCCAGTCGCGTGCGTAGAAATCCTCGCCCTTCAGTTCGCCGGCGATCTGCCAGGCCACTTGCGGCGCCTGGAACAGGTCGTTGAGCTTCAGGCGCAGGCCCTGGACCTGGTCCGGCTGCCAACGTTTGAGGCGGGCGACGTCGGACAGGTTGGCGATGGCCAGGAAACCATCCAGCTCGCCCGCACCAACGTGGAAGATGCCCACCACGGTGAAGCGCTTCATCCGCGGGAAGACGCCCGCCGGAGTCACTGCAACCTCCGGGAGCACGAAGGTGACCTTGTCACCCATGCCGACACCCAGCTTGCTGGCGGCGCGATCACCGATGACGATGCCGAACTCGCCTGGCTTCAGGGCGCTGAGGCTGCCCTCCCGGAAGAAGTCCCCGATGATGGAGACCTTGGGCTCTTCCTGCGGGTCCACGGCGTTTACCAGCACCTTCTGCACCTTGCCGTCGGCGGTGAGCAGGCCCTGGACCTGGCTGTAAGGTGCAACAGCCTTCACTTCGGAATGCCGGGCCACGCCTTCGGCCAGCTTGCGCCAATCTTTGATCGGCACCGCGGATTCCACCGTGGCGTGGGGCACCATGCCCAGCACGCGGGTGCGCATCTCGTGGTCGAAGCCATTCATCACCGACAACACCAGGATCATCACCAGCACGCCGAGTGCCAATCCGATCATGGAAGTCAGGGAAATGAAGGAGACGAAGTAGTTGCGGCGCTTGGCGCGCGTGTAGCGTGCGCCTATGTACAGGGACAGCGGTCTGAACATGGAAGTGAAGTTCGCTGGCGAAAGAAGGGACGTCCTTGTGGCGGGGCTTGGCGAGCAGCGTTTACACTCAAATTCTGTTCGTGGTCTGTCGCGGCGCTCCGAGCGACGCAAACGGACTTGCATAACGGAACAGCTCTTCGACCACCACCGCTGCCATGGGTTCGCCATGTCGACACGAGACGCGGATGACCGCCGCGAATACTACCGCATCGAAGATACGATCGCACTGGAATTTCGCCCGCTGAAACAGGGCGAAACAGCTGATGAAAGCGGCGCGGACAGTGGTTCCCAACTGTTCGGACTGCTTAGCGAATTGCATCTGATGGACTTCGAATCGCAACACCTGCTGCGGCATATTCATGAGCGCGATCGAACCCTGGCGAACTACCTCAAGGTCATCAACAAACGAATCGACCTGCTTGGCCAGGCGCTTGCGCAGAGCCTGCTGCGCGACATCGGCCCGGCACGCCAGATCACCCTCTCCGAAGGTGGCCTTGGCTTCACCAGCGATCAATCCATCGAGATCGGCACCCACCTGGCGATCAAGATGGTGCTGATGCCCCAGGCCC
Organism: Metapseudomonas resinovorans; assembly: GCF_002003485.1. Lineage (GTDB taxonomy): Bacteria > Pseudomonadota > Gammaproteobacteria > Pseudomonadales > Pseudomonadaceae > Metapseudomonas > Metapseudomonas resinovorans_D. The sequence goes on from NZ_BDMA01000060.1 coordinate 31,773, forward strand.
TCGGTCTCTTGCTGAGTGCGGTCGTCATCCACAACCAGGGCCGCGATGACGGCCGGTTCGATATCGGTACCGAGTTCGACGCCCTGACCGACGCCCAGCGCCAGTTGCTGGCGCGCCACATACTGCAGAAGCAGGCCCAGCAGCGACGCCAGGCCCGCGAGCGTTCCTCTCCCTCCACCTGAGAACCCCGCATGAAGCGTCCCGGACTGCTGCTGACCTGCCTTCTCCTTGCACTGCCCGTAGGCGCGGAAACCATCGAGATTCCGGTCGGCGAGCAAGGCGACCTGGGTCTTCCGCTGCCCGTGCGCGGCGAAAGCCAACGCGCGGTACTGGAACGCTTCGGCCTTCCCGATAAAGAACATCCCGCAGTAGGCAAGCCACCGATCAGTCGCTGGGACTACCGGGAATTCTCGGTCTATTTCGAAAGCGGACAGGTCATCGACAGCGTTCGCCACCATCAACCCAGAGCACCAAGGGAATAAACGTGACCCTGATCTACGGCCATCGAGGCGCCAAGGGCGAATGCCCGGAAAATACCCTGGCCAGCTTCAAGCAATGCCTCTCACATGGCGTGAAGCGTTGCGAGCTGGACCTGCATCTCTCCCGTGACGGCGAGCTGATGGTGATCCACGACCCCAGCCTGAAGCGCACCACCGGCCGCCGGGGCAAGGTGGCGGAACACGACGCCGGGGAGCTGGAGGGATATGACGCCCGCCTGGGCGGACCCGGCTGGCATCAGCCCTGCCCCATCCCACGCCTGGCTAGCCTGTTCGAGCACTGCGACTTCGATCACTGGCAACTCGAAGTGAAGAGCGCTTCGCGGGTTCGCGCAGCGCGGACCGTGCTGGCAATCCAGGAGCTGGCTGAACGCCACGGCCTGCTGGACAAGGTGACCGTCACCTCCAGTTCCCGCGAGGTCCTGCGCGCCCTCAACCGGCTAACACCGAATCTGTCGCGCGGGTTGGTGGCGGAATACGCCTGGCTCGACCCGCTGAAGATAGCCAAGCACCATGGCTGCAATCTGCTGGCCCTGAACTGGACGCTCTGTACCCCGGAGCGCCTGCTGAAAGCACAGAAGGAAGGCCTGCACGTGTCGGTCTGGACAGTGAATGAGCCAGCCCTGATGCGGCGTCTTGCCGACTTTGGCGTGGACAGCATCATCACCGACTTCCCCGGCCTGGCCAGCACCTCCATCGGGTTTCGGTGATTCCCGCCACAGCCTATTCGCCCACATGAAAAAACCGGCCACAAGGGCCGGTTTCTTCTTTTAGGCGTCGCCTGATCAGAAGCTCTCCCGGTTCGGCCAGCGCCATAGGTGCGTGTCGCCGAGAGGGTCCTCCCCGGCCGGTTCAGGCGCCCGGCCGGTGCCGCTCAAAAAAGCCGGTTGAGACCGTCGAACGCCGCCACGCGATAGGCTTCCGCCATGGTCGGGTAGTTGAAGGTGGTGTTGATGAAGTACTTGATCGAGTTCGCTTCACCCTTCTGGTTCATGATCGCCTGGCCAATGTGGACGATCTCCGAGGCCTGGTAGCCGAAGCAGTGGACGCCGAGAATTTCCAGGGTCTCGCGGTGGAACAGAATCTTCAGCATGCCCACCGGCTCATGGGAAATCTGCGCGCGCGCCATACCCTTGAAGAAGGCCTTGCCCACTTCGTAGGGGATCTTCGCCTGGGTCAGCTCGCGCTCGTTTTTTCCGATGGAGCTGATCTCCGGAATGGTGTAGATGCCGGTCGGCACGTCATCGACGAAGCGCCAGCTGTCGTTCTCCACCGCGCTGCCGGCAGCCGAGCGGCCCTGGTCGGCGGCGGCACTGGCCAGGCTTGGCCAGCCGATCACATCACCGGCCGCGAAGATGTTGCTGACTTCGGTGCGGTAGTACTGGTCGACGTTGATCTGGCCACGGCTGTTGACCTTGATCCCGATGTTCTCCAGCCCCAGCTTGTCGGTATTGCCGGTACGGCCGTTGCACCACAGCAGGCAGTCGGCCTTGATCTTCTTGCCAGACTTGAGGTGCAGGATCACGCCGTTCTCCAGACCCTCGATGCGCTCGTACTCTTCGTTATGGCGAATCAGCACGTTGTTATTGCGCAGGTGGTAGCTGAGGGCGTCGGAGATTTCGTCGTCCAGGAAGCTGAGCAGTTGGTCGCGGTTGTCGATGAGGTCCACCAGCACGCCCAGGCCGCTGAAGATCGAGGCGTACTCGGAACCGATCACGCCGGCTCCGTAGATGATGATGCGGCGCGGCGTGTGGGTCAGGCTGAGGATGGTATCGCTGTCGTAGATTCGCGGATGGTTGAAGTCGACGTCCGCGGGACGGTAGGGGCGCGAGCCGGTGGCAACGATGACCTGCTTGGCCACCAGTTTCTCCACCACGCCGCTGGCGCACACCACTTCCACCGTTTGCTCATCGTGGAAGCTGGCGGTGCCGAAGAACACGTCGACGCGGTTACGGGCATAGAAGCCGGTGCGCGAGGCGACCTGCTTGGAAATCACCCGCTCGGCGCTCTTCAGCACGTCGGGGAAGGAGAACCAGCGCGGCTCGCCGATCTGGCGGAACAGCGGGTTGGTGTTGTACTGCATGATCTGCCGAACGGAGTGACGCAGCGCCTTGGACGGGATAGTGCCCAAGTGGGTGCAGTTGCCGCCGACCAGGGGACGGTTGTCTACCACCGCCACCTTGCGCCCGGCCTTGGCGGCGTTCATTGCCGCACCTTCCCCCGCCGGGCCCGAACCCAGCACCACTACGTCGTAGTTGTAGACAGCCATGCTTACTCCTCATAACGGGCCGGGGCGCCCTCTGGCGCCCCCGGCAAGGTCCGCGGCAGTCGACGCCGCGGAAATCGGAACCTGTTTCGGCGATCCTGGATGGGACCTTGAACTGGCGTGCAGCTTAGTCCAGCCGCCTGGCGCTGCACATTAGCGCTTGGTCGCGTCGTAGGCGAGAGTTGAATCCACTACATCACACGGACACTTCCGGGACTCAGTTGCCCACTTGGTCGAACAGCTCGCGGAAGCGGCTACTGTCATGACTGCGGAAACCCTGGTCTTCGCGGATCACGAAGAACGCCGCGATTCCATGGCGTTCAGCGTAGACCCGGCCCGCCTCCGGCCCCAGCACCAGCAGCAAGGTGGACAAACCGTCCGCCCTCAGCGCCGACTCATCCACCACGGTTACCGCTGCCAGGTTGTGGCTGATCGGCGCGCCCGTAGCCGGATCGAGGGTGTGGGAGTAGCGCCTGCCGCCCTTCTCAAAATAGTTGCGATAGTCGCCCGATGTAGAAACGCCGAGCCCATCGAGCTGGATGATCCTCTGCGCCACCTGACGATCATCGCGCGGCGCTTCAATAGCGATGCGCCAGGGCGAACCATCGGGCTTGCGCCCTACGGCCTTCAACTCACCAGTGATTTCCACCAGGGCACTGCCGACGCCCAGCTCACCGAGGCGCGTCACCACGCGATCAACCGCATAGCCGGCAGCGATGCTGTTGAAGTCCAATTGCACCGGCGCGTCCTTGCACAACTCCTGGCCACGAATCGACAGGTGCTGCTGGCCAACCTTGGATTTCGCAGCGGCGATGGCTTCGGCGCTGGGTACCTGGTCGCCGCGGGACTGCGGGCCGAAGCCCCAGAGATCGAGCAGCGGTTCTACCGTCATGTCGAAGGCACCACCGCTGTCCTTCGACAGGTCGCCAGCGAATGACACCAGCTCCAGCATCGGATCCGGCAGTGCCGTACAACTGCCCGCTGGCAAGGCATTGAAGCGCGCAACTTCGGAATCGGCGCGGTAGGTGGACATCTGCCGGTCGACTTCCGCCAGGATGCCTTCCACCTCACGGCGGGCCTGTTCGACCGCAGGGCCGGACGCGCTGCGCACGTACTTCACCGAATAGCTGCTGCCCATGGTGGGGCCGCCGAACTGCTCCAGGCGATCGCCGCACCCGGCCAGCAGAACGCTGGCCGAGAGCAACAGCACGATGAGCCTAGCCACCGAAATCAGGCGTCAGAGGGCAGTAACCCGCGAGGCAGAGCGCTTGAAGTAGTAGCAGACACCGATCAGCGCCAGCCAGAACGGAATGGCATACACCGAAACGTTGATGCCCGGAATCATCAGCATCACGCCAAGGATCAACGCCACGAAGGCCAGGCACATGTAGTTGCCTACCGGGTACCACAGCGCCTTGAAGAACGGCTGGATGCCCTGGGACTGCATGGACTTACGGAACTTCAGGTGCGACAGGCTGATCATCGCCCAGTTGATCACCAGCGCCGCCACCACCAGGGCCATCAGCAACTCCAGCGCTTTTTGCGGGGCCAGATAGTTGACCACCACGCAGAGGAGCGTGATCAGGGCCGAAACACCGATGGCCAGAACCGGCACGCCACGGTCGTCCACCTTCATCAGCGCCTTGGGCGCATCGCCTTGCTCAGCCAGGCCGTAGAGCATCCGACTGTTGCAGTACACGCCACTGTTGTAGACGGAGAGTGCCGCAGTCAGCACCACGAAATTGAGGATGTGGGCCGCAGTATCGCTGCCGATCAACGAGAAAATCTGCACGAAGGGGCTACCGCTGTAGGGATCGCCAGCGGCGCCCAAGGTTTCCAGCAGCTTGTCCCACGGATAGAGCATCAGCAGCACGCTGAGGGCGCCGATGTAAAAGATCAGGATGCGATAGATCACCTGATTGATGGCCTTGGGAATCACCTTCTTCGGCTCGCTGGCCTCGGCAGCGGTAATGCCTATCAGCTCCAGGCCGCCGAACGAGAACATAATGATGGCCAGCACCATCACCAGGCCTTCGATGCCATTGGGGAAGAAGCCGCCGTGGCTCCAGAGGTTGTCCACCGCCGCCTGGGGCCCGCCTTCACCGCTGACCAGCAGGTAGATACCCAGGATGATCATGCCGATGATGGCCACGACCTTGATCAGGGCGAACCAGAACTCCGCCTCGCCGAACACCTTCACGTTGGCCAGGTTGATCAGGTTGATCAACACGAAGAACACCGCGGCCGACACCCAGGTCGGCACTTCCGGCCACCAGAACTGGATGTACTTGCCCACTGCGGTCAGTTCGGCCATGCCCACCAGGACGTAGAGCACCCAGTAGTTCCAACCGGCGAGGAAGCCCGCGTAGCCGCCCCAGTACTTGTGGGCGAAGTGGCTGAAGGAACCGGCGACCGGCTCCTCGACGATCATCTCGCCCAGCTGGCGCATGATCAGGAAAGCGAAGAACCCGGCAATGGCATAGCCGAGAATCATCGATGGCCCCGCCGACTTGAGCACCCCGGCCGAGCCCAGGAACAGGCCGGTACCGATGGCGCCGCCCAGCGCGATAAGCTGGATGTGGCGGTTTTTCAGGCCCCTTTTGAGTGGCCCTTGGTGAAGGTGATGTCCTTCCATCTGGGTAATCCCCAAGCGATTCTTGTTATCCGATTACAGACCCAATAAATGAAAAACGGGAGCCCGAGAGCTCCCGTTTTTCAATTTCATACGCTTAGTGCGGGAAAGACGGCGGGTTGACCCCAGCCATGTCTTCCATCACGCGAACCACCTGGCAGCTGTAACCGAACTCGTTGTCGTACCAGACGTACAGGACAACGCGGTTGTCATTGCAGATGGTGGCCTCGGCGTCTACCACACCGGCGTGGCGGGAGCCGACGAAGTCGGTGGAGACCACTTCCTGGGAAGCGACGAAGTCGATCTGCTTCTGCAGGTCAGAGTGCATGGCCATCTGGCGCAGGTACTCGTTGATCTCTTCGCGGTTGGTGGCCTTTTCCAGGTTCAGGTTCAGGATGGCCATGGAGACGTTCGGCGTCGGAACGCGGATCGCGTTGCCGGTCAGCTTGCCTTTCAGAACCGGCAGAGCCTTGGCGGCGGCGGTAGCGGCGCCAGTCTCGGTGATCACCATGTTCAGCGGCGCGGCGCGGCCACGACGGCTGCCCTTGTGGAAGTTGTCGATCAGGTTCTGGTCGTTGGTGAACGAGTGAACGGTTTCGACGTGGCCGTTGACGATGCCGTACTGGTCGTTGACAGCCTTCAGCACCGGCACGATGGCGTTGGTGGTGCAGGAAGCGGCCGAAACGATCCTGTCGTCTGCGGTGATCTCGCCATGGTTGATGCCGTGAACGATGTTCTTCAGCGCACCCTTGCCCGGAGCGGTCAGGATCACGCGGTCGATGCCGGCGCACTTCAGGTGCTGGCCCAGGCCTTCGGCATCACGCCACTTGCCGGTGTTATCGACCAGCAGGGCGTTCTTGATGCCGTACTGGGTGTAGTCGATCGACGCCGGGTCGTTGGAGTAGATCACCTGGATCAGGTTGCCGTTGGCGGTGATGGTGTTGTTGGCTTCATCGATGGTGATGGTGCCGTCGAACGGGCCATGCACGGAGTCGCGGCGCAGCAGGCTGGCACGCTTGACCAGGTCGTTCTCGGCGCCCTTGCGGACAACGATGGCGCGCAGGCGCAGGCCGTCGCCGCCACCGGTCTTCTCGATCAGGATGCGAGCCAGCAGGCGACCGATACGACCGAAGCCGTACAGGACGACGTCGGTGCCTTCACGGGCGCCGCCGTTCTGCTTGCCAACTACGTCGACCAGTTCGTCCTTGGTGAACTGCTCGATGCTGCGGCCGTTACCTTCAGCCTTGAACTTGGCAACCATCTTGCCCAGGTCCACGGAAGCGCTGCCGAGCTTGAGCTCGCTCATCGCCTTGAGGATCGGGAAGGTGTCGTGAACCGACAGCTCGGCTTCATCCGCCAGGCGATGACGGGCAAAACGGTGGGCCTTGAGGATGGCGATCACGGAGCGGTTGATCAGGCCACGGCCATAGATCGAAGTCACAACATTGTTGTTGCGATACAGCTGGCCAATCATCGGAATCATGGCTTCCGCGAGGGCTTCACGATCGATCCATTCACCGAGACACTGGTCGGGCTTCTGAGTCACGGGCAGTACCTTCCACATGTAGGGGATGAAAAAAGGGGCTACATTATGACGGCGCACGCAGGCGCCGGCAATCAGCAGCGGGCTCAACACTGACATCCGCTAGTCGGGATAGTTACAATCCGCCGATCTTTTTCCGACCGGAGCCTCTTGCCCGTGTCCGTATTGCGCCTCCCGCCCCTCCCCTCCGTCGCCGGCAAGCAGCATTGGGGCAACCTGCCCGGTGCCGCACTGAGCCTGGCGATCGCCGAAGCTGCCAGCGCCGGCAAGCGTTTCACGCTGCTGCTGACTGCAGACAGCCAGACGGCCGAGCGACTTGAGCAGGAACTGGGTTTCTTCGCCCCGGACCTCGACGTCCTGCATTTCCCCGATTGGGAAACCCTGCCCTACGACCTCTTTTCGCCGCACCAGGACATCATTTCCCAGCGCGTCGACACCCTTTATCGGCTGCCGGGGGTCAAGCGCGGCGTGCTGGTGGTCCCCATCACCACGGCCCTGCACCGCCTGGCACCGACGCGTTTCCTGCTGGGCTCCAGCCTGGTGCTGGATGTCGGCCAGAAACTGGATGTGGAACAGATGCGCCTGCGTCTGGAATCGGCCGGCTATCGCTGCGTGGACACCGTCTACGAGCACGGCGAATTCGCCGTGCGTGGCGCGCTGATCGATCTGTTCCCCATGGGCAGCGACCTGCCATACCGCATCGATCTGTTCGATGACGAGATCGAAACCCTGCGAACCTTCGATCCGGAAACCCAGCGTTCGGTGGACAAGGTGGAGTCCATCCGCCTGCTGCCGGCTCGCGAGTTCCCCCTGGACAAGAAGGCCGTCACCGACTTCCGCGGCCGCTTCCGCGAGCGCTTCGACGTCGACTTCCGCCGCTGCCCGATTTACCAGGACCTGACCAGCGGCATCACGCCGGCGGGTATCGAGTACTACCTGCCGCTGTTCTTCGAGGAGACCGCAACCCTCTTCGACTACCTGCCGACCGATACCCAGGTGTTCTCCCTGCCGGGCATCGAGCAGGCGGCCGAGCAGTTCTGGACCGACGTACGCAACCGCTACGAGGAACGCCGCGTCGACCCGGAACGCCCGCTGGTGCCGCCCGCTGAAGTGTTCCTGCCGGTAGAAGACTGCTTCGCCCGCCTGAAAGGTTCGCCCCGCCTGATCCTGAGCCAGGAGGACGTCGAGCCCGGCGTCGGCCGCGAGCGCTTCTCTGCCCGCGCCCTGCCCGACCTGGCGATCCAGGCCAAGGCCAGCGAACCGCTGGCGGCCTTGCGCCGCTTCATCGAAGAATTCCCCGGGCGGGTGCTGTTCAGCGCCGAGTCCGCCGGTCGCCGAGAAGTGCTGCTGGAAATGCTCGCACGCCTGAAGCTGCGTCCGCAGGAAGTCGAGGGTTGGCCGGATTTCGTCGCCAGTTCCGAGCGTCTGGCCATCACCATCGCACCGCTGGATGAAGGCCTGCTGCTGGACGATCCCGGCCTTGCACTGATCGCCGAAAGCCCTCTGTTCGGCCAGCGCGTGATGCAACGCCGCCGTCGCGAACGCCGCAGCGACGCCGGCGACAACGTGATCAAGAACCTAGCGGAACTTCGCGAAGGGGCTCCCGTCGTGCATATCGATCACGGCGTGGGGCGTTATCTCGGACTGATCACCTTGGAAATCGAAGGTCAGGCCGCCGAGTTCCTCGCCCTGCAATACGCCGAGGAAGCCAAGCTGTACGTACCGGTGGCCAGCCTGCACCTGATCGCGCGCTACACCGGCAGCGACGATGCCCTGGCACCGCTGCATCGTCTCGGCTCCGAAGCCTGGCAGAAAGCCAAGCGCAAGGCCGCCGAGCAGGTCCGCGACGTTGCCGCCGAGCTGCTGGACATCTACGCCCGCCGCGCAGCACGCGAGGGTTATGCGTTCAAGGACCCGACGGTCGATTACGCCACCTTCTCAGCCGGCTTCCCCTTCGAGGAAACCCCGGACCAGCAGTCCGCCATCGAGGCCGTGCTGGCCGACATGCTGGCCCCGAAGCCGATGGACCGCCTGGTTTGCGGCGACGTTGGATTCGGCAAGACCGAAGTGGCCATGCGCGCCGCCTTCGTCGCCGTACACAGTGGCAAACAGGTCGCGGTGCTCGTGCCCACCACCCTGCTCGCCCAGCAGCACTACAACAGCTTCCGCGACCGCTTCGCCGACTGGCCGGTGACCGTGGAAGTGATGAGCCGCTTCAAGTCCGCCAAGGAAGTGGAAGGCGCGGCGCAGCAGCTCTCCGAAGGCAAGATCGACATCATCATCGGCACCCATAAGCTGCTGCAGGGTGATGTGCGCTTCAAGAACCTGGGCCTGGCGATCATCGACGAGGAGCACCGCTTCGGCGTCCGCCAGAAGGAACAGTTGAAGTCCTTGCGCAGTGAAGTCGACATCCTCACCCTCACCGCCACGCCCATCCCGCGCACCCTGAACATGGCGGTGGCGGGCATGCGCGACCTGTCGATCATCGCCACGCCGCCGGCGCGTCGCCTTTCGGTGCGCACCTTCGTCATGGAGCGGCAGAACACCGCCATCAAGGAAGCCCTGCTCCGTGAGCTGCTGCGCGGTGGCCAGGTCTACTACCTGCACAACGAGGTGGCGACCATCGAGAAATGCGCCGCCGAACTGGCTGAGCTGGTACCGGAGGCACGCATCGCCGTCGGTCACGGACAGATGCGCGAGCGCGACCTCGAACAGGTGATGAGCGACTTCTACCATAAGCGTTTCAATGTGCTGGTGGCCTCTACCATCATCGAAACCGGTATCGACGTGCCCAGCGCCAACACTATCGTCATCGAGCGCGCCGACAAGTTCGGCCTGGCCCAGCTGCACCAGTTGCGCGGCCGCGTCGGCCGTAGCCACCACCAGGCGTACGCCTACCTGCTGACGCCACCCCGCAAACAGATGACGCCGGACGCCGAGAAGCGCCTTGAGGCCATCTCCAACGCCCAGGACCTGGGTGCCGGCTTCGTCCTCGCGACCCACGACCTGGAAATCCGCGGCGCAGGCGAACTGCTTGGCGACGGCCAGAGCGGTCAGATCCAGGCCGTCGGCTTCACCCTCTACATGGAAATGCTCGAACGCGCCGTGAAGGCGATCCGCAAGGGTGAGCAGCCCAACCTGGAGCAGCCACTGGGTGGCGGACCAGAAATCAACCTGCGCGTACCGGCACTGATTCCCGAGGATTACCTGCCGGACGTGCATGCACGCCTGATTCTCTACAAGCGCATTGCCTCGGCAGCCGACGAAGACGGCCTGAAGGAACTGCAGGTGGAGATGATCGACCGCTTCGGCCTGCTGCCCGCCCCCACCAAGCACCTGGTGCGAATGACCCTGCTCAAGCTGCAGGCGGAAAAGCTCGGCATCAAGAAAGTCGATGCCGGTCCGCAAGGCGGTCGCATCGAGTTCGATGCCACCACCAGTGTCGATCCGCTCGTGCTGATCAAACTGATCCAGGGCCAGCCCAAGCGCTACAAGTTCGAAGGCGCCACCCTGTTCAAGTTCCAGGTGCCCATGGAGCGCCCGGAAGAACGTTTCAACACCCTTGAAGCCCTGTTCGAACGCCTGACCCCGCAGTAGTCTGCGGAATGATTGCCCCTATAAGGAACAACCCATGCGTGCCATCCGTAACTTCGCCCTGTTGCTCGCCCTGCTGGCTCCGGCTGCCTTTGCCGACGGCCTCTACTCGGTGGAGATGATCATTTTCCGCCAGGCCGGCGACCCTATCCCCGCCAGCCAGCCGGCTCCAGACGACTGGGCGGCAGGCAGCCAGTCCATCGCCGGCAGCGAGCGCGGCATCGCACTGGATGGCGAAGCAGCCAAGCTCAACCCGAATGCGGGCTACGAGGTGCTGCTGCACAAGGCCTGGTCGCAGAACCTGTCGGCCATGGAAAACAAGGTTTCGGTCACTTCCGGCGAGCAGCAGCTGGGGCATTTCCCAGTCGAAGGCACCCTGGCCCTCACCCTTGATCGCAGCGTCGACGCCCAGGCCGACTTCTGGATCAACCAGTTCGACGGCAGCGGCCTCATCAGCAGCAGCGAGCGCCTGCGCCAGGGCACCCGCCTGAAGAATGGCGAGCTCACCTACCTCGACCACGGCAACCTGGGCATCCTGATCCGCATCAGCCCCCTCTAAGGCGCCATGAGTGCCCTGCTCGACCAACTGAGGCAACTGGAATGGCGCCTGGATTTCGATCCAGGCGCGCTTTCCCGTGGCCTCAAGTACGCCACGGAAGACCGCATCCGACTGCTCAGCCTGAGCGACAAGGCCATCGAAACCAGTTGCGAAGGCTCCGAAGGCCACTTCTACACTCAGCGAATCCGCCTCGCCCCCAAGGGACTGGGCGTGGTCGGCAATTGCAGTTGCCCGGTGAACTACAACTGCAAGCACTGCGTCGCCGCCATCATCGTTCTGCTGGCGCAGCCCGCCGACGGTTGGCAGCAGCCGCCTCCGCCAGCCGAGCGCCTGGTGGACGACCTGCAACCCATTCCACACTTGATCCTCGGCAGTCACGCGCAGAGCCAGTACGACCTGCGCAGCGGGCGCATGGTCGGCAGCCAGCAGCATCGCGCCGGACTGGTGTTCGACTACGGCGGCGCCCATACCCACGGCAAGATGGTGAAACCGGAGCGACTGCATCACCGCAGCAATGGCGAACGGCTTGCCATTGCGCGCCACCCGAAGGCCGAACAGCCCCTGCGCGACACCCTGCGCCAGCACGGTTTCAAGGAAGCCTTGCGGCAGAGCCTGGCGTTGCCCGCCAACAGCGCGGAGATGTTCGAACTGCCCGGCGATGAGCAATGGCTGCACTTCATGCGGGAGCAATTGCCGGCGCTACGCGAGCAGGGCTGGCAAATCGATATTCGTCCGGGCTTCCAGTTCGATCTATCCCAGGTCGAGGGCTGGTATGCCGAAGTGGAAGAAGCGCCCGGCCGTGAATGGTTCGACCTGGAACTGGGCATCGTCGTCGAAGGCCGCCGCATCAGCCTGCTTCCGGTGCTGCTACGCCTGATCCAGCGCAATCCGGAACTGCTCGATCCGCAAAACCTGCAGCGCCGCAAAGACGACGAACAACTGCGCCTGCAACTGGATGCCACCCGCGCGGCGGATGGACGCCCCCTCCAGGTGATGCTGCCCTTCTCGCGCCTCAAGCCGGTGCTGACGACTCTGGGCGAGCTCTACCAGCGGGACCAGGACCCGGCGCAGAGCCTGCGCCTGGCACGCCCCGATGCAGCCCGCCTGAGTCAGCTCGAAGGGCTGGACCTGCATTGGCAAGGTGGTGAAGAACTGCGCGACCTGGCACGCAAGCTGCGCGACAGCAGCACGACTGCCTGCAGCCCACCGAAAGGCCTCAATGCCGAACTGCGCCATTACCAGCTGGAAGGCCTGGCCTGGTTGCAAACCCTGCGCGAAGTCGGAGCCGGCGGCATCCTCGGCGACGACATGGGCCTGGGCAAGACCCTGCAGACCCTCGCCCATCTGCTGCTGGAGAAGGAAGCCGGCCGACTCGACCGCCCAGCCCTGGTGGTCATGCCCACGAGCCTGATCCCCAACTGGCTGGACGAAGCGGCACGCTTCGCGCCGGACCTGCGCGTCCTCGCCTTGCATGGCCCGGGTCGGAAGAAGGCCTTCGCACGGATGGCCGAGCATGATCTGTTACTGACCACCTACGCCCTGCTCCCACGGGACCTGGAACAGTTCACCCAGCTGCCGCTGCACGCCCTGATCCTCGACGAAGCGCAGTACATCAAGAACCACGCCAGCAAGGCCGCCCAGGCCGCACGCCAACTGGAAGCACGCCAGCGCCTGTGCCTCACCGGCACGCCACTGGAGAATCACCTGGGCGAACTCTGGTCGCTGTTCCACTTCCTGATGCCTGGCTGGCTGGGCGACAGCCAGGGCTTCCTGCGCAATTACCGGACGCCCATCGAGAAGCACGGCGACGTCACCCGCCTGGCGCACCTCAATGCCCGCCTCAAGCCTTTCCTGTTGCGCCGCAGCAAGGAAGCGGTGGCCACCGAGCTACCCGCCAAGAGCGAGATCACCCAATGGGTCGAACTCAGCGATCGCCAACGCGACCTCTACGAAACCGTGCGCCTGGCCATGGACCACAAGGTCCGGGAAGAGATCGATCGCAAAGGCCTGGCCCGCAGCCAGATCGTCATACTCGAAGCCCTGCTGAAGCTGCGCCAGGTGTGCTGCGACGCGCGCCTGATCGAGGAAAGCGGTTCACGCTCGCGAGGCAGCAGCTCGGGCAAGCTCGACAGCCTAATGGAAATGCTCGAGGAGTTGATCGCCGAAGGCCGCAAGGTGCTGCTGTTCTCGCAGTTCACCAGCATGCTGTCGCTGATCGAGGACGAGTTGCGCAAGCGCTCGATCGAATACGTGCAGATCACCGGCGACACGCGCGACCGCAGGACACCGGTCCAACGCTTCCAGAATGGCGAAGTTCCACTGTTCCTGATCAGTCTGAAAGCCGGCGGTACCGGCCTGAACCTCACCGCCGCCGACACGGTGATCCACTACGATCCCTGGTGGAATCCAGCAGTGGAGCGCCAGGCGACCGACCGCGCCTATCGCATCGGCCAGGACAAGCCTGTGTTCGTCTATCGGATGATTTCGCGCGGAACGGTGGAAGAGAAGATCCAGCAGTTGCAAGCGCAGAAAGCGGCGCTCGCACGAGGGATTCTCGACGGACGTGAAAAGGAAGGATGGCGGTTGGCGGAAGAGGACATCGACGCCCTCTTCGCACCCTTACCTCGCATCACCTGAGCGAGGGTACCGCGGGCAGGTATCACCTGCCTGGCGGAAACGAACGCGTCAGGCTTTCAGCACATGGGCCAGGACACTGCGGACCTTGCCGATACCCTCAGCCAGTGCCGCCTCGATTTCGGCCATGGTGATAATGCCGTCGGACTTTCCGGCGGCGGGATTGACCACCAGCGAGAGGCACGCATAAGGCAGGTTCAGTTCGCGAGCTAGCGCCGCTTCAGGCATGCCGGTCATACCGACGATGTCGCAACCATCGCGTTCGAGACGGTTGATTTCGGCAATGGTTTCCAGGCGCGGTCCCTGGGTGCAGCCGTAGACACCGAAATCGCTGTGCGGGTAGTCACAGGCATTCAGTGCGGCAAGCAGCTGGCCACGTAGCGCTTCGTCGTACGGGTGGCTGAAATCGATGTGAGTGACGTGGCCCAGGTCGCCCTCGAAGAAAGTGCCGATGCGACCCTGGGTGTAGTCGATCACCTGATGCGGCACCACCAGATGGCCGCTACCCATGGCTGGGTGAATGCCACCCACCGCGTTCACCGCGATCACCGCCTCGGCGCCGGCATGCTTGAGGGCCCAGAGGTTGGCCCGGTAGTTCACCTGATGCGGAGGAATGCGGTGCGGATGGCCATGGCGCGCCAGGAACAACACATCGTGCCCAGCGTACTCACCATGAACGATACCGGCCGAGGGCGAGCCGTAAGGCGTGTCAGGGTGAAGCAGCGCTTTCATGCTCAGGCCTTCGAGCTGGGTCAGGCCTGTACCACCGATGATGGCGTAGACGGTCATGTCAGTTCCTCAATCGATCAACTGGGCTTCACGCAAGGCTGCAGTCGCCTGCAACCAGCGGGGGTCCTGGCGGTATTCGGTACCGGGGAACGCGCGGCGGCGCATGCGCGCGAGGCTGGAGGGCGGAGTAGCGCCCAGTCGCTGCAAGCGCTCCAGGGCCAGTTCGGCAGCTGCACGGTCATTGCACACCAACCCCATGTCGCAACCTGCGGTCAACGCGGCTTCGATACGCTCGGCGGCGTCGCCCACCACATGAGCACCGGCCATGGACAGGTCATCGCTGAAGATGACGCCGGAAAATTTCAGTTCGCCACGCAGTATGTCCTGCAACCAGCGCCGGGAAAAACCGGCCGGCTGGCTATCCACCTTCGGGTAGATGACATGGGCCGGCATCATGCCGTCCAGTTCGGATGCCAGGCTTGCGAAGGGAATCAGGTCGCTCGTGCGGATCTGCTCCAGACTGCGCTCGTCGGTGGGAATCGCCACATGGGAATCGGCTTCGGCCCAGCCGTGCCCCGGAAAATGCTTGCCGGTAGCAGCCATTCCGGCCTGGCGCAGTCCACGAATGAACGCACCAGCCAGTCGCGTGGCACGCTGGGGATCACCCTCGAACGCACGGCTGCCCACCACGGCACTGCGCTGGTGGTCGAGATCGAGGACCGGCGCAAAGCTGATATCCAACCCGACCGCCAGTACTTCGGTCGCCATCAACCAGCCGCACTGCTCGGCCAACTGCTCGGCGTTATCGTTGTCGGCCAATGCCCGCATCGCGGGAAGGCGCAGGAACCCCTGCCGCAGGCGTTGCACGCGGCCGCCTTCCTGATCGACCGCCAGGATCAGGTCCGGACGAACGGCACGAATGGACGCGCAAAGCTCACGCACCTGGCGCGGGCTTTCGATGTTGCGGGCAAAGATGATCAGACCGGCAACTTCCGGCTGACGAAGGATCTGCCGATCCTCAGCGGTCAGCCAGGTGCCGCCGATATCCAGCATCAGGGAACCTTGCATTAAAAATCCTTAAGAGAGTTGCGTCGCCGCCCAATCCGGGCAAGGCGCTTCGTCAATGCGTACCGCACAGTGGACGGGTACTCGGTCGAAGAGTTCCAGCACATCCGTATTGCGCAGACGAATGCACCCGTGAGAACGGGGGACACCCATGGGCTCGGTGTCGGGCGTGCCGTGCAGGTAGATATAACGGCGGAAGCTGTCCACGCTGCCGAGGCGATTGCGGCCGGGCTCGCGTCCGCTGAGCCAGAGGATGCGACTCAGGATCCAGTCCCTTCCCGGAAAGCGCTCGTGCAGCTCAGCGCCCCAAACCTCGCCCGTCCAGCGCCGACCACGCAGCACCGCCCCCAGGGGCAAGGCGTCGCCAATCTTCGCGCGAACCTGGTGCAAGCCACGGGGCGTGCAATTGGAGCCGTTGGTTTCACCCGCACCGTTGAGCGCGGTAGAGACAGACATGCGCAGCACCAACTGCCCCTCGGCAAAGCCGTAGAGCTGTTGGTCAGCGATGGAGATATGCAGAAGATCGAGGTTTTGCATGGGCCGCAAGCTTAGCTGATCAGCCCGCTCGCGCCCATAGGGGATTAAGCCTTGGCGGGAGTCGCCGGGACCTTGTTGCGCGGCTTCAGCATGGCGCTCGCCAGTACGTCATCGGTCACGCCAGTCTCGGCACGCATGCCGGCCGCCAGGAATGGCACCATCAGGCGCATGACCTGCTCGATCGAGGTATTCACGCCGAAGTCGTTCTCCGCCATCGCACGCAACGCCTTGATCCCAGACATGCTGAACGCTGCGGCGCCGAGCATGAAGTGCACCCGCCAGAACAGTTCCAGCGGTGGAACCCTTGGTGCGGATTCATTCACCAGCAGCATGTAGCGACGGAAGACCTTGCCGTAAACCTCTTCCAGATACTTGCGCAAGTGCCCCTGGCTCTGACTGAATGCAAGTCCGAGCAGGCGCATGAAGATAGAAAGGTCATTGCCGCTGCGAGGCTTTACCGCGAGGGCCTGCTCAACGAGCATTTCCAGCAGCTCCTCAAGACTGGCTTTGCTCTCGGCCTTGGCCTGGCGGCGATCCAGTTCACGCTCCAGACTCTGGCAGAATGGGCCAAGGAAGCGCGAGAAAACCGCCTGGATCAGCGCTTTCTTCGAGCCGAAGTGATAGTTCACCGCTGCCAGATTGACCCCAGCTTTGCTGGTGATAAGGCGCAACGAAGTCTCGGCGAAGCCCTTCTCCGCGAACAGCTGTTCCGCAGCATCCAGAATGCGTTCTACGGTTTCCGACTGGGCCATGGCTCCTCCGCCTGACAAACACTTGTTTGAAACATACGTTTCAGCCGGTCAGCTTGTCAAGCCGCCTTCACCACTATCTGACGCAACGGTCATTCTCGCCCGTGCAGTCACGCGATGAAGCTTTCTCGCCCTCCCTGCGCCCTCCTTCTGCTACCCCGGCCATAAAGAAGCGTTGCCAAGGACGAATCACTGTATATAATCCCAGCAACTGTATAAAAAAACAGAGCGCCTCCATGCTGAAACTGACGCCCCGCCAAGCCGAGATTCTCGCATTCATCAAGCGCTGCCTTGAAGACAATGGCTTCCCCCCTACCCGCGCGGAGATAGCCCAGGAACTTGGCTTCAAGTCACCCAACGCCGCTGAAGAGCATCTCAAGGCACTGGCACGCAAAGGTGCGATCGAGATGACGCCGGGCGCTTCCCGAGGCATTCGCATTCCCGGCTTCGAACCCGGTAACAGCGAAGAAGACGGCCTGCCGGTGATTGGCCGGGTCGCTGCAGGCGCTCCGATCCTCGCACAGCAGAACATCGAGGAATCTTGCCGCATCAACCCCGATTTCTTCCATCCCCGCGCCGACTACCTGCTGCGTGTTCGCGGCATGTCGATGAAAGACATCGGCATCTATGACGGAGACCTGCTCGCCGTCCATAGCACTCGCGAGGTCCGCAACGGTCAGGTGGTCGTGGCTCGGCTGGGCGAGGAAGTCACGGTCAAACGTTTCAAGCGTGAAGGCGACAGGGTCTGGCTGATTGCCGAGAATCCGGAGTTCGCCCCAATCGAAGTCAACCTGGATGAACAGGATCTGGTGATCGAAGGTTTGAGTGTCGGCGTGATCCGCCGCTAAAAGGAGGCGTTATGCAGTTCCCGCAGTCGCTTGGTCGGTCACAGCTCCCCCTGTTCCACGATGCCATCCTGGCAAATCCCGTGGCGCCGTTGCTGACCGATGTGGTCGAAGAACCCAGCAAGGAAGAACCCGAAGCGTTCAGCGAATTGTCGCTACGCGGTGCAGCCGGGCATTGCCGCAGCCTGCTCGCCTCGATATTGCGGGAACTGAGCGAAGAGAAAGACGCGCGCTGGCTGACATTGATCGGCGCACCCGCGGGCCTGTCCCGTGACTGGCTGCGCGAGTCCGGCCTCAACCGCGAACGCATTCTGATTCTTCAACCACGGGGAGAACAAAGCGCTCTCGAACTGGCTTGCGAAGCCCTGCGCCTGGGCCGCAGCCATACCGTTGTGAGCTGGCTTCAATTGGGGCAACGAGCCAAACGCCAACTGGCCCAGGCAGCACGCCAGGGCGACGCGCAAAGCCTGAACATTCTTCTTGGCTAAAAAACTACTGGGCGCCTGGTGATTGCTGCGCCCATCTGACACAAGACGGTAACCGGATCAGTGGAAGATCTGGCTCCAGAGATCAGTGCAGGACGCGCGGACCATCCTGATGGTCCATCTCACCTTCAGCCAGCCGACCCGCCATCTGAACACCCACATTCAGCATGGCCTTGGCGACTTCCAGGTGATGCCCCTGAAGGAAAGCCTTGGCGTCAGCGGAGAAGTCCAGCGTCACCAACGCCTCTTCGTCCTCAGCCCGGCGCAGAATGATGCGGCCATCAGGCAGTTCGACTATTTCCAGAAAGGACGTAGGCATAATTTCATATCTCCACGAAAGGCGGCCATTGTAGCAGCCAGCCGCCAGCACGCCCTAGCCCGTCGATCAAATCAGCACTCGCTTAGTGTTTCTCGGAAGCGCAATGCAAGCGATTTCAGATTTTGCCGCCATGATTCCAGTACTTCGCGCGACAGTGGCATCTCTTCCTCAACTACGCTGACTGCGGTGATCAACGGTAGAGTCGGGTCGATTTTGGCCTGCTTCGGCGCCTGCGGCGGCTGGAACAATACGCGATAGGCCGCAAGCAGTTCAGCCAGCCACGTTTCACGTTGCTGAGCCAACTCCACCAGCTCAGCCAATTCGGGGCTGGGTGCGGCAGCCAGTACTTCCGGCGTCAGCAACAACTCGACGCGCGGCGCGCCGGCCTCGGGAAGACGGTAATAGCCGGCGATTTCATGACACAGGCCAAGCAGCGCACCGTAGAGATGGAACAACACCGCCTCGCGCTGGGACTGAATCAACGCCTGGGCATTCATCGCCTTGCCCTCTTCCGCCTTGCCCCAGGACTCCAGCGACAATCCAGCGAAGAAGATTTTCTGGTTGGTGCGGGTGTAAAGCTCATGGGCCATGACGGCGCCCTCCACAGGTGACCCGGGCAGTATATGCGCGCCCGGAACCGGGCGCGCGACGGTCGGTCAGCGTTTGTCCTCGACCTTCCACTTGCCGCCATCGAAGAAAGCGCGCCAGCCGGTGGGCTTGCCTTCGACCTCGGTCTGCACATATTGCTCCTTGGTCTTGCGACTGAAGCGGATCACCGCTGGACGTCCTTCCGGGTCTTTCTTCGGCGCATCCAGCAGATAGTGGTACTTGGCATCCAGCTCGTCCTTGTGCGGAATCAGCTCCTGCACCAAGGGTGCGCGGGTTTCGCGATTCTTCGGGAACTGGCTGGCCGCCAGGAACAGCCCGGAAGCGCCATCACGCAGCACATAGATGTCGTCGACTTTCTCGCACTTCAGCTCGGGCATGCGGATCGGATCGATCTTCGGCGGAGCAGCTTCGCCGCTCTTCAGCAACTTGCGGGTGTTCTTGCAACTGGCGTTGGTGCAACCGAAGAACTTGCCGAACCGGCCCGTCTTGAGCTGCATCTCACTGCCGCATTTATCGCACTCCAGGCTCGGACCTTCATACCCCTTGATACGGTACTGGCCCTGCTCGATCTCGTAGCCCGAGCAGTCCGGGTTATTGCCACAGATATGCAGCTTGCGGGTTTCATCCAGCAGGTAGGCATCCATCGCCGTGGCACAGATCGGGCAACGGTGCTTGCCACGCAATACACGGGACTCCGACTCACCTTCGTCGTCCGCAGCGATCTCGTCGCCCGGGACCAGGTTGATGGTGGCCTTGCAACGCTCTTTCGGCGGCAGGCTGTAGCCCGAGCAACCGAGGAATACGCCGGTAGAAGCCGTGCGGATCATCATCGGGCGACTGCACTCGCGGCAGGGAATATCGGTCAGCGTGGGCTGGTTGGCGCGCATGCCCTTGTCAGCACCTTCCGCCAACTCGAGTTTCTTCCTGAAGTCGCCGTAGAACTCGTCCAGCAGGTGCTTCCAGTCACGCTCGCCCTGGGCTACGTCATCCAGGTGCTCTTCCATGCCGGCGGTAAAGCCGTAATCCATCAGGTTGGCGAAGCTTTCATTCAGGCGCTCGGTAACGATGTCGCCCATCTTCTCCGCGTAGAAACGACGGTTGTGCACCGTGACGTAGCCGCGCTCCTGAATGGTGGAAATGATCGCCGCGTAAGTGGACGGACGGCCAATGCCGCGCTTTTCCAGTTCCTTGACCAGGCTGGCCTCGGAGTAGCGCGCCGGCGGCTTGGTGAAGTGCTGGCTGGGCTCGAGATTGAGCAGCTTGAGCAGTTCGCCTTCGCTCATTTCCGGCAGGACGTCGTCCTCACCGGGCTTGCTCTGCTGCGGCAGGACGCGAGTGTAACCATCGAACTTGAGAATTCGGCCCTTGGCACGCAGCTCGAACTTGCTGGCAGTGACGCTGACGCTGGTGGACAGGTACTCGGCCGGCGGCATCTGGCAAGCCACGAACTGGCGCCAGATCAGGTCGTACAGGCGCTCGGCATCACGCTCCATGCCAGACAGCTGGGTGGGACGCAGATTGACGTCGGACGGGCGAATGGCCTCGTGCGCTTCCTGGGCGCCTTCCTTGCTGGAATAGACGTTCGGCTTGGCCGGCAGGTACTTCTGACCGAACTCGCCCTCGATGAAGCCACGCACCATGGTGATGGCGTCGGCCGAGAGGTTGGTCGAGTCGGTACGCATGTAAGTGATGTAGCCGGCCTCGTAGAGACGCTGGGCCATCATCATGGTCTTCTTCACCCCAAAGCCCAGGCGGTTGCTCGCGGCCTGCTGCAGGGTGGACGTAATGAAAGGCGCGGACGGGCGACTGGAGGTCGGCTTGTCCTCGCGCTTGGCCACGGTGTAGCTCGAAGCCTTGAGCTCCTCCAGCGCCGCCATGGCCTGGGCTTCGTTCAACGGCTTGAAGGCCTCGCCGTTCTCACGCGCCACCTCGAAACGCACCTTGGCGCTCTTTGCGGTGCCGAGGTCAGCATGAATTTCCCAGTATTCTTCCGGAACGAATGCGCGAATTTCGCGCTCGCGCTCCACCACCAGCTTCACCGCCACGGACTGCACACGACCGGCCGACAGGCCGCGGGCAATTTTCTGCCAGAGCAGCGGCGAAACCATGTAGCCCACGACACGGTCGAGGAAACGACGCGCCTGCTGCGCATTGACACGGTTGATGTCGAGGTCGCCGGGCTGGGAGAAGGCTTCCTGAATGGCCTTCTTGGTGATTTCGTTGAACACCACGCGCTTGTAGCGGCTGTCATCGCCGCCGATGGACTCCCGCAGGTGCCAGGCAATGGCCTCCCCTTCGCGGTCCAAGTCGGTTGCGAGATAGATGGTGTCGGCATCCTTGGCCAAGCGGCGCAGCTCGTCGATCACCTTTTCCTTGCCGGGCAGGATCTCGTACTTGGCCTTCCAGCCGTGCTCAGGGTCCACACCCATGCGTGCAACCAACTGACGCTTGGCCTTCTCCTTGGGGGACAGAACCGGCGCTTCGCCAGCGGTCTTGCCACGCTTGGCCGGCTCCTTGGCGGTACTGGCCGAACCGCTGGTGGGGAGGTCACGGATGTGGCCGATGCTCGACTTCACCACGTACTGGTTGCCCAGGTACTTGTTGATGGTCTTGGCCTTGGCCGGGGATTCCACGATGACCAGCGATTTGCCCATGGATCGGTGTGTTCCTGATTAAAGAATGTAAAAGGCGGGTGCCGCCCGTCGCGGCACCGCTATATATAGTGGCCAGCGCGACGCGGTCAAGCGCACCCCGGCTGCCTCGATGCCTCTCAGGGCTGAGGATAGGGATTCGGCTCTGCACTCACCAAGGCGAAGCGCGCAATCTGCTCGCCATCCACCTGGACCGTTTCGGTGAACATGCTGAGCGGTCGCACCCAAAGGCCGAATTCGCCGTAGAGGGCCTGGTACACCACCAGTTCCTCCTCCGTCTCGGAATGTCGCGCAATACCGACGACACGGTACTGCTGACCCTTGTAGTGACGATAGAGACCCGGTTGCAGGCGCATGATTGCCTCACAGTAATGAATGCAGGCTATCCCGCAAAGGTTGCGCATGGTGCCGCGTGATGCGACTCGAAACCAGCCCTTGCATGAAAATTCCTGCGAAGTATCTCCACATGAAAGCAAAAACCGGGGCACTAGGCCCCGGTTTTCTCATCTTGCGTGCGTTTAGACGCGCTCGAAGATGGTGGTGATGCCCTGGCCGAGACCCACGCACATGGTGGACACGCCCAGATTACCGCCGTTCTGTTTCATCACATTCAGCAGGGTGCCGGAGATACGGGCACCAGAGCAGCCGAACGGGTGGCCCAGGGCGATAGCGCCGCCGTGCAGGTTGACCTTCTGCTCCATCTTGTCGAGGAGCTTGAGGTCTTTCAGCACCGGCAGGGCCTGGGCGGCGAAGGCTTCGTTGAGCTCGACGAAGTCGATGTCATCCATGGTCAGGCCTGCGCGTTTCAGCGCCTTCTGGGTGGACGGCACCGGGCCGTAGCCCATGATCGCCGGGTCGACGCCGGCAACCGCCATGGCGCGCACCACGGCCAGGGGCTGGATACCCAGATCCTGGGCACGCTGGGCACTCATCACGATCATGCAGGAAGCGCCGTCAGTGATCTGCGAGGAAGTGCCCGCAGTCACGGTGCCGCCTTTCGGGTTGAACGCCGGCTTCAGGCTGGCCAGGCTTTCCAGAGTGGTCTCCGGACGAATGGTTTCGTCGTAGTCGAACACCTTCAGGAAGCCGTTTTCGTCGTAGCCTTGCATCGGGATGATTTCATCCTTGAACTTGCCTTCGACGGTCGCCTTGTGGGCCAGTTGGTGCGAACGCACACCGAACTGGTCCTGGGCTTCGCGGCTGATGCCGTGCATCTTGCCGAGCATTTCAGCGGTCAGCCCCATCATGCCCGATGCCTTCGCGGCGTACAGGGACATGTGCGGGTTCGGGTCGACGCCGTGCATCATGCCAACGTGGCCCATGTGCTCCACGCCACCGACCACGAAGAAGTCGCCGTTACCGGTCTGGATGGCCTGCACGGCGGTGTGCAGGGCGCTCATGGAGGAGCCGCACAGGCGGCTGACGGTCTGGCCAGCGCTGGTGTGAGGGATCTGGGTCATCAGCGACGCCATGCGTGCGATGTTCCAGCCCTGCTCCAGGGTCTGGTTCACGCAGCCCCAGATCACATCCTCGACTTCCGACGGATCGACCTTGGTGTTGCGCTCCAGCAGCTTGCTGATCAGGTGCGCCGACATGTCCTCGGCGCGGGTATTGCGGTGCATGCCACCCTTGGAGCGACCCATCGGGGTGCGGCCGAAGTCGACAATGACTGCATCTCTAGGATTCAGGCTCATATTCTTCACTCTCGCTCAATTAGCCGAAAAACTTCTGGCCGTTCTTGGCCATTTCGCGAAGCTTGGCGGTCGGGTGGTACAGCGCGCCCAGATCGGCGTACTTGTCGGCCAGGGCCACGAACTCGGCCACACCGATGCTGTCGATGTAGCGCAGCGCACCACCACGGAAGGGCGGGAAGCCGATGCCGTAGATCAGGCCCATATCGGCCTCGGCAGCGGTCGATACGATGCCGTCTTCCAGGCAGCGCACGGTTTCCAGGCACAGCGGGATCATCATGAAGTTGATGATGTCCTCGTCGGTCAGCTCACGCTGCTCCTTGACGATCGACTTCAGCACTTCGTAGGCAACCGGGTCGATGACCTTCTTCGGCTTGCCGCGCTTATCGGTTTCGTAGGCGTAGAAGCCCTTGCCGTTTTTCTGACCCAGACGGTTGGCGTCGTACATGACGTCAACGGCGGTCTTGCCTTCCACAGCCATGCGATCCGGGAAGCCTTCGGCCATTACATCGCGGCCGTGGTGGCCGGTGTCGATGCCAACCACGTCGGACAGGTACGCCGGGCCCATGGGCCAGCCGAACTTCTCCATGATCTTGTCGATGCGGACGAAGTCGACGCCGAACTCCAGCAGCTTGGCGAAACCGCCGAAGTACGGGAACAGCACGCGGTTGACCAGGAAGCCGGGGCAGTCGTTGACCACGATCGGGTTCTTGCCCATTTTCTTGGCGTAGGCAACGGTGGTGGCAACCGCCACTTCGCTGGACTTCTCGCCACGAATCACTTCAACCAGCGGCATCATGTGCACGGGGTTGAAGAAGTGCATGCCGACAAAGTTCTCCGGACGCTTCAGGGCTTGGGCCAGGTAGCTGATGGAGATGGTGGAGGTGTTGGAGGCGATGATGGCGTCTTCGCGAACATGGCCTTCCACCTCGGCCAGCACAGCGTGCTTGACCTTCGGGTTCTCGACCACGGCCTCAACCACGATGTCGACGTTGCCGAAATCGCCGTAGGACATGGTCGGACGGATCGCGTTCAGGGCTTCAGCCATCTTCTCGGGCTTCATGCGGCCTTTCTCGACGCGCTTGCCGAGCAGCTTGGAAGCTTCCTGCAGACCCATCTGGATACCCTCTTCGCGGATATCTTTCATCAGGATCGGAGTGCCCTTGGACGCGGACTGGTAGGCGATGCCGCCACCCATGATGCCGGCGCCGAGAACGGCAGCCAGTTTCACGTCTTTGGCAGCTTCGTCGTACTGCTTGCCCTTTTTCTTCAGTTCCTGATCGTTCAGGAACAGGCCGATCAGGCTGGTGGCGACCGAAGTCTTGGCCAGCTTCACGAAACCGGTGGCTTCAACTTCCAGAGCCTTGTCACGACCGAAGTTCGCGGCCTTCTGGATGGTCTTGATGGCCTCGACCGGAGCCGGGTAGTTCGGGCCGGCCTGGCCAGCAACGAAGCCCTTGGCGGTTTCGAAGGCCATCATCTGCTCGATGGCATTGAGCTTCAGCTTCTCCAGCTTGGGCTGACGCTTGGCCTTGAAGTCCAGCTCGCCGGAAATGGCACGCTTGACCAGGTCCAGGGCGCCGGCCTGCAGCAGGGCGGGAGCGACAACGGCATCGACGGCGCCGACTTTCAGGGCGTCCTCGGCACGGTTCTCTTTCCCGGACGCGATCCACTCGATGGCGTTGTCGGTACCGATAAGGCGCGGCAGGCGCACGGTGCCGCCGAAGCCCGGGTAGATACCCAGCTTGACTTCCGGCAGGCCGACCTTGGCGGTGGCGCTCATCACGCGATAGTCAGCCGCCAGGCACATTTCCAGGCCGCCGCCCAGGGCGATGCCGTTGATCGCGGCAACGGTGGGAACTTCGAGGTCTTCGAAGGCGCTGAAGATCTTGTTGGCTTCGAGGTTGCCGGCCACCAGTTCTTCATCGGGCAGCTGGAAGTTATCGACGAATTCAGTGATATCGGCACCGACGATGAACACGTCCTTGCCGCTGCTGACGATAACGCCCTTGACCGAAGCGTCTGCCTTGATGGCTGCAACTGCATCACGCAGTTCATTCAGGGTGAGGCGGTTGAACTTGTTGACGGACTCACCCTTGAGGTCGAACTTCAGTTCGACGATACCGCCCTCAAGAGCCTTAACCGTGATGGCTTTACCTTCGTAAATCATCAACTGATCTCCACGGTTTGGGAAACTGGACTGTACGCATCGGAGCCAACCGGCGGACTCGCCTCCCGGCGCTGCCGGAGCATAGTCCCGATCGATCCGGCACACCCACCGATGCGAAATTCGGGCTGTATGGCTAGAAACGTCATACAAGACAAACGCTTGATTCATACGCCCGTTTGATTTGGGTGAGTGCAGATTCAGGGAAAAGTCTGCGCTTGTCAATCGCGCAGCGTGACCGGTCGGCCACGATAAAACGGCTCTGCCACCAGCCTCACCGTAACTCGGGCCGCACGGCTGACACGGATTCACACTATTGATTACGTCTCATCACGCTCACCGCGGATTGGCAGAAAAGCCGCCGGAAGGCCGCTGGCAAATTGCCTGTTCCACGGGTACATTCGTGCCACTCGATCCGCCAGGATTCGAACGCCAAAACAACAACAATCAAGGCCAATGGCCCACGGAGTCGTACCAATGACGAGCCGCCTGCTTGCCATTCTTCTGGGTACCCTGCTCACCCTTCCCGCTTTCGCCTCTGCTCAGGCTTCCTCGGCTGACAACCTGCTTAAACTCCATCAGATGCGCCTCGCCGCCCAGCGCAGCCTTGGCGACTTCTATATGTACAACGGCATGGAAGGCGACCAGCGCTATGCGCGCCTGATCGACGAGTCGGTGCAGAAGGCGGATGCACGCCTGAAGGAACTGGGCGAAATGCCCGGGGAAGCGTCGAAAGCGCTGCACGGCCAGTTGACCCAGGAATGGCAGCACTACAACAGCGAGCTGACCGGTCTGGTCACCTCACTCAAGCAACAAGGCTATACCGACCTGCAACCGGTGGCTGACCTGACCGCGAGCAACAAGCGCCTGATGGACCTCTCCAACGAGCTCTACGCCAGGATCCAGCAGGAAGGTTCGACCCAGGTCCCGTCCCTGACCCAACGCAGCCGCGACCAGAGCCTGCTGATGCAAACCATCGCGGTGGACTACGCCTCCCGTAGCGCGTCCATTGGCGGCAGTTTCATCGGCAGCAACGGCGGCAAGGGCATTGATGAGCTGGCCGGCCAGTTCGCCAACCAGCTGACCAGCCTGGAACAGGCCCCGCAAAACACGCCGGAGATTCGCCAGGCGCTGGATGGCATCAGCACCAAATGGCGTTACATCGAGAAATCGCTGAAGAACTACAACGAAAACAGCGTGCCGTTCCTCATCAACAAGTACTCGGACCGCATCATCGACGGCCTCGAAGACGTCTCCGCCCGCTACTCCGCCGCCCAGAGCTGAGACAGCAATCGGCGCGATGGCAATCGCCGTCGCGCAGCCCCCTCAGGCCAGCGCCTTCAGCGTGTCGGCAATGCGCTGCAGGTCCTCCGCGGTTCCCCGCTCCCCCCAGTAGAGGGCAATCATCTGCGAGCTCGCTTCGACCTTGTAGACATCCTTCGGCAAGCCAGCCAGATGCGCCAGCACCACCGCATCCTCGCAGGGCTCGCGCCACTGGTTCAGCCAACTGCCCGGCTCGTTCTGCCAATAGCACCAGGCCTCGCGCCCGCGCACGCGCGGCCGATGGTACTGCGCGCAAGAATGGGGAGGCTCCTGGACCAGCCAGTGCGGCCAGTCCTGGCGCGACAGCTGCATGGCCAACCCCATTCGCCGCGCCTGCAGGCGCAGCTCCATACGCCCTCGCTGCCCTTTGGACGGCACCAGCCAAACCAGCGGACTGAGCATCGCCAGGAGCAGCAACAGGACGATCCAGAGGGTCATAACAGTTATCTCCGCGCAAAAGCCTGTGTTAAACGTTCCGGAAAGCCATACTTGTGATCATGCGCAACCTTAAGGAGGAGTCACCCATGACCTACCAGCACATTCTGGTCGCCGTAGACCTGACCGATGAATGCCATCCTGTGGTGCGTCGTGCCCAGGCGCTGGCCCAGGCCAGCAATGCCAAGCTGTCGCTGGTGCATATCGTCGAACCGATGGCCATGGCCTTCGGCGGTGACGTACCCATGGACCTGTCCATGCTCCAGCAGCAGCAGTTCGAACAGGCCCGGGAGCGCCTGCAGGGCTTCGCCGGTATTTACTCCGAATTGAGCGCCGACCAGCGCCATCTGGCCTACGGCCAACCTCGCCAGGAAATTCACCGCCTTGCAGAGGAACAGGGCTGCGACCTGATCGTTGTCGGCAGCCACGGCCGCCACGGCCTTGCCCTGCTGCTCGGCTCTACCGCGAACGATGTACTTCACGGCGCGCCCTGCGACGTTCTCGCGGTTCGCCTGAAAAAACCTGAATAAAACGACGCGACTTTGTGGGCGCGGGCTTCAGTCGAAGCCCTCGCCCGCACTCATCACCAGCGGCCGAATCTTCTGCAGTTGGGTTTCCAGCGAGTAGGTCATGCTGGATGCCATGGAGAAGAAGGTCAGGAAAGCCTTGAGGTTGGAATCCCCCTCACAGGTATCGTGAATACGCTGCCAGAACGCCTGGTTCACCAACTGCAATTGCTGGAACAGACGCACCAGCCCCTTCAGCTCCCAGTCCGCATGGCGCCCTTCCCGAAGGTTGAAATACTGCCGCGCGAGGTAGAGCGAAACCGCCCGCAGGATGAACTCCTGATTGCTGGCGAATGGCAGGTGCTGCTGCGCCATCGGCTTGAGCTTGCCCAGGACCGGGCAGGCGCTGGTAGCCATGATGACCCCCAGCAGGGCCCGCAGCCCCTCCTCCAACCCGACAACCTTGGCGTATTCACGATCCGGCGTACGCACCCAGACCTGCACCTTCTTGAAGGCCGGCAATCCCTGGAAGTCCTCGATCACCCGGTGCAGGTCCACCGCTGCCGGACAATGGCTGTGGGCTTCCCGGCGTAGCGGGCAGTTGCTGCACTGCTGATGTTCCAGACGCGTCCACTTTGGCGCGCCAACAGCGCGCTCCTGGTCGTACTCACGGTCCAGCTCGATGCGATAGCTGAACTCATGCACGTCATCCAGGCTGATGCGGTATTCGATGGCCATGGGCTCTCCGGCTCACTTCCTCAACTGTCTTCCAGTTCCGCCCAGCGCTCGATCAGGCGGTCCAGTTCCTTCTGCAAGCCATCCAGCCGTTCCAGCACCACGCGAGTCTGCTCCGGCGGACGCTGATAGAAGGCCGGGTCGGAAATTTCTTCCTGTAGCTTCGCCTGCTCGGCTTCCAGGGCTTCGATCTGCCCCGGAATCGCTTCCAGTTCGCGCTGAAGCTTATAGCT
This sequence comes from Metapseudomonas resinovorans, assembly GCF_002003485.1. Taxonomy (GTDB): domain Bacteria; phylum Pseudomonadota; class Gammaproteobacteria; order Pseudomonadales; family Pseudomonadaceae; genus Metapseudomonas; species Metapseudomonas resinovorans_D. The sequence goes on from NZ_BDMA01000060.1 coordinate 60,577, forward strand.
CAGCTTCTGTTTCGGAGCTTCGGCTACCGCCGCCTTGACCATCGACGCAGGCTCGGCAGCCTTAGGCGCCTCGGCCTTGGCCTCGCGACCTTCGCCAACGCCCAGCAGACGCGGCGAACCGCCCTGGCGCAGCCAGTCCTGATAACCGCCGACGTACTCGCGCACGCGGCCATTACCTTCGAACACCAGCGTGCTGGTGACCACGTTGTCGAGAAATGCCCGGTCGTGGCTGACCATCAGCACGGTGCCGGGGAAGTTCAGCAGCACCTCTTCGAGCAGTTCCAGGGTTTCCACGTCCAGGTCGTTGGTCGGTTCGTCCAGCACCAGCAGGTTGGCCGGCTTGCTGAACAACTTGGCGAGCAACAGTCGTGCCCGTTCACCACCGGACAACGCCTTCACCGGCGTGCGGGCGCGCTGCGGACTGAACAGGAAGTCACCCAGGTAGCTCAGCACGTGGCGGTTCTGGCCGTCGATGGAGATGAAATCGCGACCTTCGGAGATGTTATCGATTACGGTTTTTTCCAGATCCAACTGGTGACGCAGCTGGTCGAAATACGCCACTTCGAGGCGAGTACCGATCTCGATGCTGCCACTGGTGGGCTGGAGATCACCCAGCAGCAGCTTGAGCAGTGTGGTCTTGCCAGTTCCGTTGGCGCCCAGCAGGCCGATACGGTCGGAGCGCTGCAGCACCAGGTTGAAATCGCGGATCAGCGGCTCGCCGCCCGGATGGGCGAAGCCGACATTCTCCGCCACCATCACCTGCTTGCCGGATTTCTCCGCTGCGTCCAACTGGATCGTCGCCTTGCCCTGCCGCTCACGACGCTCTGAACGTTCGACACGCATCGCCTTGAGCGCACGCACCCGGCCTTCGTTACGGGTACGACGGGCCTTGATGCCCTGGCGAATCCAGACTTCTTCCTGGGCCAGGCGCTTGTCGAACAGGGCATTGGCCACTTCTTCCGCCGCCAGCTGCTGTTCCTTGTGCACCAGGAAGCTGGCGTAGTCGCCGTTCCAGTCGATCAGGTGGCCACGGTCCAGTTCGAGGATGCGGGTGGCCAGGTTCTGCAGGAAGGAACGGTCGTGGGTGATGAACAGCACCGCGCCGTTGAAACCCAGCAGGGCCTCTTCCAGCCAGGCGATGGCGCCAATGTCCAGATGGTTGGTGGGCTCGTCGAGTAGCAGCAGGTCCGGCTCGGCCACCAGCGCCTGGGCCAGCAATACCCTGCGGCGCCAGCCACCGGAAAGCTCGGCCAGGGTCTTGTCCGCCGGCAACTGCAAGCGGCTCAGGGTACTGTCCACCAGCTGCTGCAAACGCCAGCCGTCGCGGGCCTCGAGTTCTTGCTGGACGTGGGCCAGCTTGGTCAGGTCGGCCTCGGACTGGATGTGCAGGCTGAGGTGATGATATTCGGCCAGCAGCGCACCAACGCCAGCCAGCCCTTCGGCGACCACGTCGAACACGGTACGGTCGTCGGCAAGCGGCAGTTCCTGGGGCAATTCGCCGATCTTCAATGCCGGTGCGCGCCAGATTTCGCCGTCATCGGCGAACTGGTCGCCCTTGACCAGTCGCAGCAGGCTGGACTTGCCGGTGCCGTTGCGGCCGATGATGCACACGCGCTCGCCACGGGCGATCTGCCAGGACACCTTATCCAGCAGCGGCATGGCGCCGTAGGCAAGAGATACGTCGGTGAACTTGAGCAGCGTCATGTGGGGCCTCCAGGATAAGGGCGCGCATTCTACCCGACTTGCCACACCGTCTCTCGGGCATTTTTTACCGCTGGTTTCCCCTGCTGGCGCAATGCTTTAACCGGCTCGTCGCAGAAGCTAAGCTAGGCGCTATTCGATGCCCGAAATGGGCATTCATAACGATATATCTGCCTCGGAAGTGTCATGCGCGGTCGTCTGCTCAGCCTGTTTTCCTGTTTGCTCCTGTCTACGGTCGGCCTGCAAGGTGCGCAGGCCGCCTCGGTTTCCCTCACGCAACAACGACTGATGTACGACGAGGCCAAGCGCGCCCTGGCCAAGGGCGATTCCGGCCCCTACCAGCGTTATGCCAATGCGCTGCGCGATTACCCGCTGGAGCCGTACCTGGCCTATGACGAGCTGACCGCCCGTCTGAAATGGGCGAGCAACGACGAAATCGAGAAGTTCCTCGCCGAACACGGCGACCTTCCCCAGGCTGGCTGGATGAAGCTGCGCTGGTTGCGCTGGCTGGCCGAGCGCGGCGAATGGCAGACCTTCATCAACTACTACGATCCCAAGCTCAACTTCACCGAACTGGACTGCCTGTTCGGCCAGTACCAGCTCAAGCACGGCATGAAGAAGGAAGGCTACGCCACCGCCAAGAAGCTCTGGCTGGTGGGCAAGTCCCAGCCCGAGGCCTGCGACGTGCTGTTCGGCATGTGGAGCGCCGAAGGCCAATTGACCGAGGAACTGCGCTGGAAACGCGCCAAGCTGGCGGCTGAAGCGCGCAATTACGGCTTGGCGAACCACCTGGTGAAAACCATGCCGCGCCTGGGTACCCAGGGCAAGCTGATGGTGGAAGTGGCGCAGAAGCCGCAGATATTGAGCCAGACTGCCCGCTTCGTCCCCGCCGATCGTCACACCGCCGATGCGGCCGGCCTCGGCTTGCGCCGCCTGGCACGCCAGGACCCGGAGAAAGCGCTGAGCCTGCTGGAGGTCTATACGGCCCGCCTGCCTTTCTCCAAGGACGAGAAGGTGGCAATCGCCCGCGAGATCGGCCTGACCCTGGCCAAGCGTTTCGATTCACGCGCCCTCAAGGTCATGGCGCAGTACGACCCCGAGCTGCGCGACAACACTGTCAGCGAATGGCGCGCGCGCCTGCTACTGCGCCTGGGTCGCTGGGATGATGCCTACCAACTGACCCGGCAGATGCCCGAAGACCTGGCCAAGACCAACCGTTGGCGCTATTGGCAGGCCCGCACCCTGCAACTGGCGCAGCCCCAGAGCCAGCAACCGGTTCCGCTGTACCAGCCGGTGGCCCGCGAACGCGACTTCTACGGTTTCATGGCCGCCGACCGTATCCAGGCGCCCTATCAGTTGAACAACAAACCTCTGGCCATTGATCCGAAGGTCATGCAGAAGGTGCGCAACACCGCCGGCATCCGCCGTGCGCTGGAGTTCCATGATCGCGGCGAGATCGTCAACGGTCGCCGCGAGTGGTACCACGTCAGCCGTCTCTTCAACCGCGATGAGATGGTGGCCCAGGCCAAGATCGCCTACGACCTGCAATGGTACTTCCCGGCCATCCGCACCATCAGCCAGGCGCAGTACTGGGATGACCTCGATATCCGCTTCCCGATGGCCCACCGCTCGGCTCTGACTCAGCAGGCGAAGATTCGCGGCCTGCATTCCAGCTGGGTATTCGCCATCACTCGCCAGGAAAGCGCCTTCATGGCCGACGCGCGCTCCGGTGTCGGCGCCATGGGCCTGATGCAGCTGATGCCCGGTACGGCCAAGGAAACCGCACGCAAGTTCGGCATTCCGCTGGGCTCGCCGAAGCAGGCGTTCAACCCCGACGTCAACATCCAGCTCGGCGCCGCCTACCTGAGCCAGGTCCACGGCCAATTCAACGGCAACCGAGTGCTCGCCTCGGCCGCGTACAACGCGGGCCCGGGTCGCGTGCGCCAGTGGCTGAAGGGTGCTGACCATCTGTCCTACGATGTCTGGGTGGAATCCATCCCCTTCGACGAAACCCGCCAGTACGTGCAGAACGTGCTGTCCTACTCGGTGATCTACGGGCACAAGTTGAACGCCCCGCAGCCCCTGGTGGACTGGCATGAGCGATACTTCGACGACCAGTGAAAACAAAGAAAAAGGGCGCCACTCGGCGCCCTTTTTCATTGACTCGAATTCGGACTACTCGAGGACCTCGATCTCCATCCCCACCTCCAGCACTCCGCTGGCACGGTTGATCAGGTTCTGCCCAAAGTAGACCTCGCCCTCGTGCTCGCGGTAGGTCTTGAGAGTGGTCAGCGGTTCACGGTCGGCACTGCGCTCTCCGGTCGCCGGATCGATGGTGGTGAGAATGCAGCGGCTGCAGCCCTTGGCGACACTGAATTCGATTCCACCAATGCGGATACGCTTCCAGCCATCCTCGGCGTAAGCCTCGCTGCCTTCCACCACCAGGTTCGGACGAAAACGCAGCATTTCCAAAGGCCGTCCTACCCGTTCGCTCAGGTCCTCCAGCGAGGCCTGGCCAATCAGCAACAGCGGGAAACCATCGGCAAAGCCCACCTTCTCTTCCGGCAACAGACTGCCGGGAATGTCCCGCGCACGGTGCTCCGGCACATGAACCAGACGGCAAGCCTTGCCAAGGAATTCGCTGACCCATTGAGCGGCTTCATCGCCGGCATCGGGCACATACATCGGCGCCCCCCAGACGAAGGTGCCACGCAGATTGCTGTCCGGGTCCGGCAGCGGCACATCAAGGGCAGGCTGCCCCTGTGTGCTCAAGGTCAGGCCGCCGGCATCGTTCCACCGCGCCGACAGCTGGGACATGCGGGGAAAGGCGCGCTGGGTCAGGAAACGGCCGTTTTCAGCGTCCACCAGCATCCAGCGGCGGTCACCTGCCAGGCCCAGGGCATCCAGCCGGGCTTGTTGCAGGGGTTCGCCAATGGCGGACTTCATGGGGTAACGATAAAGGGAGGAGAGACGCAACATGGCTGGCTTCCTGATCAGCGTTCGAGCGAAACCCACCTTATACGCAGCCGACCCCGCTCACCTCAAGCTCATTGATCTCGCTTGAGCCGGTCCATCACTACGTCTACCAGCCTGTCGGGCTGGAACTTGGAGAGGAAGTTGTCGCAGCCGACCTTCTTCACCATGGCATCGTTGAAGCTGCCGGACAGCGAGGTGTGCATCACCACGTAGAGGTCACGCAGACGCGGGTCGTTGCGAATCTCGGTGGTCAGGCGATAGCCGTCCATTTCCGGCATTTCCGCGTCGGTGAAGATCATCAGCAGCTTCTCGGTCATGTCTTCACCACTGTCCGCCCAGGCCTTGAGCATCCTCAATGCCTTCAGGCCATCGCTGGCCATGTGCATGCGCATGCCGAGCTGCGAAAGGGTCTCCCGCAGTTGCGTCAGGGCCACGCTGGAATCGTCCACCAGCAGCACCTCACGACCCACGGCCATCTGCAGCAACGGGTTGCCCAGGCGATCAGCGGATACCCGGGTGCTCATCGGCACGATCTCGGCCAATACCTTTTCCACGTCTATGACTTCGACGATCTGCTCGTCCACCTTGGTGATCGCCGTCAGGTAATGCTGGCGGCCCGCGCCACCAGGTGGCGGCATGATGGACTCCCAGTTGAGATTGAGGATGCGGTCCACGCCGCCGACCAGGAATGCCTGCACCGAGCGGTTGTACTCGGTGACGATGATGGTGCTGCGCTCATCGGGCACCAGCGGGCGCATGCCGATCGCCTGGGACAGGTCGATCACCGGCAGCGTCTGACCCCGCAGGTTGACCACGCCGCACACGAAGGGATGGCGCTGCGGGATCAGCGTCATCTTGGGCAACTGCAGAACCTCCTGCACCTTGAACACGTTGATGGCGAACAGCTGACGACCACTGAGGCGAAACATCAGGATTTCCAGGCGGTTTTCACCCACCAGTTGGGTGCGTTGATCGACGGTGTCGAGAATGCCGGCCATGGAACTTCCTCTGCTGCGAATGCGGTGTAGGCAGGACTGCCATGGCAGCGTTTCGGCAAACCGCCGAAAAACTGAAGACATGGCACCGAGCCATCATGCCGCAGCCATTCCCACGACGCCAGCGCCACGGCGATCATCCCGGCAGCAGCAATGGAGAGTCTTCGGGCAGATGCAGCCGCAGCGCTCCCACCCGTGCGGAGACGCGCAGGCGCGAGCTTTCCAGCGGTTCGCCATCGAGGTTCAGGTCCAGCCCTTCCGCAGCTTCCACTTCCACCCACGGCAGGCGCGCGCTCACGGAAACCGTCTCCAGACCGAGGATGCCGCCGGACAGCAGTGTCGTCAGGGTGCCCACCACGTCCTGGGGAGCCGGGATGATGCAGAGGTCCAGCAGCCCATCGTTCAGCACCGCCTGCGGACACAGCGGATGGCCACCGCCGGCCTGGCGCCCATTGCCGATACCGAGCGCCAGGAACTCGCCCTCCCAGAAAAAATCCGGACCGCGAAAACGGCCCAGGGCCGAATGCACCTCGGCGAAGTGGGTAAGGCCGGTAAGGAAATAGGCAGCCCCTCCGAGTACCTTCTTCAGTTCTTCGGAGGTGTTGGCCGTGATTTTCGAGCCAAATCCACCTGTCACCATGTTGAGGAACAGATGTCCATCGGCATCGCCCAGGTCGATCGCACGCGGCGTCACATCCAGCAGGGCCAGCGCTTCGCCCGGTTCGAGGGGTACTCCAGCGGCCCGCGCGAAATCGTTGGCCGTACCCAAGGGCAGCAGCGCCAGGCTGGCATCGCTATCCGCCTGGACCACGGCCTCGGCCACCTCGCGCAAGGTGCCGTCACCGCCCCCGGCGATCAGGGTCCGATAGCCCGCTGCCAGCGCTTCCCCAACCAGTCGGCGAGCATCACCCGCTTCCCAGGTAACGCGCACCGCCAAGTCCCACCCGTCCTCGCGGCGTGATTCGACCGCCGTTCTCACGTCGTCGTTGGTTGCCTGTTTGCCGTGCAGGATCAGCAAGCCTTTGCGCTCGCGCATATCTCCTCCATCAACCAGGAATGGCCGGAGTATAGGACCGCAAGACTTCGACATTGACGCCCGGGCCGATTGCTCCAACGCCAGACCAATCGACTATTTAGATATCAATTGCGGAAAAATTGCGCTTTTGCACAGTTATATGATGATTGATCATCCACCCATTCCTCCGGAGAACTCCCTCCGCGAGCAGACTGGAGAACTGAACATGATCGAAGTACGCCCCTTCGCTGAACTGGGTGGAGCTCACCACGGCTGGCTCAATGCCCGTCATCACTTTTCCTTCGCCAGCTACTACGACAGCCAGCGGATGAACTGGGGCCAACTGCGGGTATGGAACGACGACGAGATCGCGCCCCACAGTGGCTTCCCGCCGCACCCGCACCAGGACATGGAAATCATCACCTACGTCCGCGAGGGTGCCATCACCCACCAGGACAACCTGGGCAACAAGGGCCGCACCGAAGCCGGTGACGTGCAAGTGATGAGCGCCGGCACGGGTATCGCCCACAGCGAGTACAACCTGGAGGACGAAACCACCAAGATCTTCCAGATCTGGATCATGCCCACCGAGTACGGCGCTGCGCCGTCCTGGGGCGCCCGTCCCTTCCCCAAGGGGGAGCGTGCAGGCAGCTTCATCACCCTGGCGAGCGGCATTGATGAAGGCACGGACGCCCTGCACATCCGCGCCAACGCGCGACTCTCCGCCGCGACCCTGAAGGCGGGCCAAAGCGCCGAGTACCGACTGGAAAAAGGCCGCAAGGCCTATCTGGTGGCAGCCAAGGGCAAGTACGAGGTGAACGGTGTTGCCGCCGAAGCCCGAGACGGCGTGGCGGTGCACGATGTAGAAGTGCTCAGCTTCACCGCCAGCGAGGACAGCGAGATCGTTTTGGTGGATGTGGCCTGACCCGTAGGGTAGCCGTGCGCACAGGAGCTCCGTGTCGAGTCCCGGTGCGCACGGCGCACCCTACATTCACGCCGGGTAGCCGGTGATGTCGCGAATCTTGCGGTACAACGGCCGCAACTGCTTGTACATCCCCTGGTAAACCTCCCGGTACAGCCGGTCATAGGTACGCTGTGCCTGCGGGTCCGGCTGGAACACCTGGCCCACCCGCGTCATGGCGCGAATGGCCGCTGGAAAATCCGGATGCAAGCCTAAGCCCACCGCGCAATCGATCGCTGCACCGAGTCCCGAAGTTTCGTAAACATGCGGCCGCTCAGCCGGCAGGCCGAAGATGTCGGCAGTCAGTTGCATGGCAGCATCGCTCTGGGAACCGCCGCCGGACACCCGCAATCGCGTGATGTGAGTGCCGGAACGTTTCTCGATCTGCTCCTTGCCCTGGCGGAGGGCATACGCAAGACCTTCGAGAATGGCGCGATAGATATGCGCGCGGGTATGAACATCGCCGAAGCCGATGATCGATCCCTTCGCCTCCAGGCCCGGCTCGCGGATGCCCGGCGACCAATAGGGTTGCAGCATCAAGCCCATGGAACCGGGCGGCACGCTGTTGACCAGCTCGTCGAAAAGCACCTCCGGCTCAACCCCCAGTTCCTTCGCCCGTTGCATTTCACGCAGGCCGAACTCCTGCTTGAACCAACTGACCATCCAGAAGCCCCGGTAGATCATCACCTCGGTGTTGAAGTGATCGGGAATCGCTGCTGGATAGGGCGGAATCAGCGGAATGGTTTCCAGGTACTTGCGCCGCGTGGTGTTGATAGTCGCGGTCGTGCCATAGGACAGGCAGGCCACGCTTGGCTCCACCCCGCCGGCACCAATCACTTCGCAGGCCTTGTCGGCACCGGCGGCAATCAGCGGCAGACCTTCCGGGATTCCGGTATGGCGGCTAGCCTCGGCGGTGATGCTGCCCAAGCGCTCGCCGGGCTTGAAGAGTTCCGGCAACTGCTCACGGCGCACCGGCATGGACTGCCATTTCCAGTCACGCGGCGCGGCCCACTGCAAGCGCTTGTAATCGAATGGCAGGTAGGCGACCTGACAGGCCACCGAATCGACGAAACGCCCACACAATCGGTGACTGAGGAAGCCTGAGAGCAACAGCACCTTGTGCGTTCTGGACCAGAGCTCCGGCTGGTTCTGCGCAACCCAGTTGGCTTCCGCCTGCGCACGGAAATAGTCCACTGTGCCCTCCAGACCGATCGCCTTGAACAACCATCCCCAAGGCCCCTTGATCCGCCCCTCCACCTCGGCCTGGCGCTGGTCGAGCCAGAGAATGGCCGGGCGCAATGGCTTGCCCTGCTCATCGACATTGATGACGGTGCCGCGCTGGGTGGTCAGGGACACACCGCGAATCAGGCTGCGGTCGATGTCCACTGACTCCCACAACAGCCGGCAGGCTTCACCCAGGCTGCTCCAGTAGTAATCAGGGTCCTGTTCGGCCCAGCCGGGCTGGCTGGAGTAATAGGCCTCCAGCGGCACCTTGCCCTTGCCCACCAGGTTGCCTTGCAGGTCGAACAGCAGGGCGCGAACGCTCTGGGTGCCGTTGTCGATGGCCAGCAGATAACTCTTTTCGCTCACGATGCGTCCTTGTTCTTGTTATTCGGGCAGGCTGTAGCAGTGTCGCCAGAGCGCCAGGTAGGCCGCCTCTTCCTCTGCCCAGCGGGAATCGTCCCAACCCAGCAGCGGCTGACACAGCGAGCGAATGCGCGGCAGCTCCGCGCGGGCCCCCTCCGGCAGCAACAGACCGAGGCGCGTCCGACGCAGCAACAGATCGTCCAGATGCAGGACCAATTCGCCCTCCGCCGCCCAGGCCAGTTCGGCCCAGAGCGTATTGCTGCTTCCGACGCGCCCGTTGCCGAGCTTCACGGCCCAGCGCGCCACTTCGGCAGCACTTCGCCCATGCCGACCCATCAGACGCAAACGCTGGGCGGGCGACAGATTCGTCGCGTCCGGAGCCGCGCAGGGCCGAAACACCAGGTCATCGCCCTCCTCCACAATCCGGCCGACGAAGCCTGCGCAGGCATGCAGCACCTCCAGGGCCAGCAGGCGGAAAGTGGTCAGCTTGCCTCCGGCCAGGGTGACGCAGCCGGGCTCCGTCCAGAGGACGTGCTCGCGCTTCTCATCCGAGGGTTTCAACCGCGCCTCGCCATCGCTCACCACCGGCCGGACTCCAGCCCAGGTGGACAGCACATCGCAACGGCCAATCCGGGCTGCAGGGAACTGCAGGGCACAGGCTTCCAGCAGGTAGCTGACTTCCGCCTCAGTGATGCGCGCGTCCCGGTCCAGGTCGTCCCGGTGGTCAAGATCGGTGGTGCCTATCACGGTCGCCCCTTCCCAGGGGAAGACGAAGACAGGCCGACCGTCCGTGGGATGCATGAAGCTGATCGCGTGGGCCAGCGGCAGGCGCCAGGCCGGAAGCAGGAGATGACTGCCGCGCAGCGGGCGAATGTGCTCCGTGCCCTGTGCAGTGCGCAGGCGATCAGCCCAGGCACCCGTGGCCTGGGCCACCGCACGGCTGCGGAAAGTGAAGCGCTGGCCAGTCTCCAGGTCCTCGGCTTCCAGGCCGGTCACCCTGCCCTGGTCCCGCCGCAAGCTCACCACACGCAAGCCGTTCAGGGCCTCGCCACCTTCAGCGCGAGCCTCGCCCAGCACTCGCATCACCAGCCGGGCATCGTCGGTAACGGCGTCGAAGAAACGGGTGCCACCCTGAAGGCCGCCTTCGGCAAGGCCGGGCACCAGATAGCGCAGTTGCTGCAGGGGGTAGTAAAAGTGGTTGCGGTGCCCGGCGAGCGCGTCGTACACCGCCAGTAGGCCGCCGAAGATCCGCGGCCCCGGAAAACCGCCGCGGTGCGGCATGACGAAGCTCAACGGCTCCACCAGTCCAGGCGCTTCGGCCAGAAGACGCTGGCGTTCGCGCACCGAGGCGCGGGTGAGGCCGAACTGGCCCTTGGCGATGTAGCGCAAACCGCCGTGGACCATCTTCGAGGACCGGCTCGACGTTCCCCAGGCGAAGTCCCGCTGCTCCAGCAGCAGGCATTTCCAGCCGCGTCTGGCCGCTTCCCGCAGGATGCCCGCACCACAAATTCCGCCACCGACCACGATCAGGTCCCACTCGCGGCTGGCCAGTTCGGGCAAGACAGCGGCGCGCCAACCGGCGTTCCAGGCGCCCATGTTCAATCCTCGAGCAGAACGCCGGGAGCGAGACGCCCCGCGGGGTCGAAGTGCTGCGCCAGGCTACGCAGCGCGGACATACCCAGAGCCCCTTTCTCCACGGACAGCCAGGGTGCGTGGTCGCGACCGACTCCGTGCTGATGGCTGATGGTGCCGCGATTCTGAACGATCACCTCGCTGGCGGCGCGTTTGAGTTTGCTCCAGCGCGCGAGGGCCTCGCCGTAACTCGCACCGGGACGGTAGACATAGGTCGTGTAGATGCTTGATCCCTCGCCATAGACATGGGAGAGGTGCGTGAACACGTGGACGCGCTCGCCTTCATCCGCCAGGCCATTGCGCAGGCTGCTCTCGATCTTGCCGAGCAGGCTGTCGACATTGACCCAGTCGGTAGCGGTTTCCAACGTGTCCACTACATAGCCCGCACTCCACAGCGCATGGCGCAGATAGGGGAAACGGAAGCGGTTGTGCTCCCACTTCTTGCCCAGCAGGGTACCGGTGAAGACCCCGCCGAATCCCTTCAACAGGCGCCGGGCCTGCTTCAGCGACGCGGCGTTCTGTGCGCGGTTGCCGGTCACGCCGAAGGTCAGCATGCATTTGCCGGCACCAGCACCACGCAGGGCCAGGTACTTTTCCAGCAGCGCAATCTGCCCCGGATGGCCAGCCAGGGCCAGCTGCGTCTCCGTTTCAATGGCGTTCGACAGGCGCAGCATGGACAGCGGCACCCGCGCCTGGGCGAGGTGGCGGATACCCTCGAGTGCCTGCGTCCAGTTGGGCAGGAAAACGGCGTAGAAGGATTCCTGATCGGCCAGCGGAGTGACACGCACCCGCACTTCGGAAATCACCCCGAAGCGCCCTTCGGAGCCGAGCACCATTTCACGCAGGTCCGGCCCCGCCGCCGATGCCGGGAAGGTCGGCAGTTCCATGGGACCGGCAAAGGTCTCCAGCGTACCGCCGGCAAACAGCTGTTCGATGCGTCCATAACGCAGGGATTGCTGGCCACTGGAGCGACTGGCCACCCAGCCGCCCAGGGTGGAGAGTTCCCAGGACTGCGGGAAATGGCCAAGCGTATAGCCACGGGCACGAAGCTGGCTTTCCACCTGAGGGCCGTTGGCACCGGGGCCGAAGGTGGCGATCTGGCTTTCCTCGTCCAGCTCCAGCAAGCGATTCATGCGCGCCAGGGACAGCGTAAGCACCGGTCGCTCGCCGGCCTGGGGGTTGATATGACCCGCCACCGACGTGCCACCGCCATAGGGAATCAGCACCAGGTCACGTTCAGCCGCCATGGCCAGCAGCTCGCGGATCTGCTCCGGGGTTTCCGGGAAGGCCACGCCATCGGGGAACAGCCCGAAATCGCCCTCGCGCATGGCCAGCCAGTCCGGCAGGCTCTGGCCACGGGCGTGGCGCACGCGGGTCTCGGCATCCAGGCTGATCAGCGGATGCGCCGCCAGGCGCGAAGCCGGCACGCGCGCCAGTACACGCTCGAGCGTCGCATCAGCCAGCGGCTGGCCCGTGCTGATGCGTTCGGCCAGGAATGCCGCTCCATTGGCCGGCAGTTCCACCACCATCGCCTCATCGCCCCAGCCGTTCCAGCGTCGCATGCCGTTCTCCTTGTTCGGGTTGTTTCGAAGGTCTTCGATGGCTGCCTATACTAGCCAGCCGCCCAAAGGCGTCACTGTCGGATCGGGACAGTGGCCATCGCCAATCAGGACATAACAAGAAAACGCATGCACGCCCTCGGCTATACCTCCGTTCCCGCCCTTCTCAAGTACCTGCGCCACGCGGAACAGCTTGGTCTGGAACAGGCCTCCGTTCTCGCCGCGGCCGGGCTCAGCCCCGAAGACCTCGCGGACAACGGGCGACGCCTACCCAGTGAAGTCCACGAGCGCCTGCTGGGCCATCTGATCCGCGAGTCCGGCGATCCGCTCTTCGGCCTGAATTCAGCGCGTTATGTGCAGCCCGGCTCCTGGAGTGTGCTGGGTTACATCACCATGAACTGCGCCACCCTCGGCGAAGCCATGAGCCGCATCGCGCCTTACGAAAAGCTGGTGGGTGACATGGGCGTGAGCCGCATCGAGGCCGAGGGCGACCTGGTGCGGATGATCTGGAGCTGCCGCCACCAGGACCCGGCCATCCGCCGCCACATGGTGGAAAACGTGCTGGCCTCCTGGCTGCTTTATGCCCGCTGGATCGCCGACATGCAGCGCTCGCCGAAGGAAGTGTGGTTCGAGCACGCCCTGCCCGAGGGGACCCGCATCGAAGACTACGAAGCAGTGTTCGGCTGCCCGGTCCAATTCGAACAGCCCTGCAACGCCCTGCTGGTTCCCCTTGAGTACCTCGCGGTGCCACTGCGCCAGGCCGATGCCAACCTGCTGCGCACACTGGAAGAACATGCCCTGGCACTGATGGCGGGGCTGGATGGCGACGAGCCGCTGCCGCAGCGAGTGAAGAATGCGCTGCGACTGCTGCTCAAGGACGGCCTGCCGCGCAAGGAACGGGTGGCGGAGAAATTCCATATGACCGTCCGCACCCTGCAGCGCCACCTGCAACAGGCCGGGACGAGCTACCAGCAGATTCTCGACGAACTACGCCGCGAACTGGCGGAGCACTACCTGCTGCGCAGCGACCTGCCGATCCAGGACATCGCCTGTTACCTGGGCTTCACCGAATCGCGCTCCTTCCACCGCAGCTTCAAGGCCTGGACCGGGCAGACGCCGGGGGAGTATCGGGAGGCGAAGAGGCAAGGGTGAAGGCAATCGCCCAATAAGGGATGAACCTTGTAGGGGCGAATTCATTCGCCAAGGGACGCGAAGCAGCCCCGGACATGGCCAGGGCAGGCCTTCGGCCTGCTTGGCGAATGAATTCGCCCCTACATTGGACTTTCCTGATCTGGGCCGTCAGGCCTGCAACTCACTCAACGGAATGAAGCGCACGGTATCGCCCTCGGCCAGGGTGGTGCCTTCCAGCACTTCCACCAACCCCTCTGCCCAGGCAGCACTGCGCAGTACACCGGAGCTCTGGTTCGGGTAGATCACCGCGCGGCCATTCTCCAGTCGCGCACGCAGGTACTCGCGACGGTTGCCGGGCTTCTTCCAGGTGAACCCAGCAGGCACCACGAATCCCAGCGGTTCCACCTCTTCGACGCCGAGACGACGCAGCAGATACGGCCGCGCCAGAAGGCCGAAGGTCACCAGGGTCGACGCCGGATTGCCCGGCAGGCCGATCACCGGCACCCCACGGAAATGCCCGAAGGTCAGGGGCTTACCCGGCTTGATCGCCAGTTTCCACAGTGCCAGTTCGCCCGCTTCGCGCAGCGCCTCACCCAGGAAATCCGCCTCGCCTACGGAAACCCCGCCGGTAGAAAGAATCAGGTCCACCTGGCTCAGTTCGGCCAGTGCCTTGCGGGTCAGCTCCAGATCATCAGCGAGGATGCCGGCGTCCACCACCGAGCACCCCAGGCGCTTGAGCCAGGCGATCAGCAGGCTGCGGTTGCTGTTGTAAATCTGCCCCGGTCCCAGCGGCTGGCCTGGCGGTACCAATTCGTCGCCGGTGGAGATCACGGCCACGACGGGGCGACGGCGCACCAGTAGTTCGGCGGCGCCCAAGGAGGCACACAGCCCCATCTCGATGGGGCCCAATCGCGTGCCGGCCGGCAGCACGCTATCGCCAGCACGGGTTTCCTGGCCGCGCGGGCGGACGTTCTGACCCGCCTTGAGCGTTTCGAGGAAACGCACCCTGCCATCGGGCAGGACTTCGGCGTTCTCCTGCATCTCCACCAGGTCCGCGCCTTCGGGCAGCGGTGCACCGGTGAAAATACGCGCGCAGGTGCCAGGCTTCAGCGGCTCCGGTGCGCTGCCGGCAAGAATGCGCTGGCTCACCACCAGCGGCTCGCCCTGCCAGTCAGCCATCCGCAGCGCGTAACCATCCATTGCACTGTTGTCCCACGGAGGCAGGTCGAGGCCAGCCACCAGCGGTTCGGCCAGTACACGGCCGTCGGCGTCAGCCAGGCCCACGGTCTCGCATGCGTCGATCGGGGCAGCCGCCGCCAGCGCCAGCAGTCGGGCCAGGGCGTCTTCCACCGGCATCAGGCCTGGATGGTCACAACCACTCATCCGCGGCTCTCGCAGGCATTGGCCTGGGTAAGATGCGGCACGAAATTGCAGGGACGATGACGGTTGTCCAGTTGCTCGGCGAGGATGCCGTCCCAAGCGGTGCGGCAGGCATTGGTGGAGCCCGGCAGGCAGCACACGAGCGTGCCGTTGGCCAGCCCGGCCAGGGCGCGGGACTGCATGGTGGAGGTGCCGATATCTGCCACGGAAATCTGCCGGAAGTACTCACCGAAGCCATCCACCTGCTTGTCCAGCAGGCAGGCCACCGCTTCTGGAGTGCTGTCGCGGCCAGTGAAGCCGGTGCCGCCGGTGATGAGTACCACCTGCACCTGATCGTCGGCGATCCAGGTGGCGACCTGGGCGCGGATCTTGTACAGGTCGTCCTTCAGCAGCACGCGCGCGGCCAGGTTGTGTCCGGCGGCGGTCAGGCGATCAACGAACAGCTGGCCGGAGGTGTCGGTCTCCAGGCTGCGGGTATCACTGACGGTTAGAACGGCGATATTGAGCGGCACGAACACCGCCTCGGCCTTGTGACTCATGGCAGGCTTCCAGTTGTAGGTGTGAATGCCCGGTGTTATATCACAGCGCCGTCCCGGAGACCTTTCCATGACCGACCAGCCCTTGCCGCCCTGTTCCGTACTGCTGCTTTCCGGCGGTCGCGGTCAGCGTCTGGGCGGCCGCGACAAAGGCCTGGTCGAATGGCGCGGTCGCCCCCTGATCGCCTGGCTGCACGAACGGGTCCGCCCGCTCACCGACGACCTGATCATCTCCTGCAACCGCAACGGCGAGCGGTACGCCGCCTGGGCCGACCAACTCGTGCAGGACGACAGCCCGGACTACCCGGGACCGCTGGCCGGCATCCGCGCAGGCCTGGCGGTGGCCCGCCATGACCACGTGCTGATCCTGCCCTGCGACGCCCCGCAAGTGGACGACACGCTGATCGCCAACCTCCTCGCCGCCGCCTGCGAGCATCCGGTCATGGTCCGTCAGGGTGAATTCTGGGAGCCGCTGTTCTGTGTCCTGCCCCGTACCGTACTGCCGATACTGGAAGCCGGTTGGCAGGCCGGAGAGCGCAGCCCGCAGCGCATCCTTCGGCAACTGGACCCGGTCGCGGTGGCCTGCGCGGAAGGCGATCCGCGGCTCGCCAACCTGAATACGCCCGACCTGCTGGGCCGTTCGCATCCTGGGAACTGAGTCAGATTTCTGGAACTTTGCCCGGAAGTTCTTCGTCAGAAGCTCCGTAAATCAGCGTAATCATCAAGGAGATGACGATGAACCAGCGGATAGTCCCCGCTTTCCTGCTCGCAATGGGTCTTTTCACTTTGACCGGCTGTTCCTCGCCGACCGTGATCACCCTCAACGACGGGCGTGAAATCCAGGCCGTGGACAAACCCGAATTCGACGATGACTCGGGCTTCTACGAGTTCGAACAACTGGACGGCAAGCGTGCCAAAGTGAACAAGGATCAGGTCCGCACCATCAAAGAACTCTGATTCCCGCAGCCCGCTCGCGCGCTCCCAGCGAGGCGGGCCTGCACCCTCCCCCAGCAATCCCATGTCATTCTTCGCCTCCTCACCCCGCAATGCTGAGAAATTAAAAAATTTCTCGCTAACCCCTTGTAGGCCAAAAGTTTTTCTGTAGAATGCGCGCCACACAACGGAGCGTAGCGCAGCTTGGTAGCGCGTCTCGTTCGGGACGAGAAGGTCGCTGGTTCGAATCCAGTCGCTCCGACCAAATCCCGAAAACCCGCCTAAATGGCGGGTTTTTTATTGCCTGCGATTTTTGTCAGCGGCATACGCGACGAGGATTCCAGGTGTGGAAGCGGAACGATCTGCGTCGGTCCGCGTGGCGGGCATTACTGCATGACGCCAAGCGGCCGGAAGAGCTACGTCAGGAAATAGCGGTCAGGACAGGAAGGAAGCCACGGCGGCTGCATCGAAGGGCCAGCCCAGTTCACCGCCGGTATCGCAACGGCGCAGCACCGGAATGCGCAGGCCATAGACTTCGACCCACTCTTCGCGCTCGGCTATGTCCACCAACTCCACCAACAAGCCGCGTTCGACGAAGGGCATGAGCACGCCCTCGGCGACTTCGCAGAGGTGGCAGCCGAGGGTGCCGAAGAGTTGGCATTCAGGAAGCATGGGGACGCGCCTCGAAGATCAGCGAGGCGCGAAGTCTAGCACGCAGTCAGGCGTCGGTGGACCTGCCCTGCCCCTTGTCCAGCAAGGGCTGCAGGCCATCCAGCAGTCGATTGTTCAGCGCCTCTGCCTTGGCCAGTTGAGCCGGATCGAAGCGCTCGTCCAGGTCGAATCCACCCTTGAGCAGCTGCTTCAGCGTGTCGCGGCCGTTGTCGGCCAGATTCCCGGCACTGCGCAGGGCTTCCAGCAGGCTATTGGCATAGTCCTTGAGGTTGCCATTGACCGCACTGGCCGCCTGGCCGCCCTGCTGGGCGACTGCGCCATACGCATCGGTGGCCTGCGTGACCTTGGTCTGGGTGAGGTGCAGGGACATGGACGCCAGTTGCTCGCCATCCATGTCCAGCGCCATGGCACGGTCAAAGGCGCCGGACAGATCACCGGCGTAGAACTTGCTGGAGATGTCCTGGACCTGGCCAAGCAGGTCGCTCAGCGCGGCCTTTTCTTCGTCGTCCAGTTCGCCTTGCACCTCGATCTGCCAGGCGCCGATCTGCAGGCTGGAAGACTGGCTGCTGCCGACCAGCAGTGACGTCTTGCCATCGCTGGCCGCCGCCAGGCTGCTGCGGGAATAGTTGGACGATGCCTGGGCAATCGAGATGCGCAGCTTGTCGCCGTCACGGGTCTTCACTTCCAGGTCGAAGGTTTCCGCCTGCGCCTGAAGTCGCTCGCTGTAGCCGGCGACGGCCACGGTGCCGCCGGGCTCGGTCGTTGTCACAGGTTGCAGGTAGGTCTTCTGCAACTGGCCCAGGCCGTCCTGGATGCGGTCGAAGGTGTCGTCGATATCCTCGGCCACCTTGCCGCCGAGTACGCCCAGGCCATCGAGAATCTTGCGCGCGTCATCGAAGCCTTTCTGAATCCCGGCGCGGGCCTGATCGAGCAGCCCCTGCAACTTGGCTGGGTCGCCGCCATTGGCCGACTCGCTGCGCAGGCGCTGGTCGATGAAACCGAGCACTTTTTCCGCGACTTTCTCGGGGGTGTATTTGGAGGCCTTGTCGCTCAGGGCGCCCGGTTCCAGCCCCAACTGCTTGCCGAGTCGACCAGCCAGGGTTTCCTGCGCATCCACCTGCTTTCGCGCCAGGGCAGCGGGCAAACCGGAAACAGCGGAACGTTGGGTGGAGGAAGCGAAAGGGGCCAGGGCATTCATAGCGGGGAATCCGGAGTCGGCGGCGTCCCCTCTTTTGCGGCCGAAGGCCGAAGAACTTGAGCAGCTGTCGACGAGAGGATTGCGTCAGATACCGGCGGCGCGCATCAGTTGCTCAGCCGCCTCCTTGGCCTCCAGTGCCTGGTCGCTGGGCCCCTCGATGTGGGCCATGCTGATCGCCCCCTCCATCAGATACTGGAGCTGGCGGGCCAAGCGCTCGGGCTGGGCAACGTCCAGTCGTGCCAGCGCCTCACGGAAGTAGCGCTGGGTTGCCAGCTTGTAGGACGCCGCGAGGCGATGCACCGGATGGTCGCGATCATGGAATTCGCCCGCCGCATTAATGAATGCGCAGCCGCAGAACGGTTCCTGCCTCAGCCACTCGGCCAGGCCATCGAAAACCCGCAGGATGGCTTCCCGCGGCGGCAAATGCTCGAACGCCGCAGCCATGCGCTCGGCTGCCGGCGCGAAGCGTGATTCCAGGGCGGCGATAATCAGCTCGTCCTTGGATTTGAAATGCTTGTAGAGGGTCATCTTGGCCACGCCGGACTCGGCCAGGATGCGGTCGATACCCGTGGCGTGGAAACCTTCGCGATAGAAAAGCGCGATGGCGGTGTTGACCAGTTGATCGCGTTTGCTCGATGCCATTGCTGTCTCCTGAACCGCCGCATTATGCGCACCCGGCCTGATCGACTCAAACCGCGCGGGACGCGAGCCCGGGATGTCGCGAGCTTTGCGCTTGAAATATACAGACAGGTCTGTCTACTATCCAGCGCATTCCAACCAACGCGAGGGACTCGCCATGCAACTCCACGACTTCTATCTCTCCGGCAACTGCTACAAGGTCCGTCTGTTTCTCGGCCTGATCGGTCAACCGGCCGAACTGGTGAATGTCGACCTGCCTCGCGGCGCGCAGAAGCATCCGGAATTCCTGGCGCTGAATCCGCGAGGCCAGGTCCCCGTGTTGGTGGACGATGGCCAGTCGCTGGTCGACTCCCAGGCGATACTTGTCTACCTCGCGCGACAATATGCGGATACGCACTGGCATCCGCAGGACGCTTTTTCCCAGGGGCAGATCGCGGGTTGGCTGAGCTTCACCGCCAACGAAATCCATAACGGCGTGGCACGTGCGCGAATCGGCCTGAAATTCGGCCGGCCGGTGGACCTGAAGGACGCCCAGGCCCGTGGCCGGCAGGTTCTGGAACTGGTGAATGCCCACCTGGCCAATCGCTCCTGGCTGGTCGGCGAGCAGCCCACCATCGCTGACGTGGCGGTTTACCCCTATCTGGCGATGGCCGAAGAAGGTGGCCTGGAGCTTGCGCCCTATCCGCACCTGAACAGCTGGATCGCACGGATCCGCGCCCTGCCCGGCTACGTCGACCTACCTCGCCTCTAAGGGCCCGGACGCCCACATGACCTTTCCATTCCACCCCGGGAGCCAGCGGCGGGCAGAGATTTCAGAAGTTGCACGCCCCTCTCGCTTCCCGCCCCAAGGACACTGATCAAATGCGCCTGCGTTCGTACTGCCTGCTCTTCCTGCTCGGCATCTTCAGCGCCATCTCCCAGGCCGATGGCCTGCGCTTCGCCCTGGTGAAGACCTCGGAAACCGAAACCCTGGACGCTTTCACCGTGGCGGACGGCAAATGGACGGAAAAGGTGAAGGCGAACCACGTGGCGGTGCTGATCCAGCATCACGCCGCTACCCTGCTGTTCGATACCGGACTCGGCCGCCAGGTGGATAGCCAGTTCACCCGCGAGATGCCCTGGTGGGACAAGCCGCTGATGCAGTACGGCGCCGTGAGCCCGGCACGCGATCAACTGGACCGTGATGGCGTCCAGGTCGACCGCATCATCCTCAGCCATGCCCACTGGGACCACGCCTCGGGCCTGGCGGACTTCCCCGAAGTGCCGGTCTGGGCGCCTTACGACGAAATCGAATTCACTGAAATCGCCACCCCGCCTGCGGTCTTGCCCAGCCAGTTCGCCCACAAGGTGAAATGGCACCCCTTCACCTTCCTGCCCGTTCCCTTCATGGGTTTCGAGGAAAGCCTCGACCTCTTTGGTGATCGCAGCCTGGTACTGGTCCCACTGAGCGGCCATACACCGGGCTCGGTGGGCCTGTTCCTGACCCTGGACGACGGACGACGCTTCTTCTTCACCGGTGATACCAGCTGGCGCCTGGAAGGCTTTACGGGGCCAAGGGAGAAGTTCTGGGTCAGCCGCAGGATGGTCGACAATGACCGCGAAGCCACCCGCACCCAGCTGCAGAAAGTCCATGACCTGCTCCAGCAGGAACCCGGGCTCACTGTGGTTCCGGCCCACGACGCCACAGTCCAGGACAAGCTGGGCTACTACCCGCAGTGGGTGCAGTAGACGACCGACCATCGTCTAACTGCAAAAGTTGTAACGAAATGCTTTAGTCAAATTGTTGTAACAGGACGATCCGACCGACCTGCAATCCAACGAGGAGACAATAACAATGAGCAATACCTCGCTTGCGCGAGCCGTGGCCTTGGCCGCGCTCGGTGCCAGTTTCACTCTGCCGGGCATCGCCCAGGCCGAGTTCATCAAGGACAGCAAGGCCAGCCTGGAGCTACGCAACTTCTACTTCAACCGCGACTTCCGCCAGGACAACGCTCCCCAGTCCAAGGCCGAGGAATGGGCCCAGGGCTTTCTCCTGCGCTATGAATCCGGCTACACCGAAGGCACCGTGGGCGTGGGTGTGGACGCCCTCGGCCTGCTCGGCGTCAAGCTCGACTCCAGCCCCGATCGCAGCAATACCGGCCTGCTCAAGCGCGACCGCGAAACCGGTCGCGCCCAGGACGATTACGGCGAACTCGGTCTGACTGCCAAGTTGCGCGCCTCCAAGAGCGTGCTCAAGGTCGGCACCCTGCTGCCCAAGCTGCCGGTGGTCCAGTACAACGATTCGCGCCTGCTGCCACAGACCTTCAAGGGCGGCCATCTGAACTCGATGGAGCTCGACGGCCTCACCTTCGATGGCGGCCAACTCAAGCAGGTCAACCAGCGTGATTCTTCCGACTACGAGGACATGACCGTTGCCAGCGGCGCCGCCCGCGCCATCACCTTCCGCACCGGCACCACCAGCGACGAATTCAATTTTGGCGGCGCCACCTACAAATGGACCGACAGCCTCTCTACCGGCTACCACTACGGCGAACTCGACGAGTTCTACAAGCAGCACTACTTCACCGTCCTGCATGTACTGCCGCTGGGCGACAAGCAATCGCTGAAGAGCGACCTCCGCTTCGCCCGCTCCACCGATGAAGGCACCAGTAACGTCGACAACAAGGCCTTCGGCGCCATGTTCACCTACGCCCTCGGCGGCCACGCCTTCGGCCTCGGCTACCAGAGCATGAGTGGCGATACCGGCTTCGCCTACATCAACGGCACCGACCCCTTCCTGGTGAACTACGTGCAGATCGGCGACTTCGCCAACAAGGACGAGAAGTCCTGGCAGGCCCGCTACGACTACAACTTCGCCAGCATCGGTATCCCCGGCCTGACCTTCATGACCCGCTACCTCTCCGGCGACAATATCGACCTGGGCGTGGGTCGCGAAGACGGCAAGGAGTGGGAGCGCAACATGGACATCGCCTATGTGTTCCAGGAAGGCGCGCTGAAGAACTTCGGCGTGAAATGGCGCAATGCGACCGTGCGCTCCACCAACTTCGGCAGTGACATCGACGAAAACCGCCTGATCCTCAGCTACGTGCTACCGCTCTGGTAAGGCCGATCCCAACGAAAAAGCCCGCCAATCGGCGGGCTTTTTCATGTGCTCACTGTAGGTTGGGCAGAGCGCAGCGAAGCCCAACGCTTCAGGGATAGAACCGCGGACCTCAATCCTGCGAAGTCGCCCCGATCTTATGGATCGACAAGTCCGCACCGTAGTACTCCTCCTCCTGGCTCAGACGGATGCCCCAGGTCGCCTTGAGCAGGCCATAGACCACGAAGCCGCCTACCAGCGCCACCAGCACGCCGAGGCCGGTACCGATCAGTTGGCTCACGAGGCTGACGCCGCCCAGGCCGCCCAAGGCCTCCTGGCCGAAGATGCCGCAGGCGATACCGCCCCATACGCCACAAAGCCCATGCAACGGCCAGACGCCGAGGACGTCATCGATCTTCCACTTGACCTGGGTGGCGGTGAACGCCCAGACGAACAGGCCGCCGGCGGTGGCGCCGGTAACCAGCGCGCCCACCGGATGCATCAGGTCGGAGCCGGCACAAACCGCCACCAGGCCGGCCAGCGGTCCGTTGTGCAGGAAGCCGGGGTCATTGCGTCCTACCAGCAGTGCCGCGACGGTACCGCCGACCATGGCCATCAGGGAATTCACCGCAACCAGGCCGCTGACACCCTGCAGGGTTTGCGCGCTCATCACGTTGAAGCCGAACCAGCCCACGATGAGGATCCACGAGCCCAGCGCCAGGAAGGGGATATTCGAAGGTGCGAATGCCACCAGGCGGCCCTCGCGATAGCGCCCGTTGCGGTGCCCCAACAGCACCACGGCACCGAAGGCCAGCCAGCCGCCCACGGCATGCACCACCACCGAACCGGCGAAGTCATGGAAGCTGGCGCCAAAGCTGCTCTTCAGCCAGTCCTGCAGGCCGAAGTTGCCATTCCAGATCAAACCCTCGAAGAAGGGGTAAATGAAGGCGACGATCAGCAACGTGGCACAGAGCTGCGGGCAGAAGCGCGCACGCTCGGCGATGCCACCGGAGATGATGGCCGGAATCGCCGCGGCAAAGGTCAGCAGGAAGAAGAACTTCACCAGGGCATAGCCATGGTCGGCGGCGAGCACGCTGGCCGGCTCCAGGAACGTTACGCCATAGGCGATCCAGTAGCCGACGAAGAAGTAGGCCAGGGTCGAAACAGCGAAATCGGACAGGATTTTCGACAGGGCGTTGACCTGATTCTTCTGCCGCACAGTGCCGACCTCGAGGAAGGCGAAGCCCGCGTGCATGGCCAGCACCATGACGGCGCCCATGAGGATGAACAGGGTGTTGGAGCCGTGGATGAGGGTCTCCACGGCGCTGTTGAGGTTTTCCATTGGCGAAGGCAACTCCGGCAGCGAGGAAAAAGCACCAAAGCAGTTCAAGTCAGGTTCCGCGCGCACCATCCTGAAGCCACCCCGCACCGCAACGGATCGCAGCGATCCCCCGATTTGGTGCAGGCCAGCTGGCGCAAGAAGTCCCTCGAACGGCATTTCTTGTTGATTTTCATAGGGTTGGACTTCGGACTGACATGCCGGAGAGCCCTCCAGGGCGCCCCGTACCAGCGCATTCCGCCGCAACCGCGCACCAGCCCGATGCAAGCGCTATACCAGAGATGCAAGTGGAAATTCCCCGTGAACCTTGGCAGATGGCACCTACTCTTAGGCATTGAGTCCTACAAGGAGAATCGACATGCCCCGTAAGACCGCAGCAAGTGCCCAGGACGAACTGCTGGCCGACTTCCAGACCTTGGTCAGCGATACCGAGAAACTCCTCCAAGACACCGCGAGCCTGGCAGGCGACCAAGCCGATGAGCTTCGTCTACAGATCCACGAAAGCCTCAAGCGCGCCCGCGACACCCTTCGCGACACCGAGAAGAACCTGCGTGAACGCGGCGAGGCGGCTTTTCAGGCCACCGAGGACTACGTCCAGGAACATCCCTGGCAGAGCGTCGGCCTCGCCGCTGGCATCGGCTTCCTGCTAGGCCTGCTGGCCGCACGGCGTTGACCATGAGCGAGGAAAACCCTTCCGCCCAGGAGGCGGGACGCGGTCCGTCGCCCAAGCGTCTGAGCGCGTCGCTGCTCGGCTTGCTGCACGGTCATGTGGAGCTGTTCGGCATCGAATTGCAGGAGCAGAAGGCCAACAGTCTCTATCTGCTGCTATTCGGCGGACTCACGCTGGTCTTTGCCCTACTCCTGCTGATCTGTCTCTCCGCCCTGGTCCTCGTCATGTTCTGGGACACCTGGCGTTTCGAAGCGATCGGTGGTCTCTGTCTGTTCTACCTGCTCGCGACCGTCTATTGCGGCTTGCGCCTGCGCGCGGCGGTGGACGATGACGAGTCGCCGTTCAGCGCTACGCTCGAAGAACTGGCCCGAGACCGGGAGCGCCTCTTGCCATGAGCCTGCCGGAACTACCTCGCAAGGCGACACGCCGTGACATGCGCAAGGCGTTGATACGCCTACGCCTGGAAATGCAGCGCCAGGAACTGCGCCACGAAACCCTGCTGCTGACGCAACCCATACGCCAGGCGCGGGACTTCACCCGTCAGCTGGACATCCCGCACGCCCCGCTTTGGGGCATGGCGGCGGTGGCTGTCCTGGGATTCCTCGTTGCGCGCAAAGGCAGTCTGCGGCGCGGTCTGCGCCTGGGCAGCGCGCTTTACCCCTTGCTGCAAGCCCTGTTGAAGAACCCTCCACGAAGCGGGCCGGGGTAATTCACCCGGAAAAGGAAGGCAACTGGCCACATTCTTGCTACGGGTGAGCGGCCCGTCGCACTCGGGATGGGCAACGCCCTGCGCGATGCGCAGTCCCCTGGCCGTCCACTAAGGAGTCAACGTGATCGATGGGCAACCGCTCGCCTGCTTCCAGCCCTTCATCGATACCGCTACAGGGCTGATCGCCGGCGTCGAGGCCCTGGGGCGGCTACGCCAGCCAGACGGTAGCCTGCAATCGGTCGGCCCACTCTTCGTCGATAACAGAATCTCCCCGGCGGCCCTGCGCCGCCTCGACCGACAACTGCGGGAAGACGCCTTGCGGCGCCTGCATGACGCACCGCCGGACTGGTTCCTCAGCCTGAATATCTCCCCCCGCTGGATAAGCCGCCTGCGCCCCGGCCAACCCTTGCCCAGCCTCAAGCAACTGCGGCGGTACGGAATTCCGGCCGAACGCATCGTCTTCGAAATCACCGAGCTTGGCGGCGCCAGCCAGCGCCTGGCAGACGTCGTGGCACGCTACCGGGAGGCCGGTGCGCGAATCGCCATCGACGATTTCGGTGCCGGCTACTCCCAGCTCGACCGGGTGTTGGCCTTGCAACCGGACATCCTCAAGCTCGACATGCGCCTGTTCCAGGCCGCCGCCCGTGGCGGGCCCAGCGGTGAAGTGGTGAAAGCACTGGCGCAGATGGCCGAGAAGACCGGCTGCTGGATCATCGCCGAAGGGGTCGAAACCGAAGCCGAACTGGACTTCGCCCTGGAGTGCGGCTCGCGCTACGTGCAGGGCTACCTGTTTGCCGCACCGCGCCTGGAGTTCTTCGAGCCCCAGGCGTTCGTCCAGCGCTTCGCCCTGCTCCGCGATCGCTATGTGCAGAGTAAATTGGCCGAACGTGCACGACTGATGACGCTGCGCCGCAGCCTCAACCAGTTGATGGCGCGGTTACGCGAATGGGCCGAAAGCGGTGCGCCGGCATCGAGCCTGGCCAGCCCGGTGGATTACCCCTGGCTGCTACGCATCTACCAGTGCGACCGCAACGGTACGCAGATCACGCCCAACCTGCATTGGCAGCCAGGCGGCTGGCAGGAGGACGCAAGCTATCGAGGGCACAACTGGTCCTGGCGGCCCTACTTCTATCAACTGCTGGCCGAAGGCTGGGAAGAGCGCCGCCTGACCTTGTCCACGACTTACCGCGATGCCACCACCAACCAGTACTGCCTGACGGCCGGGCAATTCATCGACAATGGTCGCCGGCTTCTGCTGGTGGACGTGGACGCCGCCGGCCTGGCAATGGACTGAGTCGCCAGCAATCGCTTGGGTTAGAGTAGGATCTTCGGCCACTGAACGGCGAGGACAGGCCTTGGACTGGCAGACCCTGCTCACCCGCGAACGCCTTGGCAAACCGGTGCACAGCACCGATGAGCTGGGCCGCAGCCCTTTCCACAAAGACCACGATCGCATCGTCTTTTCCGGCGCATTTCGCCGCCTCGGACGCAAGACCCAGGTGCATCCAGTCTCCAGCAACGACCACATCCATACACGCCTGACCCACTCGCTGGAAGTGAGCTGCGTGGGGCGTTCCCTGGGCATGCGCGTTGGCGAAACCCTGCGTGACGCACTGCCGGATTGGTGCGAGCCGTCGGACCTCGGGGTCATCGTCCAGTCGGCCTGCCTGGCCCATGACATCGGCAATCCTCCTTTTGGTCATTCCGGGGAAGACGCCATCCGCCACTGGTTCGAGCAGGCTGCCGCGCGGGGCTGGCTGGACGCCATGAGTGAGGCCGAGCGAGCGGACTTCCTCAGTTTCGAAGGCAACGCCCAGGGCCTGCGAGTGCTGACCCAACTGGAGTATCACCAGTTCGACGGCGGCATGCGCCTGACCTACGCCACGCTCGGCACCTACCTGAAGTACCCCTGGACCTCGCGCCATGCCGAGGCACTGGGCTACAAGAAACACAAGTTCGGCTGCTACCAGAGCGAGCTGCCGTTGCTGGAACAGATCGCGGCCAAACTGGAGTTGCCGCGTCTCGATCAACATCGCTGGGCGCGCCATCCACTGGTCTACCTGATGGAGGCTGCGGACGACATCTGCTATGGCCTGATCGATCTGGAAGACGGCCTGGAGATGGACCTGCTGGACTACGCGGAAGTCGAGTCCCTGCTGCTGGGCCTGGTGGGTGACGATTTGCCGGAGACCTATCGCCAGCTGGGGCCCAAGGATTCCCGCCGGCGCAAACTCGCCATCCTGCGCGGCAAGGCCATCGAGCACCTGACCAATGCTGCCGCCCGCGCCTTCGTCGACCAGCAGGACGCCCTGCTCGCCGGTACCTTGCAAGGCGACCTCGTGGAACACATGCACGGCGCGGCCAAGCGATGCGTGCTCCGCGCCAAGGCCATCGCTCGCGAGAAAATCTTCCAGGACAAGCGCAAGACACTTCACGAAATCGGCGCTTATACCACCCTGGAAATCCTCCTGAACGCGTTCTGCGGCGCCGCATTGGAGCAACATGGCGGGCGCACGCCGTCGTTCAAGAATCAACGCATCCTCGACCTGCTCGGCAACAATGCGCCTGATCCTGCCTGGCCGCTGTATCAGGCCTTCATCCGAATGATCGATTTCATTGCCGGGATGACCGACAGCTACGCAACCGAAATGGCCCGCGAAATGACCGGCCGATCCAGCCCAACCTGATCCAGCGCCCTCAGGAGACGCTTGATGCGTACGTTGCTCAGACAAAGCCTGCACTGGCACGCGGGCGCACCCGCCTGGGGACCCGCCCTGGTTGCCGGCCTGGGCTGTGGGTTGCCGCTGGTGCTGGGCCTGTTCACCAGCCACACCGGCTTTCTCTGGGCCGCCACCGGCGCCTTCCAGGCATCACTGGCCAATCCCCTGCACCGCCTGGGCATGCTGCGCATGACACTGCTCACCGGATTGGGGGCGCTCGCTGCGGGGACGGG
Source organism: Metapseudomonas resinovorans (assembly GCF_002003485.1). GTDB lineage: Bacteria > Pseudomonadota > Gammaproteobacteria > Pseudomonadales > Pseudomonadaceae > Metapseudomonas > Metapseudomonas resinovorans_D. Next base: position 88,242 of record NZ_BDMA01000060.1, read on the forward strand.
TTTCTGGGTGGCGAGTCATCCGCTGCTGAGCCTGTTCAGCTTCGCCCTGATGGGGCTCCTGCTCGCCGCTCTGCAACGATTCGGCAATGAGCTGGGCAAGCTTGGAGCGGGTCTCGCGGTGTGCCTCTGTCTCGGCCAGGGCCAGGCGGGACTCGGCAACCTGCACAATGGCATGGCAGTCGGGGCGCTGTTCGCAATCGGTGGGATGTGGGTAATGCTGCTGGCCTTCGCCCTGCGGGCCTATCACGGGCTGCGGTTCTGGCCCGCGCTTCCCGGCCCCGGAAACCTGGCCAAGGTGATGCGTCGTCTTGCGCAACGCATTTCCCATCGCCTCTGGCTCATACACGCCCTGGCCTGCAGCCTTGCCGGGGCGCTCGCCGGGCTTGCGGCCAACCTGACGGGCATGCCGCGTGGCTACTGGCTGACGTTGACGGTACTGACCACGATCCAGATGGACCTCAACAGCAGCCTGCAACGCGGCATCCAACGGTGTGTGGGGAGCCTCGTAGGCGCCTTGATCCTGATCGGGATGGGGAGCTGGTTGCAGAGCCCTGCCCTGCTGGTGGCCTGCCTACTGCCACTGATCGTTCTCAGCCGGGCTTTCATTGCCCAGCATTACGGCCTGTTCGTGGTGCAGACCACCGTATGCTTCGTGCTGCTGGCCGAGAGCCTGTCCCGTGACTGGCATCTTCCGGAGCTGCGCCTGTACAACTCGCTGCTGGGCGCCGGGCTCGCGATGCTTGTAGCCTTCCTCGCTTATCGTGCGCGACTGCGCTGGGGCACCGGCCCGACGCCCACAATGGAAATGGCACGTCAGGCCGAGTAGTCCCGGTCGTCAGTCCTGCAGGTGATGCGCCAATTCGGACTGCACGCCGCCCAGGCTTTTCCAGACTGCACGCGCCCGTCGCATCAGCTCAGGGCTCTCGGCACCGTTGTCATGGGCTCGACCAAAGGCCTTGCAACGGGCCAATAGTGGCTCCGCGCCGATCAACTCCATAGCGCCCTTGATCCTGTGCACCAGGCGCTCCAGGTCATCCCAGCGCTCAGCCTCCAGAAGGATTTCCATCTCCTCGGCATCGGACTCGTTGGCGCGGTACAGCTCTTGGAGCAGCATACGGATCACTTCCGGCGAGCCCCCCGCAGTGTGGTCCAGCAAGCTCAGGTCCAGGCGGATGGACTGATCATCGCTACAAGGCTCGACTCCGTCGGGCAGTAGACGCTGGAGATAGCGCTGCAGGCCTTCCAGGCCGATGGGCTTGAAAAGACAATCGTCCATGCCGGCTTCGCGGCAGCGCGCCAATTCTTCCGGTTGGGCATTGGCAGTGAGGCCGATGACCAGCGCTGGATGCATGCCTCGCGCGCACTCCAGTTCGCGAACACGCCGCGTCAATTCATAGCCATCCATTACCGGCATGTTGCAGTCGGTGATCACGAGGTCAAAATCTGATGCACTCCAGATAGCCAGCGCCTTTTCACCATTCTCCGCCTGCTCGGCCAACTGCCCCAGCAGCGCCAGTTGCTGGACCAGCATCATTCGGTTGACCGGGTGATCGTCCACCACCAGCACACGAAAAGCCCCCGGCGGCAGTTCCCGAGCCTCATGCAGCTCCGCAACCGGCGGCAATGGTGCCAGTGCTGGCAGACCGAGGCTCACGGAAACACGTGTACCTTCACCCAGCCGGCTATACAGCTCGATGCTTCCCCCCATGAGTTTCACCAGCCGGCGGCAGATGCTCAGGCCCAGGCCCGTACCGCCTTGCCCCGTCCCCACGCCGCCGGCCAGCTGGGTAAATGGCTGGAACAGGCGCTGCTGGCCCTCTTGGGAAATGCCGATTCCGCTGTCCTCCACTACCACCGTCAGTTGCAGTTGTTCATGTCCTTTGCAGGAAGCCTGCAGACGAACGCGAACCGTGCCCTCATCGGTGAACTTGATGGCGTTGCTGATGAGGTTCGACAAGATCTGCTTGAAGCAGGAGGCGTCCACCATCACATCGTCCCGGGACTGGAGGTCCAGCTCCAACACCAAGCGCAGGCCTTTCTGCCGAGCCAGCCCCTCGAACACGCGGACCACGGATTCGATCAGCGCGCGCGGTGACTCGCGCCGTGGCTCCAGAGTCATGCGCCCGGACTCGATCTTGGCGATGTCGAGAATGTCGCCGATCAGCGCGAGCAGGGAATCCGCTGACTCCCGCGCGACAAGAATGGCTTCGCGATCCAGATGCTCACGCTTCAGGGCAAGCTCGAGCATGCCGATGATGGCGTTCAGCGGCGTGCGGATTTCGTGGCTCATGGTGGCGAGGAAGCGACTCTTCGCGACGCTTGCGGATTCAGCCTGCTCTTTGGCGTGACGCAGTTCATCCATCAATCGATTACGTTCAGTGATATCCACCCAGCCACAGATCAGGCCGCGAATCCTTTTTAGGGCATCGCGATAGGGAATGGCCCAGTAGGAAACCTCCAGGGTGCTGCCGCGCAGATGCAACTGATGGTCGCTGAACAGCGCCTCACCCTTCTCCAGCGCGAGCCGGCTCAATCCCTCCAACCCCTCCAGCTCTGCCACGGTGTTCGTCCTGAGACCAGGCACTTCGGTCAACCGCAGACCGATCAGCGCCGCGCGCGGTACACCAAGGGCCTCGATGAAGCTGCGGTTGCATGTGATGGTGCGACCGTCCAGCCCGCGCACGGACAACGGAAAGGGAATCCCATCGATCAGTGAACGCTTGAATGCCAGCTGGTCGTTCAGGCGGCGCTCCTCCCGTTCACGCCGCCGCACCTGCCGGCGCAAGTACAGCGCCCAGGACGCGAACACTATTGCCACCAGCAGGAAAGCGAAGCCGATTTGGTAAAGCCGCGACCGATACTCGATCCAGCTGCTCGGCTCTTCGGCCTTGGTGTACCAGCGGTTGATGATGCTACCCAGCTCGTCCGGCGAGATGGACAACAATGCTTTTTCGAGGATGCTTTGCAGTTCGGGCGCACTGCGAGTTACGGAGAAGGCGAAGCGGCCCGGATCGCGGCCGATCGTGTCGGCGATGCGGAGTCGCCCGGGAAAGTAGCGATTGATCAGGAAGGTGGATGACGCCATGGCATGCACCGCTGCGTCGGCCCTGCCCTCCGCGACGTTCGCAAGCCCCTGGACAGCGGTTTCGACCTCTCGCAGCTCCAGCCTGGGGTAACTCTCGCGAATGTATGGGATCAGCGAGTGACCGGCAGGAACCGCCAGGACACGGCCATCGAGTTCCCCAAGCGTTTGCGGTGCGCTATCCGAGGCCCGAACCACCAGAACACTGCTGGTGCTGTAGTAGGGTCGGGTGAACCCGAGGTACTGGCTACGTTCGGGAGTGGAGAACAGCGTGGCGGCCATGTCGACGCGCCCTTCCCGCAGATCCGCGAGCATGTCCCTGGCGGTGGATCTGGCGCTGACATCGAACTCGAGGCCAGTCCTCTGGTGGATCAGCTCCAGGAGGTCCGACACGATTCCACGGAAACGACCCTGCCTGTTGAAGAAAGTCAGCGGCTCGAACGTCTCGTCGACCACCAACCGGGCGGGACCATGCTGTTCCATCCATCGCTGCTCGCGCTCGGTGAGTTGGGGGCGGAGATTGTCCAGGAACATGCCCGCACCACCGCCCCAGCGCTTCGCGACACCCATCCGTGCGGCGTCCGGGATGGCCGCGATCGCACTGTCGATAATCCGCTGCAGTCGTTCGTTGCCCTCGGCAAGGGAAAAGCAGATGCCGACGCCATCAAAGCCGGCGAAGTTCGTCATGCGCAGGTTGATGAGGTAGCCCTGTTTGATCAGGTAGTCGGCAGCCACGGCGTCACCGATGAAGACATCGCTCTGATCGAACGCGACCGACTGCAAGGCCCTTCGCACCGAGCTGTACTTGACCGGCTGCGCATCGGGGTAGAGCCGGCGGAGTAACTCCAGGCTCGGGCCGCTCTCTGAATAGGCGAGGCGCAGTCCGCGAAGATTACCGCTCGCGGCACGCCGGTCGTCTATGCGCGTCACCATCACCGGCTGATGATGCATGTAGGGGATGCTCTGGATCAGGCCGGGACTGGCAGCGTCGCCTTCCATGCTGTTGCCCAGCAGGTCGATTGTCCCGTTGCGCAGCGCCTCTCGCGCAGATTCACGATCCGGAAAACGCAATACCTCGGCCTTGACCCCGAGGCCCTGGGCGATCAGCCGCAGGAAATCCGCAGTGACCCCTTCGTAGTCCTGGCCACTCGCCGTGATATCGAAGGGCGGAAAGTCCGGCTCGTTGGTGCCGACCCGCAGCACGCGTTTTTCCTTCAACCAGCGCCGGTCCTCCTCCTGCATGGGCACTACCAGGCTGGTGGATTCGGACCGACCCAACAGTTCCAGGGAAAGATTCTTGTCGTCGCCGAGGCTTTTCGAGGGCAGGAGCGAGCCCCCGAGCAAGAGGCCTGCCAGCAGGTAAAGAGTGCGCATGAAGGTTTCAGATCAGGGTGTTGCGGTTGGCGAACTCCACCAGTTCGATCAACGTCCGGGCGTTGAGCTTGAGCAACAGGCGAGTCTTGTAGGTGCTGACGGTCTTGTTGCTGATGAACATCTCCTCAGCGATTTCCTTGTTGCTCAAGCCATTGGCGAGGAACTTGAGCACCACGAGCTCCCGATCGGAAAGGCGGCCGATCATCTCGGCTTCATCGGGCAAGCCGATCTGCCGTTTGCCCGACTTGATCACGTCGCTGGGGAAATAGCTGTAGCCGGAGAGGACCGCCCGAACCGCGGCGGTGACTTCGGCAAGGTCGCCTTCCTTGCAGACGAAGCCCGCCGCACCTGCCTGCATGCAGCGCGTGGCGTAGTGGATGGGATTCTGTCCAGTTAGCACCAGCACCCGCAGAGGCAGATCCAGGGCATTGAGCCGGACGATGACGTCCAGGCCGCCAAGCTTGGGAATGCCGATATCGAGGATCACCATATCCGGCTGGTGCTCTCGTGCGAGCGCTATTGCATCGACGCCGTTGTCGGTTTCCGCCACCACCGCATAGCCTTCGCGGTCCAGCAACAGCCTGACGGCGAGGCGAATCACCGGGTGATCGTCGACGATAATGACCTTGTAGGCGGACTCGCTTCCCGGCTCGAGGAAATCATCCAGATTGACCAGTTTGCTCACAGCATCGCCCCCTTGGCACGGTTTAGTGGCTGCCAAGATAGAGAAGCGCGTTGCACTGTCGACCCCCGGACAGCACCAGTCGAGCGAATCAGGACGGGCCCTACCGTAGCTTGCGTCCTGTCCTACAGGTAGGGGCTGATTTCGATAGACAGGATGGCCCGCTTCCCGCACGGCGAGTACCAAATCCACGGTCCCGCGTGCACACGGGAGAGCCAGGCTTTCGCGTTTTCCCGGATTATTTCCTCCCGCCCCTGACATATCCATCCTTCATGGCAGATTGCACGACGCACGCAACAAGCCTCATCTATGCTGCTGTAGGCCATCAGGGACAGGGCTCAAGGAGCTTCCGCAATGCCGCAAAAGTTCGCTGAGCGTCGCTTTCCGCTGCACGTCCACATCAGTGCGCTCTTCACCCTGCTGCTGCTTATCACCGGCGTCGTCCTCGGCCTGTTCAATTACCGGCAGACCAGCCAGATCATCCTGTCCAGCAGCGATGAACTGTTTGGCCGAATCAGCGAGGAGGTGGAAACCGACCTGCAGCACACCTACCAGCCGATCTACCACCTGCTCAACCTGCTGGCCCTGAGCAACACCGACCAGACCCTGGACAGTGCCGCTCGCCTGGACGCCTTGCTCAAACCCCTGACCCAGGCACTGAAGGACAATCCCAAGCTGGCATCGCTGTATCTCGGTTATGACGACGGCGACTTCTTCATGGTCCGACACCTGCGCAGCGAGGCGCTGAAGAAGGCATTCAAGGCACCGGCGACCGCGGCCTACCAGGTGTGGAGCATCGAGCGAGACAACCAGTCCTCGGCGCGATCGATGACCTTCTTCGTCGACGACCAACTCAACCAGATCGCCACCCGCGAGGAGCCCAACGAGCGCTACGATCCGCGCGGCAGGCCCTGGTACTACCGCGCCCTGGAGCAGGATGGTGCGATTACCACGGCGCCCTATGTGTTCTTCTCCAGTGGCGCCGTCGGTACGACATTGGCCCGCCCCAGTGGCGGTGACGCGGTGATAGGTGCCGACCTGACCCTGGAAGACCTGTCCGCCACCCTGGTCAGCCATCGCGTAACCCCATCCACCGAGGTGGTGCTGTACCAACCCGACGGCCGCGCCGTGGCCTATCTCGATACCAGCAAACTGGTGAAGCGACTCAACGGCGCTCCCGAACTGGGTGAGGTGAAGGATTTCAGTCCCCCGCTCGCGGCACTGATCGGGCTCGCGGGACAGGATGACCTGCGCACCAGCCTGGAGATCGACGACCGCCGCTGGGTCCTCGCCCGCCAGCACCTCAAGGAAGGCGGCCCGCAGGGTTTGCAGCTGGCGATCCTCTCTCCTGAGGACGAGCTGCTGGATGATGCCTACCGCATCCGCTGGCAGGGCGCGATGCTGACCCTGGCCATCCTGTTGCTGTGCATCCCCCTCGGCGTCCTGCTCTCGCGGGTCGTGGTCAAACCCCTGCGGGCCCTGGTGACCCAAGCAGAAGCCATCCGCAGTTTCAATTTCAGCCTGCCTGCCATGGGCCGTTCGCCGATCCTGGAAGTCGACCAGTTGGCGGTGGCCACGGCTCGAATGAAGGAAACCATTTCCAGCTTCCTCGAAATCGCCTCCAGCCTCTCGGCGGAAACCCGCTTCGACAATCTGCTGCGCCGCGTCCTCGATGAAACCATCGACATCAGCGAAGCCTCCGGAGGACTGCTCTACCTGATCGACAACCAGAAGGGTCGCCTGGAACCCCACGGACTGTTCCTCAACGATCAGGAGCAGGACCTGGAGGCCCACGGCATTCGCGGCTTCGGCCTGGAGAGTCCCGCCCTGCCCCACTGGCTGGACCTCCCGTCCCACGGCGGCCCCAGCCAGGTATGCTCCTTCGGTTATGACCAGGCCGGGGCCTACCGCGACCTGCTGCAAACCCTGGAAAGCCCTCGCGTGCATCTGGTCAGCACCGGCCTGCACAATCGCCAGGGGGTCACCATTGGCGTGCTGGTCCTGCTGCACCGCGACACCGGCAAGGAGTCGCGCCCCGCCATCCTCAAGCCCGAGCGCATCGCCTTCGTCGAAGCCATCTCCGGCGTCGCCGCACTGTGCATTGAAAGCCAGCGCCTGTTGGAGAAGCAGAAGCAGCTGCTGGATGCATTCATCCAGTTGATGGCCGGCGCCATCGACGCCAAGAGTCCCTACACCGGCGGTCACTGCCAGCGGGTGCCGGAAATCACTCTGATGCTGGCCCGCGCTGCCGCCGCCAGCGACGAGACACCATTCCGCGGGTTCAACCCCACGGATGAGGAATGGGAAGCGCTGCATATTGCCGCCTGGCTGCATGACTGCGGAAAGGTCACGACCCCGGAATACGTCGTGGACAAGGCCACCAAGCTGGAAACCCTGAACGATCGCATCCATGAGATTCGCACCCGCTTCGAGGTGCTCAAGCGCGACGCCTGGGTGCGCTATTGGCAGGCAATCGCCGAGGGTGCCGAGGAGGCCGGTCAAGCGCGGCTGCGCGACGAGGAGCTGGCCAGGCTGGACGATGACTTCGCATTCATCGCCCACTGCAACCTGGGCGGCGAAGCCATGGCGGATGCCGACCAGGCGCGTTTGAAGGACATCGCCGCACGCACCTGGACTCGCACCCTGGACAACCGTCTGGGCGTGTCCTGGGAAGAGGCCCAGCGCCTGGCCCGCACTCCGCCACAGCCGCTCCCGGTGGAGGAGAATCTTTTGGCCGACCGCCCCGACCACGTGGTCGAGCGCCCCGCCAATGAGCTGCTTCCTCCGGACAATCCCTGGGGCTTCAAGCTGCAGGTGCCCGCACACAAATTCAATCGCGGAGAGCTGCACAACCTTTCCGTCGGCCGTGGAACATTGACCGATGAAGAGCGTTACATCATCAATCACCACATCGTGCAGACCATCCTGATGCTCAATCACCTGCCCTTCCCGGCCCATCTTGCAAACGTCGCGGAGATCGCTGGTGGGCACCACGAGAAAATGGATGGCACCGGCTATCCGAAGCGCCTGACCCGCGAAGAAATGAGCCTGCCGGCACGGATGATGGCCATCGCCGATATCTTCGAGGCACTGACAGCAGTGGACCGCCCCTACAAGAAGGGCAAGACCCTTTCCGAAGCGCTGGGGATCATGACCGGCATGTGCCGCAGTGCCCACATCGACCCTGACCTGTTCGGCCTGTTCATCCGCTCCGGGGTCTATATGGATTACGCCCGGCGCTTCCTGAAGCAGGAGCAGGTCGACCAGGTGGATGAGACGGCCGTGTTGGCGAAAGCGGGGTTGGCCTGATCCAGCAGGGTGAACCTTGTGGGGTCGAATTCATTCGCCAAGGGCAGCGAAGCTGCCCCGGACCGGCCAGGGCAGACCTTCGGCCTGCTTGGCGAATGAATTCGCCCCTACAGCAATTCGCAGGCAACAAAAAAGGGCGCCACCAGGCGCCCTTTTCCATCCTTCAACCCAATCAGGCGTTGACGGAATTTTCCGGGTACCACACGTCGATCAGCGGGCTGACAGTGGAACCGGCCAGTTCTGCGTGGCCCTTCTTCAGCCAGGCTTCGACCAGGTCACGCTGCTCAGCGGTAACCGAACCACGCTTGCCAAGGCAAACGAAGCCGTAGTCCTCGGAACCGATGAAGCCCAGGCCATTGCCCTCGACCGCTTCGTCGATGAAACGCTCGAAGAACGCCGAAACCGCTTCCAGATCCAGGCCCTCCTTGTAGTTGAAGGTGAGTTCGAAACCCAGTTCCTGGAATTCATCGACGCAAAGCTTTTTGCGCAGGCGGCGGGAGCGATTGGTGGCCATAAGGCAGTTCCTCGGCATAAATGACGGGCGGCACTCTAGCAGCTTCCGTCGCAACTTGCCCGCCCACAGCGCGCGCCAGGTTGCACTGCCGGACGAAATGAGCGGCGAACTCGCACAGTCGGGACAGGGTTACGGCATAATGCGCCGATTTCCCGAACCCTCATGGGAACAGTCACCATGTCATTCATTTTCCTTACCCGCCCTCGCCAGGGGGGCATTCTTTGATGTTGAAATCCATTCGTACCCTCGCGTTTGCCGCCCTGATCCTGCCCTGCGCCCTGCCCGCCGTCGCCGCACAGGTGAACACCAGCCTGCCTGCCAAGGTGCAGAAGGCGCTGACCGCCAACAAGATCTCCACCAACTCGCTGTCCCTGGTCACCCTGCCGCTCACCGGCCCGGGTGCGCAGACGCTGGTGAACGCCGATGTCTCGGTGAACCCGGCGTCCACCATGAAGCTGATCACCACCTATGCCGCCCTGGAGCTGCTCGGTCCCACCTACCAGTGGAAGACCGAATTCTTCACCGACGGAACGCTGAAGGACGGCGTGCTCAACGGCAACCTCTACCTCAAGGGTGGCGGCGATCCCAAGCTGAACATGGAGAAGCTCTGGCTGATGATGCGCGACCTGCGCGCCAACGGCGTGCGCCAGGTCACCGGCGACCTGGTGCTGGATCGCGGCTACTTCATCCACCCGCAACTGCCCTCCTTCAACGATGACGGCGGCGACGACAACAAGCCTTTCCTGGTCGGCCCCGACTCGCTGCTGGTGAACCTCAAGGCCGTACGCCTGATCGCCCGCGCCGAGGGCGGCAAGGCCAACCTGGCCATGGAGCCGCCGCTCGAGAACATCCGTATCGAGAACAAGCTGCAGGTGACCAAGGCCGCCAAGTGCCCCTCCTGGCCCGATGTGCGCTACAACCCGGTGACCCAGTTCGACGGCACCACGCTGATTGCCAGCGGCAAGCTGCCGGAAGGTTGCAGCGCCCAGACCTACATGTCCCTGCTCGACCACCCGGGCTATGCCGCCGGCGCTGTGCGCGCGTTCTGGAAGGAACTGGGCGGCAGCATCAACGGCAAGGACCGCCAAGGCGACGTGCCCAAGAATGCCAAGCTGCTGGCACGCTCCTTCTCGCCGGACCTCGTTGAGGTCATTCGCGACATCAACAAGTACAGCAACAACACCATGGCCCAGCAGGTGTTCCTCAGCATCGGCGCGCGCTATCGCACCGACGCCGATGGCGACGATGCCAAGGCGGCGCAGCGGGTGATCCGCAACTGGCTGGCGAAGAAAGGCATCACGGCGCCGCACCTGGTGATGGAGAACGGTTCAGGCCTGTCGCGCCATGAGCGGGTCAGCGCCCGTGAGATGGCCACCATCCTCCAGGCCGCCTGGCAGAGCCCTTATGCCGCGGAGTTCATCTCTTCGCTGCCACTGGTTGCGATGGACGGCACCATGCGCAAGCGCCTGCGCCGCACCGCTCTGGAAGGTGAAGCCCATATCAAGACGGGTACGCTGAACACCGTGCGCGCCATCGCCGGTTTCAGCCGCGACAGCAACGGCAACACCTGGGCAGTGGTGGCCATTCTCAACGACTCGCGTCCCTGGGGTGCCTCGGCGATCCTCGATCAGGTACTGGTGGACCTTTATCGCCAGCCCAAGAGCATCGCTGGCGCCAACTGAACCCCGCATGGCCGCCCAGCGCGGGCGGCCATCGCATCAGTCGGCTATCTGGATCCGATTGCGCCCCGCCTGCTTGGCCGCATACACCGCAGCGTCGACCCGCCGTAGCAGGTCATCCGCACTCTCCCCTTCACGCCAGCCTGCGCAGCCGAAACTGGCCGTAACCGGCCCCACGCCTGCCACATTCTCACGCGAAAGCGCCTGCCACAGCGCCTGGGCCACCTGGAATGCCTGATCGACGTTGGTATCCGGGCAGAGCACGACGAACTCCTCGCCACCTAGTCGACAGAGCACGTCGATGCGCCGCAGGCGCTCTCCCACCCGCAGGCACAGCGTCTTGAGCACCCGGTCGCCGGCCTCGTGCCCATGGCAATCGTTGATCTGCTTGAAGTGGTCGACGTCGAGCATCACCAGGGCCAACGGACCTTCGCGGCGTTCGGCGCGGGCGATTTCCAGGTCCAGCCGCTCCTGGAAGTAGCGCCGGTTGTAGACACCGGTCAGGGCATCGGTGACCGAGAGCGCGCGCAACTCCTGCTCCACCAGCTTGAGGCCGGTGATATCGGTGATGTAGCCGTGCCAGAGGAACGCACCATCCTCGCCACGCTCCGGGACCGACTCCCCCCGCAGCCAGCGCAAACCCTGGCGCGGCAACAGCACACGGAAGTCCTCGCGCCAGGGCGCCAACGCTTCCGCAGACCGCCGGATGGAGGTCTGGACCCGATCGACGTCGTCAGGATGGATGCGCTCCAGCAGCCACGTGGCATCGTCACGCACCTTCTCCGATTCGACTTCGAAGACTTCGAGGATTCCCGCGCTGGTGTAGGGAAAGCTGAAGTGCTCGTCCGGCTCCATGCGGAACTGATAGAGCACACCGGGCACCCGTGCGCTGAGTTTCTCCAGCAGGCGGTCGCGCGCCTCCAGCGCCTGTTGGACATGCTTGCGTTCGGTGACGTCTATTGCCACACCCAGATAACCCACCAGCACATCGCGTTCGTCGCGCACGCCGGTGAGTATCAGGCTGCAGGTCAACTGGCTGCCATCGCGGCGCTGGAATGTCCATTCGCGCTCGTCGTAACGATCGCCGGCAGTCACCTCTTCGACGTAGGCCTGATAGTCGGGAATCAGCTTGCCGAGTTGTCGCCCCAGTTCACCGCAGCGCGCTTCCACTTCGCTCTCGACGTGCAGTGCCACCGGGTGGCGGCCGATCATTTCCAGCGCGCGATAGCCGAACATGCGCTCGGCGCCGACGTTGAACTGCAGGATGGCGCCACGCAGGTCGGTACTGATGATGGCGACCTGGGTCGCGGCATTCAGCAGGCTGCGCAACTGCCCGTGAGCCATCGCCAGCTGCAGTTCCACCGCCTTGCTGGAACTGATGTCGGTCTGGGTGCCGATCATGCGCAAAGGCATTCCCGTGGCGTCCCGATCGACCACCCTGCCGCGGTCCAGTACCCAGAGCCAGCGACCATCCTTGTGCAGCATCCGATGCTGGCTCTGGTAAACCGTGCTGGCGCCTCGCAAGTGACGCTCCAATTCCGCGCGCGCCTGGGGCTGGTCCTGCGGATGGATCAGGCGAGCCCGCGCCTCCAGGCTGTCGCCCACGTCCTCCTCGGTGTAACCGAGCATGCTCTTCCAGCCGCGGGAGAGAAATACTCGCCCACTCTGCGGCTCCCAATCCCATACGCCGTGCCCGGCGCCATCGAGGGCAAAGCTCCAGCGCTCTTCGCTGAGCTGCAGCTCGATTTCCCGTTCGCGCAATTCCATCGTGCGCTGCGCCACCAGCGCCAAGGCGTTTTGCCGCTGGTTGACCATCAGCAGCAGGTAGCCCGCCAGCAGAAAAGTGAAAGCCAGACCGCTGATTGCGACCAGCTTGGCGGTGGACAGCGGTGGCTCTGCCAGGAAGGCCGAGCTCGGCACCACTTCCAACAGGTACTGGCGGTCGCCGAACGGCACCACGCGGCGAAGGCGCAGGTCGCTGTCCGGTACCTCGGCGCTCTGGTAGATCAACTGTTCATGGCCATCCTCACTGACGTCACTCACCCGCATCGCCAAGTTCGCCAGGTTGTCCGGTGCGATGGCAGCTTCCATTTCCAGATTGAGGCTGAGCACCGACACCACGAAACCGCGCAGGCCTGAATCCTTCGGCAGATTGTCGTCATACACCGGCGCCAGCATGACCACCCCGCTGGCTTCACGCTCCACGACACCGATCACCCGTACCCGCTCGGTGACGGTCACGTCGTGAGTCTTCCGAGCCTTGGCAATGGCGGCTCGCCGCTCGGGGCTGGAGTTCAGGTCCATCCCCAGCGGCACCTGGTCGATGCGCGACGTGACGCTGTAGTAAACGGGGAAGTACTCGTTGCGTGGGGGGCTGGGTACCAGGCCGTCCCCCTTCAGATCACGTATGGCAAAACCGGCCATACCTTCAGCGCGCACACGGGATTCGAAGCGCTCGCGCTCGCTCCCCGTCACGCGCGGCACCCAGGAGTACACGAGCGTGTCGCCCAGCAGTGGGCCGACGAAACCCTGGAATTCGCTGAGGGTGACTTCATGGGAATTGCCGAAGAATCGCTGGACGGCATCCAGCTCCTTGAGTTGACCGTCCAGGCGCTCCTGGATGCGACTGATGCGTTCGGTGGCGGCGAGGCTGAAGCGCTCACGCAATTGCGCCTCTTCGGCACTGCGCACGGCCTTGCTGAGCAGGAGGGTGAGCGCCGCACCGCCGAAGACGGCCAACAGGCAAACCAGCCACACCAGGGGGCGGCCGGACAGCAAAGCCGACAGGTTCAGTTTTTCCGTCGCAAGCGACTGCATGCTTACTTCTCGAATCTGGGTGTGGAAATACCGTCCCTGTGAGGATGAACATAGCTAGGTAGTGGCACTTTGCCTAGGCGCGAACACGGACAGCCGACCGTCCACGGTAAACGCCGGACGGCCGGAACTGGCTGGAGACAATGAGAGGGGTTTTGCAGGGGATTCTAGTGGGGTGTTGCAGGTGGGAGCGACGCGGTGGCGAGGGCCGCTCAAGGTGGAGGTCCGTGTCCGGAACTCCACCTGGCGGCCCAGCCTGAATCAGCGAGTGGTCAGGCGCCAGGCGCGGTGGATTTTCCCATTGCGGGCGAAGTCCGGGTCCAGGGTTTCGGCGCTGATCTCGCTGACCGCATAACGCGACACCAGGCCCTCATCCAGCTGGAACTTGCGGAAGTTGTTGGAGAAGTACAGCGCGCCGCCCGGCGCCAGGCGCGCCATAGCCAGGTCCAGCAACTGGACATGGTCACGTTGAACGTCGAACACCCCTTCCATGCGCTTGGAGTTGGAGAAGGTCGGCGGGTCGATGAAGATCATGTCGTACTCGCCGCGATCCTCCGCCAGCCAAGCCATCACGTCGCCCTGCTGCAACTTGTGCTTGTCGGAGTAACCGTTCAACGACAGGTTGCGCCGCGCCCAGTCCAGGTAGGTTTTCGACAGGTCCACACTGGTGGTACTGCGCGCGCCGCCCTTGGCTGCATGGACGCTCGCCGTGGCGGTGTAGCAGAAGAGGTTGAGGAAACGCTTGCCGGCGGCCTCGCGCTGGATGCGCAGGCGCATTGGGCGATGGTCGAGGAACAGGCCGGTATCCAGGTAGTCGGTGAGGTTCACCAGCAGCTTCACGCCGCCTTCGCTCACTTCCATGAAGCGCCCTTCGCTGCCCTGGCGCTCGTACTGGCGAGTACCGCTCTGGCGCTCACGCCGCTTGACCACCACGCGGGACGGGTCCACATCCAGCGCCTGGGGAATCGCCGCCAGTGCATCGAGCAGACGCGCCTGGGCCTTTTCCGGATCGATGGAACGCGGCGGCGCGTACTCCTGCACGTGCACCCAATCGCCATAGAGGTCGATCGCCAGGGCGTACTCAGGCATGTCCGCGTCATACAGGCGATAACACTGGATGCCTTCCTTGCGCGCCCACTTGCCCAGTTGCTTGAGGTTTTTCTGCAGGCGATTGGCGAACATCTGGCCGCCTTCGGAGAGGCGCGCCGGCTCCGCGCGCGGGGCGCTATCGTCGCCCTCCCCGGCTGAGCGACGCTCGCCGGTCACGAATTGCTCCGGCAACACCTTGAGCAGCAGAAGCTTGCACGCCAGGGCACCGTTCCAGAAAGCGTACTGCTTGTGGCTGCGGATACCCATGCGTTTGCCCAGCTCGGGCGCACCGGTGAACACCGCCGCTTCCCAGCCCAGGCAGGCCTGACGCAGGCGTTCACCGAGGTTCTGGTAGAGATAGAGCAGGCTGGCTTCGTCGCCGAGGCGCTCGCCATAAGGCGGGTTGCTGACAACCAGGCCCTTCTGGTTCTGGTCCGGGCGCGGCTCGAAGGTGGCCAGCTCGCCCTGGTAGATCTTCACCCAGTTGCCGAGGCCGGCCCGCTCGATGTTGTTGCGGCCAGGCTGGATCAGTCGCGGGTCCGCCTCGTAACCACGAATCCACAGCGGAGGCTTGGCCAGGCCTGCGTCGGCGCGTTCACGAGCTTCTTCATGAAGCTTCTTCCACAGCGCCGGGACATGGCCCAGCCAGTTGGAGAAGCCCCAGCGCTCGCGCTTGAGGTTGGGCGCAATATCGGCCGCCATCATCGCCGCTTCGACCAGGAAGGTACCGACACCGCACATGGGGTCGGCCAGCGCCCCGCCCTCGGCAGCGATACGCGGCCAGCCGGAGCGGATCAGAATGGCCGCCGCCAGGTTTTCCTTGAGCGGCGCGGCACCCTGCTGCAGGCGATAACCGCGCTGGTGAAGACTGTGGCCAGCCAGGTCGATCGACAGGATGGCTTCGCCCTTCTCCAGGCGCAGGTGGATGCGCAGGTCGGGGTTCACCTTGTCCACGGAGGGGCGCACACCTTCGGCGCTGCGCAACTTGTCCACCACCGCGTCCTTGACCTTGAGCGCGCCGAAGTGGGTGTTGTCGATACCCGAACCGTGACCGCTGAACTCCACCGCGAGGCTGCCGCTGGGCATCAGGTGATCATGCCAGTCCACCGCCAGTACGCCCTGATAGAGGTCTTCGGCGTTCTGCACTGGGAAGCGCTTGAGCACCAGCAGCACCCGGTTGGCCAGGCGCGACCAGAGGCACAGGCGATAGGCGGTTTCCAGGTCAGCCTGGCCGCGCACCGCAGCAACCTGCTCGCGTACTTCCTGCAGGCCGAGTTGAGTAGCCTCTTCGACCAGCAGACCTTCCAGGCTCTTCGGGCAGGTGAGGAAAAGTTCGTAGCGATCCGACATTGTGGAGTCCAGGGCCTTTGCAGGCGATCAGCGGCACAGAACCTGATCTGTGCGGTAAGAAAATGTGTGACCAAAGGTCGCGGAACGGCCCTTCGTCGGAATGAAAAATCGTCTGATTCGGGCGCCAAACCAAATAGCACTACGACATCAATGCTCTGGCCAGCCCTGAAGCCACGGGGCTTAGACCGAAAAGTGGCAAAAAACGTTTCCGTCAGCTTATGGCGGTTGCCACCTTCAAGTTACGTCCTTATGACAAAACGATCATTCACAGGCCAGAGGGCATTGGTTAGAAATCAGCTTAACCCGCCGCCGCAATGGCAGTGGGATGAAGGCGCGTCACGCCGGCAACGCGTCTTCGAAGGCAGAACATTTTTCTGCTGCGGTTCCGCCTTTGGAACCAATGGACATAACAGTCAACAAATGAGGGCTACACCCTATGAGAAGACTTAAGCGTGATCCGATGGAACGAGCATTTTTGCGCGGCTATCAGCACGGCATCAACGGTAAATCCCGCGATCTTTGTCCTTTCACCCATCCCACCACACGGCAAGCCTGGATCAATGGTTGGCGCGAAGGCCGTGGCGATAATTGGGATGGCCTCACCGGCACTGCCGGCATTCATCGACTGAACGAACTCCACGCCGTCGGCTGACACAGGATCACACCGACTTCACCAAGCACGCCCCATCCGGGCGGCGGGCGCAAGCCCAGGGGCTCCCAAGCGGGAGCCCTTTTTATTTGTGCTCAGTTTCGTGGCAGGCCGGCGATGGCATCCACCGCCTCGCGAATCAGTGCCGGCCCCTTGTAGATGAAGCCCGAGTAAATCTGCACCAGGCTCGCACCCGCGGCGATCTTCTCCGCGGCATGGCGCCCCTCGGTAATGCCCCCCACAGCAATGATCGGCAGGCGACCGCCCAGTTCACCCGCCAGCACTTTCACCGTCTGGGTGCTCTTGTCGCGCACCGGAGCGCCAGAGAGGCCACCCGCCTCATCGCCGTAGGGCAGTCCTTCGACGCCTTCGCGGCCAAGCGTGGTGTTGGTGGCGATCACCGCATCCATGCCGGACTCCAGCAGCGCCTTGGCAACCATCGCGGTTTCCTCGTCGCTCATGTCCGGGGCGATCTTGATAGCCAGCGGCACATGCTTGCCGTACTGGGCGGCCAGGGCCTCCTGGCGGGTGCGCAGGGCCTCCAGCAACTGCTTCAGCGAGTCACCGAACTGCAGGCTCCGCAGTCCAGGGGTGTTCGGCGAGCTGACGTTGACCGTCACGTAGCTGGCGTGGTCATAGACCTTGTCCAGGCAAATCAGGTAGTCGTCCACCGCGCGCTCTACCGGCGTGTCGAAGTTCTTGCCGATGTTGATGCCCAACACGCCGTCATAGCGGGAAGCACGTACGCGTGCCAGAAGATGGTCGACGCCCAGGTTGTTGAAGCCCATGCGGTTGATGATGGCTTCGGCCTGGGGCAGGCGGAACAGGCGCGGCTTGGGATTGCCCGGCTGCGGACGCGGCGTCACGGTGCCGATCTCGACAAAGCCGAAGCCGAGCTGGCCAAAGCCGTCGATGGCGTCGCCGTTCTTGTCCAAACCAGCGGCGAGGCCTACCGGGTTGGGGAACTCCAGCCCCATCACCTTCACCGGCAGGCTTGCAGGTGCCTTGGTCAGCAGGCGGTTGAGGCCGAGACGGCCACCGGCTCCGATCAGGTCGATGGAGAGTTCGTGGGAGGTTTCCGGGGACAGGGAAAAGAGCAGCTCGCGGGCCAGTTTGTACATGGTCGGTCGGGCATCGATCGGCGATATGGGCCGGCGATTATAGCTGCGCAGGCCCCTTCAGGCGAGGCGACGCAGGCTCAGGAGCTTGCCATCCGGCGAGAATTCAAGCTCGAAGCTGCCACAAACCCCGGAGTGGCCCAGGTGCGGACACAAATGATGGGCCGGCAGGCTGACCTTCCGGCCATCGCGACTGCGCAGCAGCACACGGTTGGCCCGACCTTGATAGACTGCGAGGAATTCGTCCGCAGTCAGGGAAATATCCAGCATCACGCTGGGCATGGAGGCGTCCTCGACAATGAAGACCAGGATTCTGCCACACCGTCCGTTCGTCCTGATTCCCCGCCAAGCGGAATTGTCCGACACCCGGTTCGCGCGGCCGGCAAGCCTCTGCCACACTGCCTGCCGTGACCGAGGAGTTTTCAGGCCATGAGTCAGATGCAGCCACCACCCCCATTGAGCGCCCGCCTGGCTGCAATCGCCCAGCGTTTTGGCTTCGGCAATTCACCTCGCAGAGTGTTCGAGCGAGCGAGCCAGCTACGCCTGCCCTTCCAGCAATTGCACCTCCCCAATGACACCATCTGGTGGCAGTCCGGGCCGCCGTTGCAGCGGCTGGTGGAATTGCCACGCGGAGCACTGTCCGGCCCCGTCCAGGACGACAAGGCTGAAGCCCACGCCGTTCTGGTAAAGGTCGTCAAACGCAATGAACAGCGCCTCTCCAGCTTCGACCTGCGCCAGATCGACGGGCTTTGCGGCAGCGACCACGAACCGACGCCCTCCCCCAGCTTCGAGGACTACCTGGCCGGTCTGGACAGCCGCAAGGTGCGCATCATCAGCTACAAGGACTTCATCAAGGCCATCAGCCTGCCGTTGCCGCGCTTCCTCGCCGGCGAGGCCATCAGCCTGCTCAGGGCCGACTGGTACGGCTATCGCGTGTTCTGGAGCGGCGAGCAGCACGTCGAAGCCTTCGCCGCCTCCATCGCCTATGCGCGACTGCGCGCACTGGAAGCCACCCTCCCCGCCGAGATTACCGATTACAGCCTCGATGCCGACGGCCTGGCCGTGCTGGACGAGCGCTACCACGTCCTGGCGATGCCAGCGCAGGCCTGGAGCGATCCGGCCTTCATGGGGTTGCTGCTGGACGGTGGTATCCCCTATTCGCGCCTGACCATCCTGCGCAACTCCGGCACCCCGGAGTTCATCCTGCTGCCCAAGAAGCACGCTGAAGCCACCGCGCTGGGCGAAGGCTTGCGACTGGCCGGGGCCGCGGATGTGGTGAAGTACCTGCGGGCGCTAGGTTAGGTCCGTCGCCTCCGCTTCAGAGCCGGTGCGCACAGCGCACCCTACCGCCTCCACGCAAATCACCAGGCCGACCGTAGGGTGCGCTGCGCGCACCGATTCAACCCAGGCTCCTCCGGACGAAAAAAAGCCCCGCCGAAGCGGGGCTGAGAGCACAAAACCTTTACGAAACCACGGGCATCACGGAATGCAGATGCCGTGCTGGCCGCTCTGGGCCAGGTCCATGAGTTCGCGGTTGGCCACCGCGTACATGGCGTAGTCGGTCGCCGTGGCGGCGCGCAGTTCGATCAGCATGGCCTTCCAGCGCTCCACCAGGGCGCGATGCTGGTCCAGCCACAGCGCCACGCGCTCCTCGATGTCCGCCGGACCTTCGTTCATCTGCAGGACGGAGATGGTGATCGCACGCTGCTGCCAATCCAGGTCGTCGCGGAAGGCTTCCCGCGCCAGCGCTTGCCAGTTGTTCTCCACCGGCAGGCTGGTGATCTGCTGCAGGTACCAGGACAGGTCCAGCGCGCCACCCACCGCGAAGTAGGCGGTAGCCACTTCAGCGGTGTCCTTGCCGGTGACATCCGACGCTTCGATTATCGGCAGCAGTGTGTAGAGGTGGCTGGTGCCGGCCACGACACGAGCCAGGTCCTCCGGCGCGCCGGCTTCCACGTAGGACTGGAAGCGTGCAAGCCACTGCTCGCGGGACGGGCCTTCGAGCAGTTCGTCCAGACGACCGGCCAGGGCCTCCACACGCGGGGCGAAGTGGTGGACGTCGCGCGCTGCGTTCTGGTCTTCGCGACGGCTGCGCAGGAACCAGCGGGTAGCACGGCGTCCCAGGCGCATCAGCTCATCCATCAGGGTCAGCTGCAGTTCGGCCGGCACCTTGTAGTCCAGCGCCTCGATCTGCTTCCACCAGTGCGGCAGGCGGAACACGTCACGCACCACCACGTAGGCGCCGGCCACGTTGGCCGCGCTCATGCCAGTGGACTCCTTCAGGCGTTGCACGAAGGTGATGCCCATGTGGTTGACCAGGTCGTTGGCGATCTGGGTGCTGATGATTTCGCGCTTCAGGCGGTGACGGCGCATGGACTCGCCGAAGGTTTCGGACAGGCGCGCCGGGAATGCCGTCTCCATCTCCTGGGCCAGGTAGTCGTCATCCGGCACCAGCGACTTGAGCAGCGACTCCTTGAGGTCGATCTTGCTGTAGGAGATCAGCACCGACAGCTCGGGGCGGGTCAGGCCCTGGCCATTGGCGATGCGCTCGTTCAGCTCCTCGTCTGCGGGCAGGAACTCCAGGCCACGGTCCAGCTTGCCGGCTGCTTCCAGGGCGTTCATCAGGCGCTTGTACTCGCCGATCTTCTCGCGAGCGCGGCGCTGCGCCAGGGAGAGCGCCTGGGTCTGCTTGTAGTTGTTGCCCAGCACCAGGTTGCCCACGTCGTCGGTCATCTCGGCCAGCAGCTTGTTGCGCTGTTTGCCGGTCATGTCGCCGTTGGCCACGATCTCGTTGAGCAGGATCTTGATGTTGACCTCATGGTCCGAGCAGTCCACACCGCCGGCGTTGTCGATGAAGTCAGTGTTGCTGGCGCCGCCGTTGAGGCCGTACTCGACACGACCCAGTTGGGTCATGCCGAGGTTGCCGCCCTCGCCCACCACCTTGGCACGCAGCTCACGACCATCCACACGCAGAGCGTCGTTGGCCTTATCGCCCACATCGGCGTGGCTTTCGCTGCTGGCCTTGACGTAGGTGCCGATGCCGCCGTTCCAGAGCAGGTCCACCGGCGCCTTCAGCAGAGCGTTGAGCAGCTCGGTCGGGGTCAGCTTGTCGGCCTCGATCTCGAAGCGCTGCTGCATCTGCGGGCTGATGGCGATGCTCTTGGCGCTACGCAGGAAGATGCCGCCACCTTCGGAGATCAGCTTGGTGTCGTAATCGGCCCAGGAGGAGCGCGGCAGGTCGAACATTCGCTTGCGCTCGGTGAAGCTGGAGGCCGCGTCCGGGTTCGGGTCGATGAAGATGTGCATGTGGTTGAAGGCCGCGACCATCTGCAGCTTGTCCGACAGCAGCAGGCCGTTGCCGAACACGTCGCCGGCCATGTCGCCGATGCCGATCACGGTGACGTGATCCTTCTGCACATCGATGCCGCGCTCGCGGAAGTGGCGCTGCACCGACACCCAGCCGCCCTTGGCGGTGATGCCCATGCCCTTGTGGTCGTAACCGGCCGAGCCACCGGAGGCGAAGGCGTCACCCAGCCAGAAGCCGTATTCACCGGCAATGCCGTTGGCGATGTCGGAGAAGGTCGCGGTGCCCTTGTCGGCCGCCACCACCAGGTAGGGGTCGTCGGCGTCGTGGCGCACCACGTTGGCCGGCGGAACTACCTTGCCTTCCTTCAGGTTGTCGGTGACGTCCAGCAGACCGGAGATGAAGATGCGGTAGCAGGCGATGGCCTCGTTCTGAATATCGTCGCGGGTACCGCCCACCGGCAGGCGGCGCGGAATGAAGCCACCCTTGGCGCCCATGGGCACGATGACCGCGTTCTTCACCTGCTGCGCCTTCACCAGGCCCAGCACTTCGGTACGGAAGTCTTCCTCGCGATCGGACCAGCGCAGGCCACCACGGGCCACGTCGCCGAAGCGCAAGTGCACGCCTTCCACGCGCGGGCAGTAGACGAAGATCTCGAACTTGGGCACCGGACGCGGGATTTCCGGAATCAGGCGCGGGCTCAGCTTGAAGCTGAAGTAGGACTTGTTCTGACCAGACGCGTCGGGCTGATAGAAGTTGGTGCGCAGGGTCGCTTTGATCAGGTCCAGGTAGCGACGCAAGATGCGGTCTTCGTTGAGCACCGCCACGTTGTCCAGCTCGCCGAGGATGGCTTGCTCGAGCTTCTGCTGCTTGTCTTCCAGATCATCCGTCGCCAGCTTGCGCGCCAGGTAGAAGCGTGTCTTGAACAGGCGCACCAACTCCTTGGCGATGTTGGCGTGGTTCAGCAGGGTGCTGGCGATGTAGGACAGGTCGAAGCCGAGGCGAATCTGCTTCAGGTAACGCGCGTAGGCACGCAGCAGGGCAACGTCGCGCCAGGGCATGGCCGCGGTCAGCACCAGGCGGTTGAAGGCATCGTTCTCGGCGTGGCCACCAACGATGTGGACGAAGGCGTCCTGCAGGGTGTCGTTGAGCTGCTGGAGATCGACATCGTCACCCAGCGCGCTGGTGAAGGCGAAGTCGTGGATCCAGTACTGGCGGCCGTCCGCCCGGTTCAGGCGGTACGGGAACTCGCCCAGTACGCGCAGACCGAGGTTTTCCAGGATCGGCAGTACGTCGGACAGCGCCAGCGGCGTGTCGGCGTGATACAGCTTGCAGTGCAGCTGCTGCTCACCCTGGGCCAGCGGCTGGTAGAAGCTCATCACCAGCGGGCGCTCATCGGACAGGCTGTGCAGGTGCTGCATGTCTACCACCGCCGAGTGCGGGGCGAAGCGCTCGCGGTAGCCGGCCGGGAAGCCTTTCGGGAAGTCCGACAGGACACGGGTGCCCTGCCCTTCGCCGAAGCTTTCGTTGACCAGGCTGGCGTAGTCGTCCTTCCAGGAGCGGCAGGCCTGGATGACTTCCTTCTCCAGCAGCGCGATATCGACGTTGAGCTTGATCTTCGGATCCAGGCGCAGGATGAACTGCACGCGCGCCAGCACGGACTCGGAGAAGAAGGTCCAGAACTCGCAGTCGGTGGCCTGCAGGCGATCCATCAGGATCTGCTGGATCTTCAGGCGGGTTTCGGTGGAGTACACATCGCGCGGCACATAGGCCAGGGCGTAGGCGAAGCGGCCGTAGGGATCGCGGCGCAGGAACAGGCGAATCTTGTTGCGCTCCTGCATCTGCACGATGGACATCGCGGTGCTGAAGAGATCGGCCACCGGCGTCTGGAACAGGTCGTCACGCGGCAGGACTTCCAGTACCTGGGCCAGTTCCTTGCCCAGGTGGGCCTTGGCATCGAAGCCGGAACGGCGCTGGATTTCCGCCACCTTGCGGCGGATGTAGGGGATGTGCTCGACGCTCTCGGCATACACGGCGGAGGTGTAGAGGCCCATGAAGCGGCACTCCTTGATCACCTTGCCCTTGGCGTCCAGCTCACGGATGGAGACGAAGTCCGGGTAGGCCGGACGGTGCACACGGCTTGGCTCGGCTGCCTTGGCGAAGGACAGCAGATTGGGCTCGCGCAGGTACTCCAGGGCCTCGGCCTCGATATGCACGTCGTCTTTCTTCAGGCCTGCACGGCGCAACTTGGAAACCCCCAGCAGGGATTTCTCGTCGTACACCAGGTGGCCGCCGTTCTTGTCGTCGGCCACGGTGAATTCTTCATAGCCGAGGAAGGTGAAGTGGTCGTCCAGGATCCAGTCCATGAACACCTTCACTTCCTTCAGCTCTTCGCCATCGACCTTCAGCTTGGCCTTGTCCAGCCAGGCCAGCAGCTCCTGGGCCTTGGCCTTCATCGGCTTGAAGTCGGCCACGGTCACACGGACTTCACCCAGCACTTCCAGCAGGGCTTTCTCCAGGGTCTTCATGGCACCGTTGTTGGCGCAGCGGTCGATCTCCAGGTACATCAGCGCTTCCTGGTGCACATCCTTGCCCTGGGTGCCCTTGGGCAGGACTTCCTGCAGCTCGCCCTTGGCATTGCGGCGCACGCTGATCACGTTGTTCTGCAGGGTGTGGATGCTGTAACCGCGACGGTTCAGCTCCATGCGCACCGAGTCCACCAGGAAGGGGATGTCGGGGTGCAGCACTTCCACGCAGGTGTGGGTGGACTGCCAGCCGTGCTTCTCGTAATCGGGGTTGAACACCCGCACTTCCGGGCTGGCGGGGTCGAAGCGCTCCAACAGGCGCCAGGACGACAGGGTGCAGCCGGCGAGGTCGGACATGCGGCGCTGGGTCAGCTCGTCGAGCGCGATGATGCCGAAGAATTGATCGGCGAACAGGGAAACTTGTGGCAATGCCTGTTCGCTGACGTGCTGCGCCAAGGCCGCTTGCAGTTGATGCTGGAAGTCGGCTTTGCTGGCCGCCGTGAAGAACGCCATGGTTGTGCTCCGCTAGGCTCGTTTTGTTGGGGTTAAGCGTAGAACGCTTAAAAGGCGGAGAAAGGGCCACAGGTCGATCCGGGCAGTGCGACCCTGCTCCGGGCAAGCGCCGGGAAACAACTGCGACCCGGCGGTCACCATTGCCGCGAAAGCTTAACGAGGGAGCAATGCAGCGCGCTTACGGTGCTGCGACATATTCGTTCAATCAGCGTCCGCTTGTACCAACGTACAAGTCCCCTCCCAGCGTCACTCGCGATGGACTGCCAGCGGTGGCAAATATCCATCCCCGTCACGGAACCAACGCCTGAATTCAGGCTCTTCTAGGCCGCCTCCCCTGGTCTGGATTAAAGTTATGCATCAACAACGGAGGGCCTACAGCTCTCTTTTCCCCAGCTCAACGAGTCCATCGATGGAACACCGTGAAGCGCTAGTCGCCCTGCGAAACTTCCTTTCCACCCAGATCCTCGGCCAGGAAAAGCTCATCGACCGCTTGCTGATCGCCCTGCTCGCCGACGGCCACCTGCTGGTGGAAGGCGCGCCCGGCCTCGCCAAGACCAAGGCGATCAAGGACCTGGCGGATGGCGTGGAAGCGGAGTTCCATCGCATCCAGTTCACCCCGGACCTGTTGCCGGCGGACATCACCGGCACCGAGATCTACCGTCCGGAGAATGGAAGTTTCGTGTTCCAGCAGGGGCCGATCTTCCACAACCTGGTGCTGGCCGACGAAATCAACCGCGCACCGGCCAAGGTGCAGTCGGCCCTGCTGGAAGCCATGGCTGAGCGCCAGGTGTCCATCGGCCGCTCCACCTACGCGCTGCCTCCGCTGTTCCTGGTGATGGCGACCCAGAACCCAATCGAACAGGAAGGCACCTATCCCCTTCCGGAAGCCCAGCTCGACCGCTTCCTGATGCACGTGCGCATTGGCTTCCCGGACGCCTCGGTGGAACGCAAGATCCTCCAGCAGGCCCGCGGCGAAGCGCTGCATGGCGAGACACGTGCCGAACACCAGGTCAGCCAGCAGGCGATCTTCGCCGCGCGCAAGGAAATCCTCGGGCTCTACATGGCCGACGCGGTGGAGGAATACCTGGTGCACCTGGTCATGGCCACCCGCACCCCGGCGAAGTTCGACAGCGAGCTGGCCGACTGGCTGGCCTGGGGTGCCAGCCCGCGAGGCTCCATCGCCCTTGACCGTTGCGCTCGCGCCCATGCCTGGATGGCAGGCCGCGACTTCGTCAGCCCGGAAGACATCCAGGCGGTGCTCTTCGACGTGCTGCGTCATCGCATTATTCTCTCGTTCGAAGCAGAAGCTGCCGGTATCGACCAGGACCGGGTGATCCAGCGCATCCTGGATGTGGTAGCGGTCGCCTGATGCGCCTGAAAGCGGTGGTCTGGAAGTTCCGGGCCAGGAAGCGTCGTCCGGCGACACCTGGCTCTGCACCGCCCGCTGCCAGTGCAGAGGGCGTGCACGTGGACCTGGCCGAGCTGATCGACATGCGCCACCGGGTCCGCGAAGTGCAGCTGTTCTCCAGCCCCGCCCGGCGCAGCCCGTTGATCGGCCTGCACCACTCCAAGCTGCGTGGCCGCGGCGTGGACTTCGACCAGGTGCGTATCTACCAGGCCGGCGACGACGTGCGCACCATCGACTGGCGCGTCACCGCACGCACCCAGGAGCCGCACACCAAGCTGTTCCACGAAGAGCGCGAGCGGCCGGTATTCATCATGGTCGAGCAGAGCCAACGGCTGTTCTTCGGCACTGGACTGGTGTTCAAGTCGGTGCTCGCCGCGCAGGCCGCCAGCCTCATTGGCTGGGCTGCCCTGGCGCACAATGACCGGGTCGGCGGGCTGGTGTTCAGCGACCACGACCACCACGAGATCAAGCCACGGCGCAGCAAGCAGAGCCTCCTGCAACTGCTGAACCGCCTGGCCCGCGCCAACCAGGCCCTCGGCAGCCCGGGCGGTACCCAGCGCGAAGGTTTCAGCCTGGCGTTGCGCCGCGCCCGTGAGGTACTGCGTCCGGGCAGTCTCGTCGTGATCCTCTGCGATGAGCGCACCCTGTCCGACACCGCCGAGCAACAGATCAGCCTCCTCTCGCGTCACACCGACCTGATCCTGATGCCGGTTTCCGATCCGCTGGACCATGCGCTGCCGGCCGCCGGCCTGCTGCGTTTCGCCGAGCACGGCGCCCAGCTGGAACTGGACACCCACGCCAGTGACCTGCGCCAGGCCTATCGCGAAATGGGCGAGGCCCGAGCCGCACGCTGGGAGCGCCTGGCCCAGCGGCTGGGCGTTCTGTTGCTGCCGCTGTCCACCCAGGAAGACATGATCGAACAACTGCGCGACTACCTGATGCATCGAGGTGGCGCGCGATGAACCCGCTGGACGGCCTCGAACCCCTGATTGCACCCGCCCCCATCCCCTGGTGGCCGCCCGCACCCGGCTGGTGGTGTCTGCCGCCCCTGCTCGCCCTGCTGGGATGGCTCTTGTGGCGGTGGTGGCAACGCAAGATGCACGCGTCCGTCGCGGAGGTCGAACAGCCGCTGGACCCGCTGCGCCAGGCTGCCCTGGAGGAGCTGGCGCGCCTGCCCAAACCCTACGACGGCGCACCCGCCGGGCCCTGGCTGCAGGAGCTCAACGGTCTTCTCAAACGTCTTTGCCGCATGCATTACCCCGGAGACCAGAGCCATACCCTGAGCGGCCGCGCCTGGCTGGCCTACCTCGACAACCGCTGCCCTGCCGCCGGCCTGACGCGCTGGATGTTGCTGGTCGAGGGGGCCTATCGCCCGCAGTGCAAACTGGACGACAAGGCCATCGCCGGCCTCTACCAGTCCGTCGAGACCTGGATTCGCAAGCATGTTTGAGTTCGCCTGGCCCTGGGTCTTTCTCTTCGCTCCGTTGCCCTGGGTGCTGCGCCTGCTGCTGCCGCCGGCGGACAGTGGCGAAGCAGCGCTCAAGGTGAGTTTCCTCGCTGACCTCGAAGGCCTGGTGGGCCGCCGCGCCCGCGCCAACCTGCCGGCCTGGCGGCAACAGGCACCCTTCGCCCTGCTCTGGCTGTTGCTGCTCTGCGCTGCCGCCCGCCCGGAATGGGTCGGCGAGCCGCAACCCCTGCCCACCAGCGGTCGCGACCTGTTACTGGCGGTGGATGTGTCCGGGTCCATGGACTACGCCGACATGCAATGGGAAGAGGAAGACGTCAGCCGCCTCACCCTGGTGAAACACCTGATGGGCGAGTTCATCGACGGCCGCCGCGGCGACCGCATCGGCCTCATCCTGTTCGGCAGCCAGGCGTACCTGCAGGCACCCCTGACGTTCGACCGGCAAACCGTACACACCTGGCTGGACGAGGCCCTGATCGGCATCGCCGGGAAGAACACTGCCATCGGCGACGCCATCGGCCTGGCGGTGAAACGCCTGCGCCAGCGCCCGGCCGACAGCCGCGTGCTGGTACTGATCACCGATGGCGCCAACACCGGCGGCGAGATCGATCCGCTGACCGCCGCGCGCCTGGCTGCCGAAGAGAAGGTGAAGATCTACACCATCGGCATTGGCGCCGATCCGGAGCAAAGCGACGTGCTCGGCATTCTCGGCCTCAACCCGAGCATGGACCTGGACGAGCCTACCCTGACCGCCATTGCCGAACAGACCGGAGGCCAGTACTTCCGCGCGCGCAACAGCAAGGAGCTGGAAGAAATCGAGGAAAGCCTGGATCGACTGGAGCCGGTGACCCAGCGTGCCAGCCAGGCCCGCCCAGCGTTTTCCCTGTACAGCTGGCCCCTGGCCGGCGCCCTGCTGCTAAGCATCGCACTGGTTTGCCGCGTGCTCTGGCCCTATGCCCTGCAGCAGCGGCCCCAATGGCTGCGGAGGCGCACATGATGGAGCTCTGGCCCCACTGGCTGCGTCCAGCCTGGCTGCTTCTGCTGCCTCTCCTGGGTTGGCTGCTCTGGCAACTCTGGCACCGCGAACGGCGCAGCGGCCGCTGGGAGCAACTGATACCGCGCGCCTTCCAGCCCTGGCTGCTCAATGGTGGTAGCCCGCGCAACAACCGCCTGCCTTGGCTCGCCCTCGGCCTGGCGTGGCTTCTGTGCCTGCTGGCCCTGCTCGGGCCCACCTGGCAGCAGATGGAGCAGAGCACGCAGAAGCGTGCCGACCCACTGGTGGTGATGCTGGAACTGACGCCATCGATGCTCGCCAGCGACATCGCGCCAAGCCGTCTGGAGCAGGCCAAGCGCAAGCTGCGCGACCTGCTGGACGCTCGCCGCGATGCCCAGACGGCAATCGTCGTCTACGCCGGCAGCGCCCACAGCCTGGTGCCGCTCTCCGACGACCTGATGACCAGCCTCAACCTGATCGACTCCTTGAAGCCCTCGATCATGCCGCAGCCGGGGCACCGCGCCGACCTTGCCGTCACCAAGGCGCTGAAGCTGCTGGAACAGGGCGCGCAAGGCCAGGGACGCCTGCTGCTGGTGACCAGCAGCCTGGACGACGAAGAACAGGCCGGTATCCGCAAGGCCCTTGGCTCGCGCGCCGAGCGCCTGGTCATCCTGGGAATAGGCACGGCAGCGGGCGCCCCCATCGCCCAGGAAGATGGCGGGTTCCTCAAGGACGATCAGGGCGCCATCCTCCTGCCGAAGCTCGACGGCGCCCAATTGCGACGTTTCGCTGCCAGCCTCGGCGGTCGTTACGCCGAAGTCCGGGTTGATGAAGGCGACCTGCGCAACCTGGAATTGCTCGACGGCCCCAGGAGCCTGCGCGAAAGCGGTGAAATTGCCCGCCTGGCGGCCTGGGCTGATCAGGGTCACTGGCTACTGCTACCCCTGCTGCTCATCGCCGCGTGCGCCGGCCGCCGCGGCTGGCTGTTCTGCCTCCCGTTGCTGCTGGTGCTCCCGCGCCCGAGCCTGGCCATGGATTTCGAGGACCTATGGCTGCGCCCCGACCAGCAGGGCCAGCGTCTGCTGGAGGTCCAGCAACCCGCCGAAGCAGCAAGGCGCTTCAGCAATCCGCGCTGGCAGGGCATCGCCCTCTATCAGGCTGGCGACTACACGGAGGCCGCGGCGCGTTTCGCCCAGGGCGATACGGCGGCCGATCACTACAACCGCGGTAATGCCCTGGCCTGGACCGGCGAACTGGAAGCGGCGATAGACGCCTACGATTCGGCCCTGCAACGCCAGCCGGACCTCGCTGCAGCAACGAAGAACAAGGCGCTGGTGGAAGACCTGCTGCGCCA
The DNA here is from genome assembly GCF_002003485.1 of Metapseudomonas resinovorans. GTDB lineage: Bacteria > Pseudomonadota > Gammaproteobacteria > Pseudomonadales > Pseudomonadaceae > Metapseudomonas > Metapseudomonas resinovorans_D. Next base: position 117,465 of record NZ_BDMA01000060.1, read on the forward strand.
GCGCGAGGCCGAGCGCGAAGCGGGCGACCAGGCATCGCAGAACGGTGAAAAGAAGCCTGGCCAGGGCGGTGAGGCAAAGGCTGCGCAACAGCAGGCAGGCCAACAGAACACCGAGCAGAACGCTGCGCAGCAGGCTGGCGGCGAAGCCCAGGCAGGTGGATCGACGCGACCGGGCCAGGGCGGCACCGCCGAGCAAGCCACCTCCCAGGACGCTGCGCAAAGCCAGTCCGCCAGTAACGAACCCCTGGGGGACGAGCGTCGCCAGGCCCTCGAACAATGGCTGCGGCAGATTCCGGACGATCCGGCCGAACTGCTGCGCCGCAAGTTCTGGTACGAACAGCAACAGCGCCAGGAAGAACAGTGATGACGCGCCTGCTATGCACCCTACTCCTCAGCCTGACGGCACTGGCGGCACTGGCCGCCGGTTTCACCGCCTCCGTCGACCGCACGCGGCTGAGCGAAGGTGAAACCGTCGAGCTGACCCTCGAGTCCTCTGACCCGACCCTGTTCGGCAAGCCCGATCTGACACCTCTGAGCGACACCTTCGATGTGCTCGCCACGCGCCAGATCAACCAGCTCGGCACCTTCAATGGCAAGAACGACCGCGCCACCCGCTGGATCATCACCCTGCAGCCGAAGCAGACCGGCTTCGTCACTATCCCGGCGCTGAAGCTGGGCGACGTCCACAGCGCGCCCATCACCCTTAACGTCCAGAAGGCCGAGAAAAGCGACACGTCCGGCGGCAGCAACCTGGCCCCGGTCTTCATCGACGCCAGCCTCGACCAGGAAAGCGTCTACGTACAGGCGCAGGCCATCCTCACCCTGCGCATCTACCATTCTGTGTCGCTCTACGACGACAGCAGCCTCAGCCCGCTGCAGATGGACGACGCCCGCGTCGAGCAACTGGGTGATCCGCGCACCTACGAGAAAGAGATCAATGGCGTTCGCCATGGCGTGATCGAAGTGCGCTATGCCGTCTTCCCGCAGAAGAGCGGCGTCATGAACATTCCCCCGCAGGTGTTCAGCGCGACCCTGGTCGATCCGGGTAGCGATACCGGCTATCAGCCCTTCGGCCCTCGCCCGGGCAAGCTGACCCGGGTGAACTCTCCACGCATTCCCCTGACCGTCATGCCAAAGCCCGCGGAGTATCCGGCCGATGCGCCCTGGCTGCCCGCGCGCAACCTGACCCTGGCCGAGTCCTGGAGCCCCGACCCTGCAGGCGTGCAGACCGGTGACTCGCTGACCCGCAGCCTCATGCTGAACGTGGAAGGTCTCTCCAGCGCGCAGATACCGCCGCTGCCGGCGACACAGGCCAAAGGCTTGCGCCGCTATCCCGACCAGCCGCAACTGGGCAACAAGACCGACGACCGGGGACTCCTTGGCAGCCGCGAAGAGCGCGAAGCCCTGGTGCCCACCACCAGTGGCCGCCTGGAACTGCCGGCGGTGACGGTGACCTGGTGGAACACCCGTGACAATCGCCTGGAGCGCAGTGAAATTCCGGCGCGCACCCTGGAAGTCGCCAGCAACCCCGAACTCGAAACAGCGCCAGCGTTGTCCGTGGGCACGCAGGTCGGCAACGCCATTGGCCAGGCGCGTCTCTGGCCCTGGCAGCTCGCCACCGCGCTGCTCGCCTGCACGACCCTGCTGGGCTTCGGCCTGTGGTGGCGCGCGCGTCGCCAACCCGCGATCCTGCCTACGATCCAGACCGGCCCGAGCCCTCGTACGCTGCTGGATGAACTGCGCCGCGCCTGCCAGTCCAACGATCCCCACGCGACCCGCCAGGCCCTGGACAACTGGGCTCGCCAGCACCCGGAAACCCTCGCTGACATGGCCGCCCGCTTCGTGCCGCTGTCCGATGCCATGGACGGACTCAACGGCGCGCTCTACAGCGAAGCCGGCCTGCACTGGCAGGGCGAAGACCTCTGGAAAGCCATCCGCGCCCTCCCCGCCCTCGTGGTGGAACAGCAAACCACGGGCGAGCCGAGCCAGCTGCCGCCGTTGTATCCGCGCTGACCCTCTCCCCCGGCCCCTCTCCCTGAAGGGAGAGGGGTGACTCCCCCCGCAACCTCGCACTCCCCTGTAGGAGCGAATTCATTCGCGACCTGCCAAGGGTGGATGACGCTCTTTTCATCCACCACTGGTGTCCCGCCGGGCCCCACTGCACTGTGCACGCTCCCCTGTAGGCGCGAATTCGGTCGAGAAGGAGGCCGCAACTCCCCTTTCAAACTCCCAGCCGGGCCCAGCTTCCCTCACCCCAACCCTCTCCCAGAGGGAGAGGGGGTTAGCCCGCGCAAGCGGTCAGCATTCTCTCCATCCTTGTAGGGGCGAATTCATTCGCCAAGCAGGCCGCACGCACCGTCGCAAATCCCGCCCATAAAAAAACCGCGGCCAGGGCCGCGGTTTTTTATCTACTGATCAGGCTCAGTGGGCCAGCAGCGAACCACCGACCTTGCCCGCGAGTTTCTCGGGCTTGATCAGGAAGCGCGCCAGGGCCGGCAGCAGCCACAGCGCACCAAACATGTTCCAGAGGAGCATGAAGGTGAGCATCAGACCCATGTCGGCCTGGAACTTGATGGCCGAGAAGATCCAGGTGGCAACACCGATGGCCAGGCAGAGGCCGGTGAAGAGCACGGCCTTGCCGGTGGACTTCAGGGTCTCGTAGTAGGCCTCCTGCAGCGGCAGGCCGGCACGCAAGAAGCTTTCCAGGCGGCTGTAGATGTAGATGCCGTAGTCGACACCGATACCTACGCCCAGCGCGATCACCGGCAGGGTCGCCACTTTCACGCCGATACCCAGCCAGGCCATCAGCGCGTTGCCCAGCACCGAGGTGAGGATCAGCGGCAGCACGATGCACAGGGTGGCGGCGATGGAGCGGAAGGTGATCAGGCACATCGCGGCAACGCAGATGTACACCAGGATCAGGATGGTCAGCTCGGCCTGGGCGATCACCTCGTTGGTGGCCGCTTCGATACCGGCGTTACCGGCCGCGAGGAGGAACTGCAGGCCATCCTTGTTGTGGTCCTTGGCGAACTCCTCTACGGCGGTCACGGCACGGGTAAGCGTCTCGGCCTTGTGGTCGTTGAGGAATACCAGCACCGGGGCCAGCGAGCAGTCGGAGTTGTACAGGCCTTCAGCACGGCTGATGGAGTTGTTCAGCACGTCCTGGTTGCGGGACAGGGTTTCCCACTTCAGGTTGCCTTCGTTCATCCCTTTGATCACCTGCTTGGAGACAGTGACCATGGAGATGGCAGATTGCACGCCCGGAGTGTTCTCCATCTTCCACATCAGCTCGTCCACCGGCGCCAGGGTCTCATGGGTGGAGCAGCCTTCGGGGCCGGTCTTGACCATGACTACCAGTACGTCGGAGCTGGTGGAGTAGTTGTTGATGATGAAGTTGTTGTCCTGGTTGTAGCGCGAGTCCGGACGCAGTTCCGGTGCACCCTGGTCGAGGTCGCCGATCTTCAGGTTCTGGCCGTACCACAGGCCGCCACCGAAGGCGATCAGGGCGATGACCACGGAGATCGGTGCCACGACCGGGTGGGCGAAGTTGGACAGCAGGCGCCAGAACGGATGGTCGCGCACCGCGTCCTTCTTGCTGCGCTCGATGGCCTTCTTGCTGATGCCGACGTAGGAAATCGCAACCGGCAGCAGGATCAGGTTGGTGAAGACGATCACCGCCACACCGATGGAGGCGCCGATGGCCAGCTCGCGGATCACGCCGATGTCGATGATCAGCAGGGTGATGAAGCCCACGGCGTCGGCGAGGATGGCGATCATGCCTGGCAGGAACAGTTGGCGGAACGTGCGCCGTGCGGCGGTCAGGGCGTTGTCGGCGTCACTGGATTGCAGGGCGATACCGTTGATCTTCTGTACGCCGTGGGAAATACCGATGGCGAAGATCAGGAAGGGCACCAGCATCGAGTACGGGTCGAGCCCGAAGCCCACGGAGTGCATCAGGCCCAGCTGCCAGATCACCGCCACCAGGGTGGTGGAGAGCACGGCGATGGTGCTGCGGATACACCAGGTGAACCAGTACAGCAGAACCAGGGTGATGAAGAAGGCGATGCCGAAGAACATCACCACCATGATCAGGCCATCGATCAGGTCACCCACCTTCTTGGCGAAGCCCACTACGTGGACCTTCACGTTGGGGTTCTGGGCCTGGTACTTGTCACGGATCTTCTCTTCCAGCTCATGGGAGAACTGGCGGTAGTCGAGCTTCATCAGCTTGCCCTGGTCGTTCGGGTCCGGATAGGACTCGAGCAGCGGCACGTCGACGATGCTGGACTTGAAGTTGTTGGCCACCAGGCGGCCGATCTGGCCGGACTTGAGCACGTTGTTGCGCAGCTCTTCCAGGCTGGCCTCGGAGCCGTCGTAGGTCTGCGGAATGACCTCGCCACCGGCGAAGCCCTCTTCGGTCACTTCGGTCCAGCGAACGCTCGGGCTCCACAGCGACTTCAGGCCGGAACGATCAACACCGGGAATGTAGAAGACCTCGTCATGGATCTGACGCAGGGTTTCCATGTACTCCTTGCTGAAGATGTCGCCGTTGACCGCTTCCACCGAGATACGCACGGTGTTGCCGAGGTTGGCCAGGTCATTGCGGTGTTCCAGCATCTTCTGGATGTACGGATGATGCAGCGGGATCATCTTCTCGAAGCTGGTGGAGGGCCGTACGTGCATGGCCTGCCAGAAGAGGAAGACGCTGACCAGCAGGCAGATGACGATCACCGCCGGCCGGTTGTTGAAGATCAGGCGCTCCAGAAAGGTCGCCTTGTCCTGGTGATGGGTACTCATCGAAACTCTCCGCCTTTCTTATAGTTGGCCCAGCTCGGCGCCGGTCGGCGACGCTACGCGTACACCGCCCTGTCCCACCAGGATCAGGTTGCCTTTCTCGTCGGCGATGACACTGGCCAGCGACATGCGATCGCTGCGGTTCACCACGGCGAAGCTGCGGCCATTGTCGGTGCTCTTCAGCACGCTGCCGCCATGACCGACGACCACCAGGCTGCCGTCAGGTAGCAGAGCACCACCGGACAGGCCGAACTCCAGTTCACCGTTGCCAGCTTTCAGCGGCACGGTTTCCCAGGTGTTGCCGAAGTCCGCGGAGCGGAACAGGTGGCCGCGCAGGCCATAGGCGATCACCACGCCCGGCTCGGCAGTGCCGAGTGCGCCGAACAGCGAGCCTTCGTACGGACCTTCGAGGCGCTCCCAGGTTTCACCCCAGTCGGCGGAACGGAACATGCTGCCCGCCTCGCCCACCACGAACAGGCCGGAATCTTTCACGGCGGCGATGGCGTTGAGGTGGTACTGGTCTTCGTTGTCGAGGCGGTCGCTGACGTCTTCCCAGTTCTTGCCACCATCGCGGGTGGTCAGCAGGGCGCCGTAGGAACCCACGGCAAAGCCGGTGCTGGCGTCCTTGAACCAGACGTCCAGCAGCGGCGCTTCGCGCTGCAGGTCTTCGAACTGGAGGGTCCAGGTCGCGCCGCCATCTTCGCTGGTGAGGATCTGTGCGTCGTGGCCGACGGCCCAGCCTTGCTTGTCGTCGACGAAATAGACAGCGGTGAGCATCTGGCGGGTAGGCACCTTGGCCTGGGTCCAGGACTTGCCATTGTCGTCGGAATAGAGAATGTGGCCACGGTCGCCAACGGCCACCAGGCGCTTGCCGGCATGGGCGACGTCGAGCAGGAGGCTGCTCACGGCCTTGGGCGATTCGATGGAGAGGACGGGTACATCAGCGGCCAGCGCGGATGCGGTGATGGGCGCAGCGGCTACAGCAAGGACAGAGAGCACACTGAACAGCGAGAGCGCTTTGGCCAGCGGCGAATAAAAGCGGAACGTCGGCTTGTGGAGATTTTCCACGGCAAGGCCTGACGGGGTGCGCCGCATGACGGGCTCACTCATACACCTTTCCCCTTTTTGTTATAGGTGGATGCTGCCCAGGGCAGGCAGCGCACTAATCCTAGCCAGCTTTGGAAAGCCTGCACAATCGGCGGGACGTTATGTTTTGTTAAGCGCTGGTGGCGCTCTGTAACACGCCAGCTGGCTGCCGGAAAAGAAAAAGGCCGCTACACGTAGCGGCCTTCTTCCTGGAACTTCAAGCGATCAACGAGTACCGCGGCGACGCAGGGCGGACGGCTTGAAGTAGCCATCGTCCGGAGTGGCCTGGGTGAAGTCGATGGTAGTCGGCTCTTCGTTGTCCAGGTTCTGCACGTGGTAACGGCGGGCCTGCAGGTCGTGGAACACGTCGAGTGCGGACCAGGTGGTCGGCAGGTCGTAGTAGTTCTTCAGGTAGGCAACCGATACGCGCCACAGCTCACCACGGCCGTCGTACTGGTCGACCACAGCGGCTTGCCAGCTGTCCTCGTCGAGGAACAGGGTGCGCTTGGAGTAGATGTGGCGGGCGCCCGACTTCAAGGTGCCTTCCACGACCCACACGCGGTGCAGTTCGTTGCGGGTAAGGGCCGGATTCAGGTGGCCGGGCTGCAGCAGGTCCTTGTACTTAACCTCAGGGCTGGAAACCTTGTAGTTGTTGTACGGGATGTAGATTTCCTTCTTGCCTACCAGCTTCCAGTCGTAACGGTCCGGAGCGCCGTTGAACATGTCGGTGTCGTCGGCGGTGCGCAGGCCGTCGGCAGCAGCGATCGGGGTGTCGTAGGCAAGGTTCGGTGCGCGGCGCACGCGACGCTGGCCGGCGTTGTAGCCCCAGGCCTGACGCGGTTCCTTCACCTGGTCGAGGGTTTCGTGGACCAGGGTGGCACCACCAGCCAGGCGAGCCGGGCTCTTGGTGAAGGACAGGTAGTAGAACAGGATGTTGTTCAGGTCGGCGTAAGTACCTTGCGGGTTGTAGTACTTGAACCGGGCTTCCTGCTGGGAGGTCACCAGGGAGTAGTCGCCATTGCGCTGCACGGCCACTTCCGAAGCGCGGCGCACGATGTAGGAGCCGCGATAACGGGTGATGTGGTTCCACAGGGCCTCGACGCCATTCTGCGGGATCGGGAACGGGATGCCGCCATAGGCATCGGAGAAGCCGTTGCCGCCGTCCAGCAGTTTGGCGGTGGTGGCGTTCTTGACGGTGTTGTCATACACCCACTGCGGCGCGGAGCCGGAGCGGCGAGTCTGGTACACCGGCATCTGGAAGCTGTTCGGGTAGGCGTTGAACAGGGCGATCTGACCGGGGGTCAGGTTGGCCTTGTACTGGTCCAGGTTCGCCTTGGTGATGGTGAACAGTGGTTTGTCTTCCGGGAACGGGTCCGGGTGGTGCTGGCCGGACTTGTAGCCAGCCGGAGCCTGGGTGATGCCACCGGTCCAGGCCGGGATGGTGCCGGCAGCGTTGCCGGCCTTCTCGGCACCGAAGGGGGTCAGGCTGGCGCCGAGTTTGGTGGCGTCCTGGGCCGAAACCGAGGCCAGGGCGCTGCTGGCGGAGAGCGCCAGGGCAACCGCGGCGCTAATCAGCGAAAGCTTTTTCAGCATGGGGGTTCTCCGTGATGAGTCTGTATCGGGCGCCCCGGGGCGCCCGTATTGTTCTTGTTGGGATTAGAACGAGTACTTGACGTTGACGCCGACGTTGTCGCGGTCACGTACCGAGTTGTTCTGGCCACCGCCGTAGAACTCGGTGTACTGGAGTTCGGCTTCCAGGCTGTTCAGGTAGGTTGCCTTGACGCCCAGGGTGTAAGCCTTGCGACCTTCGATGAAGCTGCCGGTCTGGTAGGAGTTGCCCTCGAAGTCGTCCTTGTAGACGACGTAGGGGGAGATGTTCACGCCGGCATAGACGTCGTTCCAGGTACCGGACACCAGCAGGGTGTAGCCGTAGGCGTTCTTGTTGACCTGATCGTCACGCTCGCCGCCGGAGACGTAGGAGTTGTTGCCACGGCCGGAGTAGTAGCGCTTCTGGCCGTTGAACGCGGTGTACTGCAGGTCGCTGCCGCGCAGGTGCTCGGAAGCCAGCTCCGCCACGCCGATCAGGGAGTCGAAGGACAGCGACGGGCCGAAGTTGTAGATGGTGCCCAGGGAGGTGTTGAAGGCTTCTACGCGTTCGGAGTTGTGGATCGAGTCACCCAGTCGCACGTCCTGGCCGCCGATGTTGACAGTGCGGCCGGACGCCAGTTGCGGCGCCTGGAGCAGCAGGTCGCCCAGCAGGTCGTTGGTGGTGGCGATACCGATCGGCAGATTCGGCCGGTAGGCCAGTTCACCGAAGACCGAAGCGTCGCCCACGGTGGTGTTGAAGCTGAAGCCGTACATGCGGATGTCTTCGGCGTATTCACGCTGTGCTTGCACGGCGTTCGCAACATCCATGGTTGCCAGGCCGCCGGCTGCGGTAGTAGCGGCGGTAGTCAGCGCGTTGGAGTAAGCACGCGCCAGGCCCGGGTTGAGCGCCGGGTTGGCCAGCACTGCGCGCAATTGAGCGACCGAGATACCCGCCTGGGCTGCAACTGCCTGCTGAACCTGCGGAGCGATCGCAGTGGAAGCCGCGCCAGCGATCTGGGCAAGGTTCAGACCCGCGTAATCACCCAGGTTGGCCGCGATGGTCGGCTCTTTGGCGTGGTAGTTGACGAAGTAGAAGCCGAACTCGGTGGAGTTCAGTTCTTCAGCGATATAGCGGAGAGCCACACCGAACTGACCGTCGTTCTTGGCGTTGATGTCCGGACCGATCGAGGCCACCTTGATCACGCCATTGGCGTCTACGTTGCGGCCGCCCTGAAGGCCACCGATACCTGCAGCGCTCAGGCCGCCATAGAGGGGGGCGAGCGGTTGCAGCGCAGGCTGGGTGGAGTACGCGGTATTACCGCCATCAGCGAACAGGTCAGTCTCGGAGTAGTAGGTGCCGACCGGGTCGATAGCGGATTCTTTCCAGTTCCACTGGTAGAAGGTTTCCATCGACAGGTTTTCGGTCAGGCCGACGTTGAAGCTCAGGGCCTCGACCGGTACCAGTACTTCCTTCAGCTCGGAGCCCGGCAGGCGGAACTTGGCGGCGTCGACCGGGTTGGTGGTGTTCACGCCACCGCGGTAGAAGATGCCCTCACCCCAGTTGAACACCTGCTTGCCAACACGACCGGTGACCGGCATATCGGCCACGTCCCAGTTGCCGTAGAGGTAGGCGTCGAGGATCTGCGCATCACGACCGGCCTTGTGGCGGGTTTCGTAAGTGAAGCTGTCGTCCTTCGGGAAGTTCTGGCTCGGCTGGACCGGGTTGTTGTTGTCCAGATAGTCGTTGCGCTTGTCCATGATCTGGGTGTCATAGAAAGCGGTGCCACGAACGAACATGCCGTAGTTCTTGTAGGTCGCTTCCAGGTCGGAAGTGATCTTGTAGACCTCGGAGACCAGGCCGGTATCGAAGTTGCGGTTACCGTCGTTGGTGTTGATGTCGTTGTTGGTCTTGTCCTGGCCCTGTACGCGCCACAGCTGGCCGTAGGAAACGGTGGTATCCAGGGAACCGGAAATTTCGTCGTTGGCGAAGCTGAATTCCACCGCCTGGGCCTGGGCGGCTACCAGGATCGGCAGGATACCGGCGAAGGCGAAACCTGCCTTGGCCGGTGCGAAACGCAACGTGGGCTTGCGGGACTTGAGCTCCATCGAGTCTTACTCCGTGGACTGATCACTTTGTTATTGGCAGCCCGTCAGGCGGGCTTGTTTGTCCAGCCGCTTGGCGGCCTTGTTTGGCTTCGGCAGGAAATCCCCAGCGCAGAGCGCACCCCACTTCGATTGCACCGAAACGGGGCCAAATCTCCAGCGGCGTTGCAACCATGGTGCCAATTCGCAAATGAGCGTCAGAAAAGTTCCGCGAGCTTCACGACAAATTTTTGTCAAACAAGTGACTGATCATCCACTGATCAATTCCGATTTTTCTGTCCGATCTTGTCGGACGATCTGGCTCGATTTGTCACTCAAGATCACACTTGAAGGGCATGTACGTTCATACCAAAAGCTGTCTGGTCAAGCCTTTTGTGGGCGTTTAAGACTGCTTGCGCATAACAACGTGCCGTTTCATTTCTTTGAGTAACAAAAAAGTGTTACCGGAACTAACCGGTAACACTTCTTGAAAGAGAGATTTCGGAGGGATGACAGCCCGTTTACACGGGCTGTCAGAGGTGCGTCAGGCGAGGCTCTTGCTGACCACTTCAAAGACGTCGCTGGAGAGTTCGCCGGAGGCGAGGATGCGCTCCAGTTCAGCTCTCATCAGTTGCTGGCGACCGGCGTCGTACTTGCGCCAGCGGGTGAGCGGCGCCAGTTGGCGGGAAGCGATCTGCGGGTTGAGGGCATTCAGCGTAATCACATGGTCGGCGAGGAAGCGGTAGCCGGCACCATCGGCCCGGTGGAAGTTCACCAGGTTCTGGTTGGCGAAGGCGCCGATCAGGGCACGCACCTTGTTCGGGTTCTTCAGGGTGAAGGCCGGGTGCTCCATCAATGCCTTGACCCGCTCCAGACCACCCGGCAGGCCGCAGCCGGCTTGCACGCTGAACCACTGGTCCATCACCAGCGGATCTTCCTTGAAGTACTCGGCGAAGCGCTCGAGGGCGTCTGCCTTTTCCTTCTCGAAGCCCGAATTGACCAGCACGGCCAGGGCCGACAGGCGCTCGGTCATGTTGTCGCAGTCGCTGAACTGCTCCTGGCAGGCCTCCAGCACTTCCGGCTTGCCGCTCTGCATCAGGTAGGAAAGCGCGATGTTCTGGAGGGTGCGTCGAGCGATATGCGCCGCCTCGGCCACGTAGCCTGTTTCGCGGGACAACCCACGATTTGCCTGGAAGCGGGCCAGCAGGGGTTGGAACAAGGCTCCGCCGATGGACTGGCGGGCGAACTCGCGTGCGGCGTGGATGGCATCCACGTCGGCCACTTCGCTGATCTCGGTGAGGTAGGCCTCGCTCGGCAGGGACAGCATTTCCGCGACCATCGCCTGATCGAGCGACTCGTCCTCCAGCAAGGTGCGGAAGGCGGTGATCAGGCGCGGGTCCAGCACCAGCTTCTCGCCGCGCTGATGCTGGTCGATCAGTTCCTGCAACACCTGCACCGACAGCTGCTGGCCGGCTTCCCAACGGTTGAAGCCGTCGGAGTCGTGCTGCATGAGGAACATCAGCTGGTCACGGTCGTAGGGGAAGGCGAGCTTCACCGGTGCGGAGAAGCCACGCAGCAGCGACGGCAGCGGACGCTGCGCGATATCGACGAAGGTAAAGGTCTGCTCGGCCTCGGTGACCGACAGCACGCGATTGCCGCCCAGCGTCTTGGCTTCGCCCGCGAGACGCAGCGGCAGGTCGTTGCCGGCGGCGTCCAGCAGTCCCAGCTCCACGGGAATGACGAAGGGTTGCTTGTCCTTCTGACCCGGCGTGGCCGGGCAGCTCTGGCGGAAGGTCAGGCTGTAGGTCTTCGCCGCCGCATCGTAGCTGTCTTCCACCTGCAGGCGCGGCGTGCCGGACTGGCTGTACCAGCGCTTGAACTGGGAAAGGTCGACGCCATTGGCGTCTTCCATCGCCTTGACGAAGTCGTCACAGGTCACGGCCTGGCCGTCGTGGCGTTCGAAGTAGAGGTCGGTGCCCTTGCGGAAACCTTCAGCGCCCAGGAGCGTGTGGATCATGCGCACCACTTCCGAGCCCTTCTCGTAGACGGTCAGGGTGTAGAAGTTGGAAATCTCGATGAAGGAATCCGGGCGCACCGGATGGGCCATGGGGCCGGCGTCCTCGGCGAACTGGTTGGTACGCAGGAACGCCACGTCCTCGATGCGCTTGACGGTGCGCGAGTTCATGTCGGCGGAGAACTCGGCGTCACGGAATACGGTGAAGCCTTCTTTCAGCGACAGCTGGAACCAGTCGCGGCAGGTCACGCGGTTGCCCGACCAATTGTGGAAGTACTCGTGCGCCACCACGGCCTCGACGCGCTGGTGCGCAGCGTCGGTGGCGGTTTCCGCCTTGGCCAGCACGCAGCTGGAGTTGAAGATGTTGAGCCCCTTGTTCTCCATGGCGCCCATGTTGAAGTCGTTGACCGCGACGATCATGAAGATGTCCAGGTCGTATTCGCGGCCATACACCTCTTCGTCCCAGCGCATGGACTTCTTCAGGCTGTCCATGGCGTGCTGCACCTTGTCGATGTTCTCCGGCTCGACGTAGATGCGCAGGGTCACGTCGCGCTTGCTCATGGTGTTGAAGACGTCTTCCACGCACCAGAGGTCGCCCGCCACCAGGGCGAACAGATAAGCCGGTTTCTTGAACGGGTCTTCCCAGGTCGACCAGTGGCGACCGCCCTCCTCCGCCCCGCTGGCCACCGGATTGCCGTTGGACAGCAGTACCGGATAGCGATGCTGCTCGGCGCTGACGGTGGTGGTGAACGTGCTCATCACGTCCGGGCGGTCGAGGTAATAGGTGATCTTGCGGAAGCCTTCGGCCTCGCACTGGGTGCAGAACATCTTGCCGGACTTGTACAGGCCTTCCAGTGCCGTGTTGGTTTCCGGATGGATGCGCACGGTGCTGTCGAGGGTGAAGCTCGCTGCCACCGGCTGCAGGGTCAGATGGCTGTCGTCCACCTGGAAGTCGGCGGCGCCCAGTTCGCGATCGTCCATGGACAGCGACAGCAACTCCAGTTGCTGCCCGTCCAGCACCAGCGGTGGCAGGCCCTCGGCCGCGCGCTCGGGGTTGCGGCGCATCACCAGCTGGGCGTGGACCAGGGTGTGGTCCTCGTACAGCTCGAAGGTCAGGTTGGTCTCGTCGATCAGGTAATCCGGGGCCTGATAGTCCTTGAGGTAGATGACTTTCGGTTGCTCGGTGCGCATGGTCGTCTCTTCGGTTACGGGGCGGCCCCGAAACCCTGGGCCGCGCATGATGAAAGGGGTCAAGGTCGGAGTATGGACTATTCCCCTGCCGACCTTATGCCGGAACCTACGCTGCGCTGATGGCCAACTGGTAGGCCGTGTACTTGCGCAGGTTGATCACGCCGGTATCGAGGATCAGGTACTGGCCCTTGATGCCCCGCAGCGTACCCTCCACCACTGGCGTCTTGTCCAGATCGAAGCTGACGACCTTGGTCGGATAGGCATCCACGGGATAGCTGATCTCGATGGGCTCGATATCCCTTACCGGCTGGATGGCTTGCAGGCCGAAGCGGTCCTGCAGGGCGCGAATGCCGTCGGCAAGCTGGTCGAACAGCTCGTCGCGAACCGCCAACAGGTCCAGCGGCGGTGCTTCGCCCTTGAGCATCGCGCGCCAGTTGGTGCGGTCGGCCACCTTGCTGCGCAGCAGGTCTTCGACGAAGCCCGATTGCTGGCGGGTGGCCACGCGCAGGATCGGCAGCGCCTGGCTGGCGCCCTGGTCGATCCAGCGGGTCGGCACCTGGCTGGCGCGGGTGATGCCCACCTTGATCCCCGAGGAGTTGGCCAGGTAGACCACGTGGTCGGTCATGCAGAAGCGCTCGCCCCACTCCGGCTCGCGGCAGGTGCCCGCGTCGTAGTGGCACTTTTCCGGGCTGACGATGCAGCTATCGCATTGCGCCAGCTTGGTGAAGCAGGGATAGCAGTAGCCCTGGCTGAAGCTCTTCTTCGTCTTGCGTCCGCAGTGGACGCAATGAATGGCACCGAGGAATTCCAGGCGCAGTTGCTTGCCGAGCAGGGGATTCACCGCGATATCCGCCTCGTCGAGACGGAAGCCGTATTGCACGGGTGTTTCAAGGCGCACCGACATCTTGCTGAGTGCGCCGCGTCCTAGTTCCAGCATCAGTGAACCGAATTCGACTTGAACAGAAGGTTGGGGATGGGATCGGACTTGGAGCTGCACTCCTGCGGGCCCATGTAGCCGGTACGCTCTTCTTCCGGCAGATTCTTCAGCTCCCAGGCAATTACCGCCTGCAGCGACAGCTCCTTCTGTTCCTGGGTCAGCTTGCGGCCGTCCGGCCACTTGCCGATCTCCACGGCCAGCTTGAGGCTTTCGTAGACATCCTGGGTGATGTTGCTGATCAGATGGGCAAAAGACGACATGGGCGATTCAGGTCCTGGGAGTGGGACGGAGCGCGCATTCTACCGGCGCAGGCGCGCCAATGCACCGCCAAGCAGCCCGGTGGCGCAGCCGGCAACCAGGCCACCGACGTGGGCGCCGTTGGCGATGGCACCGAACCCCAGGGCAGTGATCAGGCCGGACAAGCACACCAGCAGCCAGATCAGCATCATCACCATCACCCCCGGTGGCAGTCGGTAAGCTGGACACGGCGCCAGGCGCTGGAACACCCAGCAGTGGCCAAGCAGGCCGTAAAGCACGCCGGAAAGCCCACCGAACAGCGACGGGCCGCTGACGAAATACTGCGTGTAGTCCGACACCAGACTGAAGCCCAGGGTCAGCACCAGCAGCACCGGACCGCCCTGGCGCGACTCGATGCGGCGACCCAGCTCCCAGAACCACATGCCGTTCATCGCCAGGTGCAGGATGCCGAAGTGGATCAGCATCGGCGTCACCAGGCGCCACCACTGCCCTGCCGCCAGCCCCTCGTCGAGGGACGAGAAGTAGATGTAGTCACCCTGGATCTCGAAGTCCTGGAAGCTCAGCCAGCGGATAACCGAGAAGTTGTCGCCCAGGTTGGTGAGCGCGGCGACCACCAGGGTGACCAGCAGCACCAGGCTGGTAATGGGGCTGGCCAGGAGCTGAGCGAGGAAACCCGCGCGCGGCGCATCCTGCGGCCTTTCCTGCTGGAGCTGGAAGTGCGGGTCGCCATCGGGAAAGCGCGCATAGAGCCCGCGCACCTGTTCCGCCAATTGCTGGCCCGGTACCCAGAGGACCTGCTCGCCGGATTCCTCGCTGACGCGGTAAGGCACTTCCAGGCGCTGCAGCAAGGCGATGAAACCGGAAAGATCCACATTCAGCGGTAAACGCAGGACTTCAATCGCACTCATTGGGGTTCCTCGGGGCGCTCCACTTCGACCCAGACGAACTTGTCCGGATCGAGCCGGCTTTCCTGGTCGAGCCGATAGGCCACCAGCTTGCCGTACATCACCGCGCTGTAATCCAGGCAGGCCAGGTTGCCGCGAATCGGCGCCGGCCGGCCGCGCCGCCAGTAGTGGCCGACGAACAGCATGGGCTCCTGCGGGCCGTAGCTGAGCAAGCGCGACTTGTGCGCCTTGGACAACGGCTGGCTGGCCACCTGTTCGGGCAGCGCATCGGGTTGGAACACCACGTCGCCATAGGTTTGCGGGTCTTCTGCCCAGAATTTGGTGCGGAACACCGAGCGGGTGAAGCCGTCGCTGCCGGTCAGCGTCATGCCACCGGGTAGCGGCAGGTCGGTGCCGCGCAGCAGGCGGTCGAACACGCGGCTGGCGAAGCTCGCGGGATCGGCTGCGGCCTTGATGAAGGCTTCGTTGATCCGCCCGTCCGGATGCATCTCGCGCAGGGCCGCGATCAGCTCGCCGTCCCAGCACGCATGGACCATGCGGAAATGGCCACCGTCCAGGAACAGCGGCAGCTCGTAGAACCACCCGAGGAAGTCCCGCCAGTCCGCCGGATGGCCTTCGAACTGCTCCAGGGTTTCCTTGATCAGCCGGGTATGGCGCGGCGTGTGCTCACGGACGAAGTGACGACCGCTACCGGGCGACGCGGGCGTGCTCCAGCCGAGCGCGTTGTACTCATGGTTACCCATGATGCACAGGGCCTGCCCGGCTTCCACCATGGCGTGGACGGTGAGCAGCGCCTCGCGGATGCGCGGGCCGCGGTCGATGATGTCGCCGAGGAACAGCGCCATGCGCTGCGGATGCCGCCAGACACCACCCTGCTTGCGATAGCCGAGGCGGTCGAGCAGGCGCTCCAGGGTATGTGCGCAACCGTGGACGTCACCGATCAGATCGTAACCACGGCCGGGATCGAGGCTCATCAGTCGCCTCCACCCAGTCGGCTGCCCCAGCCCAGCTTGGTCCGGCAGACCTCGTAGTAGTTGTGATCCAGCGGGTGGATCAGGCGCAGTTTCTGCGGCTTCTTGGCAACGGTAATGGTGTCGCCGGGCGCGCAGGTGAAGTGGTTCTGGCCGTCGCAGGACACCAGCGGATAAATCTGCAGATTGGGCGATACGACGATTTTCAGTTCACTGGTGCTGTCCACCACTATGGGCCGGCTGGACAGGGTATGCGGGTACATTGGCACGACGACAATGGCGTCGAGCTTGGGATGCATGATCGGGCCACCGGCGGACAGCGCGTAGGCCGTGGAGCCGGTCGGCGTCGCGATGATCAGGCCGTCGGCCTTCTGGCTGCAGACGAACTGGCCGTCGATGTGCAGTTCGAACTCGATCATCCGCGTCGACTTGCCGGGGTGTAGCACCACATCGTTCAGCGCGTCGCCCTGGCCAATGGCCTCGCCATGACGGCGCACCTCGGCCTCCAGCAGGAAACGCGTCTCGACGCTGTAGCGGCCGTCGAGCACTTCGGCCACTTTCACTTCCAGTTCATCGGGACGTATGTCGGTCAGGAAGCCCAGGCTGCCCCGGTTGATCCCCAGCACCGGCACGTTGTGGCGCGCGAGGGCGCGTGCGGCACCGAGCATGCTGCCGTCGCCGCCGACGACGATCACCAGGTCGCAGACCTCACCGAGGATTTTCCGTGACGATGTCTGCAGGCCATGGCCCGGCAGCACTTCGGCGATGGTGTCTTCGAGGATGACGTGGAGATGGCGGTCCAGCAGGAATTTTTTCAGCCGGCGAATGGTGTCGAGCACATGGGAACTGCCCAGGCGACCGATGATGCCGATATTGCGGAATTGCTCCATGGGGCTCCAGGGCGGCATTGGCGGGTGAGAATGGCGAAATTATGGGGGATAGCAGCGGACAGCGGCAAACCGCCGTCGGCTATGCTCGCAGCATGCACGCTTTCGAATCACTGACCGACCTGCCCCGCCAACTGCGCCACCCCGGTGTACGCGATCTGGCGTGGGTCCTCGTGTCCCCGCCATTACTGGCGCAAACGCCCTGGCGCCAGCGCCACCCCCTCAGCGCCAGCGGTTGGGCCAGCCGCCCTGAAGGCCTCGCCGACTGGCTCCGCGCATTGGACCGCCAACCCGAATCCCTCGACCAGTGGCTGGCGCAGGCCGCCAGCCGGCGACTCGGTCTCTACTACGAACGCCTGTGGCAGTTCGCCCTGGCCCAGGCGCCGGATGTGGCCCTGCTGGCCGCCAACCTACCGATCCGCATTGCTGGCCAGACCCTTGGCGAACTCGACCTGCTGCTGCGTGACGACGAGGGCGTGCATCACCTCGAGTTGGCGATCAAGCTCTACCTCGGACCGCGCCACGGCGATGGCGGTAACCCGTCGGAATGGCTCGGGCCGGGCAGCCACGATCGCCTCGACCTCAAGCTGGAGCACCTTAGCCAGCACCAGTTGCCCCTGTCGTCGAGCCCGGAAAGCCGTCAGGTGCTCGACCAGTTGAACGCACAGCCGGCCAGTGCCGAACTCTGGCTGGGCGGCTACTTCTTCTATCCCTGGCCAGGCAGCTGCACCGCACCGCAAGGCGCCAATCCGGGCCACTTGCGCGGGCACTGGCTACGTCACAACGATCTCGAAGACTTCCTCGGCCAGGCCGAAGGCCCCTGGCAGCCCCTGCCCCGGCAATCCTGGCTGTCCCCGGCGATCAGCGAAGCCAGCGAGTGCTGGACGACCGAGAGCTTCGCGGAGTGGCGCGAACAGCTGCAGCCGGATAGCCCGGCGCGCCTGCTGGTGCGCCTGGCGGCGGACGGCGATGGTCGCTGGAAGGAAGCCGAGCGTGCCTTCCTGGTCAGTGATCGCTGGCCACTCGCACCGCTGTAATCCGCTTCGTAGCGCCCAGCAAGCAGAACGCCCCAGTTATGGGGCCGGAAATCTGCGCTCGCTATCGATCAACGGCTGCGTTCGACACGACCGCCCGAGCGGGCCAGGTAACCGGCGCCGGTCTCGCTGATCAGTGCATCACGCTGCAGGGCAGGCAGGGCATCCAGGCCGTCGCGCAGGGCGTAGGCGCGAATGCCCAGCTGGGAAAGCGTGAACACCGCGCTGGCGCTGCGTTTACCGCTGTCGCAATAGCACAGGTAAGTCGCTTCGCCATCCAGCAACCGCGCCTTCAGGCGCAGCAGGTGCAAAGGCATGTTCAACGCCTTGGGAGCATGGGCGCGCTCGTACTCTTCCTGCAGGCGCACATCCAGCCATTGGCCACCGCCGCCCAGCAGGCGCGCGGCCTCGCCCAGGCTGACCTCATCCACCACCGGCGCCTTCAGGAGTTCCAGGAAGTCCGCCCGGTCCAGCTGCTGCAGGACGCTGTCCTCCAGCAGGGTGACACTGGCGTTGCGCGGGCAATCCCCCAGCAGGGCTTCCTCACCGAAGCACGCGCCCACGTCCAGCTCGGCCAGCAGCTGCCGCTCACTGCCCTCGCCACGGATGACTTCAGCCCGGCCGGATTGCAGGAAGTAGCAACAATCGCCCTCCTCCCCCTCGCCCATCACCCGGCTGCCCGCTGGCAGCTCCACCCGCCGCAGACGCTCCAGCATGCTGCGCACATTGGCTGGCGGAACCCTGGCCAGCAATGGGCTGGCAAGCAGGGTTTCCAGCCATTCGCCTTCGCCTGCCGGACTGAGGTCCAGCAACAGATCCAGATGGGTCGAGCTCCACGTCAGCTGGCTCGCCAGGGTAGCGCTGTCGATGGCCAGCAGGGAGCAGTCACGCAAGGCCAGCGCTTCATGCAGGCGCGGCAAGGTGGGGGAAATGGGGTGGCAACTGGCTTCGCTGCCGGCTTCCAGGCGCGTCTCGGCACCCTCGGCATCCCGCAGGAGCAGCTCGCCGGACAACAGGTACCAGGTGACGCGGGCCTGATCGCCCCGCCGGAACAGCAGCTGGCCCGCGAGCAGGGGCTGGGGTATCAGTTGCGGTCGCAGCTCGCGCCATTGCTGATCGCTCAGCGCATTGAGCGGGACCAGGCTACGCAGCTGCAGGGGATTCAGGGGTTCGCTCATGGAGTCATCCTTGTGCTTCCACTGCCCGGTCAGTGTAGCCGGCCAGTCGCAACAGATCGGAATGCAGGGCCCGACGACCTTGCAGGCCGCCAGTGTGGAGCAGCACCAGGCGGCTGCCGCCGGGAATCCGGCCAGCCTGTGCTTCGTCGTGGATGGCCAGCAGGGCCTTGGCCGTATAGAGCGGTTCCAGCTCCAGGCCGCCATCCCTTTCGCTGTCAAGCAGGAAGCGCGCAAGCACTGCGTCCACCCGTGCAAAGCCGCCCCGGCTGGCGTCGATCAGGCGATAGCCACGGTCGGCTCGCCCGGCCTCGGCCAGGATGGCACTCACCTGATCGGCCACGCCGTGGTCAGGCGGTACCGCCAGTGCACCGATCACTGGATGGTCGCCCGCCTCGCCCAGCACCAGCCCGGCGAGGGTCGTGCCGGTGCCGGCGGCTGTCCAGAGGCTGTGGTAGTCGTCCCATCCCAGGCCGGACAGTTGCTGGCGGATCATCCCCACCAGCGCAACGCATCCCTGGGCACCCATCAGGCCACCACCGCCCTCGGGGATCGGTTGGTAGTGCGGGTAGTGCCGCAGCCAAGCGTCCCAGAAACCTGGCTTGTGACGTGCCCGGTAACCGCCATAGCCCAGCCAGTGCAGCTGCATGCCTAAGTGCTGAAGATCGCGCACGGTTGGCGTGTCCTGGGCTTCGCCGCGCAGCAGGCCAACCGTGGGGAACCCGAACCGGGCACCGGCCGCCGCCAGGGCATGGAGATGATTGGAGTGCGCGCCGCCCAGGCTGATCACACCTTCAGCGCCATCACGTGCGGCCTTTGCCAGGTAGGGGGCCAGCTTGAACCACTTGTTGCCGGATACCAGCGGGTCGAGTGCATCCAGGCGCAGCACGGCCAGTTGCAGCCCAGCCGCGGTCAACCAGGGCAGGCACAAAGGCTCGAGAGTGGCGTGGGGGTTCCAGTCAGGCAGGGTCAGGGGCAAAGGTCGGGTCCATCGGCGTCCGTTCGGGGGCGCAAGGATAAAGCAGGCGCGCGTGCGGTATCGCTCAACCCGCGGTCCGCAGTCGCCCTCCCGCGCGGTGCCGGGGGCAGCAGTTGGACTCGCCGGCAACGAAGCGGCTGGGTGCCTCGATGCGGTCGATGGGCATGCTGCAACGTTCGCCGTTGGGCAGGCTGGCGTCGCAGGTGGGCTGCTGGTAGTGGGCCAGCCATTGGCGGTACTGGTTTTCGGATACGAAGCACTTGGCTGCGGCGTAGGCCTGGGGATTGTCCTGGTAGCGGGCGATATCCGTCAGAGGAATGGTCAGGTGACCAGCGCCCGGATGGTAGACCACGAATACCACGCCCAGTTGGGCCAGGCGTTCCAGCATCAGTTGCCCGGACTGGCCTTCAAGCGCATCGCATTCCTGACGCAGGCGATTGACCTCGACCTGCAGCTGGGCGTCGAGCTGGTCGCGATAGGCCAGTTCGACATCGCGAATGGCCAGTTGCTCGCGGTACTCGGTCACGGCAGCGGCGACCCGCGCCTGCAACTCGCCTTCGAACTGCGCGCGGAGGATGTCTGCCTCGGTGCGGCCATGGCGCTCCAGTGCACGCAACTGCACGTTCATTTCCTCACGGCTGGCCTGGAAGCGCTCCAGCTCGCCGTCGAGCTTGGCCTGCAGGCCGGCGTTGACCTCTTCCTGCTGGCGCAGGGCGTGTTGCAAGGTGCGAATCTGATCCTGCAGGGCCGAGCTGCTCTGGTCGGCGGCATGGCGCATCCGCGCAATGGCTTCTTCGTTCTGCTGACTGAGGGAGCTGAGGCGCAGACGCTGCTGGCGCACCAGCTGAGCAGTCTTCAGGCGATGCTCCTTCTCCATCTTTTCCGCCAGTTGCTCGGCCATCTCCTTGGTGATTTCCGGCGGGGCGTACCAGCTGTCTTCGGGCGCCACCTGGAGCTTTTCCGCATCCAGTACCTTGGGCAGTTCCTCCTCTACCAACAGGCCGAGGCTGTTGCCCTTGATGGCGTCACGCAACAGGGCAAGGTCGTTGCGGTCGGAATTGAGGCTCGGGTCCCAGAGATGCATCTGCTGCCAGGACACCGGGCACTGGCTGCGGCACGCCAGGCGAATGGGACCGGCACCGAGGTCGGGGCCACGCCCGGCGCGTTCGGCCAGTTGCCGCAACGGCAGGTTCCAGCCGGTATCGGCGCGGCCGTCTTCGTCGAAGTCGAGGTAGAAGAACACCACGGCCCGCACCTGCAGGCGCGGGTTGATCATCAGATAGGCCAGATTCATCTGGCGGTCGGAGAACTCCGGCAGGCCGACGACGCCGTCGAGGATGGCTTCGAACTCCGAGTGAAGCATCTGCTTGCAGATGCCGCGGTCGTTGAAGAACACGACGGCTTCCACCAGTTGCGGCTTCTTCAGCATGCTCATCGCTCTACCTCTGGCTCTGCGCGGTGAATCACGGCGGGCGTTGATTGGGGTGTCCGGGTTTCGTCCGCACACACTGATCCGGACTTTAGAAAAGTCTAGGGGATATTAGGCGCTGAGCAATGTGACTGGGTTGGCAGAGCCCGGTCGCTGGCACCGGCCGGACCGGCGGCAAGGCAAAAGTGTGACGTGGTTGGAATTGGAAACGAAACCGCCCGGCAAAAAGCCGGGCGGTTGGGGCGGAGGCGGGACTCAGAGCTCTGCGGCGAGGCGCGACCCCTGATTGATGGCGCGCTTGGCGTCCAGTTCGGCAGCCACATCGGCGCCGCCGATCAGGTGCACGCTCTGGCCGGCGGCGACCAGGCCATCCTGCAGTTCACGCAGCGGGTCCTGGCCAGCGCAGACGATCACGGTGTCTACCGGCAGCACCTGCGGCTCGCCCTCGGCCACGCGGATGTGCAGGCCGGCGTCGTCAACCTTGAGGTATTCAACTGAGTTGAGCATTTGCACCTGCTTGTTCTTCAGGCCCGTGCGATGAATCCAGCCGGTGGTCTTGCCAAGGCCATCACCCACCTTGGACTTCTTGCGCTGCAACAGGAACACCTGGCGCGCCGGTGCATGAGGCTTGGCCTTGATCCCGGCGATACCGCCGCGAGCTTCCAGGGCACCGTCGATGCCCCACTCCTTCCAGAAGGCGGCGCGGTCGAGGCTGGTGGACTCACCCTCATGGGTGATGAACTCGGAAACGTCGAAACCGATACCGCCGGCGCCAATCACGGCAACCTTCTGGCCCACCGGCTTGCGCTCGAGGATGGCGTCCAGGTAGGTGATCACCTTCGAATGCTCGATGCCGGAGATTTCCGGGGTGCGCGGGCTGATACCGGTGGCGAGGATGACCTCGTCGAAACCGCCCTTGGCCAGATCCTCGACCGAGACACGGGTATTCAGGCGCAGGTCGACCCCGGTGGTTTCGAGCTTGCGCTTGAAGTAGCGCAGGGTTTCAAAGAACTCTTCCTTGCCCGGCACGCGCTTGGCCACGTTGAACTGCCCGCCAATCTCCGCGGCGGCGTCGAACAGGGTCACGCTGTGGCCACGCTCGGCGGCAACGGTGGCGGCGGAGAGACCGGCGGGGCCGGCGCCGACCACGGCGATCTTCTTGGCCTGGGCCACCGGGATGTAATTCAGCTCGGTCTCGTGGCAGGCACGCGGGTTCACCAGGCAGCTGGTCAGTTTGCCGCCGAACGTGTGGTCCAGGCAGGCCTGGTTGCAGCCGATGCAGGTGTTGATCTCGTCGGCGCGGCCTTCGGCGGCCTTGTTGACGAAGTCCGGGTCGGCAAGGAACGGACGGGCCATGGACACCATGTCGGCGTCGCCCTCAGCCAGGACCTGTTCGGCCACTTCCGGCGTGTTGATGCGGTTGGTGGTGATCAGCGGGATCTTCACCTCGCCCTTGAGCTTGGCGGTGACCTTGGTGAAGGCTGCGCGCGGCACCTTGGTGGCGATGGTCGGGATACGCGCCTCGTGCCAGCCGATACCGGTATTGATGATGGTCGCGCCGGCGGCCTCGATGGCCTTGGCCAGGGTGACGATCTCGTCCCAGGTGCTGCCGCCTTCCACCAGGTCGAGCATGGACAGGCGGAAGATGATGATGAAGTTCGGGCCCACGGCCTCGCGAACGCGGCGGACGATCTCGACCGCCAGGCGCATGCGGTTCTCGTAGCTGCCACCCCAGCGGTCGGTACGCTGGTTGGTGTGGGCGGCGAGGAACTGGTTGATGAAGTAACCCTCGGAACCCATGATCTCGACGCCGTCGTACTCGGCCTGCTGGGCCAGCACCGAGCAGGTGACGAAGTCCTGGATCTGCTTCTCGATTCCCTCTTCATCCAACTCGTTCGGCTTGAAGGGGTTGATCGGTGCCTGGATGGCCGACGGTGCTACCTGCTTGGGGTTATAGGCGTAACGGCCGGCGTGGAGGATCTGCATGCAGATCTTGCCGCCCGCTTCATGCACCGCGCGGGTGACGATCTTGTGCTTCTCGGCCTCTTCCACGGTGGTTAGCTTGGCCGCGCCGGCATAGACGCCACCTTCTGCGTTTGGGCCGATACCACCGGTGACCATGAGGCCGACGCCACCACGGGCGCGCTCGGCGAAATAGGCCGCCATGCGCTCAAAGCCATGGGGTTTCTCTTCCAGGCCGGTGTGCATCGAGCCCATCAGGGTGCGGTTGCGCAGGGTGGTGAAACCCAGGTCGAGGGGGGCGAGCAGGTGCGGGTAACGGGTGGCGGTCATGGTTCCTCCACAACAGGCGGTGCTATTCACGGAATGCCTCGGCTTCAGAGGGCCGGGGTCGGTTATGAGGCAGAAGATAAAGAGCCGGGATTGCCCGCTCAATGATCAGAACTGACAAGTTACTGATCCAAACTGACAGCCACCCTTGGCAAGTGGCGGTGCGTCCCCTACCCTGATCGGCATTCCCCGGCCCGGAAATTCCATGCGCAAACTGCTGATGCCCTTGATCGCCGCCTTCCTGGTGAGCTGCCTGACCGCCTATGCGGTATGGACCGGCGAACGGCCGCGCGCCCACTATCTGTCCGACCTGCGCGCCAGCCTCGCCAGCGACGTGGGAACTGCCGGTGCGAGCGCCAACCTGCTGGCGATCCGCCCGGCGCTGTACCCCAGCGACTACCGCGACCCGGACCTCCTGCGCATGAAACTCGCGGCGGCCCTCGATCGGGCTCGCGCCAAGGGCCTGCTGAACGAGAAAACCGTCGTCGCCCTGCCCGACCATATCGGCACCTGGCTGCTGCTGCGGGACGAAAAACACAACCTCTACCAGGCACGGAGCTTCGCCGAAGGTGGCCGGTTGCTCACCCTCAGCCATCCGACCTTGCTGGGGCGCCTGTTCCTTCAGGGCCAGGACCTCGAAGAAGCGCTGCTGCGCGCCAAGGCCCGGCGCATGGCGCGGGACTATCAGAAGCTGTTCAGCCGCCTGGCCAGCGAATACAAGGTCACCATCCTCGCTGGCTCCATCCTCCTGCCCTCCCCCTACCTCAAGGAAGGCAAGCTGCGTAGCGGTCACGGCGCGCTCTACAACCTGGCGCTGGCCTTCTCGCCGGACGGCCTGCTGCTCGGCGAGCCCTTCAGCCAGCCCTGGCCACAGAGTGCCAGGAGCGAATCCCGCCAGAAGCTGCAGACCGCCAGCGGCGAAGTGACCATCGCCCGCAGCTGGAGCCAGGGTTATCCGCAGAACCTGGTGACGCTGAGCGACGGCCAGACCAGCGCTAGCGAGGCACTTTTCCTGCGCGGGCGTCTCTGGCCCCTGCACAATGCACCGGCAGGCAGTGAACTGACGCCGGCCAGGGCGCCGCAAGCCAGTGAGACGCCTGGCAGCCACCTGCTGAATGCCTGGATGAGCGCCCGATGAAAACGCAACGGATCAAGCTGGGCGATCTCTCCGTGAGCTCCTTACTCAGCATGGCAGCGGCACTGGAACAGGCCGGCCACTGCGCGACCGAACTGCTGGAGCGCTTCGGCCTGGACGCCACGCGCTTCGCCGAACCCCACGGCCGCTTGTCCATCCCGCGCTTCATGCGCCTCGGCCACGCCGCCATCCAGCTCAGCGGCAACCCCGCATTGGGCCTTGCCATGGGCCGGCTCAGCCGCTTGAGCCAGCTCGGGCTCGCGGGCGTCTGCGCCGAACAGGCGCCCAACCTGCGAGAAGCCGCCCGCGCCCTGACCCGTTTCGAACTGCTCTACGCCAGCAACTATCGCGGGCAGTCGAGCTTCCACGAGGACGCCAAGGGCGCCTGGCTGCGCTTCTATTCCATCAGCCCCTACAACGCCTACAACCGCTTCGTCGTGGATTCGGTGCTGGCGGGCTGGCAGAGCCACCTGAGCCAACTGGCAGGCACGGGCATCCGCATCGAGAAGGTGGAGATCGAGTTTCCGGCACCGGATTACCACGAGCGCTACACCGAGCATTTCGGCTGCCCCGTGGAGTTCGAGGCCAGCGCCAACCAGCTGCGTTTGTCCCAGGACACCCTGGCGCTGCGCGGCAGCGAACACTGCCCCAGCACCTGGCGGCAATTGTTGGATATCTGTGAGCGGGAACTGCAGCAGCTGACCCGCACCCGCAGCCTGCGCGAGCGCATCACCCAGTTGCTGGGGCCGCTGCTGCACGGGCGCGAGCCGGATCTCGAAGAAGTGGCGGCACGCCTGCAAATGCCGAGCTGGACCCTACGCCGCAAGCTCGCCGAAGAAGGCACCCAGTTCCGCGCCATCCTCAACGAAACGCGCCGCGACCTGGCCATGGCCTATATCCGCGATACGGAACTGGCCTTCGGCGAAATCGCCTACCTGCTGGGGTTTGCCTCGGCCGAAGCCTTCCAGCGCGCCTTCAAGCGCTGGAGCGGCAGCACGCCGGGCGAATTCCGCCGCGCTCAGCGCCAGGCAGGCTGATCACATCTCGGTGGCGTCGTCGGCCGGCTCGACCGAGTCCTGCTC
The DNA here is from genome assembly GCF_002003485.1 of Metapseudomonas resinovorans. Lineage (GTDB taxonomy): Bacteria > Pseudomonadota > Gammaproteobacteria > Pseudomonadales > Pseudomonadaceae > Metapseudomonas > Metapseudomonas resinovorans_D. The sequence goes on from NZ_BDMA01000060.1 coordinate 143,300, forward strand.
ATTAGCGTGAAAGTCGAGAATCTCTTCCTGGTAATCGTCCATTGGCTGCTCCTCCTGTGGCGATGTAATTCAGGAAACAAAGTCCATGCCAATAAGGTAACGAGCGCAGGTGACCGGAAAATTACCCCGGGGAAGGAAGATGAAGGGGGCGGCCAGACAAAGAAAAAGCCCTCAGGTATCGCTACCTGAGGGCTTCTCTATATGGCGCAGCGGACGGGACTCGAACCCGCGACCCCCGGCGTGACAGGCCGGTATTCTAACCGACTGAACTACCGCTGCGTGTCGGTTGGACTTGCGTCCGGTGAAACCTTTGCATCGTCTGGCAGACTGGCCTAGTGGACCTTCCTGCCTCATGCCCGAGCAACTCGAACATGGGAAATATGGCGCAGCGGACGGGACTCGAACCCGCGACCCCCGGCGTGACAGGCCGGTATTCTAACCGACTGAACTACCGCTGCGCGTCGGCCGGACTTTCGTCCGAAATTCACAAGGATTGGTGGGTGATGACGGGATCGAACCGCCGACCCTCTGCTTGTAAGGCAGATGCTCTCCCGGCTGAGCTAATCACCCATCGCCTTGCGAGGCGCGCAATTTACGCAGAGGGCTTCGCTAAGTCAACACCCTGTATGGATTTTTTCTTCGGACAGCGTTTTCCGCCCCGTTTGCCGCCACTCCGATGCGCACCAGCTCAGGGCGGTCGCACCAGGGCGGCGCAGGATCAGCTCCCGGCCTTCAGCGATACCCGCGCCGTCACGCGGCCATCTTCGGTGCGATCCAGCCCAGCCTCTTCGATGCGAACGCCCTGCCCCTCCAGGACACCCATCCAGCGCAACAGACTGGGGAAGGCCGCCGGTTGAAGGTTTACCTGCACCGCTCCTGGCGCATCGCTATCGATTCGCTCGACGGCCAATCCCTGCTCGGCCGCAGTGGCAGTTACCAGCCCTTGCAGTCGCTCCGGGTCCACCTTGATTTGCGGCTGGCTCTGCACCGCTCGCGCTTCAGGCGCATGAAGCTGCAGATAAGCGTGCATTCCGCGCTGGGCTTCGAAGTACTCGCGATTGCTGGCCAGGCGCCGTTCGGCCGGCAACCAGAGCAGCAGGTAAAGCAGGACCAGACCGAGGAACAGGCCCAGCCAGAGTAATGCCGTGCGATCCCGTGCCGGCAAGGCGCGCCAGCGCAGGGCCAAGGAGGAAGCCTGCCACTGCGTGCGGAGCGGCGTCTTGATTGCATCGAGCATCTTCATCCTCCTATCACCAGGCGCGCGCTCACGCCGCTCTGGTCACGACTGGCCGAGCCCATCTGCACGGACAGCCCGCTTCCGATCAGGCGCTCGCGCAGACGCTCCAGGGCATCGAAGCCCGGCGCCTGTACCTGTAGCGCAAGATCACCCCGTATCTCACTGAAATCCAGTTGCTGCACCCGCACCTGGGCACCTTCGGCGATCAAGGCCTCGGCCGCCTTGCCAAGCAATGCGAGCAGGCGGCTCTGCCCTGCACCGGAGGCTTCGGCCAGATGCTGATCGAACTGCGCCCGCAGGTTCACCAGCTTGGTGTCCTGGGGAAACAGTTCACGATAGAGCGCCTCGTTGGCATCGGCATAGGTATCGCCCTGACGCTGCAGCTGCCAGGCCTGGATCAGATTGAAGCCCCATTGCAGCACCAGCCACAGGCCAACCAACCCCAGCAGCGGCTTCCAACGCGACCAGCGCTGCCGCTCTTCCTTCAGGGTGAACTCGCCCTGCGCCAGATCGCTGCCCTTCTGTTCCGCCAGCCAGCCATAGGCATCCCCTTCATCGCGCCAGTCATCCACGCCGTCGAGGGTCTGGCGCTCGGCGGGAGCGCACCCACTGCGCGGTGCCGGACAGACGTCCCGCAGATGTGGCCAGTCCTGCTCCTCGAAGCCGAGTCGGGTACTGCCCTCGCCCCCCAGCAACCAGCGCTGGTCGAGCCAGAGCAACTGGGTGCCCTGGTCCGGTAGCAGGTCGGCGTCTATCTGGATGGACCCGGGCATCGGCCCGAGCTTTCCGGCCAGATCGAGCCATCCCGCCAGCCAGCTGCGGCGCACCGCAAACACCCGATGCCGACCATCGGCCAAGGCACCACCGAGCCCCAGGTGGAAGCTCTCGACATCCTCGGCGAGCATTTCCTCCACCGCGAACGGCAATGCCTGGCGCAACCAGCGTCCCTTCTGCGTGGGCAGGCGGACCGCGCAGCAGGTCACGGCCTCCACCGGCAGGATCAGGCGCCAGGGTGGCGCCACCTCTTCCAACGCCCTGGCGAATGGCAGGCGACGCCCCGTGCCTCCTTGCCAGAGCAGCACCTCCAGTTCGGCATCCAGCTGCGTGCACGCGGCCACCGGGAGGAAGATGCAAGCCTGTGTCATGACTGCGGCTCCTTGACGGGCGCCGGCGGCAAACCGCCCTGCCCGAGATCACGAGAAAGAATCCGTACCTTGCCGTCACTGCCGCGCTGCAGGGTACTGACCAGAACCTGGCGGCGACCGGCGAGACGCACCTCGCTGATCACCTGGAAATATTGACTGCCCACCGCCAACCCCTGCGCCTCCAGCCCCATCCCGGCGAGCGCCGGCTGGCCGAGGAAGGCATCCAGGCTGCGGAAGCCGGTGGCGCCTCGCGCGGCCATCAGCAGCCCGCCACTGTCGGCGTCGAGGTTGTCGGCCAGGGTGGACAGCACGAGGGCACTGGCCGTGTTGACGTTGAGGGTGGAATCGGACGGCAGCACGGTCACGAAAGGCAGCAGCTTGCGGTAGTCCAGCTCCGTCATGCCTAACACTAGGCGCAACTCGGACACATCGCTCATGGCGTGGTTGGCCGCGCGGTAAGGCGGCTGCAACAGCAGGTACTGGTTATCTTCCGCGCCATTCGGCCCGAACGGCTCCTCGTCACGGTCGAGCCAGTCCACCAGCCGTTCGGTATAGGGCGCTTCGATGCCCAGGCGCAGCAGAAGGCGGCGGAACTGGCGAATGCCCTGTTCGTTGAGCTGGCCATCACGCACCAGGCCGTTGAGGTTGAAACGCCCGCTCGGGTCCTCGATACGCACGCTGAGCGAACCGCCATCGTCCAACTGGAACGTGCTCAGGGGGCGGGCCCAGGCCTCGCCGAGGTGATCCACCGGGGTACGCGGATCGCCTTGGCGCAGGTCGCGTAGCAGGATCGCTTCGGCCAATGCCTCGCCGCCAAGGGCGTACTGGGCCACCTGGCGGGTGTGCAGTTCATTGCCGCTGGAGCGAATGGAAAGCTGGGTGCGGGCGATCAGGCCGGCACAAACGACGGTGACCACAGCCACCACCAGCAGCACCGTCAGCAGCGCAACACCCGACTGGCGTTTCATTGCGCCTGCTCCTGGCCGTCTTGCTGCTGGTTGCCCTGCTCACCCTGTGGATTCTGCTGTTCGCCATCCTGCTGGCCACCGCCCGCCTGGGGCACCTGCCGCGGCGGGGTTTCCACCAGCCGCAGTACCCGGCGCAGTTCACCATAGCGACGATGTTGCAAGGTGAGTTCCAGGGCCAATGGCAGGCGATCCAGGCGCTCATCGTCGGGCAGCCCGGCGGGCGGCCAGCTTTCCTGCCAGTCACCACTGTCGTCCATGTAGCGCAGCTTCATGGAGGTCACGCCATCCAGAGCGTTCTGCACACGGGGCAGGCTGTCCTGGGCCTGGTCGAGGACCGTCCAGTAACGCCGCTCCAGACGCTCACCGGAAAGCTGCCAGCGCACCCGCTGCAGACGCGAGCGCTGCGTGCCGGTGGGATTGCGCCAGCCGCTGCGAGTGAATTCCAGGCTGTCGCTGTCGCCGGATTGCTCGCCCAGCAGCGCGGCCCGTGATTCGCCATAGGCATCGCGGATCGGCCGAGAAATCACCTGGCGGACGTCGCGCTCGAAAGCGGAAATGCCCCGCACCAGCTCGCGCAGTTGCTGTTCCTGGACACGGGTCGCCTCGTCGCTGTCGAGGACCGCACCAAGCATGCGCCAGGTGCCGATGGCCAGCAGCGCGAAAATGGCGATCGCGATCAGCAGCTCCAGCAGTGTGAAGCCTGCGGCGCGCTTCATGGCGTGCTCCCGAGGAAGCCCACCAGGCGCACGGCGGCGCGGTCTTCCAGCTTACCACCGATACCCCTCTGGGGCTTGGGTGCGACCCACAACGTGACCCGTCGCAGCGCCGGGTCGCTGGTGCCCTCGACCTGGCTCAACCATTCCCAGCGCCGCCCGCCGTAGTCCAGCTCACCCTGGTCGCGGCCATTGCCCGGAGGCGTCTGGCGCAACTGCAACTCCGTCAGGCGGTTATCGGCAATCCACATCGCCAGGGTCTTGTCTTCCAGGCGCGAAGCGATCTGCAGGCTGCGGGCGCTGGCGGTGAGCACACTGGCGGCGACCACCGCGAAGATGGCCAGGGCCACCAGCACCTCGATCAGGGTGAAAGCGCGGCTGTTCCTCATCCAGCGCGCCCTTTGCCGCTCAGGCTCTCCACACGGGGCAGGCGGAAGCCGTCGCTGGAGAGCTGCAGACGCCGCCCATCCTTGCGTCGCTCGGCCAACTCCAGGCGGAATGGACTGAGTTCGCCACTGGAGAGAATGATCAATTGCGGCACCGGCCGGACTTCCTTGGACTCCTTGTCGTCCTTCTTGACCGGTGCGGGCAACGCCAGTGGCTCGCCGTCCAGTTCGAAGGTCAGTTCGGCCCACTCGGGCAACTGGCGCGCGCCTTCGGACATGGGCTGCCAGCGCGAACTGGATTCGTCGTAGTAGTAGACCTGATAACTGCCGCGCTCGAGCCGTAGGCCGTACTCGCGATTGTCCAGGACCGCCTCGTCGGCGAGCACGCCGATCAGACCCGCCAGCCGCTCCGCCTCATTGTTGAGCTCACGGGTTGGGCCGGCGACGCCGGCGCTGATGACCGCCAGTCCCGCGAGACAGGCGATGACCACCATCACCACCAGTACTTCGATCAGGGTGAAACCTGCGGACGCCAAGGGGCCGGACATCCGGCCAACGCCACCCTGCCGCCCGCGTCTCATCAGTTGTCCCAGTTGGCAATGTCGGCGTCGTTTTCGCTACCGCCTTCCTTGCCATCGGCCCCCAGGGAATAGAGATCGTAGGTGCCCTTGCTGCCAGGCGAGAGGTATTGGTAGGGGTTGCCCCACGGGTCGATGGGCAGCTTCTTCAGGTAGCCGTCCTTGCTCCAGTTCTTCGGCGGCGGGTTGCCGGAGGGCCGGCTCACCAAGGCTTCGAGGCCCTGCTGGGTGCTGGGGTAGGCGAAGTTGTCCAGCTTGTACATGTCCAGGGCCGCGCCGATGGCCTTGATATCGCCCTTGGCCACAGTGACCTTGGCCTGGTCGGGACGGTTCATCACTTGCGGCACCACCAGCGCGGCAAGGATACCGAGGATGACCACCACCACCATGATTTCGATGAGCGTAAAGCCCGACTGACTACGGCGCAGATTCACGCGATTACCCCACGAGTTGGTTGAGAGAAAGGATAGGTAGCAGGATGGCGAGCACGATCATCAGCACCACGGCCCCCATCACCACCAGCATGAACGGTTCGAAAAGGCCGACCAGCAGGGCGATGCTCGCGGCCAGGTCGTTTTCCTGGTTTCGCGCGGTGCGGGCGAGCATCTGGTCGAGTTCGCCGGAACGTTCGCCACTGGCAATCATGTGCAGCATCATCGGCGGGAACTGGCCGCTGCCTTCCAGCGCGCGGGTCAGGCTGCCGCCTTCACGAACCTTCTGTGCTGCCACCACGACATGGGCGCGGATGACGCGATTGGCGATCACTTCGGCGCCGATGCCAAGGGCCTCGACCAGCGGCACACCGCTGCGGGTCAGGATCGCCAGCGTGGACGCGAAGCGCGCCGTATCGGTGGCGCGCACCAGTCGCCCCACCAGCGGGATACGCAGTATCAGCGCATGCCAGCGCTGGCGGACGTTGGGATCACGCAGGGCCCAGCGTGCGCCGATGAATGTGGCGATCAGCACCAGCAGCATCAGCCAGCCCCAGTGTTTGACCAGATCGCTCAGGGCGATGAGGCCACGCGTGAGCAACGGCAAGGTCTGCCCGGAATCGATGAACACCTTGACCACATCCGGCACCACGAAGCCCAGCAAGAAGGCGACGATGGCCAGCGACGCACACATGAGGATCACCGGATAGAGCAGCGCCAGCTGGATCTTCTGCCGCGACTGCTGGCGTTGCTCGGTGTAGTCGGCCAGTTGCTCCAGCACCGGCCCCAGGTGGCCGGCATGCTCACCCGCCGCCACCGTGGCGCGATAGAGGTCAGGGAAGGCCGACGGGAACTCCCGCAGGCTGCTGGCCAGGCTGTGGCCCTCCAGCACCCGCGCACGCACCGCCAGCAACATCGACTGGATGCGCGAGCTGCTGGACTGCGCGGCCGCCGCCCGCAAGGCTTCCTCGATGGGCAGCGCCGCCTGCACCAGGGTTGCAAGTTGGCGCGTCACGAGGGCGAGATCACGTGCGGAAAGCCCACGCGAAAGGCTGAAGCGGCCTCGCTCGGCCTGCTCGCGAACGCGGGTCGCGCGCACTTCCAGCGGTGCCAACTGGCGCTCACGCAGCAATTGGCGCACCTGGCGGGCACTGTCCGCTTCGAGCACGCCCTTCTGCTGGCGGCCCTTAGCGTCGAGCGCGAGGTATTCGAAAGCGGCCATTTATTCTTCCTGGGTGACCCGCAGTACTTCTTCCACCGTGGTGACCCCGAGCAGGACCTTGCGCCGACCGTCCTCACGGATGCTCGGACTGGACAGGCGGGCGTGGCGGATCATCTCCTGCTCCGAGGCGACGCTGTGGATCAGGCTGCGCATGTGGTCGTCGAACACCACCAGTTCGTAGATGCCGGTACGTCCGCGATATCCCTGTTGGTGGCACTCCGTGCAACCACGGGCGCGATGCAGGGTCGGTGCGCTGTCCGGGCCAACGCCCAGCAACTGGCATTCGGCGGCGTCGGCTTGATAGGACTCCTTGCAATGTGGGCACAGCACCCGAACCAGGCGCTGGGCCAGGACACCCAGTAGGGACGATGACAGCAGGAAGGGCTCGACGCCCATGTCCACCAGACGGGTGATGGCACCAATCGCACTGTTGGTGTGCAAGGTGGACAGCACCAGGTGGCCGGTGAGCGAGGCCTGCACGGCAATCTCGGCCGTCTCCTGGTCGCGGATCTCGCCCACCATCACCACGTCCGGGTCCTGGCGCAGGATGGCGCGCAGGCCACGGGCGAAGGTCATGTCCACCTTGGGATTGACCTGGGTCTGGCCGATGCCCTCGATGTGGTACTCGATCGGGTCTTCGACGGTGAGGATGTTGCGGGTGCGGTCGTTGAGCGTGACCAGGCTGGCGTAGAGGGTGGTGGTCTTGCCCGAACCGGTGGGGCCAGTGACCAGCAGGATGCCATGGGGGCGGCGCACAGTATCTTCCAGCTGATGGCGATCGCGATCGCTCATGCCCAGATGCTGCAGGGTGAGGCGACCAGCCTGCTTGTCCAGCAGACGCAACACCACGCGTTCGCCATTGGCCGACGGCAGTGTGGACACGCGGATGTCGACTTCGCGCCCAGCCACCCGCAGGGAAATACGGCCGTCCTGGGGAATGCGCTTCTCGGCGATGTCCAGGCGCGCCATGACCTTGATCCGCGATACCAGCAGTGCCGCCAGCTCGCGCTTGGGCTCCAGCACTTCACGAAGGATGCCGTCGACGCGGAAGCGCACCACCAGGCGTTTCTCGAAGGTTTCCAGGTGGATGTCCGAGGCGTTCTCCTTGATCGCTTCGCCGAGGATGGCGTTGATCAGACGAATGATCGGCGCATCGTCTTCCTGCTCCAGCAGGTCCTCGGTTTCCGGAATCTGTTCGGCCAGCGCGGCGAGATCAAGGCTTCCGCCGAGGTCTTCGGCCAGTTGCATGGCAGCAGAGGAGTCATGCTGATAGGTCTGCGCCAGGGCCTGTTCGAAAGCCTCGCCTGTAAGCGGTTTCAACGGCAGGCTGCGGCCGGCGAAGCGACGCGCCTCGGCCAGCGCGACCAACTCGACTCCCGGGCGGTGCGCCAGGCAGGGCTCCACACCATCGAGCAACAACACACCATGCCGCTTGGCGAATCCAAAGGGCAGCCGTCGCAGGGGGGCTTCAACGAGTGGAGGGTTCATCCGTGGGCGCCTATTTCAGGAGGGTCCAGAAGGAAGTATTGCAGGGCAATCTGACGATTGTGCAGAGCCACTGTCCGATTCTTATGATGCTTGTGAACAAAACCACCTAAAGCCGTAAAAATTCACATATATCTTTAGCACAGCGACCGCATCGCAACATCACCCGAATGGCCGAACATAGCCGGCAGAGTCGCTGCTATGATCAAAGCAGTTCTGCCAAAAACATAACCAGAAAAAGAACGCAGCATTAGGAGTTGGACCCACTTGCGAGCTTCGGATTCCGTGCATTGGCTGCAACGCCACGCGCCAGCACTTGTCGGTGCCCTGCTGGTGCTTGCCATGGGCGCCAGCTTTGCCTGGCAGACCCGGGAGTGGTTGCGCCTGGTGGATGCTCCAGCCGACGCACCCGAACAGCAGGGAACGCCCCTCGCCACCAGCCAGCCGCTGCAGAACCTGGAGCCCCTCTTCGGACCGGCACCGAAGGTCCAGCCCAGCGGCCCGCCCCCCTCTACCAATCTGCGCCTGACCTTGCTTGGCAGCTTCGTGCACGCGGGGCCGGACAAATCCATTGCCATCATCCAGTACGAAGGCAGCAAGCCTCGCCGCTTCACCGCCGGTGACGAGATTACCAGCGGGGTAAAAGTACACGCGGTGTATCGCAATCGCGTCGAAATCGAACGCAACGGCCGCCTGGAAAGTCTCAGCTTCCCGGAGCCGCGCTCACGCTTCACCCCTGTCGGCGGCGTTCCTGACGAACCGTCAGCCGCAGTGATCGACGAACTCAATGGCCTGCAGGAAGACAACGCCGCGGAATTGCGCGAGCGCATGGAAAAGCTGCGCCAACAGATGGAAGACCCGGAAAACACCGTCTCCGAACCTTCCGCCGAACAGCCCCAGGATAGCGAATGACACGATGCCCCTGACCTTCTCGCGCCTCACGCTCGCCCTGATTGCTGCCGGGATGCTGACCGCACCCCTGCCCCTGCTCGCCGCCCAGCCGGCCGCCGCGACCGGTAATGCGCAGCAACAGCAGCAGGACGGCTGGACGATCAACCTCAAGGATGCCGATATACGCGAGTTCATCGACCAGATCGCTGACATCACCGGCGAGACCTTCATCGTCGACCCACGCGTGAAAGGTCAGGTCAGCGTGGTGTCGAAGGCGCCGCTTGGGCTCAATGAGGTGTACCAGCTGTTCCTTTCGGTCATGGCAACCCACGGTTTCACCGTGGTCACCCAGGGCGACCAGGCACGCATCATCCCCAATGCCGAAGCCAAAGCAGAGGCCGCCAGCAGCCGTGCCGGCGCGGAAAGCCTGGAGACTCGCGTGATCCAGGTACAGCACACGCCGGTGACGGAACTCATTCCACTGATTCGACCGCTGGTCCCTCAGTACGGACATCTGGCAGCAGTGACCTCGGCCAATGCCCTGATCATCAGCGACCGCGCGGCCAACATCGCGCGTATCGAAGACCTGATGCGCCAACTCGACCAGAAAGGCGACCGCGACTACACGGTGCTCAACCTCCACTACGCCTGGGTAATGGACGCCGCCGAAGTGCTCAATGCGTCCCTCAACCGCGGTCAGTCCAAGGGTACGTCGGGCACCCAGGTGATCGCCGATGCCCGCACCAACCGCCTGATCATCCTCGGCCCACCGTCGGCCCGGGCGAAGCTGGCCGCACTGGCGCAGTCCCTCGACACCCCCACTTCGCGCTCGGCCAACACGCGGGTGATCCGTCTACGCCACAACGACGCCAAGGCGCTCGCGGAAACCCTTGGCGAAATTTCCGAAGGGCTGAAGAGCGAGGAAGGCGGCGGCGGTGAAGCAGGCGGCGCCGCGACAGGCGGCAAGCCGCAGAACATTCTGATCCGCGCCGACGAGAGCCTGAACGCCCTGGTGATGCTGGCCGAGCCTGATGTCGTCACGGCCATGGAAGATATCGTCCGCCAACTCGACGTGCCCCGCGCGCAGGTGATGGTCGAAGCGGCCATCGTCGAGATTTCCGGCGACATCACCGACGCGCTGGGCGTGCAGTGGGCGGTGGATGCACGCGGCAATACCGGCGGCCTGGGTGGCGTGAACTTCGGCAATACCGGGCTCTCGGTGGGCACGGTGCTCAACGCCATCCGCGACGATGAAATCCCCGACACGCTGCCGGATGGCGCCATCATCGGCATCGGTACGGAAAACTTCGCCGCCCTCATCACCGCCCTGTCTGCCAACAGCAGGAGCAACCTGCTGTCGACGCCCAGCCTGCTGACGCTCGACAACCAGAAGGCGGAAATTCTCGTGGGCCAGAACGTGCCCTTCCAGACCGGCACCTTCACGACCGATGCCTCGGGCGCCAATAACCCGTTCACCACCATCGAGCGCCAGGACATCGGCGTGACCCTCAAGGTGACCCCGCACATCAACGAAGGCGCCACCCTGCGCCTGGAGATCGAGCAGGAAATCTCCTCCATCGCCCCTTCGGCGACCCTGACCGCGCAGGCGGTGGACCTGATCACCAACAAGCGTTCGATCAAGAGCACCATTCTTGCGGAGGATGGCCAGGTGATCGTGCTGGGCGGCCTCATCCAGGACGACATCACCCAGACCGACTCCAAGGTGCCGCTGCTGGGCGACATCCCTATCCTCGGCCGGCTGTTCCGCTCCACACGCGACACCCACGTGAAGCGCAACCTGATGGTGTTCCTGCGCCCGACCGTCGTTCGCGACCGTGCCGGACTCGCCGCCCTGTCCGGGAAGAAGTACAACGACATCCGCATCATCGGCGAGCACGACAAGGAAGGTCGCCCGGCCATTCTGCCGAGCAAGCCCGTGGAGCTGTTCGACGGCCAGCAGTCCCCATCCATCGATCTGCGCAAGCCGTAAGGCCCGAAGGCTCGTGACTCATTGCCGGCGCAAGCCTTCTTCCCGGTAACCGGGCACAAAAAAGGGCGGCCCACCTTCCAGGTGGAGCCGCCCTCTTCTTTCCTGCCCGCCTACCTATCAGCCGTTATTCGGCACGGTCGGTTTCTGGGCCCAGTCGATCAAACAGCGGCGAGCCCGCGCTCCAGATCGGCCTTGAGGTCACCCACATCTTCCAGGCCGATAGCCAGGCGGACCAGGCTGTCGCTGATACCGGCGTTGGCCCGCTCCTGCGGCGAAAGACGCCCATGGGACGTAGTGGCCGGGTGGGCGATGGTGGTCTTGGTGTCACCTAGATTGGTGGTGATGGAGATCATCCGGGTGGCATCGATGAAACGCCAGGCCGCTTCCTTGCCGCCCTTGACCTCGAAGCTGACCACCGCGCCGAAGCCCTTCTGCTGGCGCTTGGCCAACTCGTGCTGCGGATGGCTTTCCAGCCCCGAGTAGTAGACGCGTTCGACACCGGGCTGCTGCTCCAGCCAGCGGGCGATTTCGAGGGCGCTGGCGCAATGGGCCTGCATGCGCACGCGCAGGGTTTCCAGGCCCTTCATCATCACCCATGCATTGAAGGGGCTCAGGGTCGGGCCCGCGGTGCGCAGGAAACCCACCACTTCCTTCATGTGCTCGGCGCGACCGGCTACCACGCCACCCATGGTGCGACCCTGGCCATCGATGTACTTGGTGGCCGAGTGCATGACGATGTCGGCACCCAGCTTGAGCGGCTGCTGCAGGGCCGGGGTGCAGAAGCAGTTGTCCACCACCAGCAGCGCGCCGCCGGCATGGGCGATCTCGGCCAGGGCGGGGATATCCACCAGCTCGGCCAGGGGGTTGGACGGCGACTCGACGAACAGCAGCTTGGTGTTCGGCTTGATTGCCGACTTCCAGCCGTCCAGGTCGGACAGCGCCGGATAATCGACCTCGATGCCGAAGCGTTTGAGGTACTTCTCGAACAGGCTGATGGTGGAGCCGAACACGCTACGGGAAACCAGCACATGGTCGCCACTGCTGCACAGGCTCATGGCGATGGCGAGGATCGCCGACATGCCGGAAGCGGTCGCGACGGCCTGTTCGGCGCCTTCGAGGGCGGCAATGCGTTCTTCGAAGGTCCGCACGGTCGGGTTGGTGTAACGCGAATAGACGTTGCCCGGCACTTCACCGGCGAACCGCGCGGCGGCGTCGGCGGCAGTGCGGAACACGTAGCTGGAGGTCAGGAACATGGCCTCGCCATGCTCACCTTCCGGCGAGCGGCGCTGGCCAGCGCGCACGGCCAGGGTTTCGAAGGCGGCGCCTTCCAGGTCACTGTCCAGCCTTCCGGCTTCCCATTCCTGCGTCATATCCCTACCTCTTCAGAAACGAAGCCCGGATAGGATCCGGGCTACAGACTTACAACTCGCCGCCAGACGCGCGACTCAGTTGTTGTACAGATCGATGATGGCGCTGACCGCGTGGGCCTTGACCTTGCTGGCGTCGTTACGTGCCTGCTCGATCTTGTTCAGGTACTGCTCGTCGACGTCGCCGGTGATGTACTGGCCATCGAACACTGCGCAATCGAAGTGATCGATCTTCACCTTGCCACCGCCCACCGCATCGATCAGGTCCGGCAGGTCCTGATAGACCAGCCAATCGGCACCGATGAGTTCGGCCACTTCCTCGGTGGAGCGGTTGTGGGCGATCAGTTCGTGGGCGCTGGGCATGTCGATGCCGTACACGTTCGGATAACGCACCGCCGGAGCCGCGGAGCAGAAATAGACGTTCTTGGCGCCAGCTTCGCGAGCCATCTGGATGATTTGCTTGCAGGTGGTGCCGCGAACGATGGAGTCGTCCACCAGCATCACATTCTTGCCGCGGAATTCCAGCTCGATGGCGTTCAGCTTCTGGCGCACGGATTTCTTGCGAGCAGCCTGGCCCGGCATGATGAAGGTACGACCGATGTAGCGGTTCTTCACGAAGCCTTCGCGGAACTTCACGCCCAGGTGGTTGGCCAGTTCCAGCGCAGCGGTACGGCTGGTATCCGGAATTGGGATCACCACGTCGATGTCATGCTCAGGACGCTCGCGCTGGATCTTCTCGGCCAGCTTCTCGCCCATGCGCAGGCGCGCCTTGTAGACGGAGATGCCATCCATGATGGAATCCGGGCGGGCCAGGTAGACGTGCTCGAAGATGCACGGGGAGTACTGCGGCTTGGACGCGCACTGGCGGGTGAACAGCTTGCCTTCTTCGGTGATGTACACCGCTTCGCCCGGAGCCAGGTCACGAATCAGGGTGAAGCCCAGCACGTCGAGGGCGACGCTTTCGGAAGCGATCATGTACTCGACGCCTTCGTCGGTGTGACGCTGGCCGAAGACGATCGGGCGAATCGCATGGGGATCACGGAAGCCGACGATGCCGTAGCCGGTGATCATCGCCACCACGGCGTAGCCACCCTTGCAGCGCGCATGCACGCCGGAAACCGCGGCGAATACGTCTTCCTCGGTGGGCTGCAGCTTGCCGCGATGGGCCAGCTCGTGGGCGAACACGTTGAGCAGCACTTCCGAGTCGGAGTTGGTGTTCACGTGGCGCAGGTCGGACTCGTAGATTTCCTTGGCCAGCTGCTCGACGTTGGTCAGGTTGCCGTTGTGCGCCAGGGTGATGCCGTAGGGCGAGTTGACGTAGAACGGCTGGGCCTCGGCGGAGCTGGAGGAGCCGGCAGTGGGATAGCGCACGTGGCCGATGCCGACGCTGCCGACCAGGCGCTGCATATGGCGCTGCTGGAAGACGTCACGGACGAGGCCGTTGTCCTTGCGCAGGAAGAGCCGGCCATCATGGCTGGTCACAATACCGGCAGCGTCCTGGCCGCGATGCTGAAGCACGGTAAGCGCGTCATACAGCGCCTGATTGACGTTCGACTTACCGACGATACCGACGATGCCACACATGTGACGCAACCCCTGCTAGTAGTTCAAGCTAATCAAGTACCCGCCCAGGCCGTTTGGGTATGGACAGGCATGCTTCCGGTGCGACGCATCAGCTGGGTGAGCTGATGCCGCTCGCGAGCCACTGACTGGTAAAGCCCAGAATGAGGTTCTTCGACCAGTCGGCGACCATAAGAAAATGCGGCAACAGCGTGGATTGCTGCCACCAGGGATCCTGTTGCACCGGCGCCAGGCTGAGCAGGCCGACCAGCAGCACGACCAGCAGCGCGCCACGGGCGGCGCCAAAGGCCATGCCCAGTACGCGGTCGGTGCCGTCCATACCGGTAACCCTGACCAGCTCGCCGATCAGGAAATTGATCAAGGCGCCCACCAGCAAGGTGGCGATGAAGAGAATGGCGCATGCGGCGATGATGCGCGCCGAAGGCATTTCGATGAATTCGGTGAGATGCAGTGACAGGGCGCCGCCGAAGGTCCAGGCAACTACGCCTGCGACTATCCAGGTCAGGAGCGAGAGAGCCTCCTTGACGAAGCCCCGACTCAGACTGACCAGGCTGGAAACGGCGATGATGGCGATTATCGTCCAATCGACCCAGGTGAATGCCACGATGCGGCCCACAAACAGAAAAGGCGCTGCATTTTAGCAGAGCCCTTCCACTCCGGTAACCCGCGAAACAGAAAGGGCTCGATTAACCTGGTCTATCAGGTCTTTTCCGGCTGGAAACGGACGATGAAGCCATTTAGCTTCTGCTGACGGGACAGCTGGTCACGCAGGCGATTGGCCTCGGCACGCTCGATCACCGGACCGACGAACACCCGGTTCATGCCTTCTACGCTGCGGATGTAGGCGTTATAGCCCTGGGTACGCAGGTTCTTTTGCAGATTCTCGGCACTGGCGCGACTGGACAGGCTGGCCAACTGGATCGACCAGCTGACCGGGAGGCCATTGACATCCAGACGCTTCTCTTCGGCCTTGGCGGCCGTAACCGGAGCAGCCGGTGCGGGCGCTGGCGCCTTGGCCTGTGCCGCAGATTGCGGTTGTGGCGGCTGCGGCTGTGGTTGCGCGGGAACCGGAACAGCGGGAGCAGCCGGTTGGGCGGGCGCTGCCGGAGCGGCGCTCTCGGCCGGTGGAATATTGGACGCCAGTGCATCTTCCGCAGGCTCCAACGGCGGCACGGGCTCCTGAGGCAGGGCCTGCGGTTCCGGCACCTGGACCTGCTCGAGTGCCACCGGAGGCATCTCCGGCGCCTTGGGCATGGGCGGAGCCTCGACGACCACTTGGCGCAACTCGTCCTCGCGACTGAACAACATGGGCAGGAAAATCACCGCCAGCGCCACCAGCACCAGAGCGCCGACGATACGTTGCTTGAGTCCCTTGTCCATTACAGCCATTTCCCCTACTCCCCCGCTGCTTGGTTTTCCAGCCAGCTCAGCGCCTCAGCCACACTGTAGAACGAACCGAACACCAGAATTTCGTCGTCCGGTGCCGCCCGCTCACACTGCACTTCGAGCGCTGCGGCGATATTTTCGTGGACACTGACGCTTGCGTGAAGGTTCGTCAATGCCGCCTGCAATTCCGCCGCAGGACGACTACGCGGGGTGGACAACGGCGCCACGGCCCAATGGGCCAGCTGCCCACTCAGGGGAGCGAGAACGCCGGGAAGATCCTTGTCGGAAAGCAGGCCGAAAACAGCCAGACGCTTGCCGGCAACCGGGCGGGCCGCGAGGCGCGCCGCCAGGTACTCGGCGGCATGGGGGTTGTGACCGACATCCAGCAGGAGCGAAACCTTCTTGCCACGCCAATCGAGGCTGCGGCGATCCAGACGCCCGGTGACCCGGGTACCGATCAGCGCAGCCTGGAGGACTTCCGGCTGCCAGGGCATGCCCAGCAGCGCATAGGCCTGGAGCGCCAGGGCGGCGTTTTCCATGGGGAGGTCGAGCAGAGGCAGGTCGTGCAGCTCAAGCACCTGGCCGGACGCGCAAGTACCGCGCCAGTGCCAGCTGACGTCGCCCTGCGCCAGATCGAACTCCCGGCCACGCAGGAACAGCGGTGCGGCAAGCGCGCCCGCCTGGTCCAACAGCGGTTGAGGTGGGTCCAGGTCGCCACAGAGGGCTGGCTTACCTGCGCGGAAGATACCTGCCTTCTCGAATGCCACGCTTTCCCGGGTGTCGCCGAGCCAGTCCGCGTGATCCAGGCCGATGCTGGTCACCAGGGCGAGGTCGGAATCCACCAGGTTGACGGCATCCAGGCGACCGCCCAGGCCAACTTCCAGCACCACGGCATCAAGGCCCGCATGCTGGAACAACCAGAAGGCCGCCAGGGTGCCCATTTCGAAGTAGGTCAGGGACGTTTCGCCACGCGCAGCCTCTACAGCGGCGAAGGCGTTGCAGAGCGCCTGGTCGGTAGCCTCCTGGCCATTCAACTGGACGCGCTCGTTGTAACGCAGCAGGTGCGGTGAGCTGTACACGCCGACCTTGAGCCCCTGGGCGCGCAACAGCGCAGCCAGGAAAGCACAGGTGGAACCCTTGCCGTTGGTGCCAGTGACCGTGATCACCTTCGGTGCCGGCCGGGTCAGGCCGAGTCGGCTGGCAACTTCGCGGCTGCGCTCCAACCCCATATCAATAGCGGTGGGGTGGAGCTGTTCAAGATAGGAAAGCCAGTCGGCAAGGGTTTTCTGGGTCATGCGATAGCCGGGGATGGAAGACGCGTCATCTGCGCCAGCAGCCGACCAAGGCGCTCTCGCAGTTCTGCGCGGGGGATGATCATGTCAATGGCGCCGTGCTCCAGCAGGAACTCGCTACGCTGGAAGCCTTCCGGCAGCTTCTCGCGAACGGTCTGCTCGATCACGCGCGGACCGGCAAAGCCGATCAGGGCGCGCGGCTCGCCGACGATCACGTCGCCGAGCATCGCCAGACTGGCCGAAACGCCACCGTAGACCGGGTCGGTCAGCACGGAAATGAACGGGATGCCCTCTTCACGCAAGCGAGCCAGGACTGCGGAAGTCTTGGCCATCTGCATCAGGGAAATCAGGGCTTCCTGCATACGCGCACCACCAGAGGCGGAGAAGCAGACCAGCGGGCAGCGTTTTTCCAGGGCAACGTTGGCAGCGCGGACGAAGCGCTCACCCACGATGGCGCCCATGGAGCCGCCCATGAAGGAGAATTCGAAGGCACAAGCCACGATCGGCATCTTGTGCAGGGTGCCGCTCATGGCGATCAGTGCATCCTTCTCGCCGGTATCTTTCTGCGCGGAGACCAGGCGGTCCTTGTACTTCTTGCTGTCGCGGAACTTCAGACGATCCACCGGCTCCAGGTCGGCACCGATCTCTTCGCGACCTTCCGCGTCCAGGAAGATGTCCAGGCGGGTGCGCGCGCCGATGCGCATGTGGTGGTTGCACTTAGGGCAGACGTCCAGCGTCTTTTCCAGCTCGGGCTTGTACAGCACCGCCTCGCAGGACGGGCACTTGTGCCAGAGGCCTTCCGGAACGGAGCTCTTCTTCACCTCGGAACGCATGATCGAAGGGATCAGCTTGTCTACCAGCCAGTTGCTCATGCTCTAGTTCTCCACAGCTTTCAGGCCCGAACACGCGCTAGCGGTTCATAGCCCCGCGCATGTCCTTGAGCGAATTCATGGTTGCGACCCCGGCACTCAGCACGCATCCGGGGATCACCCTGGTGATGGCCTCGCCACCACCTTCGTAAAAAACAGGCCCGATCGACGCAGCCTTGCCGCGCGACCCGACAGGCTTCGCCTGACTGGGCAACTCGGTTATGGACGGCAGCGACGCGCTGTCCGTCACATATGCAGGAGACGAGCCAGCACGCGAGTACACGAAATTTTCCGCAATCTGCATGTCAGGCGCGTGCCTGTTGGATGAAGGCTTGAATTTTCGCGGTGTCCTTGATGCCTTTGCTGGCCTCGACACCCCCACTCACGTCCACGGCATAAGGCCGAACCTGGCGCACCGCATCGCCAACGTTCTCGGGGGTCAGACCACCGGCGAGAATCAACGGCTTTGCCGCATTCCGGGGCACCAGGCTCCAGTCGAAGGCTTCGCCGGTGCCACCGGGAGTGCCCGCGACATAGGTGTCGAGCAGAACACCGGACGCCTCGGGATAGCGCGCGATTGCTGCCGCAACGTCGTCACCCGGCTTGACCCGTAGCGCCTTGATATAAGGACGGCCGTAGCCCCCGCAATCCGCCGGGCTTTCATCTCCGTGGAACTGCAGCAGGTCGAGGGGAACCTCTTCGAGCAGTTGCGTCAGTTCAGCTCGCGGCATGTCGACGAAGAGCCCGACAGTGGTCACGAATGGAGGCAGCGCAGCGATGATGGCGCCCGCCTGGGCCGGAGTCACCGCGCGCGGGCTCTTCGCGTAGAACACAAAACCTATGGCATCCGCCCCTGCAGCTACCGCGGCCAGGGCATCCTCGATTCGGGTAATACCACAGATTTTGATGCGAACGGCTGACAAGATGCAGGCACCTGAAGGCTAAAGACCACGGATGTTAGCAAAGGCCCGGCGCAGCGTCAGCCCGCGCAATCCGGCAAACCGGAAAGAAAGTGCGGCCCGAGGTAGCGCTGGGGAAGCTCGAACTCTTCGGGGTATTCGACACGCACCAGATAGAGCCCGTAGGGATGC
The DNA here is from genome assembly GCF_002003485.1 of Metapseudomonas resinovorans. Taxonomy (GTDB): domain Bacteria; phylum Pseudomonadota; class Gammaproteobacteria; order Pseudomonadales; family Pseudomonadaceae; genus Metapseudomonas; species Metapseudomonas resinovorans_D. The sequence continues at coordinate 161,932 of NZ_BDMA01000060.1, forward strand.
GCCGTCACGCCACCCTCCCGACGGATCCGCCCTTCCAACACCTGCTTCGCCCAATCTATCGGCTGTTCACCAGCACCGATGGTCATCAGCACACCGGCGATGTTGCGCACCATGTGGTGAAGGAACGCATTGGCGCGGATATCGAGCACGATCATGCGACCGAGCTCGATCAACTCAAGGTGATGCACGGTCTTGATCGGCGACTTCGCCTGGCACTGTCTCGCGCGAAACGCACTGAAATCATGGGTTCCCACCAGACAACGCGCGGCCTCACGCATGCGCTGGGCATCCAGGGGACGGTGGTTCCAGGTCACTTCTTCTGCCATGTGTGCCGGACGAATCTCGTCGTTGTAGATCACATAGCGATAGCGCCGAGCCATGGCGCTGAAGCGGGCATCGAAGTGCTTCGGCATCTCCCTGGCCCAGGTAACGCTGATATCCGGCGGCAGGTTCGCGTTAGCGCCCATCACCCAAGAGAGCGCCGAGCGCGAAACGGGCGTATCGAAGTGCACGACCTGGCCACTGGCGTGCACCATGGCGTCGGTACGTCCAGCGCAGGACAGTGTCACGGGTGCACCCCCCGCCACACGGCAAAGGGCTTTCTCCAACGCGCCCTGGATAGACGGAACTCCATCGATCTGGCGCTGGAAGCCGCGATATCGCGAACCCTTGTATTCGACGCCAAGGGCAATTCTGTAAATGCCAGCGGCAGCCGAAGTGGCTGCCGCTGCGGGTACTACATCAGTCATCTATCAGCTGAGTCGTGCGATCAGTTCGCGCGCTTCCTGTTGCTGGGTGTCACTACCCTCGGACATCACCTCGTCGAGGATGTCGCGAGCACCTTCAGTGTCACCCATGTCGATATAGGCACGAGCCAAATCCAGTTTGGTCGCGGTTTCGTCGGTACCGGAGAGGAAGTCGAAGTCGTCTTCCTCGCCCAGTCCCAGGCCGAGGTCGGCCGCCTCATCTTCCAGCACGGCAACCGGCTCGGGCTCCGGCGCTTGCTGCAGGCTGTCGGAAAGCTGATCCAGCTCGGCAGTCACTTCGTCGAGCTGCGCGGCAAAGCTATCGTTGTCTGCCAGCGGCTCTGCAATCGGCTCGTCGGGAAGCGAGAGGTCGAAATCGGCCGGCAGATCGAGAAGGGCTTCGCTTGCCTTTTCCGCTACCGGAGCCGGGGCGTCGACGGTCAGCGGCGCATCGAGGTCGCTGTCCAGGCTCAGCAGGAAATCGTCCTCTTCCGCCGTCGCCGGCTGGGTGGTCGGCCCCAGGTCGAGGCTGAAATCAGCGAGATCATCGCTAAGCTCCAGGCTCTCGTCGCCTGTCAGCAGTTCGTCGCTGCCGCCGATGTCCAGGTCGAAGTCCAGGTCATTTTCGGCCTTGGCCGGAGCAGAAGCCGGGAGGTCGAGTTCCAGATCGTCCAGCCCCAGCTCATCGACTGGCGCTGCAGCAGGCTGGATGGCCGCCGGTTTTTCGTCTGCAAGTTCCAGGTCGAGATCGAGATCGGAACCCAGATCATCCAGGCTCAGGTCGAATGCATCGTCCAGGTCCGCCCCGCTGCTTGCCGGCGCGGTTGCCGGAACATCATCGAGGGTCAGGTCATCGAGACTGAAGCTGTCGAGATCGTCTGCCGCAGCCAGACCCGCGGCCGCACTGGCTGCCACGGCAGCAACGGCCATGGCTGGGTACTTGCCTTTCAGTTGGTCGATTTCGCCAGCTGCACCGCCAATCTCGCGGAGCTCGCTTTCCTGGCGGGCGAATCCTTCGCGATCACCCAGTTCGGCGTAGACCTCCATCAGCTTGAGGCGAAGATCGCTGCGATGCGGCTCATCGTTGATGGCGTTCTGCAACAGCTCGGCAGCCTGGTTGAAGCGACCGTAGGCGATATAGATGTCGGCCTCGCTGAGCACGTCGCCGGTTTGCGCGGTGACACGCTCGTCAGCCTTGGCAGGCGCGGTGTCCGGCACATCGGCAACGGCGGTATCCAGTTCCGGGCTATCGAGACCAGCGAAGCTGTCGTCCTTCAGGTCAAGGTCGCCGTCGAAGCTGTTCTCGTCGTCCTGCGCGGCAAGGCTGTTCTGCAGCTCGGCCTCTTTCAGGGCGTTGCGACGCGACAGCACCATCAGCAGGACCAGCAGAGCGACGAGTGCGCTACCGCCGGCCAGGAGGAGCAGCATGGGGTTGGCCAGCACATCGTCGATGATGCTGGACTGCGGCGGCTCGACCACAGGCGCGGCCGGGGCGGTCTGCACGGGTTTGACTGGAGCTGCCGGCTTGGCGGGCTCTGCCGGCTTCGGCGGCTGAGCAGCGGCGGTCGCCTCAGGCTGGGCAGGAGTTGCCGGCTGGTCAGGGGCTACAGGCTGCGCTGGAGCGACAGCAGTCGGCTCGACCGGGACTGCGGCTGCCGGGGCGGCAGGTTGGGCCGGTGCCGGGGTCGGCGCTTCAGCTACTGGCGCGGAAGGCGCCGCCGGTGTAACGGTAGCGGGCTCGGCAGGCGTAGCGGCAGGCTGGGCCGGCGCTGCGGGAGCTGCGGGAGCTGCGGCGGGCGCTGCAGCGGCGGCAGGAGCAGCTGGAGCCTGCTTGCCTTGATCAGCCATGTTGGACTGCAGCTTCGCCAGCTGGTCGTCCTTGAGCTGGATCAGACGCTGCAGCTTGTCCATCTGGCTCTGCAGGTCGGTCATCCGGCTCTTCAGTTCATCATTTTCGCGACGGGTCGAATCCAGGCTTTCCTGGGTTACGGCCAGCTTGTCGCTGAGCGCCTTGCTTTCGCCGTTGGCACCCTTGTCGCTGCCACTGGAAGACTTACCGCTCGCAGCGGAAACCAGGCGCAGATTGTCCTGGGTCTCAACTTTCTCCGGGGCGTCACCTGCACTGCTGCGTTTGGTGGCGTCGAGCTGGCGTTTGCCCTCCCCTGCCAGGCTGCGACCTTCGCGCCAGGCGGTGTTCTGAGCCTGCACCTGGGAAATGGCCTCGGCCTGGGTACGGCTGGCGATCTGCTTTTCATCGGGCAGACGCAACACCTGGCCGCTCTTCAGGCGATTGATGTTGCCATCAACGAAAGCGTCCGGGTTCAGGTCCTGGATGGCCAGCATGGCCTGGTGCACCGAGCCACTGGCGCGGCTGCGCTCAGCAATCTCCCAGAGGGTATCGCGGGAGGTGGTGCGGTATTGGTCGGTCGGAGCCTTGGGCGCCGCCGGGGCGGGAGCGGGAGCCGGTGCCGGCGCCGGAGCACTGGGGCGCGGCGCAGCGGCGGACGCTGCCGGGGCACTGCGAACGGGCGCGGTAGACGGCGCTACTGCGGGACGCGGTGCTGGAGCGGGGGCGGCGACCGGAATTTTCGGCGCAGCGGCGGCGGCGGCCTGCGGCGAGTACAGGGGCGGATCGAGAAGCAGCGTGTACTCACGCAGCAGGCGGCCATTGGGCCAGAGCACCTCGACCAGGAAGTTCAGATAGGGTTCGCGGACCGGCTTGGTGGAGGTCACCCGGATAACGCTGCGGCCGTTGGGCTTGACCACCGGGGTGAACTTGAGGTCCTGCAGGAAGTACTGGCGATCGACGCCGGCCTTGGAGAATTCCTCGGCCGCTGCCAGGTTCGGCTTGACCTCGGCAGACGCCAGGTCACGCACTTCGAGCAGCTCGATCTCCGCATCCAGAGGCTGGTTCAAGGAAGAACGCAGGGTGACTTCCCCGAGTCCCAAGGCGTTGGCCACGCCCGAAGTCAGCGCGGATGCAGCCGCGATTGCCAGCACAAGTTTGCGAACCCGAACCATAGAGTGATTCCCTTGTTTTATCTTTTTTCTCGCGGGGCGAGAGGAGGGTCTTAAGTCGCTGCCTGCGCACGCCGAAACGGCGGCTCCCCATCAACGATAAGGCCAAGCCAGTATTGTCAAGCTAGAATAGTTCTACAAATTTTCAGGTAAGTATCTTTGACAGATAGTGTTTTATCAACAACTCGGCCGACTGCACAGCATTGAGCGCAGCGCCTTTTCTTGCATTATCTGAAGCAATCCACAAATTGAGTTCGCACGGGTCATCCAACCCACCCCGAACCCGGCCTACATATACCGAATCCTGCCCTACGGCGTCGCCGACAGCGGTCGGATAATCGCCCTCTTCTTCCACAAACTCGACGCCCGGCGCGATCCCGAGCTGCTCGCGTACCTTGGCAACATCCACCGACTGCTCAGCCACGACCGAAACCGCCAGGCTGTCACCAAAGAAGACCGGAGCCAGGGCGCAGGTGGCGGACACACGCAGAGCCGGTTCACCGAGCAACTGCTTGATCTCGCCCGCCAGGCGGCGCTCCAGGACGGCATGCCCTTCGGCATCCGGCGCGCCGGCCTGCGCCAGGACGTTGAAGGCGATCTGCCGATCGAAGAAGCGCGGCTCCAGAGGCCGCGCGTTGAGCAGTTCGGCTGTCTGGCGCGCCAGCTCGACTACGCCTTCGCGACCACGGCAGGACACCGCCAGACTGGCCATCACGCTGAGGCGCTGCGGCTTGAGCAGACCCTTGAGCGGCGCCAGCACGCACGCCAGAGCCACCGACGAGGCACTGGGGCTGGTCAATTGATAGGGAGCCGGGAGCGTTTCGAGCAGCTGCGGGTTGGCTTCCGGAACCAGGGCTGGAGCGGTAATCGGATCAAGCGCACCGGACAGGTCGATCAGCGAGCATCCTGCCGCCGTCGCGCGAGGGGCAAAGCTGCGCGTCACCGCTTCGCCGGCCGCAAAGAAGGCCAGACGTACTTGGGAAAAATCGAACTCGGCTACATCCCGCACCCGCAGGTTGCGTCCTTTGAAAGGCAGCGATGAGCCGGCGGATTCGCCACTGGCAAGCAGATAAAGGTTGCCGACCGGAAATTCCCGCTCTTCGAGGAGCTGGACGAGGGTTTCGCCAACGGTGCCGGTGGCGCCGATCACGGCGATATCAAGGGACTGGCTCATAGGGGGGATACTTCTGGCGATGCGAGGAGCGGCACTTTAACCGCCACCCCGCATGCAGGCAATCGAGGGTCAGAGGGTGCCGACGAGCCTCATCGACACCCTGCGATCCATCAACGCTCCAGCAGGATGCGCAGCATACGGCGCAGCGGTTCGGCAGCGCCCCAGAGCAGCTGGTCGCCCACGGTGAAGGCGCCCAGGTACTGCGAACCCATGTTGAGCTTGCGCAGACGGCCGACCGGAACGGTCAGGGTACCGGTCACGGCAGTCGGGGTGAGTTCGCGCATGCTGATTTCGCGCTGGTTCGGCACCAGTTTCACCCAGGGATTGTGCTGGCTGATCATGCCTTCGATGTCGGCTATCGGCACATCCTTGTTCAGCTTGATGGTCAGCGCCTGGCTGTGGCAACGCATGGCGCCGATGCGCACGCAGATGCCATCCACCGGGATCGGGCTCTTGAAGCGACCGAGGATCTTGTTGGTCTCGGCTTGGCCTTTCCACTCTTCGCGGCTCTGGCCGTTGGGCAGTTCCTTGTCGATCCACGGGATCAGGCTGCCGGACAGGGGCACACCGAAGTTCTCGGTGGGAAAATCTTCGCCGCGCATGGCTTCAGCCACTTTGCGATCGATGTCGAGGATGGCACTAGCCGGGTTCGCCAGATCATCGGCCACCGCCGCGTGGGTCGCGCCCATCTGCTTGATCAGTTCGCGCATGTTCTGCGCGCCAGCGCCGGAGGCCGCCTGGTAGGTCATGGCGCTCATCCACTCGACCAGGCCGGCTTCGAACAGGCCGCCCAAGGCCATCAGCATCAGGCTGACGGTGCAGTTGCCGCCGATGTAGTTCTTGGTGCCGGCGTCCAGTTGCTGGTCGATGACCCGACGGTTGACCGGATCGAGCACGATCACCGCGTCATCCTGCATACGCAGGCTGGAGGCGGCGTCGATCCAGTAGCCCTGCCAACCGGCTTCGCGCAGCCTGGGGAAAACCTCGTTGGTGTAGTCGCCACCCTGGCAGGTCAGGATCACATCGAGGGTCTTCAGCTCGTCGATGCTGTAGGCGTCCTTCAGCGGGGCAACGTCCTTGCCGACCGCGGGGCCCTGGCCACCAACATTGGAAGTAGTGAAGAACACCGGCTCGATCAGGTCGAAATCCCGCTCTTCCAGCATTCGCTGCATGAGCACGGAACCCACCATGCCGCGCCAACCGATCAGACCTACACGCTTCATGACAACTACACCTTTCGTGAAAAAGTGGGCCGCTGGTTTTCCAGCGGGCCCGACAGATTACAGATTCCGCAGTGCTGCGACCACAGCATCGCCCATTTCGCGGGTACCGACCTTGGTCGCACCGGCGGAGTAGATATCGCCCGTCCGCAGCCCCTGATCCAGCACCAGGCTGACGGCCTTCTCGATGGCGTCGGCGGCAGCGGTCTGGTTGAAGCTGTAGCGGAGCATCATCGATACGGAAAGTATGGTCGCCAATGGGTTGGCGATGCCTTGGCCGGCGATGTCCGGTGCCGAGCCGTGGCAGGGTTCGTACATGCCCTTGTTGTTCGAATCCAGCGAGGCAGAAGGCAGCATGCCGATGGAACCAGTGAGCATGGAAGCCTCATCCGACAGGATGTCGCCGAACATGTTGTCGGTGACCATCACGTCGAACTGCTTGGGCGCACGCACCAGCTGCATGGCAGCGTTGTCGACGTACATGTGGCTGAGTTCGATGTCCGGATAGTCCTTGGCCACCTCTTCAACCACTTCGCGCCACAGCTGGCTGGAGGCCAGGACGTTGGCCTTGTCCACCGAGCACAGCTTCTTGTCGCGCACGCGGGCCATGTCGAAACCAACTCGGGCAATGCGGCGGATCTCGCTCTCGCTGTACGGCAGGGTGTCGTACGCCTGGCGCTCGCCGTTTTCCAGCACGCGCTGTTCGCGGGGCTGGCCGAAATAGATGCCGCCGGTCAGTTCGCGGACGATGAGGATGTCCAGGCCGGCGACCACTTCCGGCTTGAGGCTCGAAGCGTCGGCCAGTTGCGGATAGAGGATGGCCGGGCGCAGGTTGGCGAACAGGCCCAGTTGCGAACGGATCTTCAGCAGGCCGCGCTCCGGACGGATGTCGCGCTCGATCTTGTCCCATTTCGGACCGCCCACGGCGCCCAGCAGGACGGCATCGGCCTTGCGCGCACGTTCCAGGGTTTCGTCGGCCAGGGGCACGCCATGCTTGTCGATGGCGGCGCCACCGATGACATCCTCGGTCAGCTCGAAGCCGAGCTGGAACTTGTCATTGGCAACTTCCAGCACCTTGATCGCTTCGGCCATGATCTCCGGGCCGATACCGTCGCCGGGGAGAATCAGAATCTGCTTGCTCATGCTTTCCTCTCGTTAGGCGCACTCCGCGCCATGCAATTCGTTCTAGCGTTCGGCCCAGAGCACCAGGACATCGGTACTGAAGGAGCCGCCCGCGGCAATCTCGAAATACTCGCGAACCTCATCGCCCACCGCGTTCTGCAAGGCCAGGATCGCCTCGCGAAACACCATCGGCGTGCGCATGCGCTCGACCCAGGAAGTGAACTCCAGGCGCAGGCGCTGGCGGGTATGGCTTCGGGTAGCCAGGCCGGCCTCGGCTACCTGGCGCAGCCACTCGGCGGGCGAGTAGTTGCGCACATGGCTGGTGTCGCGCAGCACTTCGACGGCCTGCAGGTGAGTGTCCAGCAACGGACGACCCGGCGAAGCAACGTCGATGAAGGCCGCCACGCCGCCCGGCTTCAGCACCCGACGCACCTCGCGCAGGGCTACGCCCACGTCGCTCCAGTGGTGCGCCGAATATCGGCTGAAGACGAAATCGAAGCTGGCATCGGCAAACGGCAGCGCTTCCGCCGCCCCTTGCTGCGTGGCCACGTTGCCGAGCCCACGCTGGGCAGCGGCACTCGCCACCACGTCGAGCATCTGCTGAGAGAGATCGTACGCAACGACTTCACCGACCAACGGCGCCACATTAAAGGCCACATGACCCGCACCGCAGCCGAGGTCGAGCACACGCGCATCGCGACGTCCGTCCACTTCAGCCTGCAGCAGGGCGAACTCGGCGCCCTGGGCATGCACAGCACTGCTCAGGTAAGCAGCGGCCTGTTCGCCGAACTGACTCTGGACTACCTGTTCATGGGCCTTGTCGTTCACTTCGTGCTCCTGGATATCAGGCGTCGCGGAACAGCCAGGGGCTGCCCTGGCGGTATTTGCCTTCGAAGGCCTTGATCGCCTCGGCGTCCTGCAGGGTCAGGCCGATGTCGTCCAGACCGTTGAGCAGGCAATGCTTGCGGAACGCATCCACCTCGAAGCTGTACTGCTTGCCATCCGGGCGGGTCACGGTCTGCGCGGCGAGGTCGACGGTCAGTTGGTAACCCTCGGCGGCTTCGCACTGCTGGAAGAGTTCGTCGACTTCCTCGTCCTTCAGGATGATCGGCAGCAGGCCGTTCTTGAAGCTGTTGTTGAAGAAGATGTCGGCGTAGCTCGGCGCGATGATGGCGCGGAAGCCGTACTCCTCCAATGCCCAGGGCGCGTGCTCACGGGAGGAGCCGCAACCGAAGTTCTCGCGGGCGAGCAGCACGCTGGCGCCCTGGTAGCGCGGGAAGTTCAGCACGAAGTCCTTATTCACCGGACGCTTGGAGTTGTCCTGGTTGGGCTGCCCCACATCCAGGTAACGCCATTCGTCGAACAGGTTGGGACCGAAGCCGGTGCGCTTGATCGACTTGAGGAACTGCTTGGGAATGATCTGATCGGTGTCGACGTTGGCGCGATCCAGCGGAGCGACGAGACCGGTGTGTTGGGTAAAGGCTTTCATCTCGACTCTCCTTCCTTACTTGAGCAGCTCGCGAACATCGACAAAACGGCCGGTCACCGCAGCAGCGGCGGCCATGGCCGGGCTGACCAGGTGGGTACGACCACCGGCGCCCTGACGTCCCTCGAAGTTGCGGTTGGAGGTGGAAGCGCAATGCTCGCCACTCTCCAGGCGGTCCGGGTTCATCGCCAGGCACATGGAGCAGCCCGGCTCACGCCATTCGAAGCCCGCCTCGAGGAAGATCTTGTCCAGGCCTTCCTTCTCGGCCTGTTGCTTGACCAGACCGGAGCCCGGCACCACCAGCGCCTGCTTGACGGTGGCGGCGACTTTGCGGCCCTTGGCGACTTCTGCGGCAGCGCGCAGGTCTTCGATACGCGAGTTGGTGCAGGAACCGATGAATACGCGGTCCAGCTGGATATCGGTGATCGCCTGGTTGGCGGCGAGGCCCATGTATTTCAGCGCGCGCTCGATGGAACCGCGCTTGACCGGATCGGCTTCAGCGGCCGGGTCCGGCACGCGCTGGTCGACCGGCAGCACCATCTCCGGCGAAGTGCCCCAGCTCACCTGCGGCTTGATGTCTTCGGCACGCAGTTCGACCACGGTATCGAAGTGCGCGTCGGTATCGGAGACCAGGTCGCGCCAGGCGGCGACTGCCTTGTCCCAGTCAGCGCCCTTCGGCGCGAAGGGGCGGCCTTCAACGTAAGCGACGGTCTTTTCGTCCACCGCCACCAGGCCGACGCGGGCACCGGCTTCGATAGACATGTTGCAAATGGTCATGCGGCCTTCGACGGACAGGTCACGGATGGCGCTTCCGGCGAACTCCAGGGCATGGCCATTGCCGCCAGCGGTGCCGATCTTGCCGATCACAGCCAGAACGATGTCCTTCGCGGTAACGCCGGCGGGCAGCTTGCCCTCCACGCGCACCTGCATGTTCTTCATCTTCTTCGCCACCAGGCACTGGGTGGCCAGCACGTGCTCGACTTCGGAGGTACCGATGCCGTGGGCCAGCGCACCGAAGGCGCCATGGGTGGACGTGTGCGAGTCACCGCAGACCACGGTCATCCCCGGCAGGGTGGCGCCCTGCTCCGGGCCGACCACGTGGACGATGCCCTGGCGCACGTCGTTCATCTTGAACTCGAGGATGCCGAAGTCATCGCAGTTCTCGTCCAGGGTTTTGACCTGGATGCGCGACACCTCGTCAGCGATCGCTTCGAGGCCGCCCTGGCGCTCGGCGCGGGTGGTCGGCACGTTGTGGTCCGGAGTGGCGATGTTGGCGTCGATGCGCCAGGGCTTGCGACCCGCCAGACGCAGCCCTTCGAAGGCCTGCGGCGAGGTCACTTCGTGAAGGATGTGACGGTCGATGTAGATCAGCGACGAACCATCGTCGCGGCGCTTCACCTCGTGAGCATCCCAGAGCTTGTCGTAGAGCGTCTTGCCGGCCATCGTCAGGTCCTCATCAGCTTGTTTCTGTGCGCAGGGGTCGAAAGCCCCTTTTGCTTGTGGGGACGATCGTAGGGGCTTGCATCCAATAACTCAAATTCATATTTTTTATTTAAAGCATTCCACTAAGGAATGCATATCCTAGCGGCGCAACCCACGGAGCCCAGATATGGATTTGGCCAGCCTCAATGCTTTCATCGCTATCGCCGAGACCGGCAGCTTCTCCGAAGCCGGGGAACGCCTGCACCTGACCCAGCCTGCGGTGAGCAAGCGCATCGCCTCGCTGGAACAGCAGCTCAGTGTGCGCCTGTTCGACCGTCTGGGTCGCGAAGTGAGTTTGACCGAAGCCGGGCGCGCCCTGCTCCCGCGCGCCTATCAGATCCTCAACGTGCTGGACGACACCCGCCGCGCGCTGAGCAACCTTTCCGGTGATATCAGCGGCCGCCTGACCCTGGCCACCAGCCACCACATTGGGCTGCACCGCCTGCCGCCACTGCTCCGCGCCTTTACCCGCGCCTATCCTCAGGTTGCCCTGGACATCCAGTTCCTGGATTCGGAAGTGGCCTATGAGGAAATCCTCCACGGACGCGTGGAACTGGCGGTGATCACCCTCGCACCGGAAACCGCGCTGCCCGTGCAGGCGGTGCCGGTATGGAACGACCCGCTGGATTTCGTCGCTGCGCCGGAACATCCCCTGGCCCGCGACAAGACCATCTTCCTTCCCGACGTGGCACGGCATCCGGCGGTATTCCCGGGCGGCAACACGTTCACCCACCACATCGTCCGCCGCATGTTCGAGGCCGAGGGCCTGATGCCGAACATCGCCATGAGCACCAACTACATGGAGACCATCAAGATGATGGTTTCCATCGGCATCGCCTGGAGCGTGCTGCCACGCACCATGCTCGACGACTCGGTGGTACGCCTGCCCCTGCAGGACATCCAGCTTTCGCGCCAGCTCGGCTACATCCTGCACACCGAGCGCACACTCTCCAACGCGGCCAAGGCCTTCATGGCGCTGCTGGATGCGCAACGCGACGACCTTGCATACCTGTGAAGGCACAGATAAGTTGAGGCGCACTCCATAAGAACAGGGTCGGGAAGGCGTCAGGCACATCCCCGCGATTCACCGACCCGAACATCTGCCCTATCGCCGGAAAGGGGCCGCGCTGAACGGCGCCCGGTTGGGGGCCTGGTCCTGGGACATCGATTCCGGCCAGGTCAACTGGTCCCGCGGCGCCCAGGCCCTGTTCGGCCTGGCCCCTCACCGTCCGCTGCGCCACCCAGTGAATTACATCCAGCTGATCCCCGAGGACGATCGCGTCGAAGTACTGCGCCTGTTCCGCGAAGTGCTCGACGGCCGCCAATCCGAACGCGCCATGCGGCACCGCATCCGCTGGCCCGATGGCACGCTGCATTGGCTGGAGATCAGCGGCAGCCTGCAGCCCACTGACGGCCGACGCCGCATGATCGGCGTGCTCCGCGACGTCACCCAGCAACAGCAGCGCGCCCCGGACCTGGCCAACTCCCGGCAGCGTTACTCCAGCCTGTTCCACCTGAGCCCGGACGTCGTGCTGCTGGTCCGCCTCACCGACAGCCTGATAGTCGAGGCCAACCAGCACTTCGAGCACGTACTGGGCTGGCCGGTGTCCGAAACCATCGGCCGCACCACCCTGGAGTTGGGCATCTGGGTAGACCTCGAGCAGCGCGAGTGGCTGCTGCGTAATGCCCGCAACATTGGCGCGCCGATCTCCCAGGAAGTGAAACTGCGCACGCGCAACGGAGGCATTCTGGACGGCGTGCTCTCCAGCCAGTACATCGAACTGGAAGATCAGCCGTTCGCGATCAGTACCTTCCTCGAAATTGCAGCCGGTGGCCGATGCCATTCTGCCGTTCGTGCAGGATGATTTCAGCGCATTGATCGATCGGCAGCTAGGACTGTTTTAATGGCGTGAATGACATGATTGAGCCAGGCCAGGGCCGGTGGAAGATTCTATGGTTGTGGGCAAGCCAATTTCCCGCTTTTTGTACGACCGTCGGGGCCAGCGGGCCGAGGAATCACCCACCTTTAAAGTGAAGTACTGAAGGTGGCAGCGCGATGTTTTCGTAATCGTTAAGTTGCGGGCCGTTGATAGGCAAAGAAAGAGCGGCCCTTGGCCGACCGCCCTTTTTACTTGCGCGTTGTTGGTTGTAAGCGTTCCTCGATGATATCTAGAAAGCAGAGATGGGAACTATCATTTACCACTATCAACGGTGCCGGATAGGATTATTGCGACTTCCTGGGCTTGGCCGAGACGGCTTCAATTTCGAAGTGCATGGTTCCCATAGCCAGTCCGCTTACTCCAACAAGAGTATGGGTTGGTGGATTTTCACCCCAGGTTCTTTTTACCACAGCTGCCAACTCCGCGGTTTTTTCTTCGTTGATATCAACGATATAGGTTCTGATTTGAATGACCGAGGCGAAGTCATGTCCTGCAGACTCCAAGGCGGACTTCAGATTGTCGAAGGATCTTTGAACCTGTTGAGGGAATTCGATGCTGGGTACTGTTCCATCGGTATTCGATGCCCACTGCCCAGAAATAAGGACGAAATCATAATCATTGGGTGAAATGGCTATAACATGACTATAGCCAAAAGGCACTGGGTTATGGATTTTTTCGGGATTTAAAAACTTATGAGACATTTTATTTACCTATGGGTTAGATAGTTTTTAATTACCGCCGTAAGCATTTCAATTATCAGTAGAAATAAATTACCGGTAAATTCCCATTTACAGAACTTGACTTACTCCAAATCGAAACTTTTATTCAGCTGTAGTGCACTAAATAGTCGGCGCCGAGGCCCTGCTCCGCTGGCAGCATCCGACGCTGGGCCAGCAGTCTCCCGGCCAGTTCATCCAGGTCCTGGAGGAAAGCGGCCTGATCCTGGAAGTGGGCGCCTGGGTACTGGATGAAACGTGCAACGCCTGCGAGCAGCTAACGGCGGAGGGCCTGGTCGCAGCCGGAGAATTCAGCCTGTGCGTGAACATCAGCCCACGACAGTTCCGCCAGAGCGATTTCGTCGAGCGGGTCGAACGCACCCTGCAACGGAGCCAGCTACCGGCCCAACTGCTGAAAATGGAGGTCACCGAAGGCATCGTCATCCAGAACATCGAGGACACCATCGGCAAGATGCGGCGCCTGAAGAAGCTTGGCGCCAGCTTCGCGATGGATGACTTCGGCACCGGCTACTCGTCCCTGACCTACCTGAAGCGGTTACCGGTCGATGCGCTGAAGATCGATCAGTCCTTCGTTCGCGACGCCACCCAGGACCCCAACGACGCCGAGATCATCCGAGCGATCGTCGCCATGGCGCGCAGCCTGGGGCTGGAAATCATCGCCGAGGGCGTGGAACGCGACGAGCAGTTGGCATTCCTCGAGCAACAGGGCTGCCACCTGTACCAGGGTTACCTGTACAGCAAACCGGTACCGTTGGCGGAGTTCCGCGCGCTGTTGGCGCACAGTCAGCAACGACCCTCACCCGCCTGAAGCCGGCACAAAAAAGGTTCTTCACGGATTACCGGGGAAGGCGGCTTTGATTTTCATGAAAAAGAAGTCGCTGTCCCGATAGCCGTAGGCCATGCGCTTG